>JAKPCO010000029.1 GCA_029553285.1 Methanobacteriota archaeon
CGGCAACAGGCTCGTTGTCCCTGGCCTGGAGGCGTACGACGACCTGAAACTCCGGATATCAAACGCGATACCAGCAGATGTCTCTGGAGGCGATGTGGAGACAGGGCTGAGAGCTCTCCGGCTGATGCTCGAGGCCTGGCACGAAGTCATACTGCCGCTCACTGCTGTTATCGGATCCCCGCTTGTCGCTAAATACATGCCGGACGATAGGTTCGGAATACTACTGACCGGCATGACGGGGATGATGAAAACCGAGATGATGCGTCACTGTATGGCGATTTATGGGAACGGGTATCTCAAAGAATCGAACATCGTCAGATTCGGGGAGGGCGCAACCGCAAATGCGCTCATGAAGCTGGCGGCGGATAGCGGTTGTCTGCCGTTCTTCGTGGACAACTACAAGCCCATTAAAAAAGACGACCCAGCTCGGCTTGTGTCCCTCATTCATGCAGTCCTCGAGGGGAGCGAGAAGCGCAGACTGACGAAGGAAGCAGAGCACCGAGAGGCGAACGAGTTTTCGACAACCTTGTTAATGACCGGCGAAGATTTGCCCACCGAGGCGTCTACACTCGCGCGAGTCTTGCCAGTATCGGTCGAGCATCAGCCTGTCCTCGACAAAGTAACCGAGTTGCAAGCGATTGCGGAGCACCTGCCCGCAGTCGGTCGGCTCTGGTGCCAGTACCTGACCAGCGCTGAGATCGACTTGAGCACGTGGAGGACAAAGCGTCAGGAGCTGGTCAAGCTTGCAAAGGAGAGCGGGGGGATCAACCCAGGAAGGATCGGGACCACTGCTGCGACTCTCTGGTTTATATGGAAAACCGCGTTGCAGAGCCCCCTCGGGGAGGTCCTGCGCGAGTTCAACGACAGATTCGAGGCTGAGCTGCAGCGGCTGATCGTAAACAGCGCACAACTCACAGCCGAGTTCACGGATGCTGAGCGATTTGTCGATGCGCTGAGGGAGCTGATCGCGACAGGCCGGGTCAAAATCGAGAATGATATTACAATTCGTAGATCGCATAGCGATGATGATAGCGAATTCGAAGAGGATTTCCGTGTAGTTGGCTGGATGACCTCGGGTCGTAGGACGCCAGAAGATCCGATAATAGAGCCGAAATCAGTGTATATCTATCCGGATATTGCATTCTCAGAAGTAAAGCGCTACACAGGCTTCGAGCCCAGCGTGAGCAAGCGCACACTGTATAGACAACTCGATGAGCTAGGATACCTTATCGTCAAGCGTTCTGGCAACTATGCCGAGCGGTTGGTATCTGTTAAAATGTATGGGAAGCAGGTACGAGTCTTGCGGTTCAAGCCAGAGGCTCTGGGATATTCTGGCGACGACCTGGAGGAGATAAAACCTCCCAAACAGCGAGACATCCCAGATAATTTGATGAAGTATATCTCAGATGCGTGCAGTGTCTCTGACACATGACATTTTTTTATTTTTTTACTACTATGTATTACATTAAAATTTCACGTTTCTCACGTTTTCACGTTTCCCGATGGCTCTGGATATCGATTTTTGGGAAACGTGAACATAATCGAACACGTTTCCACGACCAGATACACGTTTCCGCTCGATTCGCATGCTGGAAACGGGAAAAACACGTTTCCCATTTTTATACACGTTTCTAAAATATAAATATCTATAGGCGCTGAGAAACGTGAAAACGTGAGAAACGTGTAAGTAATATATACTATATGTTTTTGATATAAATAATTATCCGGTTATATGAACAGTGCCACCGCCATATTAGACGTCTACAGGAACGCTCGAAAAATCTACAACAAGCGGCTCGGAATCTACAGGAAGCGGCTTAAAATCTACAGGAGAAAATGTTCCGATGCGGCGCCTGCTATCGAGCCACGCATACAACGCGTTGTTCGCATTAATTTTGCGTGACGAATCATGATAAATTGGGCACCTTACACAACCTCCTCCGCAACCGGACCCCAGGGCGAGCCGCGCCGCGCTGCGAGCGGAGCCGCTCTCCACCTAAAAATGAGAGCGGCGAAGCGATGCAGTTAGCGGCGCTGGCGAGCCTGTACATAAGCAAAATCGCTATGCTGCGGCCGCGTGGCGAACGCCTCCCGCGCCCGGACGCGCATTTTGCAACACATATTACTCTGCCATGTGCTGCAAAATCGCTATGCAGCGGGATCGTCGAGACGAAAATGTGGTAGCATGCGTGCCTCGCCGTGCCCTAATGTTATCGCTTCTTCGGCGTTATGATAGGCTCTGGGGCTTCCTCGATCGTGTAGATCGCATGCTTGAAGATGACCACCCTGCGGCCGTTCTGCATCTCGATTTCGATCTCGTACGTTGAATAGCTTTTCAGCTCTCCTGTAATCGGCGGGAGACCCGCCACCATGGGCGTGACCTTGATCCGCTTGTTGAGGAACCTGTCAAAATATCGTGTCTCCGGTGGCCGCCCCTTTTTCTCGTCTGTCATGTCTCTCCCTCGAGGCACATCTCCTGATATGCTTCTGCAAGCTCTTCCCATTCCGACATGACAATACAGTTCATTATACCTTCCAGCTTTCGGGTCTCCAGGTATCTCATGGGAGAGTGCCATACGGGCACCATGTCCCGCTCCTCGAAGACTTCGATGTCTCCGTGCAGTTCACGGAGCCCGTCCATGGCTTCTTGAGTGATCCACATCTCCCCAGACGCGTAGTCTCCTGCACCGAAGCACCCAAACCCCTCGAGCGCGTTGATCGACGGTCCATATTCGACTGAGACTTTATAAATTTTTTCAGTCATCTGATCACCTCGAAAAGGTCACTGATAGCGATTCCTAGGTCTAGCAAGTCCTGGACGAGATAGTTGTAGTCCATATCTTCATACACAAAATCGCGCAATTTATTTGACCGCCAGATAGCGAATTCAGCACGTTTCTCACACGGGTACACGAAGATCTCAAGCATCGCTTCCGGATCCTCCAGGAACTGAACGGTATCCGCATCGAATCCGAGACGCTCGGCCTCTGTCTGATCGACACGTACCACAAAAACTGGTTCTCCGTAATCGTTCCTGATGCGTACCACATCCATATTCTCATCCCTCCAGAGTCTTAAGCCAGATCAAGAACCTGTCATCACCTGCGTACCTCGACCACAGGAGATCAAT
>JAKPCO010000033.1 GCA_029553285.1 Methanobacteriota archaeon
GTGGGAGATGGAGCGACAGGACCTGGCAGATAAGCGCGCTGCCTGGCGGGAAGCGGCAGGGCTCATTCTAGAACGGGGCCGAGCGGACTGGAAGGAGGGTCTTGGGAGGCTGCGGGAAAGCTACACTCGCTGGCAGAAAGGGTTTGGGGAGGCCTATGAGGCGGGGAGCCTTGCCTGGGAGAGTGCGTATTCAGAGGGCCTTACGGAGAAGGAACAGTGGGCCGCATCTGCAACGAAGGCTGCCCAGGAAGCCGCCACGGGGGCGATGCTTACCCTGGTGGGGCTCGACGCGGAAGCGGGGGGGCGCGCCTGGGATACAGCGCATCCTGCGATGAGCCTTGCAAACGGAGCGGAGGAGGCAAAGGCCGCAGCCGCTGAGGTCCTTGCCCTCGCGGGGATCAGCCGGCTGTCGGATGCCCTGTCGGCAAATATGGGGAGTGGGGCCACGGCAGCGACGGCGGTACGGCGGGGGGTGAGCGGAATGGGACTGTGGGACAGTGCCCAGGCCCAGGCCGCAGCCGCAGACTTTAGCCGGCGGGCCAATGCGGAACTGGCGAGCCGTCAGGCCCGGCTCGTGGCCGCTCAGGCCCGGGACACGGCGAAGGAGATACTTAAAGGGCTTGAGGAACAGGTGAAGGGTGCGAACGACAACTTCCGGGAAAGCATGGACGAAACCTTTATCATGCAGGGAAGCTGGCAGCGGGAAGGCCAGAACTACCGGAAGGACGTGGTGGTCTACTCAACCCTCCTGGATCCGCTGGTGACCGAACGGGCCAGCGTGCAGGGGTATATCGCCTACATCATGAAGCCCGTAAACCTTAAAACGGACCTCTCGGACAGCAGTCTGGAGCATCTTGAGGCAAAGGCCATCCAGGCCTTGATAGGGCAGGTACAGAAGGAAGTGAAGGAACAGAGCGAGGTCATCTTTGGGACTCAGGAGGAGAACAGCGAAGAAGGGAAGGCGAAGCGGACCAGGATAGTTAGATTTTATAAGACCCGGAAAGTGCAGATTGGGATACGAAGCGTCATGAGTACCGACAGTGAAGGAAACCAGATAGAGACCAAAATCCCGATGTATAAAGATGAAACCTATGAAGATGAAAGCCTGAGGCAGCAGAAGAGCTGGGGGGCTGGGGAGTATGGAAGCCATATAGGATATGACCCAGTATTAAAAGAAAATCCGAATGTCGATGAAGGGCTGGAAGGGATC
>JAKPCO010000041.1 GCA_029553285.1 Methanobacteriota archaeon
CATCCTCGCGCTCGAAAGTGTCCCAGAACGGGTCCTTGGGACTGTTCTCATATTCGTTAAGCGTACCCCAGATATAAACTATTGTTGTATTTCCTATTTCAATACTCCACGCTAAACATATACACTCTCTCCGCATGAACACCACTCACAAAAATATCATCTACCCGTGATTATCACCCCCGAGCAGCATATCTTTCTCAATCTCCTCAAACGCGATCTCATCATCGTCACACGATCTCGGATTCAGCTCAGTATCAAGCGCTTGTATCATCTCAAGCTGCTTCGGCGTCATCTTCATTGGAATTGTGATATCTATGGTGATATACAGGTCGCCGAAATCGTTCGATCCAGCAACAGGCATGCCAAATCCTTTGAGCCGGAACGTCGTCCCGCTCTGTGTATATGGAGGAATGTTAAACACCTTCTCGCCGCCATTCACTAACGGGATGCTAATATCACCTCCAAGGATTGCCGTGGTGAAAATAACTGGCACGTTGCAGTACAGGTTCTCTCCATCCCTCTGGAAGATCTCGTGATCTCGCACCTTCACCACAATATACAGATCCCCTGGCTCAGCAACACACCCCCCGGGGGCATCTACCATCTCCCCCATACCGCGCAGCTTTACCCCGTACCCAGAATCAACACCGGCTGGAATTTTGACATCGACTGATCTGGTTCGACTAACACGCCCGATGCCATTACATTTCATGCACGGGGTCACTATAATATATCCACGCCCTCCGCATACATTGCATGTAGAAGCGGCAACGACCTTCCCCATCGGAGTCGCGTGCTCTCTTATCATCTGGCCACGCCCGTTGCACGCACCGCATACCTCTTGAGACGACTCTCCCGCAGCGCCTGTGCCGTTGCACTCATCACATTTCTCATACACCGGAATGTTTATGGTTGTATCGAGACCTCTGTATGCCTGCTCGAGAGTCATCTCTATATTATACTGAACATCTCTGCCCCTGACTACACGAACACCACGCCCGCGGAATAGATGGGAGAATATCCCTCCCATCCCCTCGAATATATCATCGAAGTTTATGTTTCTTATCAGATCTTCCCAGTTGATATCTCCCAGTCCGGCCCTTCCGAGCATATCGTACTGCCGGCGCTTCTCAGGATCTGATAGCACCGCATATGCCTCTGATATCTCCTTGAACTTCTCTTCGGCATCGGGATCATCCGTTCTGTCGGGATGATATTTCATTGCGAGCTGCCTGTACGCGCTCTTGATCTCCTTCTCCGTCGCGTCTCTGCTAACCCCGAGTATCTCATAGTAATCCTTCTGAGCCATCTCACTCAACCTTCACCGACTTCTTCTTTCCCTGTTTCTTTTGCTTCTTTTTCTTCTCATACTCCTCCTCTACTTCCTTCTTCCACTCCTCCTCCTGTGCCACCTCCCCTCTCCGATACATCTCTGAGCTGTAGTCGAACGTCGCCTTCTGCAGCTTCTCGACCAGATCATTGATCTTGCTGAAGTCTCTCTTCTCCTCATTGAGCGCATCTGACAACGCCTTCTTCGCCTCCTTCAACCTGTCCGCCTCCGGAGAATCCATCGGCATATCCTTCAACAACTTCTCTGCGTTGAACAGCAGATTATCCGCCTTATTGATGGTCTCGATCTCCTCCATCCTTCTCGCGTCTTCGCTGGCATACTGCTCCGCCTCCTTGATCTTCTGCTCGATCTCCTCCTTCGTCAGCTTGTGAGGCGCTGTAATGGTGATCCGCTGCTCCTTCTTCGTGGCAAGATCCTTCGCCGAGACGTGAAGTATGCCGTTTGCATCTATATCGAACGTGACCTCTATCTGCGGGACGCCGCGCGGTGCCGGCGGAATATCCATCAGCGTAAACCTGCCAAGGGAGATGTTGTCCTTAGCAAGCGGCCTCTCGCCCTGGAGAACACGTATGTCGACATTGGTCTGCCCATCGACTGCAGTCGTGAAAATCTGGCTCTTCCTGGTTGGGATCGTTGTGTTCCTCTCTATCAGCTTTGTCATAACCCCGCCGAGGGTTTCAACGCCCAGCGAGAGCGGCGTGACATCCAGGAGGAGGATATCCTTGACCTCGCCCGCGAGCACTCCTGCCTGTATGGCCGCGCCCATTGCGACGCACTCCATCGGATCAACGCCGCGCTCGACATCCTTTCCCATG
>JAKPCO010000057.1 GCA_029553285.1 Methanobacteriota archaeon
AATATAGCCAAATTTCATCATATCTTCGTGCTTTTGTTTGATGATTAATTCACTCATGTTTTTTTATATATCCCGCCCTTTCGGGCGGGGTTCAGGGTTCAGTATTCAGTTTTCACGGCACAAGCACTGCGCGGGCGCCGACGTTCCAGTAGTAGTTCGACGGGGCGGGGTTGAGGTCCAACGCACCGGGGCACTGAGCGCCGTAGGCGCAATAGCCCCCGCGGAGGGATATCCTCTCGCCAGAGCTATCATGCCACCAGCCTTGACCGTCGAAGCCACCCTGACCAGCAGTGGTCGTGCTGGCGGCTATACCGTGAAGTTTGAGTGCAGCCTCGGTGCGATATGAGGCAATACTTCGGTCTGTCGTCACAACAGAAATAGAAAGCCCTGTATTTACAAAGCTTGCATGTCCATATCCGTCACCAGGGTCAGTAAAGGGGTTCACAGTTTTTCCTGCTGTGTAAATACCGTCATTATACAGCCTTAGGCCGTCCGTGAATTCCCATCTGTTGCCGCAGAAATCTGAAATAGGCACATCCCAGAATTTCCCACCGCCACCTGTGATGGAGGCACCATACGAAGACGACAAAGACCTGTCAAGTATTCCAATATCATTTGGGTCGAGGTGCCATTGGGGAATGTGATTTGAGGCCGTGTTCCCATACGTATTGCCCCGGAGCAGCCAGCGGTTGATCCTGGTCCAGATCCAAAGCTCAAACCAGTGGGCGTCCGTCATCAGTCCGCCCTTCCCTGCCCATCCGCTACCAGCCGGGGCGCCCGCAAAGCCGCCATAAGCAAATCGAGACGCCAAATATTGCCTAAAATGTGCAATTGTCTGGTTTACCATCGGCGCCACTCCCGGCTGGGAGACATAGGCCTTTCTATTGGTATCAGTGCCGTTGCAGGTTGAGCCGATGGAGGACGATGTCGCCAGGGGCGAGGAGCAGAGGTACATATCGACCCAATAGCCGCCCATCGAGATGACCTCATAGTCGGTATCCTCCACCCAGCTACTCTGTATATCCTCCGGATGGAACCAATCGCCGATCGTCCCGGACGGCGTCGCTACGGCCGCTGTGCTTGTCAGCGCCCGGCACGCCCTAAAAGGCGGAATCCATTTCATCACACTTTCGTTTCCATCGCAGTCCACATAAACATCAAGCCTCGTGTCGAACTGCATGGCCTTTTCAAGTATCCACAAACTCGTTCGTTTTCCCATATCGTCCTCCTTATGCTGGATTCTCGAACACTTGAATGGTTACGCCGTCAAGATCGAGCGCATCAATCACCGATACCATATACGGCTCCTCGGAGATCTCCCGCAGCTCGACGGGATACTCTTCACCCACCTGCGGGGATCTCTCCCCGATCCAGCGCACCCCGGTTGCCTCTGCCTGCCATTCGA
>JAKPCO010000064.1 GCA_029553285.1 Methanobacteriota archaeon
AAGTTCGACAGGGAGAGGTGGAGGAGGAAGAAGGGGAAGAAGAACAGCGGCGGGAGGGGAAGAGGGTGATGATGAGGTAAGACCGCCCAATATCGCAGACACACAGAGATTATTTCACCAATTGTCCCATGCGATTCCTCAGTTGGGTCCTAGTGCCGGTCTGGGACAGATGGGGGCCATGCTGGGGAGCGCTGCTGGACTGGGCATGGCGGGAACATTGGCATTGTCCGCAGGTGCGGCAGTGGGAGGAGCAGTGGCAGGATACTACGCGTCTCCCTATATCAGCGGTTGGTTTGCCCAGAGAGAAACCTTCAGGGATGAATATGTCCAGGCGCAGAGGCAGGCGGCAATAGCCAGATCCTTCAAGGGAGAGGGTCCAGACTTTGGCGTTCCCGATATCGCCAAGCCCACTGAACTAATCAACAAGCTTGTCGACAATCCGGCGGCGAGAGAGAAAAGACTGAAAGAAGCCAAAGCGGAGTTGGAACAACTCAAAAAGGAAACATCGAAAGCATTTAAGGAAGCCGCGAAATACACGCAAGGGGGTATTGTGCTTCCGGTTCCAGAAGACCTGAGAGAAAGGATAAGAAATATAAAACGGAGAACAGATGCTCTGGGTGAGGAAATTAAGCAGTTGTCTCGCCCCTTGGATATGACTGGTGCTCACCCAAAAGACATCATTCCCATTACAGAGGGTTCGTTAGGCAAATGGGGGCTGCTCTCTCTGCTGGAGGGATCTCTCAGGAGACGAGGCGTAGATACCGACTCCAGAATGAAGATGGACCCCGAACTGAATAGATTTCATCGTCCACCCACTACATTTGAAGAACTTCTGATAGAACAAGATCCTGGTGAGATGGTAGATCGTCAGGGATACGCAGTTACCAGGGGATATCGGAAGTTCAACACTATTGACGAAAGAGACATGAAAGGCAGGAAGCCTCTCCAGGATCGCATCAAGGACCCCATATTGGACATCAACTTCAAGGAACTGGAGAAGTTTGATGATTCATTTGAGAGGCAGATCGAAAAGGAAATCGAACAAATGATCGATCCAGTGAGATTCCACTTCGGATCGTTCGCTTACGGCGGGTTGACGGCATAGGGAGACAGTTGTGGGAAACACAGTCCAGTCTACTGACGCCCATGAAAACCGTGTGGTGATATATACCGCTGGAAACAGCGGAAGCAGCATCCGTCTGAATTACACCAATCTCCAGTATTCCACGCGATCTCAATACATAGGCAGGCAGCAGGTATATAAAATCTACACTCTTTCCTTCCGCTTCGTCATCGCCGGTTACTCCAGCGACAACCTGCGAGACATACTGACCAACTGCGAACGTACGCTGATGACCAGGGGAGGGACGTTGCAGGTTTCCGATGGAAACGTACTGCACTTCTTCGCCGCGCCTGCCACGGTGAATCCGGTCCTCGATTCCAGCATTCCGGTAATATCCGGAGATCCCATCAGGAGGACCATACTAACGGATGTGGAGCACGGACCCCGACCTGTATCCTTTACGCTGGAAGCATTGATGCCATTAGGGGCAATCGCCACATGGACTGTGGAAATTGTCACGGCGGCGGAAGACTGCTTCTGGGTCAGGGACAACCTTGTGCTCGGAATAGATGCCGAAGTCAGTTACTCGATTGACCAGAACCACTACACCAGGAGGACCGTCAGCGGAAGGGTGATCGTCGCGAATTTCGGCAGGAACGGTCCCACTTTTCAGAGGTCCCGGTTGTCACAGGCGGATATGGAAGCCTTGAGACTGGCTATTGTGGCGGGGCGTGCTGGACAAAATTTCATGGACCCTGTTCGTATTCCTCCAGGGTTCATTCGTCTCTCACAGCAATGGGGAGTGGATGCCACTGAAAACTCATTGCTCTTTCAGATCGTGGATCAAGAGGTTTACAGAACATATCCAGCCTACATCACGTCAATGGACGCAACCATGACGTTCACGATAAGCGGAGCATCTGCTGTTCAGTATGTCTCTCATCTGCTGGAAGGATATGTGGAGGCTCCCAGAGATGTATCCAAGACCCGTATCTTCTCGGCGGCGTTTGAACTAATACAGGACTCCATGCCCTTCGTGACCAGGATTGCTGATGGCCGTCCTTCTTATGTAGCCGCGTATAGAATGATAAATCACCTCTATCGAAACAGGCTCGATTTCTCTGTGCTGGCCTACACGCCGATGGGGGCGTTCGATGTCCTTACCAGTTGTGGCGTGACCAAGATCCACAGCACGCCGTTCTTCCCGCAAGGTCCTGCCGGTTCCGCAGGGTTGTACGGATCAGGATACAGGCTGGAGCAGGCAAGCAGAACGGTTGTCAAAACTACCAACGAAGTAGTAGAACCCACGTACGAAAAACTCAGCGATCCTCCTTATGTCCAGGATTCTGTTTCAGAAGCGAATAAGATAGAGAATTACAGATCCAAGCTCCTCTCATTCAATCTGAAGATCATCAACAATCCCAGAAGCAACATCAGACATGCCATCCCGAACACAGACGCAGGTTCCAGCAACGGGAATTCCGTAACCTATCAGACCAAGGGTTCGGAGTACGAAGTCCTGCTGGGTATATCTTACAGCTACATCATGGACGCAGGAGAGACGAGGGCTCCCGATTACCTCACCAACCTGACGAGTGAATTGAACAGCAATGGGGACATAGTGGTAAAGGACAAGAAAGAACTGTCCAGCAAGACGATGACCAGTGCCTTTGGCAGGAAGAAGCTCATAATGGA
>JAKPCO010000084.1 GCA_029553285.1 Methanobacteriota archaeon
ATCATTTTGTCCTGTGTTAGATCGTTTGTTTACCATTTTGCTGCCTGATCCTCGGTTCCACCCTGGGATTTCCCGGATCTTCACAAAACTGTCACTCCGAATCTTCACATTCTGCTGAATCCTCGCCCTCATCCGTCTCCATCTCCTCGTCCGGCTCCCTGCTGATCACGTCGTTCACCAGCTCTATCATCCTCGATCGCAGGTACGGTGCGACCTTCCTCGCCCTCGTCGCGTTGCCCTTCGGGATGCGCACCACTGCTGCTATCCTGTCCTTCACCACCAGGAACGTCAGCAGGTCGTCCTTCTCGTCGACCATCTGCTTTGCTATCTCCTTCGCTATCTCAAGCGTCAGCTTGTTGATCGCAGCGTTCCGCTTTGCCTCAGACTCTCTGTCCTTGATCGTGGCTATCGCGTCCGGGATCAGCTGCTTCACCGGATGCTTGAACAGGTCTATCTTCGTAACGTCCAGGTTGTCCCGCCGGATTATCTTGACCAGGTTTCGTGCGGTGGTGTCTCCTCGGATCAGGTTCATATTGTTCACCAGGTTGAACTCCTCCTCCGGCGTCTCCGGTGGCCGCGCCATGACCACAACCTGTGCAGTCTCGCACCCCATGTCCCTCATCGCTGCTATCCTGTGCCTTCCGTGCACTATCCGGTACCTCTTTCCCGGATACGATGCCGCCTCGTCCTCGCTCAGCGGCCTTACCACCGGCAGGTCGAGCAGCCCCCACGTCGATACCTCCTTCTTAAGCCGCTCGAACGTCACGCTGTCCTCCTCGTTCGCTGACAGCGCGTTCTCAAGCAGCTCGTCTATCCTTACCTCCATCACCTCATTCTTCCTGACTATCGCCGACATTCTGTCACCTCCTCCGCATCCTACTTCTCAACGTTCCACCTGCTCCAAGAACCTCGTCGTCCGGGTGCGCTACCAGAACCATAACCCTTCCACCGAGCAGTCTCCCGCTCATACGACATCCACCCTCTTTCTGTCAATCAGCTCCTGCTTCTTCGCCTCGTTCCAGCCGCTGACCGCCTGCAGGTACCCCGTGATCCGGCTGATCTGGTCGACGTTCGCAGACCCGCACCTGCTGCATGTCTCGTGCAGCCCTGCCTGGATCGTGTAGCATTCCATGCACACCGTCATGTCCTTGGTGAACGCGAAGTAGCCTATCTGCGTCCTCTGCGCCAGGTCCATGCCGAACCTCATCAGCGCCTCCGGGTCCGGGTCGCCCTCTCCCAGAAAGACGTGGAAGATGTTCCCACCATCCAGTATCGGGAAGAAGACGTGCTCCAGCTCGATCCTCCTCTGTAGCGTCACCTGCGCAGCCACGTTCACGTGCGTACCGTTCGTGTAATAGACCGGCAGGTCCATGCCGCTCATTCCGAGAGCCCTCTCAACGTCTCCCTTCACGACAGCCAACGCCAGCTTCGAGTACTTTCGATGCCGCAGGTCGAGCACCGCGAACCTCTGCGCCACGGTCTCTGCAGGCGTTCTCGCTAGCGCTATCGTCATTCCGTACCTCCTGCTGAGCTCCGCCGCATAGATCTTCATCTCCGTTATCGCTCGGATCGCCAGCGCCCATGCGTCCCGCGACTCGTGCAGCTGCTTCCCTGTGTGATACTGCACCATCTCGTTGATCCCTACCACTCCGATCGTGTACACCAGCCCGTCAAGGTCGACTGCCTGCGATCCGTGTCTTCCTGTCACCGGATCGCGCGGTCTCTGGGTCGCGAACGGCATCCTGTCCGACTCCATCACCATCTGCATGAGCTTCCGCTTCTCGACGAACACCTCTGCGGCTACGTCCATCAGCTTCTTCAGCGTCTCGATCAGCTTCCTGTCATCGTGACCTGCCGCATAGGCAGCTCGCGGGCAGTTCAGCGTTACCACCTGCCACGAACCCATCGAGAAGTGCTTGCCGTCCCTGAAATGCAGCTTGCCCTCGAAATCCCTGTCGTTCTGCACCGTCGACGAGAACTGGTACGCACAGCAGTTCCCAACGACAATCCCGTCCCCGATTGCGAAGTTGTGCACGTCAGCGACATCTACCAGGTCGTACACGTAACCATCGTATTTATACCGCTTGACTCCAGCGACGTGCATGATCGTCGCCCTCGAATACGTCCTCTGCAGCACGACCATCCCGTCCCCCTCACGCACGTCTCCTGCGCTGACCTTGACCGTCCTGCCGTTTCGATGGACGAACACGGGATGGTCTGGCGTCGCTGTCAGCTTTCTGTACCCGGTGTCGAGCTGTATCGAGACCACATCCCCACGGTACCTTCTGCGCACTATGCCACGCACGTTCCTCCTATCCACCTTCAGCGTCTTCACGTCCACCCCGAACACGTCGAAGTTCACGTCTACGTACTCGCCTCCGAGCATGTCTGTCGTGACCTTCCCCAGCGTTGCCGCGCTCTCGAACAGGCTGTGGAACGTCTCCGTCTTTATCACGCCACTCGGCGTCTGGATCGCGACCCGCGTCCCGCTCGACAGACACTGGTAGCACGATATCCCCTCGCCTGCGCCTCTGTACTCAGGCAGCTGGTTGTCGAAGTACGGCGTTCCGTATTTCGCGGCCAGCCTGAACGCCAGCAGGTACAGCTCCCTGTACGTCGGCAGCTCCGGATGGGCTGCGTTGAAGTCCTCGTCCTCCCTCATGAAGTCAGGCTCGATGCTTATCTCAGGCTTCGGGAAGCTGAACGGCTTTCCCCAGTAATCGCCCTCCAGCATTACCTCCATCAGCGCTTTGAACGCCAGCCTGACCTCCCTCTCGAACTCGCCGTATACCCTCAGCGGCGCCTGCTCTCCGTTCCACACCCGTCCATTGTAAACGACTGGCTTGTCCTTCCATATCTTCGGAACTCCTGGCGTCAGCTGGACTGACGAGAACACGAGCTGCCCGCCGCGCGCCACCATCATCTGGGTCATCTCGTACACGAACATCTGCATGAGCTGCTTGATCTCCTCGTAGCTCAGACCCTCCAGGTACGGCGCTATGAACGTCAGGAAGTTGTAGAAGCCCTGCCCGCCAGCAAAGTTGGTCTGAGCGCTGCCAAGCGCCTTCACTGCGTGCAGTATCGCCACCTCAGGTCTCTTCGCCGGACCAGCTACGGACGCCTTGTTCCCGCGACCGTCCGGCATGAGCCCGTAGTAAAAGAAGTATCTCAGATCGTGGTCCTGGCAGAACGGTCTCGTCCCGAAGTACTCCAGGTCGTGGATGTGTACGTCTCCGGAGCGGTGCGCGTTCGCCAGCCTCTCCGGCAGCATGAGCAGGTACTGCTCCTTGCACAGCCGGTCTGCCTTCTTCTTGTGCGAGGTCTCCGCGTTGTCCTGCAGGTTCGCGTTCTCGTTGTGCTCGAACCCACGACCGATGTCTATGTCGATCGCATCGGCCAGCGGTACCCCGACCCGCGTGCTCGCGTTTTTCACTGCGATCATACCACGTTCTAGCAGTACGCTGTTCACCACCTCCCGGACAAGCGCACCTGTCACGCACTTCAAGCCGGTCTGCTTGACCCGCCGGCTTACCTCTCCGGCGATCTCGCGCACCATCGTTGGCGAGAGACATTCTGCTGCAAACAGCCTGACCGCGAGCTCAGAATCTTTCTCCAGCTGATCTATAATCGCATTCTGGTTCCATTCAGATATGCTACCATCACTACGTGCTACCTTCACGTTCCCACCTCAAAATTTTGTGCCACCCAGTGGGCGGCTCTTACTTCGATTCGATCTACAACCTGAGCAGGTCACGCAGCCGTCGCTTCTGTTCCTGCGGCGGTGGCGGAGCGGTCTGCTCAGCAGGCGCTGCTAGCTGCGGGCGCTGCTGTGCTGCTGTCGTTCTCATCACCAGCTCTCTGAGCCACATGACCTCTGCCGTCCTAACGTCCAGCAGTGCCTTCATGTGCTCAAGCTCGTGCCTGAGCGACGTGAGCTCATCGATCCTGCGCCGGAGCTCTTCGTTCGCTTCTAGCGCGACCTTCAGCTCCGACCGGAGCCTGGCGATCTCTGCGTCCTTCAAGTCGCAATCTTTTCGCGCTGATTCCAGCGCCACCCTCAGCGACCGGATCTCCTCCATCTGACGCAGGCTGCAGGCCTCCAGCTCCTTCAGCACCCTCTGCTGCTCGTCGTCTGCCCTCTTTTTCTGCATGTGTGACTGTCCTCAGTCCACATAGATATGCGCGTCGGCTGCCATGATCCTGAGCCTCCCTGGCGTCCTGGCGACGTTCAGCGCAACGTGCTCCAGCAGCTTCGCCAGCCCGTACATGTTCGCTGGCGCAGCCCTCTGAACGTCCCACGACCGGAAGAAGGCTGTCAGGTCGAGAATGTCGCGCTCCGTGACGCTGTCCCTCCTGGCCTGGAACGTGACTGCGATCAGGCACGGAGCATGACGCCTGCGCGCTGACGTGCACGTGTCCCTCGCGCTCTTCCACGTCGTGGCAACGGCGCGGCGCGTTGTCGGGCGGTCTCGCAGCAGCTTGATCGCCCGCTCGATCTGGTTCAGGTCTCCTCCGCAGAGGCGTTCTCCATATGTGTACGAGAAGCCTCTACTGTCAGGGTCCAGCAGCTGTCGGGCGTACTCTTCAAGCGCCGGCATCTCCCATCCAGAACCGCGAATGGGCCAGCCGTCTAGCGGCCTCTCTATCTCCACTCCCAACCCCAAGAAGCGCCTCGCCCTCCTGCCGTCCTCGTCCACGAACGACTCCCCACACATCTCTACAAGCGAGACCGCCCACTGCCATGCCTCCGTCGGGTTGCGGAAGACGTTGAAATGCATCGTGCACCCTAGCATGTAACCTCCCCCTCGTTCAAGGACATACTGATGTCGATCCTGTAAATATCATCCGATCGTATCGCTGCATCGAGAATCTTCGCAGTCCCGGATCTGTGCGAACCGTCTCTGGAATCCAGCTTGTACATGCACATCTTGCTCTTGTATCTCACCATGATGCTTATCGAGACTTGCTCCCCGTCCTCAGACAGCTTGCTGATCAGTTCCTCCACCACACCCAGCACCTTCCATGCATCCCCTGAACACCGCGCAAGCGTGACCACAAAACTGTTCGCCTGAAACACTTCCGAACACAGCCTGTAAGCGTACTTCACACCCCATCCGTTCGAGATAGCTTCTCGCGCCGCCTTTCTCAGCACCTCCTTCCACACCGGCACCGATGCAGTCACGACCGCGACCGTCTCTCCGGATATCGATCTTGCCTCTGCGCAATCCTCGTTCGATCTTTCTCCGCTCATCTCGCCACCTCAATCCACCTCAATCCACGGGGCGAGCAGCTCGAACTCGTCCCTCTCCAGCGTCGCCTCTGCCGCGATCTTCCCGTCCTTCATCGCGGCCAGCTCTATGTATCGGTCGCATACCCGGAGCCTGGCCACCTGCATCAGCGGGTGCACCGTCCGGATGAACCTCTTCAGCTTCCATGAGGACCACGTACCCCCCACCTGGACGGGGACCACCTGCTCCCTCTCCAGGAACTACAAGACCTGGACGGGGACCACTTGATTGGCCTCCAGGGCTACGAGGGGAGCGTCCCCTGCTCCTTCGCGCGAATCATTGCCTCATCGATCAGCGTGCGGATCAGCGTGCTGATCGAGACAGATCGCTCGATCGCGAGAGATTCGAGAAAAGCCCGCTGGGCGGGCGAGATGCGAATCGCGACACACTCGTTATATCGGTCATCGCGTTTGAATCTGACATGTGGTTTGTCTGGCATGTTTTCCTCCAAAGCTATTGTTTGTCGCGCATACATATAAATGTGCTCATGCTATGCGCAGGTTTTGTAGCGTATGCGAAAGATATATATACGATGTGTGTGTATATGATGTTTGTCAGACAATGAGGTGAAAAGAATGGGGTACAAAATAAAGCGTAAGGGCGAGCTGGCCGAGGTGATATATCGGCTAGCATACGATGTTATAGTTTTCCGCCCGGACGGCACCTGGGACATGGTGTCGACCGGGTATGCTGGAGAGCAGGATCCAAATCCTGCAATCCAGCCAATATATAGAATATCAAGAACGCAAAAACCCCGCGGGCTGAGCCGGCGGGAGGTTACGGAGTGGATCAAAGAGATCGAAACAACCATAAATCAGCTGGTGGAGGAGTAATGGCGCATATTCAGATTGTCGGAGAGGATCGCCTCGCTGAGCTCGAGGCGATGTTTGCGCTCTTGGGTGGGAATCCATTTGCGATCCCCCCTTGGGGATGTTTCATGGAAAAGGGATCACGCGCTCGAGCAATGGGCGCTAGAGAGTCGTCCCCGGCGATGGAGCTGCTGGTAGAGAAGATCGTTGAGCTTCGCGAGCGCGTGGCGTGCGCGAAGCGCCAGCTGGGCAGCCGCCGGCATGGGGATTTAGAGCGCAAAGCACGAGATGCCTTCTTCAGGCGGGAGAAATTCCTCCCGCCGCTGTTTGAGTACGGATTAGGTGCCGGCAACTGGTCCGGGCACCTTCTGTCTACCGGGCAGAGTCTCTATTATGTTGAGACTCTGCCTGAGTACAGGCAGAGGGTGTTTGAAATCGCCCGCTGGGTCGAGTAGTCGGCCCAGCGGATATGCATAGGCGAGGTTATTAGGTGAGGTTATGACCTGGACTAAATTTGACATGTCGAAGGAGGAGGACCGTGCCGCATTGGAACAGTGGGGCCGCTCCTTCGGCGCGGACTACGCCCACAGCGATAGGTTTTCGAATAATGTGAAAGCGCAAATCGAGGATGCAAAGAAAATCCTCAAGAAGTTCATAGACAACGTCGATGTATAAACAAGATGAGAGCAGAGGCCCCAAAAGCCTCTACTCGCGGTTTTAAGGCAC
>JAKPCO010000085.1 GCA_029553285.1 Methanobacteriota archaeon
GTGAGAAGCCCGCCAAGAGCTGGTTTAAGATATTGCGGCACTTTTTGGGATTTAAAGAGAGCACGAACGATATAGAAGGTCTTTATGTAAATAACTCCAAAAAAAGCTGCCAAAACTGAAACCGCTGCATAGAGAGGGAACTCAAGCGGTGAGTGGATCGCAAGCGGTGGGATTTTGAAAATGGGAGGAGAACTGAAGGGGATGCCTGCAAAGTAACCGGTCACAACATTGAAGGTGATGAAGGCGATTATTGAGGAGACAAATGCAGGAACTATTGCTTCGACCTCATAGTCCTTTTTGTAAAGCACTTCAATGCCGAACATCGCCCCTCCAAAAGGACTCCGGAAAATACTCCCTATCCCACCCGCAACTCCGCATACCACAAGCAGCCTTCTATCCCTATCCGATAGTCTCAGAACATCTGCAACAAAAGAGCCGAAACCGGCTCCAATCTGAGCTATTGGCCCCTCCCTGCCAGCACTCCCACCACTTCCAATTGTTATTGCGGATGCAATTGTTTTCACAACCGGCACTCTCGCCCTTATAAATCCCCTCGCTCTGTGGAAGGATCTGATGACCGCATCTGTCCCATGCCCTTCCGCTTCCGGAGCGAATTTGTAAACTATTAACCCGCTGAGAAGTCCTCCAAGCGCTACGACAACTGGAATTGGAAGCATGCCGATATGGAAGTCGATATTAACCAACTCCACATCTCCTGCTTTTGGAGGACTGTAGCTGTCCAGGCCTGTCAGAAAGATCTTTGTCGACAGCTCGAGGAGAAAGTAGAAGATGAACGCACCCAATCCGGATATCGCACCAACAAATACTGCTAAGAGGATTGTATATCGCAAGCTCAGAGGTGCCCTTCTACCCATGATCTCGATGTTAGTTGGTGGCGATAAAACATCTTCGCTCATATCCACAACTGCCCGTATCCCTCTGATAACCCACCTGGAGGGGGCGTTGGTCCTGCTATGCAGTCCCGCCGGATGGATTGGTAGAGGTCGTCTCAAATTGTACCCGCTCTTATGTGCGTAGCAACTTGTAGAACATTCAATGCGGTCGCTGAGGGCATTCATTGCCACACTTTCGACTACATCGAAAGGTTTCGACGAAGTCGAAACGCCTTCGACTTAGTCGAAACCCTTCGGAGCAGTCGAAGATAAGTCGAAACGAACGCATAGCAGGACCGGTGCCCCTGCGGACAAGTTATCAATAAGATCGCCCGGAATTTTCATTCAGCGATCCACACACACGACCGAGGTTTATATAAGTTGTTATAATATTACATATTATATAAAATCATCTATGAAGTATGCCGTATCCAGTAGCTTTTAAATGGATTTACATGAAGTGACGCAAAGGACTATAACCTCTGGATCTAGCCTTTATGGGGCTCAACCATCCACAAACGGACAGGAGCGTTCCCATATTCAACACTGCCTATTCGCATTCATGCCTGATGCATCTGACATAGATGAGATCCACATGAGATATAGCTGAAACATAGAGATATAAGGGGAACTCGTGTACACTTCACTGACGCGGGTAAGAGAGTGGGATTATCCAAGCGTCCTCCATACCTCCTGTAAGATGCGGGGGAGGTACCCTCCCCTCCCCCGCAGCATCTCCCTATCGGCTTTTCTTCTGCAAAACACCCTTCGAGCCGAGCCTGAAGCTCCCGTAGAGCCTGGTCCCGACCTCAGATCCTCCGGTCATGTATCTCAGGTCCGCCATACCCTCGACGCTTCCTCTGCTCTCAAAGGTGTACCGTGTGCTTCTCATGATGCCGGTGCCGCTGAGGTTTATAAAATCCCCATAATAGATCTCCCGCATGTAGCTCGTAAGCTTCTGGTTCTCGCAGCTCCAGCGCAGCCCCCATGTGCTGTTGTAGTCGATGGCCCTCGTGCTCAGATTGAGGGTAACTGGCGAGCGGTTCGCGAGCGATTCGCTCTGGAACACTATCGACGTCGTCGAGTAATCCATATCATCAGACGATTCATAGCTTCCAGACCCATGCTCCGCGAACTCGAAAACAAATCCTGCCTGCGATCTGACCTTTGTCGTGGCTGATGCGCTCCGGTTAATCCCTCCACCATCGATGCGAACGCTGTTTGTCACATAGTATGCCTCCCGCTCCGTGGAGAGCCTCCGATACACCGATGCGTAACCGACACCACTCACGCTTCCATCGAACCCGGCGGTACACGATCCCCTCAGAGTCTTCACCTTCACGGTTATCTGGCCGTGCTCCCCTGGCCTCAACCCCCTTATGGTCCATACGTTATTGGTCCCCGGGTCCGGGGGAGGATATGCCTCAAGAAAGAGCGTTCTCTGATCGTAGAACTCCCGTATCACGATATCCGCGGGCACCTCCAGGTTGTTTCCGTATGTTATGGTGTATGTGATCGTGCTGCCAGGACTGACACTGCTCTGCTTCGCTTTCTTTATGGAGTCTCTCTCCAGAGGCTCGAAGCTTATCACCTCGCCTGCTATCCTAACATAATCAACATAGCAGGAGACGCCCTCGTACTTCGTCGCGCCCTTAAGGCGTATGTAGACCCTGACGACATCCATCCCGCGAAGGATATCCTGTGCCTCAGACCATGAGACATCCTTTCTGCTCTTCTGAGAGTCCCTGCTCTTTATGTCCGCCCTTGATTCTGATGCATCGAACTCGCGCCAGCCATTGGAGTTACCACCTGTATCAGCCCACCTCCCATCGCTCCAGGAGGCCAGGCTGATCAGAATGCTCGCGTCGTCCGGATCAGTGGTACTCGATTTCTCATCGCTGTCACCGTCCAGCCCGAACTCCAGCTCGATTGAACCCCTGTTCGATGCCGGGTGAAGCCATAGTTTGAGCGTGTCGAGCGCTTCTATACGTGTGGGACTGATGGATATCGGCACGCTCTTGGACGACCCTCCCGGATACACACTGATGCGCGCGGAGTGGGTTCCATGGTATCCCATGCCGGATATCTCTGCAGCGCTTTTCTTCGATTTGGTGATGCTGTAGTCAGCATCGGTGATGGCGCCGGCTGTGCTGACCAGCAGCAACATCAGGATGGCTACTACTCTCATGATTACCACTATCAACAGGAGGTACTAAAATAATTCGATTCAATTTATTAATTTAATTTCAAATATTTCGTTGCCATCTATATCAACCTCACTAAACAGCCCCCTGGTATACATTGGGCTGATATTGGACCTACGTGAAAAATAGAAATTTAAATCATCCACAGATACGGTTTTCTTGCGGGTTGGGGCGTGGGGGAAACTCGCCGGGCGGGGTCCCTTTCTGGGACCCCGTAACCCGCAGGTGATGATATGAGATACATTGCATTGATGCTGGTATTTATGATCCCGCTTGCCTCCGCATATTATGGAGGAAATACTGTCTCGCAGTCCATAGACATGTCCGCGTCTGGTGGATATGTGAGCCAGAGCGCCTCGAATGCTGCAGTGGTGGTCGGAGATAACAACAATGTCAACCAGAAGATAAGCCAGAGCGCCTCAGGGAACTATGTGACGCAGAGCGCAGCGAATGCAGCTGTTGTCATAGGCAACGGTAATACTGTCGGGCAGAGCACATCCCAGAGCGCAAATGGCAATACCATATCACAGAGCGCGGCAAATGCTGTCGCTGTTGTAGGAGATCTCAACACAGTAAACCAGCTCGTCTCGCAGAGCGCCACGGGCAATGAGATCTATCAGAGCGGCTGGAATACAGCCACAATAGTGGGAGACGGCAACGTTCTGGGCCAGCGGGTCGTCCAGACGATAAACATGCTGCCTGCACATGTCGACCCAAGCCAGACGATGAGCAACTCCGCATACATCATGGGCAGCTACAACACAGTTGATCAGGGACTTTACGGCACAATCCTCGCAGGCACGAACAACGCCCCGATGTACCAGTCCGGCAGGAACTACATACAGACGAACGATCCTAGCGGCAACAGCTACAGCCAGAGGATCAGGTTCTCCGTCAGGGCTGGGCCAAGGGCGCCAGTCTCGCAGTCAGGCCAGAACGAGATACGCATCGGACCTCTCTGAGGTCCATCTTTTAACTGATGGAGAGAGGGACAAGAGCGAGAGATTGAGGTGCGCCCTTTTTACGCAGCCCTCACAATCCCCTCGAACTCGCTCCTGCTCATATACACCGGTGTATACTTGATACCTCTGTTCTCCAGAGTCCTCACATATGATCGCAGATGCTTCCTCGATCCAGCAAGAAGCCCGCTGTAGACATCGATTATCTCTTTATTACCGGTTTCAGCTATCGCCCTCTCTAGATCCAAGATGCTGATCTCCTCAAAGGTCGCGGCTGCCCTGAGAGCGCCATCATCTGAGGATATCGAGAGAAGATCATTGTAGATGCTCTGCAGCGTCTGGTTATCGAAAACGCCTCTCTCCAGAACAGGAGTCTCCATTCCGTATCGCTTCATGAGAGCCTGGATCTGATCCATGTGGTTCTGCTCGGATCTCATCAGATCCAGGAAGAGCGTCAGGCCTGTCCTCTCATAAAACGATTCGTAGAGATCACGGGCTGCCTTCTCCTCCTTCCATATGAAGAGCATCCAGTCGGCGTCATTTTGTGTCACATTCTTTGTTATGTTATTCTGTGACGCTTTCTGTGAACTCTGCAGCGCAGAGCTCTGCACCCTTCCCAGGTATATCATGCCCTCCCCGTATGCGATGTTGTGCTTCACACCCGGATCCATGCTGCCGGACATCGCCCAGATTATCGATACATTCTGCCCAGGTCTGAGTACCTTGTCGAAGCGATCACCTGTGTCGAGCTTTCTCCTGAACTCCACGACGGTGTGTGTACCGTAGCTCTTTCCACCGTACTCAAGTATGTCATCTGTGCCTCCGAGCATCGTATCATTTATGTGGGGGCCGTAGTTGCCTGTTGAATATTCGTCAAGCACTCTTGCACTACCATCCACAAACCCCAGCACCATATCCGCATCTTTCATCCACTCAGTGGGCTCGAAGCCGATGGCAAGCCACCCGCGTGTGCTTCCATTAAGGGCCATGTAGAGATATTCATCATCGATCTTCCAGGAGACTGTCATCGCCCCGCCAGTGTAACCCTGCCTTGCAGGGCTGTAGAGCTTTAGGGAGTGTGAGTACTCATTCCCGCCCAGAATGCCGTCAGGTTGCCACTCCTCAGAGACCACGCTTTCTGTGACCCCTTGCTGCACCTCTGGCTGTACGCAGCCTGAAAAAAGGAACAGCAGTGCGATCAAAACGATCTCATGGCGCATCATTCATGATAGTAATTGCTGGCCTTGTACAAGAGGGTTCCCATTAACCTCCTGTTCGAGGATCTGCAAATACCGCAACATGCTTATATCAAAGAAGCTTTATACAAAAAGCTGGATCGCTCTTATCCATTTGATGGCCTGCCCGAAGGAGCAGGGGTCATGCTATGCGTTCGTTTCGACTTACCTTCGACTGCTTTGAAGGGTTTCGACTAAGTCGAAACTATCAAACCCTTCGACGCAGTCGAAGGCGTGGCAATGAATGCTCGCTCTTATCCATATGATGACTTGCCCAGAGAAGCACCGGTCCTGCCATGCATTCTTGGTGAATGAATACGTGCATTCAGCAACCACATTGCACGATCCACCCAATTGTTAAACAAACAAGAGCTAGCCGGATTTCGGGGGCCTCATAGTTCGGCGCACTGCCTCATGCTTGACGTTTATCAGATCTCCGCACTGTCACCTCTCCAAGATCATACCACACGAGGCCACCGCGGCCAGCAGGGCGCCAAAGAGGAACGTCGCCTCAGGTCCGTATAACTGCCAGATCGATCCGGCGATCAGACCGGATGCTATCGAGGCGATCCCGACCATTCCATGATAGACACCCAGCGCTGTGCATCTCATCTCATCACAGCTCAGATCTGAAACATATGCGCTCTGCCCCCCATCGACCACCGCGAAGACAAGACCGTAAATGATGAAGAGCGGTATGAGCCACTCTGAAGATGATACAAAGACGAACCCGAGGGCAACCAGGGAAAAGAGCGCATATCCGATTGCAAGTATCCATCTTCTCCCTATGAGATCCGACACCGCCCCGCTCGGTATGGCCATTCCAGAGTAGACCACGTTGAAGAGGATGTAAAGCAGAAGAGGAGCTCCAACCGCCAGGGACCCCACGAAGAGCTCCTGTGCCCTGAGCATGAAGAACATGTAGCTGAAGTTGGCAAGCGAAAATACAGACGCCACGAGGATGAACCACCTGAGCCGTGGCGATAGCGAGGATATGCCAGGCCTGAGGACCGTCACTGGAGATCTCCGCACATCCCTGACATAAAGGAGAGGTACGAATGCCATCAGTGAAAGCGCAGCCGCCACAGCCAGGATCCCCCTGAAGCCCAGGCCTGCGCTCCACAGGAGATACGCTAGACCGGACCCCAGCACCGCCCCGAAGGTGTCGAGAGCCCTGACGGTCCCAAACCCGCGCCCAACGCGTGAGGGCTCGGCCGAACCCGCGATGATCGCGTCCTTTGGTGCTGCCCTCACACCCTTGCCACAGCGCTCGATGCTTTTAAGCAGGACAACATGCTGCCATGATCCTGATAGAGGGAGGAACGTCTTGGCCACCGCAGAGAGACCGTAGCCCGCCACAACAAGCGGCTTCCTTTTCCCTGTGATGTCTCCCAAATATCCCGAGAGGATCTTCAAAATGCTCGGAATACCCTCGCTGAGGCCTCCAACAAGCCCAACAGCAAGCGCTCCCCCTCCAAGTGATGTTATGAAGAGAGGCATTATCGGCTGTATGATCTCACTGCTGGTGTCATTGAAGAGACTGACCAGCCCCAAGAAGAGGATATTTCTGCCGCCATCCTCGGCCTGCTGATCTTCTGACATACAGGTCTGACCGTTTGGATCCCCCAGATATATCATCTCAGCGAAACATTCATACTCCCAGCCTCCTGTGGAAGATTCGAATAAAGATCAAGAGGAGATCTGAGTAATGGATTTCATCCCGATTGCCAGGCCGCTCCTGGGCGATGCGGAGATAGAGGCAGTATCCCAGGTGATCAGGTCAGGCATGCTTGTTCAGGGTGAGCTGGTCAGGCGATTTGAGGAGGAGTTCTCCGCATATACTGGAGTGAGAAAGTCGGTCGCTGTGAGCAACGGCACTGTGGCACTGGATCTCGCGCTCAGGGCGTTTGACCTCAAACCCGGGGACGAGGTGATATGCCCTGCGTTCACATTCATCGCAACATCAAACGCAGTTCTCTACCAGGGTCTCCGGCCTGTTTTTGCAGATGTTGATCCGAGGACATTCAACATAGATCCTGGAGATGTTCTCGAAAAAGTGAACCGCAACACAAAGGTGATCATTGGGGTGCACCTGTATGGCCAGCCGTTCGATGTTAGGGCCATCGAAGAGATCTGCGAGGATCACGGTCTCATCCTCATAGAGGACTGCGCCCAGGCGCATGGCGCTGAGTACAATGGAAAGAGAGTTGGGAGCTTCGGCACAGGATGCTTCTCATTCTACCCGACGAAGAACATGACCACCGGAGAGGGAGGGATGATAACAACAGACGACGATGCGCTTGCAGAGCGAGTGAGACTTCTGAGGAACCATGGGGACCTTGGGAAGTACAATCACGTGATGCTCGGCTACAACTACAGAATGACGAACATCCAGGGCGCGATAGGCCTTGTGCAGCTCAGGAAGCTGGATGGATTCATAAATGCCAGAATAAGGAACGCAGAGTATCTCAGCTTGCACATAAGCAGAGATGGCATAACAACGCCCTGGAGGGATCCGAGGTGCAAGCATGTTTACAACCAGTACGTTCTCAGGGTCGAGGACGACTTCCCGATGAACCGCGATGATCTTGCCGGCTATCTCCAGTCGAAAGGTATCGGCACAGGCGTACATTACCCGATGCCTGTTTATGAGCAGCCTCTGTACAGGCAGCTCGGAATCAGATCGAGCTGCCCCGTGGCCGAGGACATCTCGAGAAGAGTGATAAGCGTTCCGGTGCATCCAGGGCTCAGCGATGATGATCTGAAGAGAATCGCGGATACGGTGAACAGCGCAGGGTGATCCGATGGACGTGGGAGTTATAGGTATCGGCTCGATGGGGCGCAACCACGTGCGCGTTTACTCCGAGCTGAAGGGCGTTGAGAACCTCTACGTCTACGATTCTGTTGAGAAGAACGCAGAGGCTGCAGGGGAGTATGCAACGATATGTCACAGCATCGACGAACTTCTCGATGCGTCAGAGGCTGTCTCCATCTGCGTCCCCACAAGGTATCATTACGATGTTGCCGTGCGTGTGATCAATGCAGGCGTCCACTGTCTCATAGAGAAGCCAATGACACTAACGCTGGAGGAGGCGGAGAGGCTCCTGAGCGCAGTTCGTGAGAAGGATCTGGTGGTGGGGGTCGGGCACATCGAGCGCTTCAATCCGATAGTGAAGGAGATAAAGAGGATAATCACGTCTCCCGCATATGTTGAAATAAAGAGGCACAACCCCGGCTCGGCCAGGATCACGGATTCATCTGTCGTCGAGGACCTGATGATCCACGACATCGATATAGTCTTCAACGTGCTCTTTCCGGGAAGGGAGGATTACACGATAAGCAGCGCTGGCACGAGGAACGTCTGCGAGGCACTGATACGATTCGACTCGTCGATCGTCTCACTATCAGCGAGCCGCATGTCCTCGAAGAAGTTCAGGACTTTCTACGTCGAGGAGGAGGGTGTGACAACAGAGGGCGACTTCATGACCCAGGAGGTATACATCTACAGAAAGCCTGATAAGTACTTCAAAGAGGGAGAGAGGTACCTCCAGGAGAACATAATCGAGAAGGTGCTCGTGAGCAAGGTGGAGCCACTTAAGGTCGAGCTGCGGGCGTTTCTGGACGCGGTCATGGGCAGGTATGAGTTTCCTGTGACACCTGAGCAGGCGTTCAGAAACATGAAGGTATGCGCTGAAATCTCGAGGGGTCTGGTATGAGCTACAGGAAGCACCCGACTGCAGTGGTGGAGAGCGCTGAGATCGGGGACGGCACGAGCATATGGCACTTCGCCCACATCAGGGAGGGGGCCAGGATCGGAAAGAACTGCAATATCGGGAAGAGCGTTTACATAGACAGGGATGTCAGGATCGGAGACAACGTGAAGATCCAGAACTTCGTCTCTGTGTATCACGGAGTTGAGATCGAGGATGATGTTTTCATAGGTCCCTCAGCCGTTTTCACAAACGATCTGTATCCAAGAGCGTTCATCTGGTCTGAGGATAGAGTCGTGCCCACAAAGGTCTGCAGGGGCGCGAGCATAGGCGCGAACGCGACCATCATCTGCGGCACCATCATAGGAGAGTACGCTATGGTAGGAGCGGGCAGCGTTGTCACAGACGACGTCCCCCCGCATGGTCTGGTTTATGGAAACCCAGCCGTTCTACGGGGGTATGTATGCAGATGCGGCAGACCTCTGACGAGGCTGTTGAGGGACGACGATGTGAAGGAGTACCTGTGCGACTGCGGGGAGACTGTACGCATAACCTCGGAGGGGTCTTCCTGAAGATCGCTGTTGTTGGACTTGGCAATGCAGGGCTTCCCCTTGCAGCAGTAATTGCAGATCATGGAATTCCGGTCGTGGGCGTTGATATAGACAGAGGGAGATGCGATCTCATAAACAGCGGGAAGAACCCCATACCGCATGAGTCCGGACTGGACGAGCTCATATCCAGACATGGAGGCAGGGGGCTCGTAGCAACGACAGACTACAGAGATGCATCCTCATGCAGTGTATTCATAGTTATAGTTCCCCTATTCATCGATGAGAACCACAATCCGGATTTCAGGACGCTTGAGAGCGCGTTCAGGAGTCTAGGGGGCGTGTTGAAGCGCGGGGATCTTGTGGTCTTGGAGACAACCGTGCCTCCCGGGACAACAGAAGGCCCTGCACTCAGATGGATCGAGGAGAGCTGCGATCTCAAACTCGGCCAGTTCTATCTCGCACACTCCCCGGAGAGGATAATGACCGGATGCAGCATATCCAGGCTCAGAGAGTTCCCGAAGGTCATTGGGGGGGTTGATGAGAGGAGCGGCATCGTTGCATACGACGTTTACAGGAGGTTCATACCGAATCTCAGGCTAGTATCATCCGCAAGGGTCGCGGAGATGATAAAGGTCATGGAGGGCTGCTACAGGGATGTCAACATCGCGCTGGCGAACGAGCTCTTCAAGATATCAAAGGAGCTCGGGATCGATTTCTATGAGGCAAGGGAGCATGCGAACCACGAGTACTGCCACATACACATGCCATCGACAGGCGTCGGCGGGCACTGCATACCGGTCTATCCGTGGTTTCTCATCAATGAGATGGTGAGGAGAGAGCGTGCCGAAGATGCAGTCATGCTCAGGACGGCCAGAGAGCTGAACGACTGCATGATCCGCTACTGGATGGATCGGATAATGGACGGATGCATGCGTATCGATAAGCCACTGGCAGAGATCAGGATCTGCATTCACGGCATCACATACCGCAAGGGTGTGAGGGAACTCCACCACAGCAGGAACCTTGCGCTTGCGAAGCTCCTGAAGAGCAGAGGGCTGAAGGTCGGCGCATATGATGAGATGCTTTCAAAAGAGGAGATCCTGAAGACCGGCCTGGAGTGGATGGACCCGGAGGACGCGGATCTGGTGTTCGATTCCTTCGAGCTCAGCGTGACCCTCAGGCACCCCCGGGAAGCTCCAGCATGAAAGCCGGCGTCTCAACAATTCCGATCTCACGCAGACTCTGTGAAATGCCCAAATCAGACAAAGAGCATGGATGCAATCATATCGGGCCATGCGGCCTGTGGGACCTCTCGTGATAGAAAATACCGAACGATCCTATGTGTTTGGCAGCCTGGAGGATGGCTGCCGGAAGCACTCAGGCACTTGCCAGAGCGCATGGCCAAATGCATCAGCAGGTCGCTCTTATGTGCGTAGCTGTAGAGCACGCAATGCGGTCTCTGAAAGCATTGCCACGCCTTCGAATACATCGAATGGTTTGACAGTTTCGGCTTCGTCGAAACCCTTCGGAGCAGTCGGAGGTAAGTCGAAACGAGCGCATAGCATGACCCCTGCCCCTTCGGGCAGGCCATCAAATGGATAAGATCGCAGCAGGTTATCATGTGGACAAGAGCGTTGACCGAAAAGACATGAGAAAACGGAAGGGCTCACAGATGAACCAGCGGCTTGGCAGAGAACGATGGAAGAGAGGTCTCAACGATCCAGGAAAAACGCACATTACGCAAGATCATCCGTGTAGATCATCCGAGTGGACGAAAAAGTTCTGCATCGTATGCCATTTTCGTACCAGCCAGGGTCAATCCGGGTGCCCGAGAGTTCGCGGAGATGATCCAGCACGGAATGCCAAGCCGTTCGGAGCTGGCGTCAAGGCATGATATTCCAGATATGAGCATGCCAGTTCTCCTCCATCCAGTTAAGGAGTTATGATTCCATGGATCCGGTGATAGATAGAAGGGGAAACAGGAACATCATAGAAATAAAAGATCTGACCAAGATATACAGGGATGGTGTGGAGGTGGTGGCTCTCGATCACATAAACCTCACGATAAAGGAGGGGGAGTTTCTGGCGATAGTTGGACCGAGCGGATCCGGAAAGTCAACGCTCCTGAACATGATAGGCCTTCTCGACACACCCACAAGCGGAACGATACTGCTGAAGGATATCGACGTCACAAAGATCAGCGCGAATGAGCGGGCGAGGCTGAGAAACAGGGAGCTTGGATTCGTCTTCCAGTATCACCATCTTTTACCCGAGTTCACAGCAGTCGAGAACGTGATGATGCCCATGCTCATAGCAGGGGTTGAGAAAAAAGAGGCGCGCAATCGTGCGGCTGCTCTGCTCATGGAGGTTGGTCTCGGAGACCGGCTGGACCACAAGCCAAGCCAGCTCAGCGGTGGGCAGAATCAGCGGGTTGCGGTAGCGAGGGCTCTGGCAAACAGTCCATCCATCGTAATAGGAGATGAGCTCACCGGAAACCTGGATACCAAAACCTCGAGGATGATCTACGACATGCTTCGGGATCTGAACAAGAGAATCAACCAGACGTTCATCCTAGTGACGCACGATATGGAGATGGCTGAGAGGACCGATCGCATACTGAGACTGGTGGACGGAAGGATCGTCTGTGAGCTCAGGCGGGTCGGCGATGAGTTCGTGAGCGGAGAGATGTGCACCACAGATACAGGCGCAGATCGGGAATGAGCGCTCTTATCCCTGCGATGACTCTCCAAAAGAGACCCCATATGTCATCGGTTAAGGCCGTTTGACGCAAGAATCTATCAATAATTTTACGAGGGTATTATCTTGACGCTCTTATGTGCGTAGCTGCAGAGCATGCAATGGGTCGCTAAAAGCACTCATTCATTCGCCACAAACACGTGGCGAAATAAGTTCCTCTTCTCGAGCGTCGTCAGATGGACAAGAGCGTATCTTGAAATTAAGCGTTGCGGCTGTTGATAGCGAGTTCATCAAGTGCGGCGTTGAATGAGTTTTCACTCTCGCTCTTATGTGTTTGGCAACTTGCAGGTCGTCAGTGTGGTTGCTGAACGCACTTATTCATTCATCAAGAATGCATGGCAGGACCGGTGCTTCTATGGGCAAGTTATCATATGGATAAGAGCGTTCACTCTTATACATCTGACGACTCTCCAGAAGGCTCTCCCCCTGCGCTAGTTTCGACTTCGTCGAACCCCTTCGGAGCAGTCGAAGGTAAGTCGAAAACATGACCCCTGCTCCTCCGGGAAAGTCATCAACTGGAGAAGAGTGCCCCTGAATGTCTCAAGCAACCCGCAGGATTTCCGGGTTGTTGAAAGAGCAGGGGGGGTTATGCGCCTCAGAACTCATAGGGCTCATCACATTTCAGAGACCTGGTGTCATCATCGGCGCCCTGGGGCTGACCTCTCAAGCCTCTCGAGGCGATGCCCGTGCATAAAACCCCTGACCTGGACGGCTGAACCATCATCGCAGCCGGCGCGAGACCCCCTTTGCCTTGATGACGTGTACGGCGGGCTTCTTTAGAGAGGCCTTGGGTTCAAAACCACGGCTTCGTATCAGGGATTGCACACCCTGCATGGCTCATATCCTTTCGATTCTGCCTCCTCCTTGCTTGAGAACAACACAACGTGCTCAGGCTTTATCTTCTTAGCATACCTGCATTCGGGGAGATGGTACTTCCTGGAGGTGGTGCTTCCTACGTACTGCTTTGCTCCATACTGTTCAGGATTCGCAGATCCGACTGTAACATTGAGGTTCTGCCCTTTATACGTATCATTTTCTGTTCCATCCTCTGAGTGTTCATCCCGAGCCTCCGCATTATCATCCTCATGTCTCCTTGAGGCTCCAGCAGGCTCGCTGAATGAAAGCGATGGAGGATACAGCGATCGATCTGCGCTGCTCTCCAGGATCTGAGCCGCGCGCTCGGCGCTCAGAATCGGGCCATCCGCGCCAGAAACGACGAGGCGACAGGTATAGCCCCTGCCAGGGTGCAGCCTCGCGGTCTTTGAGAACTCGAACGCGGTCTGGCCCGGGGCCACATCGATCAGGAGGTATCTTGACCGGAGAACCTCCTGGCCTTCTCTCATAAGATGAGCCTCGAGCAGCAGGTAGGGCTCAGAAATGCTGGAGGCAAGATCCAGAGTGCCTCTGACGAGGAAGAACTCGCTGGAGACTCCGGCCTCGAACTCCAGGTCAAGCTTTCTATCCATATGTACTTCCGCAGAGCCGCTCCGCTCAGCAGCTTTTTGCTCAACGCAGCCCTGAACGAATGTCAGAACCAACAAAGCGCAGATAATAGAGACAGATCTGAACACAGAGACCCCCTCATTTCCAGTGGAAATGCAGCATGAACACGCCGGCATGTCTCATACGCCGCTGTGATCCACGCCGTTTACCATAAAGGTGCTCGATCGACATCATGATTTTGCTCTCGCTCTTATGTGCGTAGCTGTAGAGCATGCAATGCGGTCGCTGAAAGCACTCATTCATTCACCACGAACACATGGCGGAATAAGTGCCTCTTCTCGAGCGTCGTAAGATGGACAAGAGCGTTTGCTCTTATGATAACCTGCCCGTAAGCACTAGTCCTGCTATGCATCCTCGGTGAATGAATGCTTTTCAGCAACCACATTGCACAACCCCAGGTTGCTGGATATGTAAGAGCGAACGACGCATGCTCTTATGTGAAACTGAAACCCCCGCCGCTCTTGTCCATCTGACGACTCTCCAGAAGAGACTTCTTTCCCATGCGCTCGTTTCGACTTACCTTGCAACTGAGCCCTCCCAGCATCCAGACTGCACGACATTCGGGTCGCTGAACACGGATTCGCACCACTGAACAATATGCCACCGCTCTTGTCATCTGATGACCCGCCTGAAGGAGCAGGGGTCATGCCATGCGTTCGTTTCGACTTACCTTGCAACTGAGCCCTCCCAGCATCCAGACTGCACGACATCCGGGTCGCTGAACACGGATTCGCACCACTGAACAATATGCCACCGCTCTTGTCATCTGATGACCTGCCTGAAGGAGCAGGGGTTTCGTTTCGACTTACCTTCGACTGCGTCGAGGGCCTGGCGAGCGGGTCCCTTAGCACCGGTTTGCACGTCCTTCAAGTTGCTGAATATATAAGAGCATGCATCGTTTTATATGTCATCACGCTGCTGCATACTGATTCCCAACAGCTTGTCTGGCTGTTCGGGCCCATGCCCCAAAATCAGAGCTGGTTAAGCGCCCTGATCGCTATCTCGATGCATTCGAGCTTCGACTTCAGCCTTGACAGGTCCTGCTCGCCAGCTATCCCCTCGCACAGCTCCCTCAGCTTTGCATGGAGCATCTCCTTCACAACTGAGAGAGCATCTTTTTCATCACGTGTGGCTGGAGATACTGAGGTGGATACTGGGCTGCGCTGAGCTGTGCTCTCCGAGATACGCCCCTCTGAGACATCCAGCTTCTTCTCTTCCGGCAGCTTCACAGCAGCATCCTGCTCAGCCTCTCTGGAAGCGGAGCAGACAGGGCACAGAATCTCCCCCTTGTACCTGAAGAGCGGAGCTCCGCAGTCATGGTGCTCTGCCAGCATGGTTCCGCCGATCTCCATCATCCTCGTGATGCGCCTGATCATCTCTTCTTCATCCATTTTCAGATCACCCCTGACACTAGGATCGACATCCATGTATTTATAGGAAAACAGGCAGAATACCCGCCCTCTTGAGGAAGCCACCAGGGAAGCACAGAATATAGAATATCCTCCAGCGTCGATGTGCTTTGGATGGAACTAACTCGGATCTCAAACCCTCCAGCCATCGCTCTTGTCCATCTGATGACCCCCCAGAAGAGACTTCTTTCCCATGCGCTCGTTTCGACTTACCTTGCAACTGAGCCCCCCAGCATCCAGACTGCACGACATCCGGGTCGCTGAACACGGATTCGCACCACTGAACAATATGCCACCGCTCTTGTCATCTGATGACCTGCCTGAAGGAGCAGGGGTTTCGTTTCGACTTACCTTCGACTGCTCCGAAGGGTTTCGACTAAGTCGAAGGCGTAGCAATGCTTTCAGAGACCAAATTGCATGCTCTACAGCTACGCACATAAGAGCGTGCCACGAAATCGATTCTCACCGCACGATATCTCATGACCCCTGCGAGCCGCATGCTGTTGATCTCAATGTGCGAGTGCATGACCTCCTGTTGCATATGAGGACAGCTTATGTCCGTCCGATAACTTGCCCGAAGAGGCACTCCTCCTCGTGCGTGTCTAACGAGCGAATGAGTGCATTCAGCAAACGGCCTGCATGGCCTTCAAGTTGTTGAACACATAAGAGCAACGGGGTTTTGAAACAGGAGCATCCGGATGTCGCACGCGGGCCTATTCCGGCCTGAAGAACGGGGTTTGCATTCCGTGACTCTCTGTCAGACAAGCCGGATTCGCAGCGTGCAGCCCTGCATATGCTGTGAAGGCCGGCCAGAAAGCAAGCATGTGCACTTCATCCAGCAGCTCGTCTGCGTCCGGTGCTCGGCAGTCTCCAAAACCTGCCAAGCTCCTGCGAATCGCCACGAATCCGAATGAGTTGATCCATCTGGGGGTTCAGTGGAGACTTCTTGTGTTGGCTGATCTGCCAGATCAACCAGATGAGCCATTCCTCTTATGTATTCAGCAACTTGAAGGACGTGCAAACCGGTGCTAAGGGACCCGCTCGCCATGCCCTCGACGCAGTCGAAGGTAAGTCGAAACGAAACCCCTGCTCCTTCGGGCAGGTTATCAGATGACAAGAGCGTGAGCCATTTATTCAGAGTTGAATCGAGATACGCGAGCCTGAACAGGAGTGGCTCATGTGAATCCTCGGAGAGGTAAATTCTGGCGCTCGAACAAACATCAACCGGCACACATGTTTATACGAGAGTACTGGATCCGCTGAATCACTGGGATGAGCCACACGAATTTCACAGAAATCCTTGGTCATGCGAAGAAGCTCCGTCCGGACTCTGTCGGTTCCATGATGAACATTCATCCAGTTTGTTCTCTCTGCGGAAGAGCTCCTCCTGCCGAGCTCCTATCTCCAGGGATGCCTGGTACTCTGCTGGACTCACTGCAGGTTTCTCACAGTGTATCGAACATGCTCAATACGTTGAGGTAAATTGTCCTCTTGGCGGATTTCTGGATGAATGAGCCGATTATAGCGGCTTCACTTGATCAGTAACTCAAGTATGCTCGCGATATTGGGCAAATACAGTCTGCCCGATGCTAAAGCGTCTTCTCTTTACTTCATCCGACAGGTATGGTCTCAAGCTGGCTTGCTACGTTCCATATCAGTGTTCTGGTGTGAAGAGGAATATTTGGATCGTTGCTGATCTCGTCTAGTATGGATATCGCTGAAGCTGCTTTTACCGCTTCGGCGAGCCCTTCCTGGAGAAGTATACCTTTGACGTTCTCTGCAGAGCGCCTTATGTTTCTGGGCACAGTATCGTCGCTCATTATTCGCTCCAAAATCTCGACACATTGCTTTATCACTTTCTCAGACATAATAAAAATCACCACCGTTGCGCTTTCTAGGGCTGCAAAAGGGTTGAGGATCAGTTCCCGCCTCAGCTCTTGAACTCTGCATGTATATCGTTGTATTTAAAAGTATGGTTGCGACTCCTCAAAATCGTGCGTGCGACAAAGAGAGGTGCCTGAACATGCCTGACCGGCGTGACTGATGGAACATGCTCAATACGTTGAGGTAAATTACCCTCCTGGCAGATTTCTGGATGAAAGACCATGCCCGATGTAGCGTCTTCACCTGACCAGCAGATAAAATACGCTCACAACATTGAGCAAATACGTATTATTGACTCTTGCTCGCTCATAGTATTGAGCATGTTCGACTGATGTAATACAGGAGGCATTGTGTAAAGCATACCGCTCTTCTCTGATGGATTGCCCGAAGTAACAGGGGTCATGCTATGCGTTCGTTTCGACTTACCTTCGACTGTTTTGAAGGGTTTCGACTAAGTCGAAACTGTCAAACCCTTCGACGCATTCGAAGGCGTGGCAATGATTTCAGCGACCACATTACATGCTCTGCAAGTTGCTACGCACATAAGAGCGATTTTACAATGGCATTATCTTGAACAAGTGTTATGTCTATTGATATCGATCTCATCAAGTGGCGCACATATGATAATAGAAAATTGTTACGCTCTTATCCATATGATAACTTGCCCATAGAAGCACTGGTCATGCCATGCATTCTTGATGAATGAATAAGTGCGTTCAGCAACCACACTGACGACCTGCAAGTTGCCAAACACATAAGAGCGAATTGTTAAATATTCATCGTATCATGTTGCACAGAAACCTTAGCCGATGAACAATGAAATGCATATTGAAACCTGGCGACCTATTCAGCTGCGCTCTCCTCCATCTGATAGCTCGCCTGTATATGCGCTGGTCTTGTTATGTGCTCCAGCAGGTGAATGAGTGCTTCCACCAGCCAGATTGCATGTCATCCAAGTTGCTAATAAGAGCGCGCTCTTATGTATTCAGCAACTTGAAGGCCATGCAGGCCGGTTGCTAAGGGAACCGCTCGCCAGACACGCACGAGGAGAAGTGCCTCTGCGGACAAGTTATCAGATGGATAAGAGCGTAAGAGCGTTCAGCTATTCGAGCCCATGATCCCTTCCTGGGGTTCGTGGTAATCTCCACTGGAAATAAAGGGGTTGGTCTCCTTCCACTGGAAACGAAGGGGAGATCACCATAACTCTTAATACCATCCATGCGAAAAGTGAATTGTTCGAGGGAGTTTTCGTGACCACTTCTAGCGGGTTGTTTGCCAGCTTTGTTGGGCAGGGAGGCATATTCAGGTCGCGGGACGTCTTGCGTCCCACCTATACCCCAAAGGAGCTGCCCCACAGGGAGGAGCAGATACAGGAGCTGGCATCTGTCCTGGCTCCGGCCCTGCATGGCGAGACGCCCTCAAACGTACTGATCTACGGGAAGACCGGCACAGGAAAGACGGCCGTCGCGAAGTATGTGGGCAAGGAGCTGGAGGAGGCGGATGCAGGATCTGCGTGCTCGGTCATATACCTCAACTGCGAGGTGGTTGATACACAGTACAGGGTTCTTGCACACCTCGCCAGACACTTCGACAAGGACATCCCCATGACCGGCTGGCCCACCGATCAGGTCTATTCGGAGTTCAGGAACGCGCTGGATGAGAAGAAGCGTGTGGTCGTCATAATGCTCGATGAGGTCGACAAGCTCGTCAGAAAAGGCGATGATGTCCTCTACAACCTCTCCAGAATAAACTCAGATCTGGTCCAGGCGAGGGTGAGTCTGATCGGCATATCGAACGATCTGAAGTTCACCGAGTTCCTGGACCCCAGGGTCAAATCATCGCTGGGCGAGGACGAGATAATATTCCCGCCTTACAACGCGGAGCAGATACAGGACATACTGGAGCAGCGGGCTGAGCTGGCGTTCAGGCCTGGTGTGCTCGCGGATGATGTCATCCCCCTCTGTGCGGCCTTCGCGGCGCGGGAGCATGGTGATGCGCGTCGTGCGCTGGACCTTCTCAGGATAGCGGGCGAGATCGCGGAGAGGGCGAGGAGCCAGATGATCACCGAGGAGCATGTGAAGGCAGCGAGGGACAAGATCGAGCAGGACAGGGTGGAGGAGGTCATAAAGACGCTTCCCACACAGTCAAAGCTTGTGCTTTACAGCATACTTCTCCTGGAGGAGCAGGCTGCCAGGAACATAACAACGAGCACCGTCTATGGCATGTACAAGCAGCTCTGCCCCCTTGTCGAGGCAGACTCTCTCACACACAGAAGGATCACGGATCTCATAGCTGAGCTCGATATGCTTGGCATTCTTCACACTGTTGTGATAAGCAAGGGACGTTACGGAAGGACAAAGGAGATCTCTCTGAGCGTTCATCCGCCAAAGCTTAAGAGCATACTGCTTCAGGACTACAGGCTCAAGGATCTCGCGAGCTTCAGCGTGCCCACGCAGGCCCGCTTCGGCCCGCTCTGAGATGCAGAGATGGGCGGCGGCAAAAGTATATTGCGGGGATCGAACAGCGTTTGTGAGATCGGATCACTTAAGGGGCTCTCGTAGACAGGCGCCCGCTTGGATAAATCCTCTGAGCTCCTGGGGTCGCGCGTTTTGATCTCAAGCGATTGCACAAAAAATAAGCGGGATGTTCTTGATTCCAGAGTGTCTTGCAGATTTCCGAATCCTGCATGAATCCGGGTCAGAGCGAGGCAGCTGCATATCGCCGGTGTATATTTGTATATCAACTCTTTAGATTAAAGATGGTGTTGTTTTGAGCGAAAAGTCGGTGAGGAGGTCTGAAAGGGAGGGTGCAGAGAGCGCCTTTACCGGTTCGGCGCCGGATATGCCATGCGACCAGAGTTTCTTTGAGAATGATCTGATGAACGCGGATCTGTGGGTGGCGCGTGGCAGGTATCTGATGAGGGCTCTTGGGAGATACTCAGATGCTCTGGATGCGTTTGAACGGGCGATCGAGCTAGATCCGTCGCATGCAAGGGCCTGGAGGGGGAAGGCAGCCGCTTTTAACAACCTCGGCCGCTATTCTGAGGCGCTTGAGGCCTGCAAGCGCGCCCTGGAACTCGACCCGTTCAACTCCAGAAGCTGGATCATCAAGGGTTTCGCTCACCACAGCCTGGGTGAGTATGAGGAAGCGGTCAAAAGCTACGACAGGGCGATCGAGCTAGACCCAATGGGGCAGGATGCGAGAAGGGCCTGGAACAATCGGGGTGCTGCCCTCGATAACCTCGGGCAGCATGAGGAAGCTCTCAGATCATACGACGAGGCGATCATGCTGGAGCCGTTTGATGCATATGCATGGAACAACAAGGGCGTCTCCCTTGTCGCTCTCAAGAGATACGATGAGGCACTGCTCTGCTTCGAGAAGGCCATAAAGATCTATCCGGGCTACTGGACCGCCTGGATGAACAGGAGTGGGTGTCTGAAGGTCCTCGGCAGGCACGAGGAGGCCAGGGAGTCGCTGGAGATGGCGAGGAGGATAGAATCGTCATGATTCGGCAGCCATCTGTCACTTAGATCTGGAGCATGTGTATCTCTAGGAGACAGTCTATAAACTCCGGCCTTCAGGCCGGATAGTAGGTCAGATGGCTGTGACTTCCTCCCCCTCAAGGGGGCAGGGCTTCCTGTGTTTCGACTCCGTCGAAACCTTTCGACGCGTTCGAAAGCGTTTCGACTTACCTTCGACTGCTTCGAAGACCTGGCGAGCGGATGAGTGCATTCAGCAAACCTGCTCCTTCGGGCAAGCCATCAAATGGATAAGAGCAAACATAAGAGGTGTTGGTGCAAAGCATAAGGAGGTTTTCTGGGCCCACATCTCTGATGGTTCCTGATTTCATATCCGTACAGCATCGGCCTTGCATTTCTCCATAGCCGTAACAGGCTCAGTCTTTGGTTGAGCTTCTGCCCCATACGACCAGGTATCTTATTTTGGAGCTGTGCTCAGCCATCGAGGCTGTGATGTATGCATCTCTCAGATCGCCTCCCCTGGCGAAGACGCCATGGCCACGTGCGATGCATGCTCTGTGATCGATCAGGGCATCTGATACCGCAGAGGCGAGCTTCACAGTGCCAAACGGGCCATCGACCACGGGCATCTCACCGAGAAACGCGATCCCCTCGCTGTCGATTGGCATCACCACATCCTCCAGGAGGGATAATGCCACCGCGTACGGTGAATGGGTGTGTATCACCGCTCTGGCATCTGTCCTGCGGTATATGGCTCTGTGGACCGGAGTCTCACAGCTCGCGATGCTGTCACCGGCGCATTCCCTGTCTCTGTCGACGAGCACCACCTGGCCCTCGTCGATCTCGTCGAGCATGGAACCTGTGCATGTTATCACTATTCCATCCTCTGTAAGCACCGATATGTTGCCGAAGCGCGAGCCTGTCAGACCCTGCTCTACAAGCTTCTTCCCGAACCTGGCCATCTCCATCCAGATCATGGTACCTCCATGCAGAACCTGTTTATCTCCCACATGCAGTGCGGCGAAGGGCCTCATATCATGCCAAAGTGGGGCAGAACATTTCGCTCTTATGTATTCAGGTGAGGATTCCTAAAATCCATCTCTTTGGTATAAAGCTTCTTTGATAAACGCATGCAGCAGCATTTGCAGATCCCCGAACAGGCGGTTAATAGTAAATCCTCAGGTAATACAATCCGGCTGCTGAATGCACTCGTTCGCTCGCCAGGCCTTCGACGCAGTCGAAGGTGAGTCGGAACGAGCGCATGGCATGATTGGTGCCTCTTCGATCAAGTTATCAGATGGATATGAGCGTTCGCTCTTCATCAGATGACTTGACCGGCATTGCTACTGCCATGCGTTCCTGGTGAATGAGTCTTCCAGCAGCCACATTTGCATGACCTCCAATAAACATCGAAGCAGCACATTTTAATACGATCCATCATATGCACTGATTGATGAGCACGCTGGTGAGAATCAACAGGATATGCGCGTGGATCCTTCTGGCACTGATGGTGATATTCATAGTAACCGGCTACTCCTGGCATAATCACATAATCATGAATCCCCGCCAGGCGGCGCAGATCCATACAACCCTGGATCCCGTCCTCGTGCTGTTCTTTCTCATACATACCATGATAAGCGTTCGCTTCACGCTCATGAGGCAGGGGCTGCGGGGCAGGTCGATTGATCTCCTGCTTCTCTTCATCGGTCTCCTGTCGTATCTTGCGGTCCTCAGGGTGGCGCTGTAGGTTCTTGTAACGTTCTCATCCATCGAAGAGGCTACTTCTCCTCATGCGCTCGTTACCTTCGGCTGCTTCGAAGGGTTCTGACGAAGTCGAAACCATCGAAACCCTTTGACGCAGCCGAAAGCCTGGCGGGCGAATGAGTGCATCCAGCAACCAATGCCTTTCAAATCAGGCACAGGCAGCGCTCAGCTGCTCGAGATGTTCGGATAAACGCCTGGCTCTTGTGAGGTGCACCTCCATCCGCCTCAGGAGCACATGTGGCGCCTCAGATGCTGTGGTGCAGAGCGCGGTCCAGTATGATAACTCGCTCATGATGCTGCGGACGTACTCCTCGAGATGCGGTGAAAGGAGTTCTTTTTCGCGGAGCCTCTCCATGCAGTCCCATATCCTTTCCTCCAGGCTGGCGATCTCGAGGAGGATCAGATTGAGCTGCCTCTCGACCTCCTCCATCTTTCTCACCTCAAACGGACTTGCCGGGATGGTTGGGGTCTGTTCACAGGAATGACCCCGAATTCCCTGTCAGGAGTCGGCACCTTACATCGCAACGGCTCACGAATCCTGCGAGGCCCAGATGCTGTTGATCTCACTGACACCTCTGCGTCAGCCACTCTGGCCGAAGGTTTCGCTGCACCCCCAGAGGGGGTTCTATGATCTGTTCAGCGATCTCACTGATAGGCAACGCTGTTCCCCATATCGTCCTCGCTCACCACTATGGTGCTGTCGAACTGCCCCTGGACATCGCTGATGTGGCTTATTGCAAAGAGCTGGGGGAACCTCACGCCGAGGCTCCTGAGCATGTTGATCATCCTCTCCCTGTGCTCGATATCCTGCGATCCGAAGACCTCATCAAGTATCATGAAGGAGTAGCCGCTCTCCTCTCCGGAAGACCTCATGAGATACTCGCTTATCGCTATTCTCACAGAGAGGGCTATCATATCTATCTCTCCGCCGGAGAACCTCCATATCGGATAATCCGTACCCCTGTCATCGATAAGTATGTTGAAATTCTCATCTATCTTGAGGATGCTGTACTTGCCTGTGACCTCCTCCATTATCCTGGCCGCATTCTGGGCGATCTCGTCTCTAACCCTCACCAGTAGCGCATCCAGGAACCTCACCAGCATGTCCCTGACCGTGGATATCACCTGGGCTCTCCTGTTGAGATCATCGATCTCCCTCTCCAGCGCCCTTTTCCTCGCCAGATCCTCATTCAGCTTTGAGAGGCTCCACTCCAGCCTCTTGAGCTCATCGCGCATCCTTGCGTACTCCTCGTTCGCACGCCTCAGCCTCTCATCCGCATCTGATAGTATTCTCTTCGCATTCTCATAAGATGCATCGGTATAACCCAGCTCCTCAAGACGCGTACTGAGCTCAGCCATCTGCGTGTGCAGCCTTCTGAGATCCGTTTCGGCCTCGAGCATCCTCGACCTCGATAGCTCCTCACCTGCGATCCCGACCATGAGGTTGTTCGCGATCGATTCGATCTCAGCAAGCCTTGTTTCTTCTGCTCTGAGCCTGCCATATTCATCGGGATCGAATCCGAGCTCTGAAATCTCTTTTTCAACATTGAGCAGATCTCCATCCAGCCTCTGGATTCTCATTCTCACAGCCTCCAGCCGCTTCTCGAGGCCCTCAATCTCGCCTGTCCGCTGGAGCAGAATCCTGTACCTCTCGTGGGAGCTCTGGAGATCTGAGAGAACTGATTTTGCCCGCAGGTATGCACGCTCGTCATAGCCTACAATGGCGATGCCCCTCGAGAGTTCTAGGATCCTCTCATCCAGCGCAGATGCCCTCTCTCTGGTCTTCCTGAGATCACTCTCCAGTCCTGGAAGGTTCTCGAGGCGTGCGAGCAGCTTCGCCCTCTCATCGATGAGTTTATCGTAATCTGAAAGCGAGCGCTTGACCTCTTCATATCTCTCTGGATCGTATTCGACCTGGCCCATGGCACTGATCTCGACATCAAGCTCCGATATCCTCTTCTCGATCTCTGACAGCTGGAGCCTGACCTCCCTCTGCTCGGCCTCAAGCGATGCGAGAGCGTTTCTTCTCATGCCCAGTGATTCCGCGGATGCCCTCAGCATGTCCTTGAGGTGCTGTGTGCGTTTGATTTGCTCATTCAGATCGCGGAGCTCATCCGCAGCCCTCTTGCAGTCCCCTCTGTACCTGATGATCTCCTCTTTGTACTTTTCCGTGAGTCGGGCGTACTGTTCTCCCAGTGGGCGCTCGCATGTCGGGCACGGGCTCTCCGCCCCCAAACTCTCGATCCGTCTGAGGCTGTTCTGGAACTCTAGCATCCTGGAGCGTGCGAGATTGTGTCTGCTCTCGATCTCTGCCCTCCTTTGATTCAGGGAGTCCACGATCTCCTCTAGCTGGATCTCCTTCTTCCTGAGCTCCCCCTCCTCCTGGGCGAGATCGCCGATCTCGGAGATCTTCTTGTGGACAAGATCAATCCTCTTCAGGAGCTGGGCACGCCTTTCGATGTGCGCGTTCCTCTCGGAGAGCAGCTCATCAAGCGATCGACGCCTCTCTTTCGCCCTTTCAAGATCCCCGAGCTCCCTCTTCAGCGATTCCAGGGCGGAGAGCCTGCGCTCGAGATCCGGGAGCGATCTTCTGGCATCGCGCAGCTCTCTCACAAGGCCAGCTTTCATCGTGTAATCGCTCAAAAGCGCGGCTCTCCTCGCATCCAGTCCTGCAATGGATGAGACCTGCGACATGAACCTCTCTCTCTTACTTTCGAGCTCCTCAAGCGCTCTACCTGTGCTCACGTAGAGATCAGCTCTCTCCCTGAGACCCTCCATCTCGGCGCGACATCTGTAGAGCTCATCGAGCCTGGTCTTTATCTCCTCCAGTGAACGCAGAGCCTCTCTTCTCTCCACTTGAATGTCCTTCAGGCTCGAGATCAGCCGCTCGTAGCTTGCTCTATCCGCATCCAGCTCATGGAGTCTATCTCTTATCTCATTCAGACGCCTCAGATCAGGGGCGAGCTCCTCAAGCCTTCTCTTCTTTCTCTCAATCTCCTCGAGCCTCGCGCGCTCCTCTCTGACGGTCCTCTCTCTATCTGCGATGTAGCCCTGGATGTGCTCGATCTCTCTCTTCAGATGATCATGCTCCCGCCTCTTCCCCTCAAGCAGCTCCAGCGCCTTCCTGGCGCCCTCCATTTCTCTCTCAGCATCTCTGAGTGCGGTCTCCCTTCTGCTCAGCTCTGCCCTGGCTGATGTCTCCTCTGCTCTTATCTCCTCAATCCTCATCTCAACATCGCCCAGCTCCGAGAGCGCTCCGGAGGCCATATTGATTCTCTGCTCGATCTCCCTCAGATCCTCCTTTGTGATCTCGAGCCCGATCTCGCGCAGGTCCTCAAGGCCGAGGAGCTTCAGCAGGTACTCTCTCTTTCCGGATCCGCCCTCTCTTATGAGATTATCAAGATCCTTCTGTCTTGCGTAGAAAGTTCTCATGAAGTCCTGGAAGCTTATCCTTATCAGCCTGGAGAGGTGAGCATCGACCTCGCGCACGCCCTTGGCGACCTGCTGGCCATTTATGCACAGAGAGGCATCGGGCAGCATGCTCTTTCCCTTCATGATTCTCGATATGACGATCTCATTCTTTCCGATGGAGAGCGTCAGATGAACCTCCACCGGTTCCTCCGGCCTGGAGTTCACGTTCTTTATGAACTTCCTCTCCACAGTGGATGCCCTGTTGCCGTAGAGCGCCCAGGCTATCGCCTCGACGATCGTGCTCTTTCCAGCTCCGTTCCCTCCGATTATGCCTGTGAGCCCGTCCTGGAACGTTATGTCCGCACGCCTGTACTTCTTGAAGTTGCGCAGCACAAGCCTATTGAGATGCATCCATACCCTCTGTGCCTCTCCTCTCGATCACCTTTCTGATCAGCTCGGTCCCATAGCTCATGACATCCTGCCGGATCGCATTCGGTATCTTGTCCATCTCTCCCTCAAGGAAGCGCACGAACTCAAGATCGAGGCGCTCCGGAGGTTTCATCTCCTCAGCTCTCGCAGTCTCATCATATTCCGGTTTTATCTTGAGGCAGAACATCGAGGACGCGAGCCTGCTCAGCCTTCTCTGATCCATTCTTCTGTATGCGGCCCTGTTGACCCTTCTGAGGTCGATGCGAACAATCTTATCTTTATCTCCGCCACACTCCTCCTCGATGAGTTCCAGTATCTCCTCAGCCGTTCTTCCAGAGCAGTCAAGCTCTACGACCCTCATTCCGATGTTCGGCACTGCGATGCTCTCCACCCCTCCAGTGCTCAAATCCACCATCAGTGCTCCTTTTCTCTGCGGAGCCTCGTTGAAGTTGAAGTACTCGATCGAGCCGCTGTACCAGGTGTTGTGAGCTATCCTCCTCTGATCGTGATAATGCCCGAGCGCGATATAGCTGAAATCGCTCTTCAGGAAGCTGTCGCTGACAATGTGCTCTCCCACTGGCTTCATGCTCTGATCACGCAGCGCCTCCACGAGCCCGTGCATCACCAGCACATCCGAGCCGCGCATCTCTATCTTTCTGAACTCCTCAATGTAATCCTCCTGGCTGAAGCAGAATGGTATGCAGTGGAAGATATGATCCCCGACCTCGAAGCGCTCGTATCTGTATCTGTGAGCGATATACACATCCTCCATTCCATCGTAGAGGTAGAACGGGCTCAGAGCTGAGTAGCTTTTGGGGGCATCATGATTTCCGCTTATTATTATCACAGGGATGCCAGCACTGCTGAGGCGTTCAAGAGACTGCTTGAAGATGCAGAGGGGTCTTATTCTGGGCCGGACATGGTGGAATACATCGCCAGCATGCACCACTGCATCCGGCTTTAGCTCTATGATCCTGTCGATGGCTCGCCTGAAGTCCCTGTAGATGCACTCCTCCATCAGGTTCCTGCCCTTCTCATCCATCCTGCTGAAGCTCTGGAACCCAAGATGGGTATCTGCGATGTGGACTATCTTCAAGGCATCCCCTCAGTCAGGTGTCGGCCTGAACGACCTTCTCTCGGGTGCACTCGGCCGGAGCCGCTCCATGTAATCCTCATATCTGTGTATCTTAGCGGGTATCGGGAAGGGCACGTTCAGCGTGCTTATGATCGCCTCTCCCTTCTCCAGGGTCTGGATCTCAACATCCAGCGATGACAGATCCTGCTTTGCAGACTCCTCAACGCGCATCCTGTCATTCCTGTCTGCAAGCCCCATCACGACCATCGTGTTGAACTGCGAGAGGAGCTCTCTGTCGATCAGCTTCGGCTGCTGTGTTATCGCGCAAAGTCCAACCCCAAACTTTCTTCCCTCTCTGGCTATCTCCTCGAAGCGCGCGATCCTGCTGTCGCTCCCGAGAACCCTCTGCGCCTCCTCGATGACTACCATGCACTTCTTCCTCCCCTCATCCTCGTTTCTGTAATCCTCCATTATCCGTCTGGATATCAGGGAGAGGAGGAAGAGCTCGCTGCTCTCGCTCAGGTTGGGGATGTCGATCAGCACGACCTTTCCGCTCTTTACGCCCTCGATTATGCCCGGGATGCTGGAACTTCCAGAGGATTTTATATATTTATTTCTTGAAAGTATGTTCTCCAGCTTTCTTACCAGAACATCGACCGTTTTCTCTGATACCTTCGCCTTTTCTGTCAGCATCGCTTTACCATTCTCATCAAGGATCTCATCTATCCACGACTCCCCATCGAAGATCCGCTCGATGCTCTCCAGGGCATCCATCTGCGCACCGGTCCAGTCGTGCAGCACCTTGATATCCTCTGGCAGGATATCCCTCCTGGAGATCGTGAGCTCACTGACCTCCGGGAGGCTGTGATTCCTGGGATCTGTGGAGTAGCATTTAAGACTTGATAGGTAGGGCTTGAGGTGAAGAAGCCCCTTGCCGGCCTTTCCGCCCCTCAGGTACTCCCCATGAGGATCTACTATGAGCAGCCCGAACTCAGATCTGTTCTCTGAAGCAAGCTTCATGCATGAGGCTGCGAAGACCTTCATGAAGTTGGACTTGCCCATCCCAGTGGTCGCGAATATCCCCATATGATGGTCCATCGCGCTGCTGTGGAGCGCCACGGCGACATCCGTGTCTCTGCTTCCGTTTCTCAGGACGCCGACCTCGATATCGCCCATGGTGTCTTTCAAAAAATCGAACTCCTCCGCCTCTGCCCTCTTAACCCTGGAGAATTTGGTGGGTATGGTCTTCGCCTTTCTGAATGCGCCCCTTCTTTTAGTCTGATCACGGGGTATGCACCCGAGCGGCTCTGCGATGACCCTGTTGAATATCTGCTCCTCATCATAGAGCTCCGTGCCCCTGATACTCGTATCCCACCTCCCATCGTAGTTCGAGTCGTGCTGCACATTGACAACACGGGCGAGAAAGAGCATATCCCTGTCCTCCACAGTGAATATCTCTCCCACATCTGCCTTTTCATCATAGGGTATTACAAACTCGTATGAGCGCACGTCCTTTGCAAGTATTCTGTATGCATTTCCTGGCATGCTCTTCACCATGATCCTCTCCGCAGAACTCAATACGATCCCCTTCGTTTCTGAACGCCATTCATCTTTGAACTTTGTGATGTCCGGAAGCTGGTGCACCGGTTGCGGTCTTGGATCCGGAGGCAGATGGCGGTCACAGCGCATCCGGAGAGACCACAAGGCTGACAATTATTATGGTCAGAACGCCGGCGAGCATCATCTTTAGACCGCTTATCAGCGCCACCTCCTCGCTTATCCTGGCCAGGAAGAGCCCGAGGAGGAATAGCACGACCAGCCCGAGAGCAAGCGAGATCATTGCTGCGGCGCTCATGCTTATCATCGGGACCATTAAGAACGGCGAGATCAGGAGGAGGGCTGCGATCGCCGGGCTGATCCCATCGACGAGCGCGACCGCGATGCTCGCGGTTCTGAATGCCCTGACAACGTGCGTCCCGTCGAGGTCTCTGAGCATCGCAGATTCCAGCTTCCTGATGTCCCTCATCCTTTCAGCTCTCTCCGCCATATAAGCGCCGCTCATTCCCGATATGCCCATCGCTATGCTTCCGCCCACTCCTGCGGTTATCACAAATCCAGGATTTTGGACACCTGAGAGGTATGCTCCAAGGACCACACCCATGATCGTCAGAACGCCATCAAATGCGTTCATGACGAAGAGACGCCTGGCTATCTCCAGCGCGCCGCTGGCTTTGAGATATCTTCTGTAAAGATCTATGCGCGAGGCCACCACAATCTACCACACAGGGTATGTGTCACATGATCTTTAACATTCGCTCTTATGTATTCAGCAACTTGACATGAAGCCATTGCTGAAAGGACTCATTCGTTCGCCAGATAAGTCGAAACGAGCGCATGGCATGACCCCTGCTCCTTTGGGCAATTCATCAAATGGATAAGAGCGAAGCACAGATGTATCCCTTCTCGCAGAAGGCTTAAAAGTTGTGTGACTATCTCTCGAAGGGGGTCGGTGAACATAGAGAACATCTGTGCATCTCTGAAGAAGCTGGCTGAAGATGGTGCGGATGCGATCTCCAGAGCGGGAGATGTCCTGGTTGTATCGCATATCGATGCTGATGGTCTGACCGCAGCCGGAGTGATATGCACAGCCCTCTCGAGGAGGGGCATAGATCACACGCCACTGTTCTTCAAGCAGCTTACCAAAAACGAACTTGAGATCATCGCAGATGCGGGCTCAGATCTGGTGGTATTTACAGACCTTGGAAGCGGCATGATCCGGGAGATCTCAGCTCTGGGCATCAAGGCTATTATCGCGGACCACCACCGTCCTGGAAGCTCTGAGCGCTGCGGGGAGATAGTCCACATCAATCCGCATCTGCTTGGCGGGGATGGCGCGACCCAGATAAGCGGCAGCGGAACCGCATTCCTTCTCGCGAATGCCCTCGGGAAAAACGAGGACCTCTCTGCGCTCGCGGTGGTTGGCGCTGTCGGCGATCTCCAGGACCTTTCATCGGGCAGGCTCGTTGGCCTCAACCGGAGGATAATAGAGACCGGATCGAGGGCTGGCGTCCTCTCATTCGGCCCTGATATCAAACTCTTCGGCAAGCAGACGCGCCCGGTCTTCAAGATGCTTGAGTACTCAACGGATCCGTACATTCCAGGGCTCTCAGGAGATGAGGAGGCGTGCATCTCCTTCCTAAAAGAGATCATAAAACTTAGAGGAGAGCGATGGAGGAGGTGGATAGATCTGGACCAGGATGAGCGCGCCAGAGTTGTGTCCGCATTGATCCGTCACGGTCTCCGTTCAGGCATTCCCGGCTTCAGGCTCGAGCGCCTCGTCGGAGAGGTCTACACGCTCACAAGGGAGAGGGAGGGGACGGAGCTCAGGGATGCAAGCGAGTTCTCCACGCTCCTGAACGCCACGGCGAGGTACGGCCACTCCAGAATCGGTTTGGATGTATGCCTTGGCGACAGGGATGGGGCGCTGGAGGAGGCGAGGCTTCTTCTGAGCCAGCACAGGCAGAACCTTCTGAACGGCATAAAGCTGGTGAAGGAGCGCGGTCTGGTACAGCTATCGAACATACAGTACTTCGATGCGGGTGAGGATATACTAGATACCATAGTGGGCATAGTGGCTGGGATGGTATTTCAGATAGCAGACAGATCGAAGCCCATTCTGGCATTTGCATCCACTCCTGATGGCATGCTCAAGGTCTCGGCTCGTGGTACGCAGGATCTCGTGAGAGCAGGCCTGGATCTCTCGCGTGCGGTATCTGCATCAGCCGGTGAGGTTGGCGGCGCGGGAGGAGGCCACAGCATCGCAGCCGGCGCCACGATACCGCCACAGAACAGGGATGAGTTTCTCTCGATCATCGACAGAATTGTTGGAGAGCAGCTAAACAGGAACAGGAGCGCTTGAATTCGAGGTGTGCGGCGCATGAGTGCCAGGCGCCGTTCGCCGTGCAGGAGCTACACGGGAGGCAGGTATCCGGACTCCACAGCATGGTTCTTCGCAACCAGCAACCGCTCGTCCATGCTGAAGTTTCCTATGAACATGTGGGTGATCGTCGACTGCTCCTCTCTTGGCTGCTCGCGCTCCTCATCGTATACAACATAGCCCATCCTGCCTATGCCGCTGAAGTTCGCGTTTATGACCAGCTCGGTCCAGCTGGGAAACATCCTGAGATCCATGCGCGATGAAAGCCTGCTGCAGTCCTCAAACTCCTTCTCACCAACCATGCTCAGATTGTAGTTCATGAAGCGCGTGGTCTCTCTGAACTTCTGGTCGTAAGTGAAGAGATGAGCCTCGGGATCACTCTTAGATCCTAGACGGATCATCGGCTGCGACTCTGCAATACCGAGAACCATCATCACCAGAGCTATCGCCAGTATCCTCCTACATCTGAGCATCGGAGAGTGAGTGGTGGTATGATGTTATAATCTTTCCGGATTGCTTTATGCTCATGATCGTTTCAGGTCAATCTGCACAACGCTTTACGCCCCTCTGGATATTACTTTCGCCGCGGATGGCATGAGTTTATCTATGATGTGCTCTCACTTCATATCACCTCTCAAAAAAACCAGAGGCTGGTTGAATGAAAGATATTGAGCAGATCGTATCCAGGCTCAGCGAGCTTGGGATCGACGTCAGCACCGGGGATGTGGAGCAGAGATACCGCCTTCTTGTCGATAAGTTTCAGGTCCCTCCCCGGGAGGCGCAGAGAAGCGTTCTCAACTACTACCTGAAGGAGAAGGGCATCGCTCTCCCATCAAGAAAGAGCGAGCAGGTGAAGATAAACCAAATCCGCGAGCCTGGAAGGTGGGTGGACCTGGAGGCAAAGGTCCTGAGCCTCTTTGATTCCCCCAGTCCGGCGATATCCCAGGCAGGAATCCTTGGAGACGATACGGGAAACATACGGTTCGTCAAGTGGGCGAAGTCCGGGCAGCCTGATCTCGTCGAGGGGAGGAGTTATCTTCTCAAAAATCTTGTCACGGACGAGTTCCAGGGCAGGTTCAGCGTCAAGATAAACAGAAGCACTGAGATCACCGAGCTCGAGAGGGATATAGAATCTGCTGTGCTTCCACAGAGCTCTGCAGATTACAGGGTCGCGGACATCAGCGGGCCGGGGCAGTGGATCAATCTCAGGGCCAAGGTAGTTCAGCTCTGGGAGCCCTCAAGCGACTCGATTCAGCAGCAGGGCCTTCTCGGGGATGAGACCGGGGTTGTGAGGTTCGTCAAGTGGGCGAAGTCCGGGCAGCCTGATCTCGTCGAGGGGAGGAGCTATCTTATAAAAAATCTTGTCACGGACGAGTTCCAGGGCAGGTTCAGCGTCAAGATAAACAGAAGCACCGTCATAGAGGAGACTGAAGAGCCAATCGAGGTCTCGCTGAACAGAAGGATCTCAGGCGCCATAGTCGATATACAGAAGGGCTCAGGGCTCATCAAGAGATGCCCTACGTGCAGGAGGCCTCTCTCGAAGGGCATATGCGCAGAGCACGGCAAGGTCGAGGGTGTTTACGATCTCAGGGTCAAGGCTGCGATAGATGACGGGCTCATGGTCCAGGACATCCTGATAAACCGCGAGCGTGTTGAGGAGCTCATCGGCCTCACAATGGAGCAGGCAAAGGAGATGGCCATGGAGGCGCTTGATCATGAGGTCGTCCTCGCGCTCATCGAGGAGAAGTTAATAGGGAGATACTTCGAGGTCACTGGACCGGTGAGGGACAGGTACCTTCTCGTGGACAGCATAAAGGAGATGGCTTTCAGCGATGACGATCTGTCCCTGCTTGTGAGCAGGGCGGAGGGGCTATGATGTACTCCAGAGAGGTCGCCAGGAGGGTGTTTCTGGCTGAACTTAAAAGGTCGGATCTCTCCTTCCGGGAGGGAGATGACTCGCAGTACGCTCCACAGTATCTTCTGACACCAACAGGCGCCAGATGCAACCGGGTTTTTGTTGTCGGGACGCTGATAGAGAGGGATGACATCGGCGAGGAGGTCGAGTACTGGCGCGGGAGGCTGGCGGACCCGACAGGCAGCATTCTGATATACGCCGGGCAGTACCAGCCCGAGGCATCCAGAGCGCTTGCGGAGATCGAGATCCCGGCGTTCGTGGCGGTCGTTGGTAAGCCATCTGTCTATGAGACTGAGGATGGGAAGAAGATAACGTCGATAAGGGCAGAGGCCATACAGAAGGTGGATCTCGATACCCGTAACAAATGGGTCATCGAGGCGGCGCGCAGGACGCTCGAAAGGCTGGAGCTCATGCGCAGCATAGATGTGCCCCAGAGCACAGACTTCCAGCCCGGAACCATGTACCATCCGGAGGCAACGACGGTCGAGGACTGCAGGAAGGCCAGGGGCCACTACTCCACGAACATCGAGGAGTACAGGCAGATGGTTCTCACAGCTCTGCGGGCCATCAGAAATGAGCAAGAGGTCGAAGAGAGCATACCTGCCGTGGCACATGTGGAGCCCGAGGTAGCTGTGAAACCAACTGCGGAGACGAGAAAGCCCGGCGGCCTGGGGGAGATTCAGGATCTCCCGGTTAGCGGAAAGGCAGATCACAAAGCGGACGTAGGAACCGAATCACACAAGCCTGATGCATACACCAGGCCACAGCCAGGCAGAAAGAAACAAACGGGATCGAAGCGCATAAGCAGCCTCGTCGATCTGGAGAACGATGATATCGAGGAGATAGATCTCTGAGAACCTCTCCCAAAAGTTATGACCGATGGGTGCTGGCAGGAAGACTGCGGAGATTGACAGTGCGGCTTTAGGATGACCTCTTGAGAAAGAGAGGCGAGGTCCTCTGCCTCTTTCATTTTGGAGGGAGCAGCCCCTCAGGCGCAGTGACCTGAAGCTGCAGCAGCTTCGCAGGCTGCTGAGAGTGCGAAATTGCCTAAGCAGCCTGCTGTGTGCCTGAGCTTATAGGAAAGCAGGCAGAAGACCCTCCCCCTTCAGGGAGGGGAATGAAGCAGGAAGCCCTCCACCTTATGGGGAGGGAGTCACTGACACAAACTCAGCCCGATCTCTTCCTGAGCAGCCTGGCCTGGAAGCCGTGGTACTTTGCGAAGCCCTCGGCGTCCCGCTGGCTCAGCATCTGTGAGTCGAACGATACCATCTCCTGGGAGTAGAGCGCATCAGGGGATCTCCTGCCCACGGCCATCGCATTGCCGCAGAAGAGCTTCATGCGAACAACCCCATTGACCCTGGAGTTGGCCTGGTCGATGAAGGCGTTCAGGTCCGCGAAAAGTGGGTCGTCCAAAAGTCCCATGTAGGCCATCTCTGCCCATGCCTCATCAACGCCGGCCTTGAACCTGAGCTCCGCGCGGGAGAGCACAAGCTGCTCCAGGTCCCTGTGGGCCGTCAGGAGAACGGTCGCTGCAGGATGCTCGTAGTTCTCCCTGGCCTTGAGCCCCAGCACCCGATCCTCTATCATGTCTGTGCGTCCTATCCCGTGCTTTCCTGCGATGAGATTCAACCGCCTGATCAGCTCGACCCCGCCGAGCCGCTCGCCATTGAGCGCCACAGGCACGCCGCGCTCGAACTCGATCTCTACAACCTCCGGCGGCACGCTCCCGTCAGGTGTTCTGGTCCAGGCGTAGATCTCCTCGGGCGGCTCGAAGAACGGGTCCTCGAGCATCCCGCCCTCGATCGATCTCGACCAAAGGTTCTCGTCAATGGACCAGGGGCGCTCTTTCGATGCCTGGACGTCTATGCCGTGCTCCCTCGCATAGTCGATCTCCCACTCCCTTGAGAGGTCCAGGTCCCTCATGGGCGCAATGACCCTCATTCCGGTGGCCCTGAAGACCGCCTCGAACCTGAGCTGGTCGTTGCCCCTTCCTGTGCAGCCATGGGCAAGCGCGTTTATCCCCAGCTTTCTTGCAACATCGACGACCTTTTTTGCAATCAAAGGCCTTGCTATGGCGGTTCCGAGAACATAGCCCTCATAAGAGCCATTGGCCTTGATGAGCGGGAATATGTAGTCCCTGACGAACTCATCCTTTGCGTCTATTACATAGTGTTCGTCGCTCAGCTTCTCAGCCCGTCTGTTACCCCTCTCGATATCCTCTGGAGGCTGGCCCACATCAACAAGAACCGTGACAACGCGCCTCATGCCGTATCGCTCACGCAGAAGCGGAATGCAAACAGATGTGTCAAGCCCGCCGGAATAAGCAAGAGCAACCTCAGCTTTGTCTGTCATGCTGGTAACCGGAAGGGAACAAGTTATTTCAATTTTATGAGTGACCGGATTGGGCTGTCTTCCCCGAATGCATTTAAAAGCTCCGTTCTTATGTAAGTACATTGCTGGAATCACCAGTTCACCCTCCAGGATCGCATGGCAGGACCGGTGCCTCTTCGGGCAGGTCATCTGATAAACAGGAACGGAAATCTGGCGGCACAGGGCAGGCCGGCTCAAGATTTAAATAGCTGCTCTTCGGATTTAATACAGCGATGGAGAAGGAGCTTCTGACTCGCGGCGTGATCAACGTGCTGAGAGAGGCGGGCTTCCTGGTCTCGTCCATGTGCGACATCAGGCCAAGGAGCTTTGATCTTGCAGCCAGGCGAGAGGAGCTGCTCCTGCTGCTCAAGATTCTCTCGAACATAGACGGGCTGAACGAGCGCACAGCCCGCGAGATAACCAGACTTGCAGGCCATCTGCTCGGGCAGCCGCTGATTGTGGGTGAGAAGACCAGAGATCAGATGCTCGAGCGGGGCGCAGTCTACTTCAGGTACGGCGTTCCGACGGTGAGCCTTCCGACGCTTGCTGACTACCTGCTGGGAGGCATCCCTCCCCTCGTCTACGCGGCACATGGAGGTCTTTATGTTAAAATCGATGGGGAGATGCTCCGGAAACTGAGGATGGAGCGCGGGATATCAATCGGCGAGCTGGCAGCAGAGCTTGGCGTTTCAAGGCGCACCGTGAGCAAGTACGAGAGCGAATCGATGGACACATCGATAGATATAGCCCTGAAGCTCGAGGAGATCTTCGATGAGGAGCTGATCCAGGCCGTGGATATTTTCAGGCAGCGTTTCGTGGAGGAGGCCACCACAGAGATAAAGGACAGCATTCTACGCAGACTTGTGGAGATCGGGCTTCGCGTATTCCCGATATCCCAGGCCCCCTTCAACGCAATAACGAGAGATGATGAGATGGTGGTCCTCACAGGCGTGAGCAGGCTCACCACAAGCATGATCAAGCGCGCGAGGCTCATGAGCAGCCTGTCATCTGTCACACTCACACACTCTGCGCTCATAGTCGATGGCGAGACAAGGATAGACAGGATAGAGAGGACCGCGGTCATAGGCCGGAAGGAGATAGAGAAGATCGATAGCAGAAAGGACTTCGCGGATCTCCTGATGATGAAACGCGAGAGTTCTGCCTATTAGGATCGTCTGTTAGCGTGCAGGGCGCTATTTTATTGTATATCTGGAAGGACATGAATCCATGCGACTTCTTGAGAAGATCCGTGAATCTGGAAGGGTGTTTGTTGTTGCGGTCGCCGGAGATAGCGGATCCGGCAAGACGACGTTCACCAGGGGCATCCGCCGGCTGCTTGGCGAGGATATGGTCAGCACATTCTCCATGGATGACTATCACAGTCTTGATCGGAGGCAGAGAAAGGCTCTGGGGATAACGCCGCTGAGGCCAGAGGCAAACAGGCTCGATCTGCTGGCTGAGCATCTGGAGATGCTCCGGAGGGGGCTTGCGATAGAAAAGCCCGTCTACGATCACGCAACCGGAGAGATCAGAGGTCCGGTCGTATTCGAGCCCACACCTGTGATCGTTGTCGAGGGTCTCCATCCTTTCTACACACAGGAGCTCAGGGACCTCTCGGACTTCAAGATCTTCGTCGATCCCAGCAGAGCTGTTAAGAGGAGATGGAAGCTACGAAGGGATGTGGGGGAGCGGGGCTACGCTCCGGAGGATGTGATGAGGGAGATCCTGGAGAGAGAGCCGGACTACAAGCTCTACGTGGATGTCCAGAAGGTCTATGCTGAGATGGTGATAAAGATCCAGGACTCGAGGATCCCTCCGGAGTGGACGGAGATTGCGAGGGGCTCTGGCAGTGAAAGGTACTCGGTGAGGATCATACAGCAGATTCTTGATCAGCCGCTGGACGAGGTCGATCTGACGATAGACCTCAGCAGGATAATGCGGCTCACAGAGCGCGAGTTCTCGATAGAGTTCCAGAGGGACGACTACTACGGGAAGAGGGTGGGGGTCATGACCCTCGATGGCGAGTTTCCCCTAACCATGACCAGAGACCTGGAGAGGAAGCTCTGCAACTTTTTAGGCAGAGATGTGCCCTCTGTGGCAGAAGGGATCCAGGATGATCAGGCGCGCTACGTCAATGCGACCGAGATGGCCCAGCTCATCCTGATCTGGAGGTTCCTGGAGAAGGTCGCACATCTCGCCTGAATCAGCACCATCTCTCGTAGCAGACGATCTCCTCGATGGGCTTCCTCGACCTTGGCGCCGGGTCCTCAGCGGGATATCCGAGAGGGAGGAGCGCGACGACGCGGATGTTCTCCGGCACCTCCAGGATCTCCTTGACCCTGTCCTCGTAGAATGCGCCGATCCAGCATGTCCCGAGGCCGAGCTCTGTTGCCTCAAGCGTCATGTGGTCGAGTGCTATTGACACATCTATGGTGTAGGTGTGCTGGCCGCATGTCATCACATATCTCGTCTCAGTCCCGCAGGCTGCTATGACAACAGGCGCCTCTGCGATGAACCACTGGTTCTTGGCGGCTTCAGCAAGCCTCCTGCGCCTCTCCGGATCCCTCACAACTATGAACTTCCAGTCCTGGAGGTTCTTTGCAGACGGGGCAAGCCTTCCAGCCTCAAGTATGCGATTGAGCTTCTCGTCCTCCACAGGCCTCTCCTGATATTTCCTTATGCTCCTCCTCTTTCTTATGGCCTCGATCACATCCATGCCAGCGCCTCCGCTATGACCTTCTCCTGAGCTCTCTCTCGAGCTCAACCCCCTTCTCTGTAAGGCGCCAAATGCCATCAGACTCCTCGATCAGACCCCTCTCGCCCAGATCCTGAAGCACTTTTTTTACAGCAGGCGGCGTTATCCTCTCGATCTTTGCAACCTTCTCGGCGCTCATCGGGCCCTTCGATCCAAGAACCTGTATCACGCGCTCCCTCTGACTGTTCCCCAGAACGAACCCCATCAGCTCATCCATTCTGCATACCTCTGCGATAGCTTTATTGCTCCCAATATCTTAATAGATTGTGGCGGGTTAGTCCGGGTGGTTCGGCGTCACCTGTAACCCGAAATCGCCGATATGCGGGGGACGAAGCTGGTGGGCGACTTTATGCGCCGTGTATTCAGCCCATCTGCGTACAATGATTCTCCGTTCTGTAGGGACGGCATCGGCCAGGGGGTCAGCCGGAGGGCGGGCTCGCTGGCCCTAACTGCAGGCACCGGTTCAGGCCCGGAAGGGAGCAGACCCACTGCGGGTAACCGTCGCTTACAGGATCGCGGGGAGGAGAAAGCGGATGGATCAGCTGGTACGCGGTGCTTCTGGCAACCGCCAGCGCACCCGCCAGAAATGATATTCCTGCGATAGATTTTGCCTCCGGCTGGAGCTCTGAGAGTGTCAGATGTGTACAGATCAAATGTCTATTTTTACATTGACTGCAGCAACCATTTGAATGTAAATGATTCAGTCATCCGGCAGATTATTAGCAGCAGTGGGGCACACCGATCGAAAAGTATATATACTATTACTTCTAACAAACAGACGATCAACTATGTCGCTAGCCTCAACTGTAATGGTGAAAGTGTACACCAGAATACGTCCGAGGATATAGCGGCGCCTTTCTTTGATATTCAAACCTAGCTCTGCATGTGTTTATCGAATTCCATATTAATAATATTAATTAAATATAAGGAGGTGACTGGCTGTGAATCGCACTACAAAGCTGCTGATGCTATCGGATATCCTCGTGCTCACAGGGCTCGGGCTGATACAGCCAATACTGGCGATATTCATAAACGATGGTGTTGCGGGCGGCAGCGTCCTGTCCGCGGGAATAGCGAGCACGCTCTTCCTGGTCACAAAATCACTGGTCCAGCTGCCCTTCGGAATGTACATCGACAGGGTGAAGAACAAGAGCAGATGGCTACTCATAGGCACATCAATTGTGGCATGCGTGCCTGTCATGTACGTATTCATTGACAGCATATACCAGGTTTATGTTGCAGAGATCATCAACGGGATCGGAAGCGGTCTTGCATATCCCGCGTGGATAGCTCTGTGGAGCGCAAATGTTGAGAAGGGCAGCGAGGGGTTCGAGTGGTCTCTCTACTCCACATCCACAGGGCTTGGTACAGCGTTCACAGCAGCGGTCGGTGCGGCCATAGCCAGCATGCTTGGGTTCACTGCCACCTTCATATTCACAAGCATGATGTGCCTGATGGGATCAGGGATAATACTGATGCTAGACCGGGAGGAGCACGTGGCAGTCAGTTCCTTCGCGTCAACCACTCCGGTATGAGGACTGGAGTTCTCTCCAGCCCTGAGCCCACTGGTTGAGTAACTTTCGGGGGCTAAACAGGATTCAAAGACGATCCCAAAATTGATAAATCTTGGAGAAATCTTCACTTTGGCGATGAAAGTCTGCGAGAGATGCAGCGGGCAGGGCTTCATCATCGTCGGCGAACGTACCTGCCCCAACTGCGACGGGACCGGTAAGACGGAGTCCATAACACTGACCGAGGCGAGGGATTCCGACATAGCAAGCCTGCTCCAGGAGGGCTCAGCGAGATGTGCGGTCTGCAACGGGACAGGCAGGATACCCATAACAGAGGCATGTGAGGCATGCGGCGGCCTCGGCAGGGAGTACAGATGTATTGTGTGCGGAGCCAGGCTGAACTCGAAGGCGGATCTCTGTGAGAGATGCTCACGCACCCCTCTCGTCTACATCCTGGATAAGGCGTGCGATACAGCCGATCTCGTGGTCGGCAGTATATACGAGGGGAGCGTGTCCGGGCTGGCGAGCTTTGGCGCCTTTGTCGACCTGAACGAAAACATGCGCGGCCTTGCACACAACAGGTATCTCAGGTTCAGGCCTGAGGTCGGTGAGAAGCTATTCGTCCGTGTGAAGAACATCGCTCCTAACGGCAACATAGAGCTCGAGCCCGTCGAGCTGAAGGAGTACCATGTGATTACTGTGGAGAAGGATCTGCCGCTCACAAAGACCTCTGATCTGCAAAAACACCTCGGAAAAATCGTGTGCATCAAGGGAGAGGTGATCCAGGTAAAGCAGACAGCCGGCCCCACGATATTCACAGTCGCAGATGACAGCGGCACCGTCTCATGCGCTGCCTTCGAGCGGGCAGGTGTTAGGGCATATCCAGAGATCCAGGGGGATATGGTCGTCAAGGTCATCGGCGAGCCGACGATGAGGAACGGCCAGATGCAGATAGAGATCCGCTCGATGAAGCAGCTCTTCGGCGGGGAGGCGACGAAGGTCAGGGAGGAGATCGAGCGGGCGATAGACAGGAGGGCAGAGCCATTCGACCCGCCACTGCTCATAGAGAGTGAGGTGCTCGAGAGGCTCAGGCCCAGGATGAGGGCGGTCGCCAAGGAGATCCGCAGGGCGATATTCAAGTCTAAGCCTATAGTCATAAGACACCATGCCGATGCAGATGGCATCTCAGCTGCGGTTGCGATAGAGACCGCGATACTCCCGCTGATGAAAGAGGTCGGCGGGCCGGATGCAGAGTACTACAGCTACAGGCGTGCTCCATCCAAGGCGCCGTTCTACGAGCTTGAGGATGTCACGAAGGATCTCAGCTACGCGCTTGAGGACCAGTCCAGGTACGGGCAGAAGATGCCGCTCATAGTTCTCATGGACAACGGATCCACAGAGGAGGACGTGCCCGCGATGAAGCAAGCCCAGGTATACGGCCTGGAGATGGTCGTGGTCGATCACCACCATCCGAACGATGTTGTCGATCAGTATCTCATCGCCCATGTGAACCCGGCGCATGCCGGCGGTGATTTTGGGATAACAACAGGAATGCTGGGGGTGGAGATCGCCCGCATGATCAACCCTGATGTGGAGAACAAGATCAAGCACCTCGCCGCAGTCTCCGCGGTCGGTGACAGAAGCGAGGCTCCGGAGGCGGAGAAGTACATCAGGCTCGTCGAGGACAGGTTCAGGATGGAGGATCTCAAGAAGATCGCTCTTGCTCTCGATTATGAGGCCTTCTGGCTCAGGTTCAATGAGGGGCGCGGCCTGATAAACGATATCCTCTGCCTGGGAAGGCTGGACAGGCACCGCAGGATCGTGGATCTGCTCTGTGATCAGGCGAACGCTGCCATCGAGGATCAGCTCAGGGCAAGCATGGGCAACGTGAAGAGCACGAAGCTGCCGAACGGGGCGATAATGAATGTCATAGACGTCGAGAACTACGCACACAAGTTCACATTCCCTCCGCCCGGAAAGACATCCGGAGAGATCCATGACAGGATGTGTAAGAAGTATGATGGGAAGCCGGTAGTCACTATAGGGTACGGTCCAGACTTCGCGGTTCTGAGGAGCAGGGGGGTGAAGATGAATATACCGCAGATCGTCAAAGAGCTGATGGAGGAGATCCCGAACGGCGGCGTGAGCGGTGGGGGTCACCTGGTCGTCGGCTCGATCAAGTTCGTTGGGGGAATGCGGAAGGAGGTCCTGGCAAAGCTTGCGGAGAAGATCGGAAGCTGCGAGGTCGAGGAGGTCCCCTCTTCTCCAGCATAGTTTTGCGGCCCTGTTTCTTCATGGACTGTTACCAGCACACCTTTCTCCGATTGAGGGAAGGGCTGGCATCATCCGGGCGTCAGGATGTGAATGTTCCCCACGCGCACCCTTTCAAGTCCCGCTCTTCTTGCTACATCCAGACACCGTATGGCCAGTGACCTCGGCGTGAACGGAAGATCTCTCATGTGGAACTGTGGATGGAACGCGAGCAGCGTGTAAGGAATTCCGGGATTGAGGGATGCCAGGAACTCCGCTATACCTCTGACTTCATCCTCATCGATGTATCCAGGAACCAGAAGCGTGCTCGCGATCACGAGCGGCGGGTCCTCCCTCTCGTCCATCACCTCCGCCACGGCAGATATGTTCTCCAGGGTTCTCCTGTTCGAGACCCCTGTCAGAGCCCTGTGAAGGTTCTCATCCATCGCCTTAAGGTCGAACTTGATGCACCCGCCACTGATGAGAGAGAGCTCGAGCATCTCCTCGAGAAGATGATGACTCATGGAGCCGTTCGTCTCCCAGCAGATCCGCAGGATATCACTTCTCGAGTCGAGAGCAATTCTGGATGCCCTCAGAGCAAATGGCAGCTGCGGTGCCGGATCGCCGCCGAAGTAGCAGATGCACGAGGTTCTTTCATCCACACTCTCCACCAGCTCTTGTACGTCAGTCGTCCATGGGCGAAGCGTCTCATATCTGAACTGCCAGTTCTGGCAGTAGAGGCAGTTGAACGTGCATGCGTGGAAGAACACTGCCAGGTTCATGTACCCGATCTCGGGGCCATTTGAATGTGCATACTTCGGATACCCGGCGCCCGTCCCGCCCGCGCAGACCCAGTCTCCGACGCAGTTTGTCGGGAGAGGGTCATGGTACCATGATAGCTTTCCCTGTGTGGGGGTGACGCCCACAAGCTCCCCATCAACATTCATCCGCAGACCACAGTAGCCCATGCCTCCAGGGGGTATTCTGCATTCATTTGCACATATGCTGCACCGAATTCCATCCGGATCCCGGGGGATCTCCTCCGGAAGCCCATACGCAGCCCTGCATCTCCTGTGCGCCATCATCGCCATCTCCAGAGCTTCCTCCGGCCGGGATCTGATGCATTGCAGGCAAACCCTCAGCTCCCCGGAAATCAGGCTCGAGGCCGCTCCACACAAAGAACAGCGTGCCATGACATCTCCTGTGCATCATATTGATCATCATAGTATATTATGATTGGTATCGGCATGTACCTTATGCTTGATCCGCGGTCTCAGCATGAAGTTCATGATAAATATCAACCTCACCGTCATGCAGAAAAAATTTTTATATTTGGAAAGAATAACTTTTGCCCATGGATGATCTGGTGCTGAGCTATCAGATGCTGATAAAGGCAGTGTGCAATGCAACTGGTGCTCGCAGCTCAATATATCCAAATGATTATAGTTATATTGCCATACCCATGAGGTCGGTCAGAGCTGTGCTTAGCGCCTTCCGGCCGGAGCCGCAGGGCTCAGACCCATCCGGAGACATCAGCGCGAGGAGGCTCTGGTACATGTTCAGGGAGTACAATCCGAGATGCGCATGCTCTCTCATCAGGCTCTCCTCGCCGAGGTCAATGGATATCGTGGGGGTTGTGACGCTTGAGGATGTGTCGTACGCTCTTCCCTCCCGCAGGCTTGGGGATGAGATAATGCGGGCGGATCTGATGCTCGATGACATCGCTGAGAGCGCGGGGAACCTCTGGTGCATCGGTACGGGCTCTCCATCAGATGCATCGGGGAATGGACGCGCTGAGGTGGTCGAAGAGGAGGGCGGAATAGAGATGACACTGATAGAGCCGCTGACAAAGCAGATCTTCAAGAGGAGCTGGGGTGGCACATTCGGGATGGAGGACTGGCCTGTATCTGGCATAAAAGCTTTTGCAGTCTGGTTTTAGAGGGCAGATGTGAATGTTACCAGCAGTTCGGGCCGGTCTTTGGCAGGACCCTGGCCGGTTGGCGTCTCAGCTTTAAGCTGTTTGAGGATCGAAGCATCAGGATGCATCCGCTCATCCTGAGAGGTAGTAGATTATAAGCGGCAGCATCAGAACGCCCATAGCATGCGTTTTTCTTATCCCTGCAAGATGCGGGGCGAGGCCGATCAGTGTGGAGATGAGGAATATGAAGATGCCGAACGTTCCTGTGAAGATGAAGGTTATCAGAGCAAGCGATCCGAGGACGATGATTGATAGGTTTCTGTAATCGATTTTTGATAGAAGAGATCCCGCGATGCAGGCGAGCCATACTGTTGTCACGTACGATACGAGCGCTATGGCTGTCGCTATTGCCATCATGGCATAAAGCTGGCCTGCATCGAGCTCGATGAGCTCATTTATTGCCGCAGCAGCTCCGCTTCTCGGCCTGCCTATCACCACCAGGGCCACCAGTGAGAGCATGGCGCATGAGGTGTTGACACCTGAGATTGATACGAGAAACTCTCTGGCAGACTGATCCTCATCCTCGATGCCCCTTCCGAGTCTTGTGAGCATGGTCGCCACCGCGGGTGAGACTCCCGGGATCCAGGCGACCAGAGAGCCTGCAGCCCCTCCCATGATGATAGATCTCACGAGAGGCGCCGCTGGAAGATCGAATCCCGTGTCCCGCTGCTCTGCCATCCCGGTGGACGAGAATATGCTGAGGATCAGAGAGGGTGCGCCGAAGATCCCGCTGAGCAGCGGAAGGAGCACATCCGGCTCAAGTCCGAGAGGAGATGAGAGGAGATCCTGGTTCCCAAACGCGAAAATCCCCAGGAGACCGCTCGTCAGGAAGACCGAGAGCGCGAGCGCCCGTCTCTTCATGGTATGATACATGCGTGGATCGATATCGCGTTCTTTCATTATCATCAGCGCAGCTATGCTCAGCAGGATGAGCCCGATGTGCTCCATCAGGAGATCGTAGTAGCTGCTGAACAGCCAGGAGAGAAATGGTATTAGCGACAGCGCGACCAGGACAGATCCGGCCGAGCCCATAGCGGATAAACGCACAGCCTCTATGCCCCTGCCTCTCAGCATGAGCCTGTGGCCGGGCAGCACTGCGAGCACGGTATCAGAATCAGGAGCGCCGACAAATACCGTCGGTATGGCATCCAGGAACGTCTGGGATATGCTGGCAGCCAGGATGATCACAGCCACGTGGTAGGGGCTGAGGCCCATCTTCATCATCACAGGCGACGCCCCGAGGAGTATCGCGGCGAAGGTGTTGACATGAAGCCCGGGTATCAGGCCGCTGACCACTCCAAGCAGGAAGCCGAATGCTGCGCAGGGCACAATGTAAAGGTCCATGTCGATCTCACCATTGGCAGAGCGATTATGCGATTGATATCCTGGGCTTCTGCGAATTGGCGCCCTCAGCTGAACAGAGACTGCAGCCCGGCGCTGCCAGAGCGGCTGCAGCTCCAGTCGTTCCCCTCCACAGTGGATATCCGGGGATGTAAATGTCTCGGTTCGGCCATCTGATCCAGATGTTCGCATCCGCCTTCCAAAGTTGAGGGTCAGATTGGAGATCATAATTTACATTCATCACCATCTGCAGGTCATGTCTTATGGGATGTTACACCTTCTCAAAACTGCCCGAACTCATCAAAACTTTCTAATATGAGCCCCACATTAAGACAGCCGAGCATGTCAGATCCGGAGATCGATCGCGAACTGGCCTGTCAGATACTGAACTCGCTCGGCCAGGGTGTTGCTGCGTCGAGGGTTGTTGATGGACAGTGGATCATCGAATATGCGAACCCGGCCCTCGCCAACATGCTGGAAGTTCCGGTGAGCGATATAGTGGGGAGATCTTTTGAGGAGTTCCTGCATCCCGATGACATTCCGAGGCTTATGGAGAGCAGGGCGAAAAGGCTCGAGGGTCTCACAACCAGCTATGAGGCGAGGTTGCTGCGAAGGGATGGCTCGATCGTGCCGGTGCTCATCACGGGCGCTCCGAGAATTGCTGATAACCGGCCGGTCGGTGGCATAGTGGTGGTAACGGACCTCACTGATTACTACTCGGTTCTGAGGCAGCTGAAAAGCTCCGAGCACAGGCTCATGGATATCCTGGAGTTCATGCCGGATCCCGCCTTCGGCATAGATCTGGATGGCAGGGTGATCATCTGGAACAGGGCACTGGAGGCCCTCACCGGCGTGAGAAAGGAAGAGATGCTCGGAAAGGGTAATTACGAGTGTGCGATTCCGTTCTATGGTTACAGAAGGCCGGTGCTTGCAGACCTTGTGCTCCATGGATACGACGAATCCATCGCCAGGGAGTACAGAAACCTGCATCGAGAGGGCGACGTGCTCACTGCTGAGGTTTTCATACCGACGTTCGGGCCAGAGGGCTCCCATCTGTGGCTCAAGGCCGCGCCCATATACAACTCAGAGGGGAAGGTCGAGGGAGCCATAGAGGTGATACGTGATATCACAGAGAATGTGAAGCAGGTGAACGCTCTAAGGCTGAGCGAGGCACGTTACAGATCGATCGTGGAGGACATGCCGTTTCTTGTATGCAGATTTGATCATGATGGCATTCTCACGTTTGTCAACGAGAACTACTGCAAATACTTTGGATTTAGAAAAGATGATATCATTGGCAGATCATTCCTCGAGCTGATACCTGAAGAGGATAGAGAAACGGTTCTGGCAAGGTTCAGAGGATTGACTCCTGAGAGGCCTTATGTGACGTATACGCACCGCGTTAAGAAAGGAGAAGAGATACGATGGCAGCGCTGGACTGACAGGGCGATATTCAACCAGGATGGAGAGGTCATCGAGTACCAGTCTCTTGGAGAGGACATCACCGCTGAGAAGAACATGGAGGATGCTCTCAGGGAGAGCGAGCACAGGTTCAGGGTGCTGGCAGAGAGCACCGCTGCAGGCATAACGATCATGAGTGATGAGCGGTTTGTCTATGTCAACAGAGCCGTAGAGGAGATGAGTGGCTACAGCAAGGACGAGCTGATAGGTGCGCCTGTATGGATGGTGGTCCATCCCGAGGATGCAGCATGGCTAAAGAAGATGTACTCGCGGAAGCTCCGCGGAGAGCCGACACCACCGAGATATGAGTTCAGGATAATCACGAAAAACGGAGACGTCAAGTGGGTGGATTATGCATCCGGTACACTGGAGCTCGGCGGGGAGATGGCATTGCTTGGCACACTTATCGATATCACAGAGCGAAAGCGGGCAGAGGAGGAGCTGAGGAGGTTCAAGGATTCACTTGAGCAGCTCGTTAAGGATCGGACTGCAGAGCTGGAGGAGAGGAACGCGGAGATGGAGCGGTTTGTGTACACGGTGTCCCACGACCTCAGGAGGCCGCTGATCTCCATAGGAGGGCTTGCGGGCATTGCAGAGCTCGATCTCGTGAAGGGAGACGTGGAAAAGGCGAGGGAGAGCCTGAGGAAGATCGCGCGATCAGCGGAGAGCATGGACATGCTCCTGAGCGACATCCTTGAGCTCACCAGGATAGGCCGGGTCATCAACCCGCCAGAGGATGTGCCGTTCGAGCTTTTAGTAAAAGAGGCGGTCGACCAGCTCGCTGAGACGATCGAAAAGAGAGGCGCTGAGGTAAGGGTGGCAGAGGGGATGCCAACGGTCCGTGTTGATCGCATGAGAATCGTCGAGGCTCTGGTCAATCTGATCGACAACAGCATGAAGTACACACTGAAAGACAAGAGGCCCGTGATCGAGATATTCCACAGAGATGGTGTCTTCTGCATAAAAGATAACGGAATCGGAATACCGGAGAACCAGAGGGAGAAGGTCTTCGATCTCTTCTACAAGATCGATCCGAAGAGCGATGGCACCGGCGTCGGGCTGACGATCGTCAAGAGAATCATCGAGGTCCATGGCGGGAGGATATGGGTGGAATCAGACGGCTGCAGCTGGACCGCCTTCTGCTTCACGCTGCCTTTGGTCACATGATGAAACCCTCTGAGGTGATCTGTTGAGGCGAATTGAAATCGATATACGGGGTCTGGGGAGAGCCATCGCGGAGCTTGACGGGAGGAATCCGAGAACTGCTGAGGCTGTTTGGAATGCGCTGCCGATCGAGGGGAGGGCGATGATCTGGGGCGAGGAGGTCTACTTCGAGACGTCTGTTGAATGCGATGATGAGAATGCATCTCCCTCCTCGACCGCGGGAGATATATCCTACTGGGTGCCGGGTCGTGCGATATGCATATTCTTCGGCAGGACACAGCCGTACTCTCCGGTGAACCACATCGGCAGGATCTCTGAGGGTCTCGGGATATTCCCGAATGTAAAAGAGGGCGTCGAGATCGTTCTCAGAAGGGCCCGGTAGAGATATCGAGAAACACAGATGTGCAGCTGGGAGCGAGGTACGCGTCTTTGGCCGGAGGAGACCTGTTTGATGTAAGGCGAGCAACCGGAGAGCGTCTTGTGCTCACCGCGCCTGGGTCTGGCATCAGAGACGGGCTGGCGGGTGATGGATGATGACAGAATGTGCGCTGGTGTGACTTTCTCTCTATCTTCTGACTGCTTTCCTCCTCACAGCTCTATCCTGATCCCAAAGAGGCGCTCGAACCTGTCGAGCTTTGCCCTCGCTCTGTACAGGTTCTGGCGCACGTATGGTCTCCCCTCCTGGAATGCTATCATATCTCTTATCTCAGCGGGGGTGAAGACCACCTCCAGGCGCTCCTGCGGCACCTCTGAGACCCTCAGAGAAGCTCTCGCAGGCGCATGCCCCTCTCCTTCGTCCATCACAAGCGGCATATCCTCTATCCATGACCAGTCATCGCCGTAAACCATGAGCAGAGCTCTTGAGCAGGCACTGCATCTGGCCGCGACCAGCCACCTGCCCGCCTGTTTGTAATACCCCAGGCTCAGCAGATCGCCATCGCAGGCTGTGCAGATGCCCACACGGTTCTGCGCCCTCGATACCGGCGATAGCTTCGTATCATCCAGCAGAATGTCCGGTTCTCTGAAGAGTATCAACTTGAAGCCAGCACCTCTTCCATGCTGTGGATTCCCGGCGGTGCCCTGACAACCCATCTCGCAGCCCTCAGGGCGCCTGTGGCGAAGGCCGACCTGCTGTGCGCCTGGTGTTTGATCTCTATCCTCTCTCCTGGACCGGCGAAGAGCACGGTGTGATCTCCCACTATATCTCCAGCCCTGACAGCATGCACCCCGATCTCCCTCCCCCTTTCACACATGCCCTCTCTGCCATACCGGATATCCTCTATCCCGAGACAGCGTCTCAGTATCTCAGCGGTTCTCATCGCAGTCCCGCTGGGGGCGTCCTTCTTCCTGCGGTGGTGCGCCTCTATGACCTCCACATCGTAATCGCTGAGCGATCTGGCTGCCATCTCCACAAGCTTCCAGAAGACGTTGACCCCAAGGCTGAAGTTGGGAGAGATGACAGCAGCGATGCCTGCGCTCTTTATCGTATCCTCTATGATGGATAACTGCTCCTCAGAGAAACCTGTCGTGCCGACGACAAGGGCCACTCCGTTATCAGCAGCCGCGCGGATGTTCTCCAGAGCTGCAGACGGCACTGTGAAGTCGATCAGCACATCGGGCCGCGACTCTCTGAGAACCCTGCGCACGTCCCCTGCATCAGAAATACGGAGATCTCCGAGCACAAGCTCTCCGATCCCCACGATATCGATCGCAGCCACGAGCTTCAGATCCTGGGAGCTTCTGATCCCCTCGATTATGAGAGATCCCATCCTCCCCTTCGCCCCGGTCAATGCGACATCTGTCATCTCATATCGCCTGTCAGGTCTGACATCTTTGTGAGCACATCCCTGAGCTTCGCCTCGTTCTCCTCTGACATCGGAGCAAGCGGAAGTCTGAGTGGTCCAGCTGCCATCCCCATCATGCGGTATGCGGTCTTCACAGGTATCGGGTTCGTCTCCAGGAACATCGCGCGCACAAGAGGCGCAAGCCTGTAGTGAAGCTCACGCGCCTTTGCGATATCTCCTTTCAGGAAGGCTTCGACCATCTCCACAGTGGCGCGCGGGGCTACATTGGCGACCACAGAGACGACACCGGTTGCCCCAAGCGCCAGCATAGGCAGCGTGAGGTCGTCATCTCCTGAGAGCACCGAGAAGTCCTTGCCCGATGTGAGCTCTATTATCCTCGAGACCTGCGTCAGGCTCCCGCTCGCCTCTTTTACAGCAACGATATTGCTGATCTCTGCGAGCCTGGCCACAATCTCGGGGCGGAGATCAACACCTGTTCTTTTAGGAACGTTGTAAAGAACTATGGGGATCTCAGCAGATTCCGCTACCTTCTTGAAATGCTCAACCAGACCCCTCTCGTTCGGACGGTTGTAGTAAGGTGTTATGAGAAGAGCAGCATCTGCCCCGGCATCGGCGGCATGCCTTGTCAGGTCTATCGCCTCTGATGTGTTGTTGGATCCCGTCCCCGCCACGACCGGCACCTCGGAGCAGTCGATGACTATCTCGACCACCCTCTTGTGCTCCTCGTGGCTCAGAGTTGCTGATTCACCGGTGGTGCCGCACGGAACTATGCCGGAGATGCCGGTCTTTGAGAGAATCTCGACGTTTCTTCGCAGGCCATCCTCGTCCAGAGATCCATCGTCCTTGAAGGGGGTTATGATCGCGGGAAATACCCCTCTAAACATTGGACTCAACCTCTGATCTCAGGGTTGCCCTCTGCTCCAGTAGCCTGGTGATGTATCCAGCTATCCTGTTCCTTATCGCCTTGTTCTGCACGTTAGTGTAGGCTGTGACCTTCTCCTTGTTCAGCTCAAAATCAGTGGTGAACTCGCCCTCGTATGTGCTCATGAGTTTTTTCGCAAAGTTTTTGATATAGCTCGGCTTTACGCATCCCATCCAACTCACTCCAGACAGCGGTCTTCTCCTAGTATGAGGCATCGATTTATATCTTCCTATCGTTTTCCGACTGCTCTCGAGAGCATGATCGCCACGGTGGCCACAGAGACCGCATCCCTTCCCAGAATACGTATCATCGGCTCCTTTCCCACCCCTCCCGCATCCCAGATGATATCAGGCACTGCGCCCAGCCGCTCTATCGCCCTTGCAGTCCCCCAGCTCATCGTGCTCTCGCCAGGCGGCTCCTCGCCCCTGTCGAAGCTTGATACCCTGAGACCCATGCGCGAAGCCTCTGAGAGAAGATCCTCGCCCAGCCTGATGTTCATGGCTGCTCTGATCCCCGGATCGAAGCGCATCGCTGTCAGCACGATCCGCGCGATGTGCCTGCTTGCGCCGAACCTGATGCATCCGGAGACGTGAGCCCTCCTTCCGGCTCTCACGATCCTGCCCTCAACAGCTGCGACATCACCATCTGAGCGGGCTCCAGGTATCGCCATTCCGATGTTCGATCCGACCTCAGGTATGAGCCCGACGAACATAAGCTCCTCTTTTAGCATGGATACCGCGTGATCCAGAGAGGAGATGACGCGGAACCTCTCCGCATCCCTCCTCAGGCATGCGGCCTGATCCACAGGCGCAGCGCCGTGGCCGACAGGCCTGCTCATCTCGATGGACTGCGCAGCGAACTCATGTGCATGCCTTGCAGCCTCCTGCAGGTTCATCCCCATCGAGAGGTACGCTGTCAGCGCAGCTGAATATGTGCATCCGACACCGTGGTTGCCGCCCGATCTCCTCCTGCCGGATATGCATGCAGATTCGTCCTCTGTGACAAGAAGATCCACGCACTCATCCGCCTGCAGCCCTGCAGCCCTGCACTCCAGGTGACCGCCGGTCACCACAACAGCCCTGGCGCCCATCTCCACGATCCTCAGGGCAGCCTCTCTCGCGCTCTCCAGATCACAGATCCTCACGCCTGTGATCGCCTCCGCCTCAAAGATGTTTGGCGTGACCACGGATGCCACCGGTATGAGCTCCTCCACGAGTGCAGGAATAGCATCATCTGCGATGAGCGATCCGCCCGCCTCCGCTGCGATTACAGGATCCACAACCACAGAACGGTGCAGCGCACGCAGCCTCTCCGCGACCAGGTATATCGCTTCAGGCGAGAAGAGCATCCCCGTCTTCGCCCAGGATATATTGAAGTCCTCAGCGACTGCATCCAGCTGGGCGGCGATCATCTCTGCCGGTATAGGAAATACCCTGCGAACGCCCAGGGTGTTCTGGGCGGTCACAGCGGCTACGACACTTAAACCATGGACCCCTAGAGCCGCAAATGTCTTCAGATCGGCCTGGATGCCGGCTCCTCCACCTGAGTCAGAGCCACCCACTGTGAGAACAGATCTCTCCATCTGCCAGACTAACGTCTCCTCTCCACCGCGCGTATCACATCTTCAGGCAGGCCGTACTTCCTGGCGAGCTTTATCGCCTTGGAGTACATCCCCGAGCTCACGTACATATCGAAAGCTGCCTGCGCAGCCTCCATCCTGAGCGTTATCGGGAGATCGAACTCCTCTGCGATCTTGGCAGCGTTCTTGAGCAGTCCGAAGTCCATGCTCTTCCTGAACGCCCTGGATGCCGCATCCTGCACCATGTTCTTCGGGAGATCGAACTCCTTCGCGCATTTCGCAGCGGCCTTGTACTGCTCGCTGTCCATCTTCCTCTGGAACGATCTCGCTGCAGCCTCCTTGACGATCTTGGGGTCGAGGCCGTACGTCTTGCCGAGCTCTGCTGCCACAGAGTACTCGCCAAGCTCTATGTTCTTCCTGAAGGCCGCCTCGACAGCATCCTGGAGCATATCGTTCGGCAGAGAGTACTGCTCCTTGATCCTGGCAGCCTCCTTGTAGCCACCACGAGCCATGCTCTCCTTGAAGAGCCTGAGGGCCTCCTCGAAAGACTCAGCCATATGTCACCTCTTGTTAGGATATTCGCGTAATGAGTATAAAAAGCATGTTGGATCCCGGCTCAGAGCGAATCCTCTCTCAGAGATGTCACGAACGCGTACTGCGTTGTTGTGGGCAGCTTCCGCCTCAGCTCCCTCACGTCCGGGAGGTATATGACCATGCTCCTGTTGCCGATATCCCCGCGCCTGAGGTTGAGTATCTTGGAGACCGCCTCTATCTCAGCCTCGCCCTGTATCCTTGCGGATCCGCTTCCCAGCTCCGGGGACATCTCTATGAGGATTGGAAGCCTGATTCGCGACCACATGAATCTGGGGATCGAGTTGGAGATGAGCTCGAGCTCGGGCATGTCCATCACATAGAATGTGTTGTCCTTGCCCTTTATCCCCGGCTTCTCCTCCTCCAGGAGCTCCGCCAGCGTCTTCCTCCTGGGAGGAAGGTGCTGGTTCATTGTCTGGATCGTCTTGATCAGTATCTTCCTGTCTGCCTGTGTGTACATTTCCCTCTCATTTCTCACATGATGCTTTATATTACTTGTCCTCTCTCCTCCCCTGCACGGCCCTGTCTCTTATCTGGCTCACCCGCGCGTTCAGCGCCTCTTCGATTCTCGGATCGAGCGTGCCTGAGTGGAAGTCGATCCTTGCCGCGATGGCAAGCTTTGCTGCGAGCGTCCTCGCAATCCTGCCGCGCAGCCTTTTCGGGGATGACTGGATCAGAGGATGTCTGAATATGATGCCGTGCTTCGGCGATGGGGCCCTTCCCCTAAGATGCCGGAAGAGGGCTCTCTCAGCGCCGATGACCTGTATTGTGGATGCGGGAAGCCTGGCCAGGCGATCGAGACCGCCGGCCCTTGAGATCAGCCTGGCAGCAAGCACCGGCCCCAGGATCGCGGAGAGGTTCGGCGCGAGCTCCCTCGCTTTTGTCTCAAGAAGCTCTTCAAGATCTTCTCTGGCTCTGATCAGTTCCAGGAGCGGTCTCGCCACGAGGTCTATCCCCTCCCTCTCGGACAGGGATCTCGCCAGCTCCTCCCCCCTGCACCTCATCCCGTAAAAGAGGGACCACTCGTACAGCCGCTCCTCGAGAAGGTTTATCGCCACGTTCAGATCGTCCAGAGACTCTACCATCTGAAGGAGATCCGAGTGAGGGGTGCACATGCATTCAAGCTGCCGCTTGACGAGAGCGATCGCGACGTCCCTCAGACGATGGTTGTAATCGATCCCGTCACTTGCAAAACCCAGCTCGATCGCAGCAGCACGTATATCGATCTGCGGCTCTGAGGATGCCCTCTCATGGGATAGAAGACGCTCTAGGCTCTCTTCTTTGTTGTAAGCCCTCCTCTCAGATATGTTTCCGCACCAGATCTCCATTGTGAGATCCTCCTCGCCCTGAAGCGCGGGTCTCCCGATCACACGTTTCTCAGGATCTCTGCAGTCTCCTTCAGCTCATTCCTCAGCGATGCCAGGATGGCCGATGACTCCTGGAATCCCTCAAGGGCGTTGAAGAACCGGTCGACAGGATCGCCCTTGTATGTTGGGACGAGAAATATATGTGTGTGCGGTATCCTCCTCCCCCTCGCATACATGGCCACGAAGTCCGGCTCGAAGGCCCTTTTGATTCTCCCAGATACCGACCGTGCGAGCCTGAAGAGGCTTGAGACCTCCTGCTCGTCGAGATCATGCCACCACGGGACATGGCGCTTCGGTATCACAAGACAGTGTCCTCTGGCGAGCGGGTTGATGTCCAGTATCGCCATGGTGAGCTCGTCCTCATCTATGATGTGGGCCGGCTCAGCTCCACTGACGATTCTGCAAAAGACACAGCTCTCGGTCATTATTTCACGGTGGTATTTAAGAAAAAGAGGTATAAAAATCTTCTAAGCAGGCGCGATCACAATCTCAGCTCCATCTCCTCCTGCCGGCGTAGCTGGCAGAGCTGCCGAGCGCCTCCTGGATTCTCAGGAGCTGGTTGTACTTCGCGTTACGCTCGCTCCTTGCCGGGGCCCCCGTCTTTATGAGCTCTGCGCCTATCGCCACAGATATATCCGCGAGGGCGCTGTCCTCTGTCTCAGCAGATCTGTGGCTCACCATCACCTTGAAGCTGTTCCTGTATGCGAGCGTTGCTGCATCAAACGCCTCCGAGACCGTGCCGATCTGGTTCAGCTTGAGCAGGAGCGCGTTCGTGGACCTCATCCTTATACCCTTCTCGATCCTCGCCATATTCGTCACATAGAGGTCGTCGCCCACTATTATCGTGTCTGGAAGTTTCCTCGTCAGCTCTGCGAACTCCTCGAAGGCGTTCTCCTCGAACGGATCCTCTATGAGCACAATCGGATATGTCTTCACCAGATCCACATAGAAGTCGATCAGCTCCCCTGGCGAGAGCCTGTTATCATCCACGGAATAACCGCCGTCCAGATAAAAGCTGGAGGCTGCAGAATCCAGCCCGAGCTTGATCTCCTCTGTGTATCCTGTGACATCAAGCGCTGCCATTATCGCATCTAGCGCATCTCTTGTCTTTGATATGGGGGGTGCGTAGCCACCCTCGAAACCCACATTTGTCGCGACATTGCCGTACTTTCCTCTGAGTATCCTTCCCAGGGCGTGGTATGTCTCAGCGGCCATCCTCAGCGCCTCGCTGAAGCTATCCGCGCCCCATGGCTCTATCATGAACTCCTGTATGGAGAGGTCATTTCCTGCGTGCTTCCCTCCGTTGAGCACGTTCAAGGACGGCACCGGCAGCCTCGTGGCTGAGACGCCGCCCAGGTACCTGTACAGGGGCATGCCAAGAGAGCTCGCAGCGGCCTTGGCCACAGCCAGGGAGACTCCGAGTATCGCATTCGCTCCAAGATTCGATTTGTTCGGTGTCCCATCCATCTCTATCATGATCTGATCGATGCCCCTCTGATCGATCACATCAAGCCCGGTGAGCTTGGGCGCGATGACCTCATTGACGTTCCTCACCGCTTTAAGCACACCCTTCCCATCGTACCTGTCGCCACCATCCCTCAGCTCCAGCGCCTCGTATGTGCCTGTGGATGCTCCGGACGGCACAGCTGCTCTCCCGAATCCGCAGCACGTCCAGACATCAACCTCTACAGTGGGATTACCGCGAGAGTCCAGTATCTCTCTCGCATGTATCTTCTCGATCTCCAGTGACATGAATTACCACGGCCAGGAGTCTGCGCGGGACTTATTTAAGTCTGATGTGGGTGCAGATACCCGAACGATTAACGACAGATGTCGAGATAGGTTCATGTAGGTGTACTGAAAATTACTGATCGCCTGTGGAATGAGGAATGCAAGATGATCGGCAGAAAGATAGCTCTCATCATTTTCATCACCGTGTTCACGGCATCCGGCGCAGATCTCGGAAAGGATCGTCCGGTTGCTGTCTATACGGGGTCTGAGCAGGAGCAGCCTGATATCGACGGACACATAGTGGTCTGGGCGGACGGCAGGAGCGGGAACTTCGATATCTTCATGTACGATCTCGAGATAGGCGCTGAGCGCTGGGTCTGCATAGATCCGTTCATCCAGATCAACCCCGCAGTATCTGGCTACAGAATAGTCTGGCAGGATATGCGAAGCGGCAACGCTGACATATACCTCTATGATGTGAAGAACCGGGTCGAGCAGATCGTCTGCAGTGATAATGGAAATCAGACTGATCCTGACATCGATGGCGATGTGGTGGTATGGAGCGATGATAGGGATGGCGACTGGAACATATATCTCAAGGACCTCTCGACGAATCAGCAGAAACGGGTGACATCAGCTCAGAGGGACCAGATCACCCCAAAGGTGAGCGGGAGCCGTGTGGTCTGGGCAGACGACAGGAGCGGGAACTTCGACATCTACATGTATGACATCAAAAGCGGATCTGAGAGGGCGATCTGCACCGCAACCGGCGACCAGACGCTTCCAGCGATCGATGGAGATATCATCGCGTGGGCGGATAACAGATCCGGCGAGATGGATATCGCTTTCTTTGATCTATCCTCTGGGAAGGAGACCGTCCTGGCGAGGCCTGGCATCCAGACAGCACCATCTATCTGGGGAAGAAACATCACATGGCAGAACAACGGGACCGAGATAGTTCTCTACGACATAGACACTGGCGAGGAAACAGTTCTCATCAGAGGTCCAATAGTGATGGAGCCGGCGATCGGCGAGAGGGGCGTGGTGTGGACCGACTACAGGCAGGGTATCCAGGATCCCGATATCTACATGTGGGACAGGACGATACTGCCGGATCTGCCTGTGACCCAGGGCATCTTCAACCACACGAATCCATCGATCTTCAACGACAGGGTTGTGTGGACGGATGACAGGACAGGGCACTATCAGGTTTACATGATGAATCTGACGACAGGAGAGGAGGTCAGGATCACAAACGATGAGATCGACCACAGCAGCCCCGACATCTCTGGAGATTATGTGATATACACAGACATGAGAAACGGCAACCTTGATGTTTTCCTGTACGATCTCAAGGCAAGGAAGGAACGGCAGCTCTCCAGGGACCCATCTGATCAGAGATACTCAATGATCGATGGCAGGTACGTGGTGTGGATGGACAACAGGACCGGGAGCGACCAGATCTACGTCTACGACATACTCCAGGGATCCGAGAGGCAGATAACGACACAGCAGCAGGCCCAGCTGATGTCGCCAGTGATCTCGGGCGACAGGATCGTGTGGGCTGATAGACGATCGGGGAAATGGGATATCTACATGTACAACCTGACGACCGGAAAGGAGACCCCGATATGCACAAATCCCGCGAACCAGGTGCAGCCCTGGATTCACGGGGATACGATAGTATGGGCTGATGGAAGGAACGCTCCGAACGCGAGCATTCGGAACTGGGACATTTACTCATACAATCTGACAACAGGAAAGGAGACTCCGATATGCACAAACGGCTACAACCAGGGGGCGCCCTGCGTTTATGGCAGATACGTCGCATGGCTCGATGAGAGGGGCGGAGCAGCAGACATTTACCTGTACGACCTGGAGAAGGGCATAGAGGTGCCTGTCTCGACGCTTCCGATGTATCAGACGCCGAGCGACGGGAAGGGTGATCCCTACAGGGTGAAGCCCATAGCTTCAAGCAGGATTCTCAGCGACAAATATGTTGTGTGGATGGATGACAGTTCCGGAAGGCCGCAGATAAGAGCCAGATCCCCACTCTGGGAGCCGCTTCTGTGGCTGAGCACAGATTTCCCATCGACAAATGGCAGCCTCATGGTCTGGTCTGATAACAGGCGTGGCGACTGGGACATATACGGCTTCGATTTCTTCACGAGGTCTGAGATCCCAATAGTGAGGGAGGAGGGGGATCAGCTGTACCCAAGAGCATCAGGCCAGAATGTAGTCTGGTCCGACTATCGCTCAGGCAGCTCTGATGTGTACATGATCAACCTGACAACAGGAGAGATCACAGGCGTTGCGACCGGCCCCGGCGATCAGGTGTGGGCAGATATATCCGATGACAGGATCATCTGGATGGACAACTCCTCCGGGGACTGGGATGTTGTGCTCTACAGCATCTCCAGCGGCACCGCAGAGCCTCTGCGCAAGCAGGGCAACCAGATGTACCCGAAGATCTCAGGAAACCTGATCGTGTGGCAGGATGACAGGAGCGGGAACTGGGACATCTACGTCTATGATCTGACGAATGGCAACGAGACGAAACTCACAGGGGACGGGGATCAGGTCTTCCCTGACGTATCTGGAAACACAATCGTCTGGGAGGACCGGGCCACCGGCGACATCGCCTATTACATCTACGATAAGAAGTGGAGCAAGAGGTATCCAAGGCCTGGAATGCAGACCTCTCCCGCTGTTTCAGGAAAGTATATCGCCTACGTCGATGATGATGGATCCCTGCGCAGGCTTGATATAACGACATGGAAGGACGATCTGATCGCATCTGGACCCGGACAGATGAAGCCGGATATGGATCAGAAGCTGGTGTGGCTGGACGCGGCGAGAGGCAAGCCGAGGTACGAGAGCCTTGTGGGGGAGATAAGCGTAGTGTGCAGAGCTCCGGGTGAGCAGAGCAGGCCAGCGGTGAGCGGAAACTTCGTTGTCTGGATGGACAACCGCACAGGCAATCCTGATATTTATGTATACGACCTCTTCAGAAATGTTGAGATCCCTCTGGCTGGAGGCCCGCTCTACGATATGTACCCTGACATAAGGGGCACTGTGATAGCATGGGTCGGCCAGAACCCGCAGCATGACAACTGGGCGGTCAGAACATTCGATGTGATAACAGCGAACAGATCACAGCTCACAGGAGCGGAGTTCTTCACACCATCCCCAATATCTATCGGAGACAAGTATCTCGTCTGGCAGGACCTCTCCTTCGCCGGCTGGAGGCTCTACAAGAAGCTGGTATACGGAGGGACGGAGCCTGTGGAGGCGATACCCCCGAGCGGAACGAATCCCAGAACGGCAGGAGATATCGCTGTCTACCAGGACAACAAGGACGGGAACTGGAACGTCTACATCTGGAAGGGGCAGCAGAAGACTCCTGTGACAACGGATCCAGCGGATCAGATTAATCCTGTGACGGATGGATACCTCGTGGTGTACCAGGACAACAGGAACGGTAACTGGGACATATACGCTTTCGACACGAATACGAGCAAGGAGATCAGAATAACGTCTGATCCGGGCGATCAGACGAATCCGGATGTCGAGGATGGCGTGATCGTCTGGCAGGACAACAGGAACGGCGACTGGGATATCTACGCGTTCGATCTATCCACAGGTAAGGAGGTCCCGATATGCATAGCTCCGGGCGATCAGACAAGGCCGCGGATAGGGAGCAGGAAGATTGTGTGGGAGGACAGCCGCAGCGGAGACAAAGATATCTACATATACGACAGCTACTCGCCATGAGCGCGTTCTGAACTCGCCCATTGCGGGTGCACTATTATCGCGTCAACGTATCCGCTCACAGAACGCTCTGATGGGCAGAGTCCGCGAGGATGGAAGCTCGGGATTTAGAGCTTCCATCCTCTATTTCACCCTCAATCTCTAGGCAGATTTTTCTCAACATCTCTATCTCATCATCTTCCGCTTTCCAGTAACCTCTCCTGTGGGCTTCCATCAGCCACTCACCTATCTTCGCAGCAGCATACCGGTTGTTCTCGAGCAGTTTCTGCCTTGTGGTCTCATCGAATATGTATCGCTCTGCCATCGATGACCATATCCAGCTCTCAACGGAGTGTGTGGTGGCAGCAAGGCCAAGCATGTTCTCTATGCGATCCGCGATCTGCTGGGCCCCATGGAACCTGTGGGCGAGCATACCATCGATCCATCTGGGATTCAGAAGCCTGGTGCGCACCCCCATCTCCACGGCAGACCGGATGTCCTCAGTTCGTATGACCTCTCCAGTGGTGTCTGAAACGAGCATCACCGGATCTCTGCCTCTTGCAGACCTTACAGCGCTCGAGAGCCCGCCGAAGAACTCGAAGTAATGGTCGAGATCGATGAACTCCCAGTCGTGGGAGTCCCTGATTTGAGATACCAGATCCACCCTGGAGATGTTGCTCCTGTAGAGGTCGAGCTGCTGCTGAGCATGCACTCCTTCTGTGTATATGTGGCTCATCGAGCTCGCATAAACCTCGGCAAGCTCCTCCTCCGTGCGCCAGACCGAGTCCTCGATGAGCGGAAGCATTCTCGTTCCATACTCACCAGCCCTGGGGCCGAATATCCTCCCTTTTGCGAGGACGCCCGCCTGCTTCTCCTCCATCCCGTTCTGGAGCAGGCTTTTCATGTTATCAAGCGTGTGCTTTCTCACGTAATTCATATCCAGCGGCTCTTCGAGGGAGCTCACGAGAGCAAACGCCCTGTCGAGAAGCTGCACCACATTTGGGAACATATCCCTGAAGAACCCGCAGATGTTGACCATGCAGTCCACCCGCGGCCTGCCGAGCTCCTCCAGTGTCAATGGTATTATCCTGACAGCCATAGATCCCGGATCTCGCTCCAGGCGCACACCGAGGTAGTGCAGGATCTGCCCGATCGTCTCCCCTCCGGTCTTCGTGGTCTCGAACCCCCACAGGATGACCCCGACCATGGATGGATAGTCGCCTGTTCTTTCTATGTATGCCTGGATGGTGTTCTCCGCTATCTCTTCTCCTCTCTTAATCGCATCTGATGTTGGTATTCGGGTCGGATCGAACTGGACGAGGTTTCTTCCCGTTGGGAGCGCATGTGGAGATCTGATGAGATCCCCGCCGGCAGATGGCTCTATAAATCTACCATCAAGCCCTCTGAGGAAGCTCTTTATCTCCATGCTGTTGTCGGAGTATCTCCTGGCCATCTCCAAACCGTAGCGGAGCGTTTTTTCCAGATCACTGCTCAGCTTTCCCCCGATCTTTAAAGGATAGATGTCACCGGATCCCTCAATCGCAGTTTTTATGATCTCAGAGCAGATCCTGTCGATCTCATCGATCTCGCGAGATCGATTTTTAAGAATCTCCCTGTAATCCAGCCCCATTGATTCTGCAACTATGCTGTTCAGAGATCTCACACCATCTCGGTCGTATCTGAGAAGCATCTGCATGAAACTCTTCAGATCATCCCTGCTGTAGCTCTCCCCGATAACGTGAAGGCCTCTTGGTATGATCCTCCTCCTCATCTCGTACAGCATATCCTGTATCTCACCGACGCTGTTCGCTCTGATATTCATCTCTCCTGCCATCTCGAAGATGCGTTCTCTGAGCCGATCCGCTCTGCCAGGATCATGTGTCACCGCCTGACTGTGCTCGTCTATGAGTTCCTCAAGCTCCACGTATCCCTCGTAGAGGTCGGCATTTGTGTACGGAGGGGAGTTGTAGCTGATGGTTATGGCGTACAGCCTTCTTTTGGCTATGATGACCTCTGATGTGTTGACGACATGGTAGAAATAGAGGTTTGGCATATCCCCTATGAGCATATCTGGATAGCATCTCGAGCTCAGAGCCAGCTCCTTCCCCTTCATGAACTCTGCAAGACCGTGGGTGCCGATGTGGACGACCGCATCAGCATGCCATGTCCTCTGGAGCCAGTGGTAGAATGCGATGTACTGGTGATGTGGGGGTTTTGTTTTATCGTGTGTCGTCTCATTTACATCAGCACCTCTCAGGGGTGGGCGCGCTGGCTGCACACCTATGAAGACGTTTCCGAGATCCAGGCCAGGTATGAGGATTCTACCACCGGATACCATCACCTTGCCTGGGGGATCCCCCCAGAATTCCACGATCTCTTTCTGGAGATCCTCTGGAAGGGATCTGAATACATGCATGTATTCTTCAAGGCCCATGGATGGGCATTCTTTTAGAGTGGTCTCTGTGTGAAGCCATTTTCCTGTGTTCACGGCTGCCATGTCATAAAAAAGAGTGTCGAACTCCATATCCGGTATGCTCAGGCTGTATCCTGCATCTTTCATTGCATGAAGCAGCTGCTTCAGGCTGGTGAAAACATCGAGATATGATGCCCTTCCGAGGTTCTCCTCTCCAGGAGGGTAGTTGTAAATTATCAGTGCGATCCGCTTTCTCGCATTCTCTTCTCTCCTGAGATGCACCCAGCTGCGGATCCGTGCGGCTATCCTGGAGATGCGATCATCGATGGCAGCCACCTCACGGACCTCCATATCATCGATCTCAAAGGAGCGGATGCCGCAGCATGGTATCGGCTCTGCGCACCCATCCAGCTCGGGCCATATAACCGCCATTATCGACTCTGTTGGGGACAGACCTGCATCAGATCTCTCCCAATCCTCAATGCAGCTCTGATACATCGATATGGGCGCAAACACCGGCACATCGAGCTCCCTCAGAAGTTCTTTCGTGCGATCAGGATCGCCTCCCAGAGGTCCTCCATTTATGCGGAACCATGTGAGGTTTACCATCACATCTATCACAGGCTTATCTTTCAGGAAAAAACTCCGGATCGCCTTCAGATTGTGAATGCCATCTGAAAATACGGGTATGATGTTCATATCTCCAAGTCTGTCGTCAAGAGCCTTGAGCACAGGAAGGCACTGATCAAAGTGCATGTTTCCGTAGAACAGGACGCCTACGCTGGCCCTCGCCGGATCCAGATGCGGCAGAAGCGCATCCAGTGAATCGAGAAATCCTCCTCTGTGGTATATTCCATACTCCGGAAACGGCAGTGGATCTGGAGGCCGCGGAAGATCGCATCCAAGATACTCCCTGAGAAGCAGGATGAGAAGGTTCTGGAGGTTCTCTGTGCCACCATACCTCCAGTACCTCACAATCTTTATGTAGTTGCCTGCATCCCTCACGGGACCCAGCGGAACAACTCTGCCTGCGGTCTCAACTATGCCCTGGATCGTCTTGATCTTCTCCCATAGGTCCTCCGGGTCTCTAACCTCGCCGGCTTTCAATCTCCTGGCCACCGATGATCCGCGGAATGATCCAAGCCTGGTTATGGACATCATTCTTCCAACGGGGCTGACAAGGTTGACGACGATGTTATTTCCATCTTTCAGCGTTCCGTAAGCGATCTCCTCTGCTCTGCAGCTGCCTCTTATGTCGACCAGCACAGCATCAGAAGACCTGAGATCTTCAGAGAATACCTCAGAATCAACACGGAAATCAAGCTGCTCAGGGTAGTAAACCCTGAGCTCAAGTGGGATTGCATACATCTCCTTGATTTTACGGGCTGCAGACACCAGAGCAGAGCTGTGAACGGTTGAGATGCATGTGATCTTCATCGCAGCCCCCGGATACTCACGGCTCTGGGTAGATCAGTGTGCCACGTTTACTCAGATCGTAATCAAGATGCTGGAACTCTGAGAGGTATCTCTGATGCACTGCTCTGGGATCCATATCTGCGAACACATCAGGATGAAGTATCTTTGCGAGATACGCAAGGCCTATGAAATGCCTGCATCCACTGTATGGCAGATACGTCCAGAATGGAGATGCCATAACAAAGACCCTCCCGTTCCTGACCGCGGTGACATTCTGCAGCTCTGGTCTTTCCAGGATCTCGTCCCTCGCGGACTTCAGCTTTGAAATATCATCTGCATCCTTTGCGTCGTAATCCTCATCATAGACAAGCCTTATGATGACATCCGGATTTGCTGTGATCACAGTCTCCGGGGAGACCTCTCCTCCGGTTCTACCGGTGATTATGCTCTTCCCACCGGCCATCTCAATCGGCATGGCATCGAGAGTTGGGTTGTTTGACACCCTGTATGGCCCGTACTCCACATAAACCTTCGGTCTGTTCTCCTCAGGTATTCCTTTCGTCCTGCTGATCACCGATCCGAGAACACCCTCGTAGAAAGCACGGAACCTGGCGGATTCATTCTCCCTCTCCAGGAGCCTGCCAAGCTTCTCGATCTCCTCTGAATATGAGTCAGGCCGACTGCATGCCACGCAGAAGATCGTTATACTCGTGCCGTTAAGCCTGTCAAGCACCGTCTGAAGGTAGTTCTGACCGGTGGGTCCTGGCCCCGGATGCACGAGTAAAAGATCTGGATGTATCTGGATTATCTTCTCGAGATCAGGCTCATAGAAGTGGCCTATCGTTGGCAAGTCATGATACTCCTTGAAGAGCGAGTATTTCTCTATGTCAGATGGTGCTGCAACCACCATCTCCCGCGGCACCCCGATCGATCTCAGCGTTTCAAGCTGGTGGGATACCGTGCAGGCAATGGACCTCACAGGTCTGTAAAGGGTTACATTTCTGCCGGCTGCATCCGCAACGCTCAGAGGGTATCTCTCATGGATGTGCCTTATCTCCGCCAGCACATCTGATGAGATCTCGCCTTTAGCGTATGAATCCTCTGCGATCTTCAGCTCATCAGCTGAGACCAGCATATCACCATTCAGATCTCCAGGTATGGGATCAAAAGCAAGTGCCGGAAAGCTGGTCAGGATGGATAAAAGTACCATCAGTGCAATTGATCTGTTCATCACACCACCATTATTGCCATTTTAGTAGCATTTAATCAGATGAATAACAAATCTTTTGATATTTAAGAATAACTCATGCCAATTATTGTACGCTTACAATCAAATCTTATTATAAATATTTAACAATCGGCTGGCTTGCTACCTCCGTAATTTAGTATGGCAATTGAGCAGATGTTGTTCAATGGCCTGCCTAATGATAATATATTCGCTCTTATGTGTTTGGCAACTTGCAGGTCGTCCAATGCGGTTGCTGAATGCACTTATTTATTCACCAAGAATGCGGACCTGTCTGAATAAGAGTTCCGGAGCCAGATATTCGAGGCTTGAGGATGCTGATTGTTATGAGCACATCTTCCTTATTCCGACACCCCTAAGAATGCATAGCATGACCAGTGCTTCTATGGGCAAGTTTCGTTGATACACGTAGAAGTCATCCCCAAATATCTACTCCCATCGATGCAATATCTTGAGTACTGCTCTTTGGCACCACTGATCAGCACAATCTGGCTCTGGGCTGGGTTTCGAAGCAGCTTTGAGACGACTAAATTGTTATTCTACTTTGCCCAAAGGCGATTCGCATTGGATCACTCCGCTGCAGACAGTATCTCTTCCACAAACCTGCGTCCGTCATCGGTGGTGAATAGCGGGAGATCCCAGTCCTCAACAATACCTGAGCTCGATCTGTATATCATAACCCCTCTCCTCTCCCAGGCGGGGGTCCTGGCGAGATTCACACCGCGTTTAAAGAGCATCTCGTGTATATCGCTCTCCCTCATGTTGCGTAGCGACTCCATCGCATCGGCATGGCTTTTCCCTTCACCCACAAGAGCGTAGAAACCATAGGAGAAGACGTGGTTCCGCCATGCCTCGGCCTGGGATTCCTGAAGATAGCTGAGGATCTCCTCCCTGCAGACAGGTATCACCCTCGCGTCCATCGAGACAACCCTGCCGAGGGATACGGAGAGTGATGATGAGATGTATGATGCTGTGACAGAGTCGAGCTTCTCGAGCCTGCCCCTGAAGGGCTCGTCCAGGAAGAGAAGGTTGACCTCATCGGAGAACGTGTACGCGAGTATCGGGGCCAGGCCGGAGCCCTCCATGAATGCCCTCGCAGCAGAGACGACCAATCGCGCAAATCCAGGATCGTATGGCTTTCTGGAGTCCCTTAGCATCCTCCCGAACCCGCGGCCGTCCACGCGGATGAAAAACGGAGAACGAACGCGAAGCTCTGAGTATATCGCCCCGTTCCTGCAGCCTCTTCTGATCATGCTACTCTCTGGGAGGGGCATCTTTCTTCGCAGCAACCCTCTTCGTGTGCCTCATTATGATTATATCTCCGACTGCAGTGATCCATCTGAACGGCACGATGATTCCTCTGCCTTTGAGATCGAAGAGTTCCCTGTTGAGTGATCCGACTGCAATGCCGCTCAGGGTGCCGCTATCAGCGTCCAGGACAGCGTCCTCGACCTTGCCAACAAAGACGCCGCGATCGGTGTAGACCTCCAACCCCAGTATCGATGAGATCTCTGCATCCATGCAGATCGCCAGTGCTATTTAGATCATGTATAATATAAAGATTACATCGAGCGTGGTTTATGAACCGAGAAAATTATTGTGCGTGCGCAATCACACTGCTACTGCGATATCAAGGACTGGAAAGACCTTCCTTGCGTACCTCTTAAGCTCCTCCTCGCATTCCTCCCATGAAACGTCGACACCAAGATCGTGCATGATCACATCGAGCTGTGACTTGACCTCCTCCCAGGTGTATTTCTTCTCGGATCTGCAGAGGTAGGTCAGTAGGAAGAGCGTGGGTATGAATATCTCCCTGAACTCCTCTCTCACGAACCTCATGAAGCGCTCATTCGGGTCTCTGTACCTGTAGCTCTTCAGCTCTTCCAGGATCTGATACTGCGACTCGCACGGGTTCATGTAAGGATCTGAGAGCTTCATGCCCGAAAGCTCGCTCAGCTTATCGTATATCTCAGACATGAGCCTGTCCACGTACAGTTTATCGTATGCGCTTTCTCCAATCTCTGCGATCAGTTTGTAGGCAACAAGCCTGCATCTCAAAAGCTGTATCCTGGCCTCTTCCAGTGGGAGGTTCCTGTGGATGCGACGCAGATGCTCTTCAAGGTGCGCAAGCCTTGTGCGCGGGTCGAATTTCACAAAGCCGGACATCAAAATAAATCTGGCCTTATGAGTGATAACATTTCCGCATAGAAAAGTGCCGAATAGAAAACAACGGAAAACAAGCATGAAGTATGTAATTGTTATTGAGAGTTGGCAGCGACCTGCATTTCCCGAGGGCTCGCGCACCTCAGTACAGTGCAGGACGTGGGCGGGCTTATCTTCTGAGTTCGGGATGGGTTCAGGAGTTTCCCCGCCGCTATGGCCGCCGCTCTCGATG
>JAKPCO010000099.1 GCA_029553285.1 Methanobacteriota archaeon
CCTTGCTGAAGGTGCGGAGGTCGATGATGAGACGTATGACCCTGCCGAATTTGAACGCAAATGGACCAACGAGGACACCAACCGCAAGATGATGGAAGAGTTCGACCGGCTCGCCTGGGAGAACTTTAAAGAACTGGCTCCAGGGCAAAAGACCAGACCCGGCAAGACTATCGTTTTTGCCATCACCAAGCACCATGCCGCGCGGCTGGCTCATTACCTGAACGAATTGCATCCTGAACTCAAGGGTAAATACGCTGAGATCATCACGAGCGACGTTGCCAACGCCGACGATCTCATCCGCAAGTTCAAGCGCGAGGAGTATCCCCAGGTGGCCGTCAGCGTTGGCATGCTGGATACCGGGTTTGACTGCCCGGAGGTTCTCCACCTGGTAATGTGCCGCAGGGTACGAAGCCCCATCCTCTACCAGCAGATGCGAGGTCGCGGAACCCGCACCGCAGACCATATCCAGAAGAAAAAATTTGTCATCTACGACTTCTTTGGCAACCACGACTACTTCAACGATAGCGATACCGACATTTTCACCGGCATCGGTCGCGGACATGCCCCTGGCGGTGAAAGCAAACCGCTTAAAGCCCGAGGTGACCTCGTCGAACTTGGTCTCGAGGACGAGTGGCTCCAAGCAGTTACCTATGTCGAAGTGGGGCCGGAGGGTGAGCGTGTCGACAAGCGCGAATATGTCACCAACTGGGAAACAACCGTTCAATCCGCCGTGAAGGATGACCCGATCATCCAGAAGGTACGCCGGGGGGAATTGCTCACCGAAGACGAAGAGAAGGCGCTGGCTGACAGTTTGAACCAGCCGAAGATGTATTTCAACGAGGAGAACCTTCGCCGGGCTTACCGCCAGCCGGGCGGTAACCTGATCGACTTTATCAAGGCCGCTCTTGGCAAACTCAAGATCAAACCCCGCGAGGAGGAGTTGACCGAGAATTTCCATGCCTGGCTGGTCGCCAAATCGCTCACACCACAGCAGGCGCAGTATCTGTCGCTCATCAAGAACCGCGGCATCGCCCGCGGCCGTATCGAGCTGGAGGATTTGTTCCGGCCTCCACTTTCCATTTTGAATGCGGCAGAGCTGGGCGTTGAGCTCTTCGGCGAAAAGGGGCTCAAGGAAATCATCCAGGATTTGAACGATTCGGTCTTCATGAAGAAGGTCGCATAAGGAGCAGCGATGAACCAGGATTTGCGCAGAAAATTGAACCGTATCACCGATATCCTCTGGGCCGGCGGTGTGACCAATCCGGTCACTTATATCGAGCAGATTTCGTATCTGATTTACCTCAAGCTGCTCGACGAGGAGGAATCCAGCCGTGAACTTAAAGAACGGCTCATGGGCAAACAGACCAACGGCAACGGCAAACGGCTCTACCCGAAACAGGCCGAGCGTTTCCGCTGGTCAAAGTGGCGTTTCAAGAGCGGCACAGACCTACGCGACTTCGTGCGCGACCACGTTTTTCCCTACATGGCTTCGCTGGTGAAGGAGGAGCCGCAGATTGCCGAGTATTTCCGCGACGCCGTGCTCGAGATCGTTGACCCTAACGTGCTCAAGCAAGTGGTGGACGAGATCGACGGCATCGACTTCGCCAAGCTCGGCACCGACGTGAAAGGCGATATTTTT
>JAKPCO010000103.1 GCA_029553285.1 Methanobacteriota archaeon
TTTTATGCTCAGTTCTGGTTTTTATCTTATTCGGACAGGTCCTATCATTAAGAGGTGTCCGAATAAGGACGAAGTGCTCATAACAATCAGCATCCTAAAGCCTCGAATATCTGGCTCCGGAACTCTTATTCGGACAGGTCCACTGGAGGAACAGGAAGGTTTAAATAAGCGCTTGAAGTACAAAATGATGCATTAATGCATTAAAAATTACATAATTGATCATGGTGTTGCATCATGTACGGAAAGGCGGTCAGGCTTGAGAGGATTGTGAACCGTGCGACCGGGCGCTCTGTCATAGTGCCTATGGACCATGGTGTTACTCTGGGGCCGGTGAGAGGCATAAGGTCTCTGAAGAGCACTGTAGATGCAATAGCGTCAGCCGGAGCAGATGCGGCTGTTGTTCATAAGGGCGCTGCGATATTCGGCCACCGTGGCTACGGCCGCGATCTGGGCCTGATAGTTCATCTCTCAGCATCCACATCACTCGGCCCGGACCCGAACAACAAGGTGCTTGTGGCCACTGTGGAGGAGGCCATAAAGCTCGGAGCAGATGGTGTCAGCGTCCACATCAATATCGGTGCTGAGGATGAGGCTCAGATGCTATCCATCCTCGGATCGGTATCGAGAAGCTGCCAGGAGTGGGGGATGCCGCTGATGGCAATGATGTATCCACGCGGCCGCAGGATCTCGAATGAGTATGCAGAGGAGTTCGTCGCACATGCAGCCAGGGTCGGCGCCGAGCTTGGAGCGGACATCGTCAAAACATCATATACAGGAGATCCGGACAGCTTCTCCCGGGTCGTGGAAGGCTGCCCTGTGCCGCTGGTCGTGGCTGGCGGGCCCAAGATCAGCTCCGAGATGGATCTGCTGAGGATGGTCCGGGACGCCATAGACGCTGGGGCGAGCGGTGTCGCCATAGGCAGAAACATATTCCAGCACGAGAGCCCATCGATCATCACGAGAAGGATATGCGCCGTGGTGCACAGGGGCTACACGCCAGAGGAGGCGATGGGCATCACAGAGTGCTGTAGCGCTTCTGCAAACTGAGAGGCCTCGTTCAAAATGAAAATTTTTAATCCCCGCACGCCTCCATCATACCATGAAACTTGGAGTTCTCTTCAGCGGCGGCAAGGACTCTGTGTTCGCATGCTGCAGGGCGATGGAGAAGGAGGATGTCCGCTGCCTCATCACCATCATCTCTGAGAATGAGGACAGCTACATGTTCCACACGCAGAACATAGGACTTGCGGAGCTTGTGGCATCGGCCATTGGTATCGATATGCTGAAGTGGCGAACCCAGGGTGTGGAAGAGATGGAGCTGGAGGATATGAGGGATGCAATCATCGAGGCGCGGAGGCTCTACGCCATCGACGGGATAGTGACAGGCGCGATCGAGTCAGTCTATCAGTCCTCGAGAATCCAGAGGATCTGCAGCGAGCTCGATCTCTGGTGCTTCAACCCTCTCTGGCAGATCGATCAGCTCGATTATCTGAGGATGCTGATAGCCCGCGGCTTCAGGGTCATTGTGACAGGCGTCTTCGCATACCCCCTGGACGAGAGCTTTCTGGGGGCAGAGATCGATGATGGGATGATAGCAAAGCTCGAGGGGCTTCAGAGAAGATACGGAATAAGTCCCTCGGGAGAGGGTGGCGAGCTGGAGACGCTGGTGCTGGACGGGCCGATATTCAGGAGGCGTCTGGAGGTGCTCAGAGCTGCACGGCTCTTCAGCGGTAATCGTGGGAGGTATGTGATCGAGTCCGCGAGGCTCGTGGATAAGCCCGGGCATCCGAATTGATGCACTGCGGAGATGATAACGTGATTCTTGTCCTGGACCTCTGCTATCGGCCTGAATCCCTCTCCAGCTATGAGTTCGTCGACCCTGTTGCAAATGCGCTTCGCAGGGCCGGCGCGGAGATAGATGTTCTGCATTACAGAGAGCTTGAGGATCCCTGCATTTATGAGAAGGTGGTGCTCTGCGGCACAGCTCTCAAGGACAGCCGCTGTCTTGATGATGAGCGCCTCTCCTGGATAAGGGAATGGAGACGCCCGATGCTTGGTATAGCCACCGGCGCAGCTGTCATATGCTCTGTTCTTGGAGGAAGCGTGCTGCCGGGCGTCCACATCGGGATGGAGGATGTGAGGATCACCGTTGAGACCCGGCTGCTCGGAGAGCCGCGGGCGATGCCCGCGTTCCATCTGCACAGCTTCCGTCTGGTGCCTCCATCTGAACTGATCGAGGTGGCGGAGAAGTGTGAGGCTTTTGTGTGCCGCGACCGGCCCGTCTACGGCCTTTTATTCAATCCAGAGGTCAGAAACCGCTGGATCCTTGAGAGGTTTGTAAAGTGCGAAGTCTGAGCTGCATCTCAGCAGCATGATACGCCCCTCCGGCCCCCCGGGGCGCAGGCCGTGGAATGGCGGATCGCGCTCCGGCGCGCCACTGTTGGAGGGGTGTGTCTATCATTCAAATTTGTTTTATACTAAATCTTGATAGAATTCTCAATGCATAAGCCATTACTCTCAGAAGTATCCTCGTAATAGTTGTCTCTTCGAGGAAACATGGTATTCTATCTCCAAACCAATTGGTCAAAGCACCAAAGAATCCTTCACAAACTGATCTGTGTTTGTATATTTCTCTATTAAAGATCCGATCTCTGATTCTGGATCCAAAACCACCGGCACTTATTTTTCTCGGTTTAATAACAGGCATGTAACCTTTACCTACAACATCCTTCAAAAATTTCCTGGAATCATATTCACCGTCACCAAATAAATAGCCTGATCCCTCAGGCAGTGTTAATTCCGATTTTATCCTCGTTTCTACAGGGAATATCGTTTCATTTTTCCTGGTTATTGCTTGTATCTTTATGATATCCTTTTTTTATTTGCGAATTTAGTGGAATCAATGAAACTATCTGTATAATCTATTGATTGTAACCTTTCAAGAACTTTATTTAATATCTCTTCAAT
>JAKPCO010000111.1 GCA_029553285.1 Methanobacteriota archaeon
GTTGTGTATGCCGCATGCGTCTTTATTAGCCCCGCCTGTTACATTGCCGGTTACATTGACGGTACCGTTGGAGTAGTTCCATATGCCGCATGCGGAGCCACCAGACCCGCCTGTTACATTGCCGGTTACATTGACAGTTCCGCTGGAGCCGTTGTATATGCCGTATGCGTCTTTACCAGCCCCGCCTGTTACATTGCCGGTTACATTGACAGTACCGCTGGAGTTGTTGTTTATGCCGTATGCGCTGCTATACGACCCGCCTGTTACATCGCCGGTTACATTGACGGTACCGGTGGAGTTGTTGAGTATGCCGTATGCCTCGCTACTAGACCCGCCTGTTACATTGCCGGTTACATTGACGGTACCGGTGGAGTTGTTGTTTATGCCGTATGCTTTGGCACCAGACCCGCCTGTTACATTGCCGGTTACATCAACAGTACCGGTAGAGTCGTTGCGTATGCCGTGTGCGTTGCTAGCAGACCCGCCTGTTATGTTCGCGTAGAACGTAACGTCGTAATTGCCAGACTGGATCGTAATAATGGACGTTGTGCTTCCACTTCCGCCAATCTCAACAATGTGGCTTGCGTCGCCAATCTGCCGGTTCGACGCGATGACAAAGCCACCGCCAGCCTTGCCGCCGATGTTGCTTGTCTGAATTGCTGCTGGCGCATAGCTTCCCACCAGGTCCATGTCAATGGTGACAGTATATCCATTAGCGGCGACGATATCACCGTTACCAGGTAATGCGCCTGTATTCCAAACGGTCGTGTCAGACCAGTTACCGCTTTTGATCGCCCACACGTTTGCCATAATCACACCTCAATCGCAGACAGGGATTGGTTGATGCTGGAAATCACCTGACTGACAACAGGATCGTCCGGAAGAGGCTGGCCAGTTCTCCACACGAACGCTTGCCGGTTTCCAGACGGTTTCCCGTCGGCAAGCTCCTGGATGACAAGCGTGATGCTCGTTCCGGACTCCTGCCGCATGGCACTGACAAG
>JAKPCO010000012.1 GCA_029553285.1 Methanobacteriota archaeon
GTCTGAGCTGGTGAGCGATCATGTGGTGCTGGGTGTGAGGGATGATGTGTTCTACATGGATGCGAGGGGCGATGTGGATACGCTGAGTTTCACGATGCCCAGCTCCGAGCTTCTCGACATGAAGCCAGGCGAGGCGAGATCTTTATTCTCGCTGGATTACCTCTCTGCCATGAGCAGGGTATTTGGGAGAGCACCGGCGGTGAAGCTCGAGATAGGCATCGACTATCCGCTGCAGATCAGCTTCTGGCTGAATGAGGCCCATGTAAGCTACCTGCTGGCGCCCAGGATCGAGGAGGAGTAGGGAGAATGAGGTCATACCGTGATGATCAAAGAGGTAGAGTGTGATGGAGCTGGTTCTCGATATCGAGACGATCCCGGCCGAGCAGGAGGTCCTGGACCAGTACTGCTCTCAGTTCCCAAGAAAGAAGAAGCCCAAAGAAGCTCCGGCGCTGCACCCCTGCACGGCTCGCATCATAGCGGTTGGTCTCAAACCTGTGGGAGACGAGCCGGTGGTATTCCTGGACACGGAAAGAGAGGTCCTTGAGAGCACAAAGTCCTACCTGGAGGAAGCGCGACCGTCGAGGATCATCACCTTCAACGGCACGTCATTTGATTTTCCGATGCTGAGGTTCCGAGCAGCTGCTCTCCGCGTGGAGGGTCTGGGCCGGCTGCTCCCGACAGCTCGCAGCTCCCGGAACTGCGATCTGTATCACCTTATCAAATGGGATATGCCGCTGACGTTGTCCGAGCTAGCGATGCTTGTGATGGGGAGCCCCAAGGAGCTCTCCGGTGAGGATGTATCCGAGCTCTACAGGTCAGGAGACCTGGACGCGATAAAGCGGTACAACATCCACGACCTGGAGATCATTGAAGCCTTGTATCTCCTGAGGGAGGATCTGTTTGGGCCAGGTGTTCTATAGCAAGGCGTGTGACCCGCTGGGGTTCAACCGAACCCAGCTCTGGTACTGGATGTAAAGGTATATATAGTAGCATACGCTATAGCAGATCGTGGAGACTCGATCGGGTCGAAGAGCGAGTTCCAGGAAAACAAGGAGTCAACCACCCCAGGCTGAAGCCGGGGCGTCAAGTACCCCCGACTCAAGTCGTGGGCTTGTAGGGAGTAGCGAGTTGCCAACGCGAAACCGCAAGGCACCGGAAACGGTGCGAAAGACTAGGGTGGCCAAGCAACCTGACCTGGTAACAGAGTTCAGGGGGCGTTTGAAGGCAACTGAACCGACTGGTGGACGTGGCAGTCCAAGGCATGATGCGGATGCTCCCCAAGTCTGCATCCTCTGCGCCGGTCAGTCCCGATGGGGGAAATTGCCGCCGAAAGGCGAGAAGTGAGGTAACTCAATGCTTTACGTGCCCGTTGTTAGCAGTACCGGGAAACCCTTGATGCCCTGCCACCCGGCAAGGGCAAGGGAACTTGTCCGCAAGGGCCGGGCAGTGCGCCGGTTCGATCGGGGGATGTTCTACATCCGTTTGCTGGATAGGGCAGATGGTGATGTTCAGCCGGTGGCCTGCGGCATTGATCCTGGGAGCAAAAAGGAGGGGTTTACGGTCAAATCCGCCGCCCACACTTATCTGAATCTCCAAGCCGACGCCGTTACTTGGGTCAAGGATGCCGTCGAGACGAGGCGGCAAATGCGCCGCGCCCGCCGTTACCGTAAGACACCCTGCCGCGCCCCGCGCTTCAACCGATCTCGTGGGGCTTTGCCTCCAAGCATCAAGGCGAGGTGGCAATGGAAGCTGCGCATTTGCCGCTGGCTGAGCAGGCTATTTCCCATCGAAACCTTCGTGGTTGAGGACATCAAGGCGCACACACGTGGTGGGAGGCGATGGAACCGTTCCTTCTCACCCCTTCAGAATGGGAAGGCTTGGTTCTACGGCGAACTGAGAAAACTCGGGCGTGTCGAGACCAAGCAAGGTTATGAGACCAAAGAGCTTCGGGACGCGCATGGGCTGAAGAAGACCGGTAGGAAGCTGGCGGAAGTCTTTGAAGCCCATTGTGTTGACTCGTGGGTTCTCGCGAATTGGTGGACTGGTGGACACACCAATCCCGATAACACCCGCATGATGTGCATCACGCCGCTTCGCTTCCACCGCCGCCAATTGCATCGTCTCCAAGCAACTTCCGGTGGGGTCCGTAGGCCATACGGTGGCACACGGAGTCACGGCTACAAGCGCGGTAGCCTCGTCAAACATCCTAAATGGGGCATCGCCTATGTAGGTGGTGTTCTCAAAGACCGAATCAGCCTTCACCGGCTCGCCGATGGGAAGCGGTTGTGCCAGAACGCCCGCCCATCGGATTGTAAGTTTCT
>JAKPCO010000034.1 GCA_029553285.1 Methanobacteriota archaeon
GCATGCTCTGATAAGGGATGTTTTTATTCCAAAGCGAGCGGATTGTTTTGGTTATGATTCATCTCCGTGAATTATCGGATCTCAGGAATTGGGCCGAGTTTTCGGGGATTGTTGGAGCATCTTTTCCATCAATCCACGCCGATCCGCTAATCAAGCTGGATGAGCCTTTCCGGTTTCAGAAGTTGCACCAACCAGTGTGGAGAAACTCCTGCCTCAGCAGCGTTGAAGAGCAAGTCCCAGGAAAACACGTTTCGCGCGCCATAATTTCGATCTTCTTGGTGTGAAGCTACATCGCATGCAGTCCAATGACTGTGATTAGGTCCGGGGCGACATGCAGGCTACATGCGCTTGTAGAGTTTTGTGGGCGTCGTCTATGTGCACGATCTTCAGGATCTTGACCACCTTTTCCTCTTCGGATATCTGATAAAACACTGTGAAGGATCTGCCGACATGGAGACGGTACAACTTATAATCGAAATGCAGAAGCTCTTTATCACCATCACAACCTGGGAATGGGTTTTCCGCAAGAGTGCTGCACCTCTCTTTAATTATACGCCGGCTCTTCTCTGGAAGCGTTGAGAGGTATTTCAGAGCCCTCTTCTCGATCAGCAGCTTGAATCTCAAAGAGGCATCTCCACAAACTCGCCCTCGTCAGCGATCTTCTTCAGATGCTCTATCAGTCTTCCTTCTTTCTCTCTTTCCACCATTCTTGAAAGCAGCTGGCTGAATGTCTCTCCTGGTTCCCTGAGCTTTGACAGCTCAGCCCACACCTCCTCAGTGACTGCTATGCGTTTTGTCGCGATCATGTTAATCCTGTAAATAATGTAAATATTTGTAATTTGTGCATAAGGATGATGACGGGGATGGTTCTATCCAGGGGCGTGTCCGAAATAAGGATCAGATGTTTCTGACATGCAGAATGCGGGAAGGTCCAGACTTCTGGACACAGCTCTTAGCCGGACACTATCCAGGGTGCGTTTTGAGTTTGGCGTGGCTTTACTATCATATTTTATGAGAACGTAGGTGTTGTTGCACCGCACCCACAACGATGTTGATATCAATGTCAGTTTATCTCTCCATAGTCTCTGAGAGAATGCACCCCGAGGACTTCTCACGATCGAATAATGGACAGGTTACTCAGAGCTGCACCCTCGCAGCGCGAGGCAACTATATTGCCTGATGCAGACTTCGCGTCTCGAGGTGGCATCACTGAGGATCAAGCACATCGACCGTGTGAGAGGGTTTCTGTACGTCGTGAACGGCAATGGTGGAAAACATAGGACTGCGATCGTCACCAGGCCGGTGATGGAGGCTCTCCAGACTCACATCCAGGGAGGCGCTGAGGGATATGTGTTTGAGAGCAGAGCTCAGGGGCACATCTCCGCAAGGCAGATCCAGAGACTGCTGGACGAAGCTGCAGAGAAGGTGGCTCTGCAGGAGACGAGACCAGGCAGGATCCGTGATCGATAGAGTGGCACGCCACATCTCCCCAGGCATTCATCCCCGCACAGTCACTCGATGCAGGCATCGATATATCGTACCTGCAACAGCAGCTCAGTCATTCATCGATGAACACCACTGCGATCTGCCTAAGAGCAAGACCTGAACACAGGAAGATACTTCATGAGCACGTACACTGTGGCCGCGGTCAGCGCATCCCCCAAGCCGACGGTCGTCACAGGATCCGGCGCCACAAAGGATGGATGGACGCAGACGCTCGATCCACCTTTTTCTTTGAAAGCACCGAGCCCGGCCTTCGTTCCCCCCAGGCGGACAACCTCCTCAACAGCTTTTCTTCCCGCATCGTTCACGCCCAGCTCCACCTCTCGTTCAATGCAACCTGTCGCGGCGAGCCTGCCCGCGATCTCCGCGCCCATCTCCAGCGCAGCGATCTCTTTTATTGGATCGGGGGAGATGCTCACCGTGAACTCCCGGGTGTGGACACACACCCTTGGAATACCAAACTCATCATGTATCTGCTCGGCAGCCCCTGCGATCTCCTCCCACTTCTCCCCTGAATCCACCAGCATCGATAGCTCATCCTCGTTCATGCCGATGCTATCGACCTCCAGGATCCCCAGAAGGTATCTCATGATCTCCGGCCGCTCGAAACTGCCCATCTCGGCGTGGCTGTATCGCGTGTCGAGCCACCCTCTCATCAAGCCCAGCCTCTCCTCGAAGATCTCCCTGTGCATCTCGTAGGGGACGAGATGGAATCCCGAGAGCACCACGCCCCTCACAGCTGGATCCGGCCTTTCCAGAAACGCGCGGAATGCGGGATTGATGTGCATAACTCGATTCATCGGGTCGAACGTCGCGATTATCCTGTTCTCCCTCGGGGCTGTGATTCTTCCCGAAGGGAGATCGACACTCTCACCACCCATGTACTGGATCACAAAGTGCCTGAGCTCCTGGCCCTCCTTTGACGCATGCACAGGATCTGTGAGTGAAACGCCTCCTCCCATGACCGGAACCCTGACCGCGGGATGGAAGAGAGATGCCTGGCGTGGAGTAAGGGATGGAACGTTGACGACCGGCTCTGCTCCGAGCGCGGCGAGAACGTTAGCGATGTTTCCTGCGTTCCCTCCCATCCTGGTCTCCCATGGAAAGAGCGATGCAATCTCATCAGCGACCTTCTCGCTGTTGATGATCAGCTCGCCACCTGTTCCACGGCGCATGTGATACAGGATCGAGATCGAGAGAGTCTCCAGGGACGCTATCTCTGATGGGATCTCTCTGATGCCATGTGAGAGACTTATATCACGAAAGAGACTCTCGATCTCCTTCCCTGTGATCGTGTGAACACAGTCGATGTTGACGTTGAACGCGCAGAGCACCCTGAGGTCAGATCCTGATGAGATTGTATTTGCCTGTCCCAAGTCCGATCTTCTCCCCATATGCGATCTGATGCAGGGCGTTCGTCGACTCCCAGCACCCCCTGAACTTGTCCTCTCCGGGCATCCTGTTGCACTTCAGGTAGCTGTTCTCGAGTCCCATCTGCGCATTGACCAGATCATAACTGGCCATGTCGATTGCAACCGGATCCCTTGACGCGAGAATTCCTATGTCTGGGACCACCGGGGCATCGGACCAGGGAACGCAGTCGCAGTCCGGCGTTATATCTATCAGAAAGTTGAAGAAACCGACGCGTCCGGGTTTACCAAGAACAGCTCCATATGCATACTCGACCATTCTCTCCACGAATGGGGGTATCGCAACAGCCCAGTCGAAGTCCATCGCCCTCTCCAGGCATGCCCTGACGCATTCGCCGCAGCCGACACAGACACCGAGATCGATGGAAGCCTTTCCATCGACCACAGAAATCGCGGACCTGGGGCATGCCTTCACGCACCTGCCGCACCCCCTGCATTTCTCTTTATACACTATGGGCTTTGCAGTGTGCTGCTCCGCCTTTCCGATCGGGGGCGCGCACCCCATGCCGAGGTTCTTTATCGCCCCGCCGAAGCCCGCCACCATATGCGCCTTGAAGTGGGAGAGCACGATCATGCTGTCAGCGCTGGCGATATCCCCAGCGATCTTCACGGATCTGAAGTGATTTAGGTTCACATCAACACTGACGTGGTTCTCGCCGCGCAGTCCGTCTGCGATTATCACAGGCGCGTCGACGACTGCGTATGCGAATCCATGCCCTATCGCCGTTCTTGTGTGATCCACCGAGTTGCCGCGGCCGCCACTGTAGAGTGTGTTCGTGTCCGTCAGGAACGGCCGCGCGCCCCTCTCCTTCACGAGCTTCACGACCTCACGCACGAAGACCGGGCTGATGTACGTGTCGTTCCCCACCTCTCCGAAGTGTAGCTTTATGGCGGTGAGATCACCTTTGTCGAGAATTTTATCAAAGCCTGCAGCACTGAATAGCCTTCTGATCTTCTCGAGCTTGTTCTCACCATCGCTCCTGGATCTGATGTCCGCAAAGTAAACATCGCTGGTCATGATCATCCCCTGTGCGAATGCGCTGGCCGGCTAATCAGGCTTTCCATGCTCTTATCGGACGTGTCCGAATAAGGATTAGGTGTTTATGATGTGCAAAAGAGGGGAAGATCCAGATTTCTGGCCACCGCTCTTATCCGGACAGGTCCCTATTATCACGCTGTGAGAGCTCTGCTGATATCGAGCATCCAACGCTCAGATGTGGTTTCATGAACTGTCGATCCCCCGCAAGAGGGCCGGATCATGCGGCTTACCGCAGAATCAGATCCCGAGCGCCGATCGTTTCTCCTCGATGTGTCTGAGGATCAGCTCTGCCGCCTTCACAGGATCTTTCTCCACCGATATCACGCCGCCTGTGATGTCCCTGCAGCCTCTGAGGAGCAGATCCATCAGCCTGGGAGCTCCGGTGATTGTCGGCACAGGGTTCACGTATGTGTAGAGGCCAAACGCAAGCGCGAAGATCGCATCGATTGTGGCCTTCTGCTCCATGTATTCAGGCGCTGCAGCAGCTACCGGCAGATCCTTGACAGGCACGCCAAGCGTCTCCGAGACGCTCCTGAGAAGCTCTGAGAGCCTGCCGACATCGGTGCATGTTCCATAGCTCAGCACTGGGGGGATACCAAGAGAGCTGCAGACTCCACAGAGACCACTACCTGCCAGAGATGCGGCCTCTTTTCGACAGAGTCCAGCGAGCTGCATGGCCGCATTTCCGCAGCCCATTGAGAGGATCAGAAGATCTCTTTTTATGAGCTCCTTTGCAAGTGCGACGCTGTGCACATCCTGACCTGAATCTCTGAGAGTGGTGCATGAGACCAGGCCCACAATGCCCCTGATCTGCCCTGATTTCAGCGCATTCAGAAGCGGATCGAGGCTGCCCCCGAGCAATTCCAGAATGCTCTCTGTGGAGAAACCAACAGTTGCCTCCCCAACAGGCAGATCCCTCACGTGCTTCTGTCCAGATCTGCGGGAGGGATAGTTTGATATCGCCATCTCCAGAAGCTTTGCGGCCTGATGCTCCACCTGCTCAGGCACATAATTCAGCCTTTCACCGATGCCTTCAAATGCAACAAGCTCGCTGACGGGAACCAGCCTGAAACCGTATCTTCTCGCATACTCCGGATCAAGAGGAAGCGAGCAGTTCATATCACATGCCATGAGGTCTATGGAGCCTGTGGCCATCATCGGCTCCTGAGAGATCCAGTTTCCGGTAAAACCACCGAGCACATCATCCATGGACCAGCGCTGTATTATCTCCTGGCCGGTCTCGATGCTCGCTATTATTCTCAGACCCCTTGCGCCCGCGCTTCTCGCCCTCTCCTGCCATTCAGGCCGCCTGGCGAGCATTATCATCGCGAAGCCCATAAACGGCTCGTGTCCGTTGACTATGACATTCACATAATCCGGATCCAGTACTCCGAGATCGACCATCATCCTGTGAGGCCTAGGAACACCGAAGAGCACGTCCTGGCAGTGTTCCAGCATCATCTGGCTCTGATACGCCATGGCTATCGAGAGGCGCATCGCCTTCATCGCCAGGCTCTCATAGCTTCCATCAACGTTTGTGAGGCATGAGCCTGTGGCCAGAAGTATCTCCCCGTGGATGCCTCCGGGAAATATGCCTAAAGCTCGCCACAGATCCTTCCGCTCAGCAGGTGCGAGCGCCTCCACGATCTGGCTCTCCTGATAGTAGCTCCGGTTGAAGTCTGCCTCAACTGCATCACAGAGCCTGAGAGCGATATCCTCTGGAGATCCGGATGTGTCGATATCGAGCATTGAGGCGAGACGTCTCAGCTTTTCCTGCTCAGCGATCCTGAACGGAGTTCTGCCAAGAGCTGTTGCTCTGAGCGTCCTTATTGTCTGCTCCGCATGGTAATGGTATGTCGATGCGCCCATCACGTTTCTCAGAAGCATCATGCGCATCGCCATGCCATCCGCTGATATCCCGCAGACGCCGCGCCTGTCCCGCGATGCATCTGCCCTGCAGGGTCCGTTGGAGCAGAGATCGCATCGCGTGCCTGCCATGCAGTACGGTCATCTTCTGTCGGGATCTCCCCCCATGCCCTGGGATTCATAGCGGTCCCAGAGGTTGCTCATGCCGTCTTTCCTTATCTGCTCGTACATCCGCCGAACAGATCCGTGATAGGATATCCTCTCCCGCTCCATTATTTCTCACTCCACACATTGCACCGGGTGGCCGCACCCAGCATGAGTGCGTAAATTCTGCTGCCTTTGCAGTAAAGCGAGGTGTGAGGCTTTCGCTCTTATCCATCAGATAACTTGCCCGAAGAGGCACCAGTCCTGCTATGCGCTCGTGGCGAGCGAATGAGTGCATTCAGCAACAAGCTTGCATGTCTTTCAAGTTGCTGAATACATAAGAGCGGAGGCTTTTTCAGAATCACAGACCTCATAACCACACTCATTCCACGAGCACCATCTCCACCGGGCGTCTCGGAGTGTGCCTGGTCGGCGGAGCGTATCCCATGCGTATGAGGAGCTGTGGATATCTGACGCCAAGAAACTCTGCCATCTCTCCTCTGAGCTCGTCTATCGCTATCGGCTGGCTGAAGAGATCGAAGCGCACGTCCATCTCTGTGGCCAGAAGGAACAGCTTCTCGAAGGTGATGCCCAGCCTGACCCATGTCAGTTTATCTTCTGAGTCTGATGATAGAACTCCCACCGCCGGAGATTCTCTCATGAGAGCAGCCTCCTTTCTGGCCCTCGACCAGGATGTGTCGAATGCCCCGAAGATGAACTTTCCAAGGTACGACTCGAAATCGGAATAGCCAAATGCATATCCAGGCAGCCCATCGTACGCATCCGAGGTGTTTGGTCTTATCCAGGATGCAAGCTCCCTCCTGAACTCCTTGTTTCCTAGCTGTATCTTGTGAGCGCGCGCGAGTATCTCTGCCATCCTGTTCTTGCCATCCCGATCTGTTATTATGTTCAGCCTGAATCCATCATTCTCCACGATCTCTTTCATCCTCTGGAGCTTCTCGGGCTCGATATCCCGATCCTCAAACCTGCTGCGATTTGTGTGCCGCTCTGTTATCTGTCTGAACAGGTCAGGGAATCTCCTCTCAGCCTTGCCCTCTGAAAAACTGATGAGCGCGATGCGATCCGCATCCATACCATCAGGGAAGCATTCAATACTGTAACCGAGATTGAAGTGCTCTGCAGCTATGAGGATGTTAGCCACTGCACAGCCCAAACTCATGTACGCGGTCCGGTGCGTCGGATCGACCGCAGGAAGCGTTCTGGATCTGTCGAACAGCACAGATATGCTCTCATCCGTGATCGAGAACTTCCAGGGCTGTGTATTCGGACCCGAGGGGGCGAGAACCGCATACCTCAGGACGAACTTGAGCTTCTCGTACATGCTTCCTTGTGACGGAAAATCCTCCTCACGTACATCCCATGCGGCAAGGTTTTTCATCATAGGTGTGTCCTCCTTGGCCTGCAGTGGCCTGACGCGCCACATGCTGCACAGCAGTGAGCGCAACTGACGAATATATTGTGAGCTGATGAAATATAAAAGTTGGCTCATCGTGAATGGGCTGGAAAAATGGCAACTCTTTTGATCCGGTCGATGATTTTCGACAAATATCGATTTCCGTTCGCTCTCCTGGAGTCTCATCGTGCTCTTCCCAGCCTCTGCTTCAGATGCAGTATATCCCGTAAACTCCTTTAACATGGCAAATTCACCTGCAGAATCATGCCGATACATCCGATAGATTACAGGTATGGAACACCTGAGATGAAGGCGATCTGGGAGGAGGATTACAGAATCAGGATGCTCTTCAGGGTGGAGGCAGCCCTTGCCAGGGCAGAGGAAGAGGTCGGTCTCATCCCGAAGGGTGCTGCAGATGCGATATCGAGGGCGGCTGAGATCGCGTCGCCCCAGCGGGCAAAGGAGATCGAGGCCGAGATAGGGCATGATATGATGGCAGTGGTCCTGGCGATGGCGGAGGTCTGCGATTATGGGGAGTGGATACACCTCGGCGCAACATCGAATGATATTCTCGATACAGCTACAGGCCTGCAGCTCAAAGCATCCCTGGAGATCATAGAGTCAAAGCTGAGAGAGCTGCTCAGGGTCCTCCTGGACTTGGCTATGGAGAACAGAAATCTCGTATGCTCCGGCAGAACACACGGACAGATGGCAGTCCCAACAACATATGGGCTGAGGTTTGCGATATGGGCCTCGGAGGTCGCCCGCCATATTGACAGGCTCAGGGAGATACGGCCCAGGGCTGCGGTCGGGAAGATCAGCGGTGCTGTCGGGACGCAGGCAGCGTTCGGCCCTCACGGCATGACAATACAGCGCAGGGTCATGGAGATCCTCGGGCTCAACGAGGTCGATGTCTCCAACCAGGTCGTGCAGAGGGATCGGCATGCAGAGGTCATATGTCTCCTGGCGCTCATCGCCTCGACCCTCGACAAGATCTGCGTGGAGATAAGAACGTTGCAGAGAACAGAGATCGCGGAGGTGGAGGAGAGCTTCGGGAGGCGGCAGGTCGGTTCCAGCACGATGCCCCACAAGAGGAATCCGATAAGATCTGAGCAGGTCTGCGGTCTTGCCAGAGTTATAAGAGCACAGGTTGAGCCAGCGTTTGCGAACATACCCCTCTGGGATGAGAGGGATCTCACAAACTCGAGCTGCGAGCGCGTCATATTCCCGGAGGCTTTCGTGCTCACAGATCACATACTCAACCTCACCATCAGGATTCTGAAAGGGCTCAGGATACGAATAGAGAACGTTGAGAGAAACCTCAATCTGCTCAGGGGTCTGAACATGGCTGAGGCTGTTATGGTTGAGCTGGCTAAGAGGGGCGCTGGCAGGCAGACATCTCATGAGATATTGAGGAATGCATCAATGAAGGCGTTCGAGGAGGGGCGTGGTCTCCTGGACGTTCTCCTGGAGGATGGAACTGTCGCGAAGTACATCGGCGAGGATGAGCTCAGAGAGCTGCTCGATCCACACAGGTACACAGGCACAGCTGTTGAGCAGGTGGAGCGGCTTGAAAAGAAGCTGAGGCAATACTGCGAATGAATGCGATCGAGAGCATCGCGACATAATTAATTGGGAAGATAGGAGGCAAAAGGCGGGTGTCGGAGGTGGGAACGCGTCCGGCTTTTGCCCAAACAAATTAAGGCAATTGTCGAATATAAATATTTCGGTCGTCTCACGGGACCTGTCCGAATAAGAGTTCTCATCCAGATATCGAGGTTTGAGATGCCGATTATTATGAGCGCATCTTCCTTATTCAGACACCTCCGTCTCACGGGACCTGTCCGGTAACACCAGTACCTCCTCGCGGGTCGAAGATCATAAACATTTTAAATAAGTTGCTGCAATATTTGCCCCTGCACATCTCAGGTTTCCCTGGTTGTGGGCTCGATTCGCCGAGTAGCATCTCAGGGATCTTCATGCAATCGCACAACACTTCACATGTCCTGCGAGGTCACGTGCTGTTTGTCCGATGCTGTACCATGTGTCATCGGTTAAGGGTTCCTACGCAAATACGATGAATATTTAACAATTTTCTACTACTATATATGTGCTACTTGATGAGATCGACATCATTAGCTATAAAGCTTAATCCAAGATAATACTATTGTAAAAATTATTCATTGATTCTTGCGTCAAATGGCCTTAACCGATGAGGTATGGATGCTGTACCGGATTTTTCAGAAGCCGGGTATCTGCTCAATATCGCGAGCGTACTTGAGTTACGATCAAGTGAAGCCGCTATACTCGGCCCAATCATCCAGAAATCTGCCAAGAGGGCAATCTATCTAAATGTGAAGTCGTCTCGAAACCAGCCGGCCACTGGCTGTGACATGGTGCCCTGCCATGCATTGGGGGTCTAGGTGCTTGATCATATTCATCGATGGCAACTGGATGTTTTGAGACATGTTCTGTATTTAGCATGTTAGAAGCCGGGTTCACGCACTTCGAATACTTTATAACCGATCCAGTTTATCTTCTGCATGATGCGCTTCCAGATTCTGGATGCAAACTACGTTTATGACAGGAATGGATATCCTGTCGTGCAGCTGTTTGGCGTCAGCGATGGTGGGGATAGCGTTATCTGCCGTGTCTCAGGATTCCGGCCGTATTTTTATGCAAGCGCTCATGACCTCACCACTGCCGAGGAAGCGGTCAGATCACTGGGCCTCGATGTGGAGATCGTCGAGCGATACGAGCCCATAGGTTACCAGTCGAAGCCCTCAAAGATGCTGAGAATAACCACAAAGGATCCGAAGTCTGTCAGAGAGATAAGGGACAGGGTGAAGGAAATCTCATCGGTGAAGGCAGTCTACGAGACCGACATTCTGTTCAAGAACAGATTCCTCATAGATACAGGCCTCGGCGGTATGGCCTGGGTTAGAGTCCCGGATGTGGAGAGGAGCGAGATGCGTGACAGGCGCCGGTTTATTGTTGAGGTGCCTGTGGACAAGATGGCACATGAGGATCTGGAGAGCACGGCGCCACTGAGGTTCATGGCCTTCGATATCGAATGTCTCCCGCAGAATGGGGAGATGCCCAGGCCTGAGACCTCACCGGTGATACTGATAAGCATGGCATTCAATCCCCCTTATAGAGGGCTGAGCGACCTCGTTCTAGTGGGAAAGGAGCTCAGTTGCGAGAGGCCGGATGTTGAGGGCTGTGCTGATGAGAGAGCCCTCATCTCCAGGTTCGTCTCCGTGATCGACGAATACGATCCGGATATCCTGGCGGGCTACAACTCGAACGAGTTCGACATTCCATATCTCAGGGAGCGGGCATCCAGGCTGGGCATCGAGATGGATGTTGGTCGCGATGGGAGCACCTGGCTCATCAAAAGCATAGGCGGTAGCAAAAATGTCGCTGTGACAGGCCGGGTCGTTGTGGACCTGCTTCCGATTATCAGATCCTCATTCAGCCTGAAGCAGTACACTCTCAGAAACGCTGCCATGGAGCTGATCGGGGAGGAGAAGCGAGATGTGAATCCTGCCAGGATGGAATCGATCTGGCTTGAAGGAGATGGGCTCTCGGATCTCATAAGCTACTCGAGGCGGGATGCGGTGCTTGTCATGCAGCTTCTTCTCCGCCTGAGGCTGATGGATAAATACATAGCGCTGGCGAGGGCGAGCGGCTCGCTGCTCCAGGACATAGTCAACGGCGGCCAGAGCGGCATGGTTGAGAGCCTCCTGCTCAGAAGGTTCCGATCGCATGGAAGGGTTCTCCCGCCAAAGCCGGACTCGGAGGAGTCGGAAGGACGGTTCATGGATGCAGATGAGCTGAAGGGCGGGGCGGTTCTCCCTCCGGTGAAGGGGCTTGTGGAGAACGTCATCATCCTGGACTACAAATCGCTCTATCCCACGATAATGATGGCCCACAACCTCTGCTACTCAACAGTTGTCACCAATGAAAGGCCTCCGGAGGTTGTCAAATCGCCATCAGGTGGGGATTTCGCAGCTCCATCTATCTGCAGGGGGATTGTGCCGGAGATACTGCGGGAGCTGCTGGAGAAAAGGACGGAGACGAAGAGGCTCATGAAGAGTGCAGGTGAAGAGGAGCGTGCATTTCTCGATGCAAAGCAGTACGCGCTCAAGATCCTGCTGAACAGCTTCTACGGGTACTCTGGATACGCCAGGGCGAGGCTTTACAGCCTGACTCTCGCGAACGCTGTTACCAGCTTCGGGAGGCACAACATAATAAGGACAAAGGAGATGATCGAGGAGATCGGCTCCGTTTACATTGTTGATGGGAGGGCGATACTTCCCGCGCCGGCGAACGCTGGAGGCAGGCGCTACGATCTCTCTGTTGTCTACGGGGATACTGACAGCGTCTTTGTCCGGGTGTCGCCCGGAGATCAGGACCAGAGCATCTCCCCCGAGGAGGCAGAGCTCATAGGACGAAAGATCGCGGAGACGATAACATCAAAGCTCCCGGAGCCGATGGAGCTCGTATTCGAGGCGTTCGCCAGGCGCGCGATCTTCCTGGCGAAGAAGAGGTATGCCCTCTGGCTGTTTGAGAGAGCTCCGGGGAGCGGATGGAGGGACAGGATAAAGGTCAGGGGCATGGAGACCGTCAGGCGTGACTGGTGTGACCTCACCTCCAAGACACTCAGGAGATGCCTCGAGCTGATTCTGAAGGAGGGTAGGGTGGATGATGCGGTTCAGCACGTGAGGGACGTGATCCAGAGGCTGAGAGATATGGATATCAGGCGGGACAGGGAACTCCTTGACGATCTTGTGCTCACAAGACGCTTCACAAAGGACACATCATCCTACAGGAACAAGCAGCCTCACATCCAGCTGGTCGAGAAGATGAGAAGGCGCGGCGGGAGGGTGCCCGGGGTTGGCGACAGGGTTGCGTTCATAATAGTCAGGGGCAGCAAAAAGACACTCTTTGTTGACAGGGCTGAGGATCCGGAGTATGCTGTGGAAAACAATCTTCCGGTGGACACAGAATATTACATTGAGAAGCAGCTTCTCCCGCCTGTTCTCAGGCTCTTCACGCCATTTGATGTGGGCAGAGAGAGCCTGCTCCAGTGCAGCGCGCAGAAAAGCCTCCTTCATTTCGATCAGAAGGCGCAAAAGCAGCGATCGCTTCTGGACTTTTAGCCTGCGAACAGTTTTGATTCTGCGTTTCGCACCGGCGACAATACCCTGATGTGTTCTGGAGCTTCCGGGCTGCAGGGGCACTTAACGCATTGCTGGGTTCCGTTTTGGGATGGCTTCAAAATATGTCGTGTACTCATTGAGCGTCTCTCAGGAATCTCCGATCAACGGCACTATACCTCATACGCTCTCATGTGCGTAGCAACTTGCAGAGCATGCAACGTGGTCGCTGAAAGCATTCATTGCCACACTTTCGACTACATCGAAAGGTTTCGACGAAGTCGAAACGCCTTCGACGCAGTCAAAGGTAAGTCGAAACGAACACACAGCATGACCCCTGCCCCTTCAGACAAGTCATCAAATGGACAAGAGCGACCTCATAACTCCTGAGGTGCCACGTGCTGTTGATCTCAATGATACGAGGACACGACCCTAACAGCGTTATGAATAATATAAATATTCACATAAACTGTCCGGTGCATGCTGCTGGTACTGCCAGTCGAAGGCAACCGCAAGGCCTATAACTCCGGTCTGAATCTCATTCAGCCCATGCCAAATCTCAATGTGGCGGTGCTCGGTAAAGCAGAGTTCTCGAAGGATCTGGGCAAGAGGGGCACAGCCAGCGACATCACATTTTACAACCTCAAGAGGGGCGAGACGACTGTGACATTCGTCGAGCCCACCAGGTATCCTGAGCGACTTGCGCCGCTCTTCTATGCCCTGTCCATGGCTCGCAGGGCCATCCTAATCGTGGAGAAGATTGACCAGCTCTTCGGGGAAACTGTTCTCGCCCTGGACTGCATGGGCATTCGCGATGGATATATTGTTCTCAAAAACTACATATCAGAGGAGCAGATCGCGCCTCTCGTCCGCTCCACTGCTGTCGAGAGATATTCTGTGATTGATGACAATCCCATAGAGATACGCGAGCGTCTTCTTGAATATGCTGATGCTGTGGTGCATGAGGAAAGCGCATCTGGTACGCTCCCTGTGGATCACTTCTTCAACGTTCGGGGCGTCGGGACAGTCGTCCTGGGGAATGTTGCAGAGGGAACCATCAGAAAGCACGATATCCTTCGGGTTCTGCCTGAGGGTAAGAATGCCCAGGTGAGATCCATACAGAAGCACGACGAGGATTTCGAGAGCGCGAGCGCGGGGGAGCGCGCAGGTCTTGCGCTTAAGGGCATAGAGGTCTCGGAGCTCGATCGGGGAACGGTTCTGACCACAAACGATGCTGTGAAAACCTCCACCCGCCTCAGAGCAGGAGCAGAGCTTGTGAGGTACTGGCAGTCGCCGCTGAGGGAGGGGATGGTTCTTCACCTGGGGCACTGGATGCAGTACGTACCTGCGAGAATCGAATCATCCTCCGGCGATCCGCGGAGCCCCGATCTCAATCTCTCTCTTGACAAGCCTCTGGTGCATCTTCCAGGGGACAGGGCGCTCATGACATACCCGGAGGGAGGGAAGCTGAGGATAGTCGGGACGATCGAGCTTCCCTGACAGCAGCGTGCGGGGTAAATCACAGGCGCTCATGTCCATCTGAGCTCGAAGAGGCACCGATCATGCCATGCGAGCGTTTCGACTTACCTTCGAATGTGTCGAAGGGTTTCGACGAAGTCGAAGGCATGGCGGGGCGAATGAGTGCATTCAGCAGCCTGTATATGGCAACCAATTGGCTGCCCGGGAGCACCTCTGCGCATTTCCGGACAGACACCCCTCGTCATCGGGTCTCGCTCGCGTTGAAGCTGTTGGCTGCATCCAGGGCGTTCACGTAGAACTTGGTCGTGTACTCCTTCACCATCCTCCTCGAGGAGAACCTGGGCGCGGTGCTCTTTATCGCCTCCTTCATGACCCTGACCCAGCCATGCGGCACCCCATCATTGTTCTCCACCCTGTAGAACAGGGGCACGATGTCGTTCTCCAGAAGATCGTACAGGCTGTGCGCATCCCTGACATCCCGATCAGCGCCCTCAGCGCCCTCGAACGCCCAGCCGTTTCTGCCGTTGTATCCCTCTATCCACCATCCGTCAAGAATGCTGAGCTGTGGAACGCCGTTGATCATCGCCTTCATGCCGCTGGTGCCGGATGCCTCGAGCGGCGGCTGCGGCGTGTTCAGCCACAGGTCGACACCATGGACCATGTATTGAGCGAGCTGCTCATCATAGTCCTCGACGAATGCTATCCTCCCCCCGAAGCTCGGATCCTTCGCTATGCTGTATACTCTCTGGATGATCTGCTTGGCTGTGTCATCCGCAGGATGCGCCTTGCCTGCGAATATTATCTGGACCGGCATGTCCTCGTTGTTCAATATGCTCCTGAGGCGGTCCAGGTCCTGGAGTATCAGCGTGGCCCTCTTGTACGTGGCAAACCTCCGCGCGAAGCCTATTGTGAAGACGGATGGATCAAAAAGCACACCAGATGCGACTATTATCCTGGGGTCCGCGCCGTCCATGGACCACCTGAGCCTTGCGCGCTCCCTGATCGTTGTTATCAATCTCATTTTTGCCATTCGGTGCGCCATCCAGAGCTCTCTGTCGGGTATATCGTCCACAAGCTCCCATATGGAGGGGTCGTCATGCTCCTCCAGCCATCCCAGTCCAAGATACCTGTTGAAGAGATCCTCCATGCCGCGATCGAGCCAGGTGAGTATGTGCACGCCATTGGTGACGTAATCGATGACTGTGCCATTCGATTTGAGCTCGGAGATCAGATGCCGCCACATCGACTCGGTGACCTCCAGATGCCTCCTGCTGACGCAGTTCCTGTACAGGGACATCCGCATCGCGAATGCGGTCATGTTGAACCCGGCCTGCGGGTTTGCCGGATCTATGCCCAGCCTGAAGAACTGATCGCGAGTTAGTCCGATTGAGGGCAGATACGAGTTGAAGTACTTCTCCATGAGATGGAACGGGAAGATGTCATGGCCCGCCGGAACAGGGGTGTGCGTTGTGAACGCGGTCGTTCTCCTGATATAATCGATGGCGTCCCTGCAGCTCATCCCCTTTCCTGTGAGATGCCTGAGCCTCTCCAGGACCGCGAATGCCGGGTGGCCTTCGTTGAGGTGCAGGACCAGATTATCTATGCCCATGCTCTCAAGCACGCTCATGCCGCCTATTCCCAGCACTATCTCCTGCCTCAGCCTCTGCTCAGCATCTCCGATGTAGAGGCGCGATGATATCCCCCGGTTCCATGGGTCGTTCGCCTCCACATCTGTGTCCAGGAGATACAGCTGGATCCTGCCGATCCTGAGCTTCCACACTCCCACATATATCGGCGGCTCTATCACTGGGACCCTCACGAGCAGTGGTTTGCCATTTTCATCGAGCACCTGAGATATCGGCGCGTGGCTCTTGTCCAGGATCTCGCTCTCGCTCAGCTGCCAGCCATCAGGAGATAATCTCTGCCTTAGGTACCCCCCGGGGTACATGAAACCCACACCGATAACAGGAAGCCTGAGATCACTGCATTCTTTGAGATAATCACCCGCCAGGAACCCCAGGCCGCCGGCGTAGAACGGCATCGAGTGGTGGAGGCCATACTCAGCTGAGAAGTATGCGATCGGCACGTTCCTTGGGTTTCTGATGTGGGACGGAAACCATCCACCCTTTGCCCTCATCTCGGACCTGAACCTGGAGATGACCGCGTCGTAATGTCTCAGGAAATGCTCATTCTCAGCAGCTCGCTCCAGCACAGATCTATCGATCTCGTGTAGAAGCTTCACAGGGTTGTGAACGCTGAGCTGCCATGCAGCAGGGTTCAGCATGTTGAATAGGTCCCTGGCCTGATGGTGCCATGACCACCAGAGGTTGCATGCCAGCTCCCTCAACCCCTCAATCCTCGCCGGTACCTCTGGAAATCTGTCTATCACTCTGCCCGCCCTCCGCAAAGAACATCGACCGTGAACCCCGAATGGAGGAGCTTCCCGCTTTTACATACTGGGGGATCGCTGACATCCGGCTCCTCGCCCTTTTCGTGGATTTTTTCTTCTCATTCATCGAAAGAACCCGCAATGAAGAGGTCTTCACCACCATAATGAGGTGATGGCCCACAGATGTGTATCTTCGGGTTGTACACTTATTGATGGCGAGGTTGACTCAGGAGCAAAGAATAAAAGGGTTGCGCATAACAGAAAGAGCCGTCAAACCCCGGAACCTCTGACCTTCGCTTGTCCATCTAAGGGTCGTGTACTCAGATCATTGAGAATGTGGCACCGCAGGTTTATGAGGTCTAGTGCTGTTGATCGGCGATTCCTGAGAGGCGTTCAATGAATCAGGTACGCAACCCGACTTTGTACACCAAACGCTCTTGGGGGTGTCATTGAACCCAGCAGCATGTGGCATCGTAGATTTCTGATCTGTTGTGCCAGTGCACGCCAATTCACCAATCTCCATTCAGCGATCTATTTGTCGTCGGTTAAATTATGCCGCTCTTATCCATCTGATGGCTTGCCCAAAGAGGCAGTGGTCCTGCCATGCATTCATTTCGACTTATCTTCGACTGCTTCGAAAAGTCTCGACTAAGTCGAAGGCATGGCAGACAAACGAATGATTACAGCAGCCAAAACACACAGCCTGCAAGTTGCCAAACGCATAAGAGCGCACTACACAATATATTACGATTAATATTTAACAATTTGATACTGCCATATGTATGTCACTTGATGAGATCAATAACAATCATCACAACGTTTAATTTCAAGATAACGCCATTGTAAAAATTATTGATCTATTCTTGCGCCAGACGGCCTTATCCGATGACATGGGCTCAGTGATCCAGGCACACGACCCAAACTCGAGACTTTCAGGGCTGACCAGGGCACTGGTCAGAGAGGTGTCCGAATAAGGAAGAAATGCTTATAACAATCAGCATCCTCAAGCCTCGAATATCTGGCTCCGGAACTCTTATTCGGACAGGCCTCCCTGATCAGCGATAAAATCTTTATATAACGTCTGCGAGAGATGACTGATACATTTATGATATTGTTAAATTGATCGCATATCCTGGACATGGGAAGATGGTGCTGAAGAGAGACAAGCTGAGCATAATATCTGAGATACTTCAGAAATGCGTTGGCGGTGCCACGAAGACCGCTATAGTCTACCAGGTGAACCTGAACTTCAAGACGGTCAACCCGTACCTGGATCTTCTGATCGCCCGTGGCCTTCTTGAGGTTTCTCAGGGCTCAACTTTGACATACAAAACTACCGAGAAGGGCGTCAAGCTGCTCGAGGATCTGAAGAGGGTGCATGATGTTCTGAAGGAGGCCTCTGAGCAGGATTAGCAGGGGCTCTGCCTCCATTCAAACTGCCTGAAGGCCGCATGTCCCAACAACGCATGCATTTTTGCAGCAGATTCGGAGGCCGCGATTTATTAAATCCCTCTCTTCTCAGATGTCTCCAGAACGTGGTTTTCATAGTTGACGAGTATCTCAGATGCCACGGTCCAGACCGGGAGGCTCTCTCCGTAGATCGATATCGTCTCGTCAGCTTCAGAGATGACATCGCTTATGAACTCCCCCTTCGGAAAGCCGCCGAGTATGAAGAGTGCGCCATCACATCCCCTCACGTACTCGCTGAGCCTGACCCTTCTCCCTCCAGGGGATAGGAGTATGACCTTTTCGTGTGGCATCTCGCGTATGCATGCGCCTACATCCCGATCCTTCTGCATCACAATGAGCGGCTCCCTCTCCGGCACACTCCCAGCCTCGAAGAGGCTCTCCATCAGGCCCACAAACCTGGGATAGTTCTTGGGTATCCTGGTCGTGGGATCTATGGTTATCATCTCGTTGTTCCTTGTGTGGATGCAGACCCTGAGCTGGCCCATCCTGTTCAGCACCGATTCCAGCGCCACAAGGAGGAAGACGTGGACTATATCCGGCCTACCGCGGCGATCTCCCATGGGGAGGGACCGCATCGCGGAGTGGTGGAGACTGGCGTCCAGAAGACTCTTTGCAGGCGATTTGTTTCTCTTCCTGGCGTTGAGCCGGACCGCGGGATACCCCACGATCTCTCTCGGCACAAGCTCGAGCTCAGAATCCGCAAGAAGCATGCTTATCATGTTTACTCTCCAACTTTTCAGGCAAACTGCTGAGAGCGTCGCAAACAACGCTGAGACAGTGCATTGGCGAGCCGTTAAGGCGATAGTAACGTTTCCATCAGCTCCCGACCGGATCTGACCGCCCGGCTGCCAGCGCGATCTGCAACCTCTCACAGGACGATGGACATCATGTCGTGTGCAAGCGGCCACCTCTTCACAGCCTCATCATGCGGCGGATACAGGTGGCTCAGGTGCGTCAGCACGGTCTGCCTCACATTCAGCCTCTTCGCCAGGGAGATCGCCTCCTCAGCGTTCATGTGCTTGTTCAGTTTGTATCCAGGGGGCATTATGGCATCCGCGATGAAGAGATCTGCGTCTCTCATGATATCCAGGCTCTCCTCTGACAGCGAGTCGCTTGTATCGCTTGTTATGACGACCCTTTTACCACCAGCGGAAACCAGCACGCCCATGGTCTCGACCGGCGGATGGTTCACCTCGAAGAGCGTGAATTCCATGCCGGCGATCTCGAAGGGCTCCATGGGTTTCACATCGTGCCTCTGCGGCCGCAGGAAGTAGAGATAGCTGATTATGTAGTCCATGGTGCTGCGGGTCGCGTATACAGGCACATGGTTCTGCACCCTGTGAAAGTCGCCGAAGCCGGCGTAGTGATCGTAATGCGCATGCGTCCAGATGACCGCATCAACCTTGCTTATTCCCATCTTGATGAGCTGCCACCTCAGATCCGGGCTCGTATCGATGAGCACTCTGCCCTCGTCGCTCTCCAGAAGTATCGAGAAGCGCAGCCTCCGGCTCCTTCCGCCGTTGAGAGCATCGACGCATGTTGGACACCTGCATCCTATCTTCGGGGTGCCTATAGCATCGCCTGTTCCCAGCATCACGACTCTCATAAAGCCACTCTACCTCTGTGCTCCCTGATCCTGTGCTCGAAGTCCTCTATTGCGCGCAGAAGATCGATATGTCTGAGGGTTTTGCGGTCCTCAAGAAGGGCGTTCAGCACAGCCTCACGGACAACCAGGCGCAGATCCGAGCCTGAGTAACCATCGGTCAGGCTCGCGATCTCGTCGATATCCACCTCAGCTTCCATCCTCGACAGTATCTTCTCCAGGATCCTCCGGCGCATCAGCTCGTCGGGCAGCGGGAAGTCCAGGACCTTATCGAACCTCCGCCACGCAGCGTAATCGAGAAGCTGTGGATGATTTGTTGCAGCTATGAAGAGGACCCCATCCTCCACCAGGCTTATCTCATCGATCGCTTTAAGAAGTGTGTTCACCGCCCTCTTTATCGCGCCGTGCTCATCTGAGGTTCTTGTCTTCGCGACGAAGTCGAACTCGTCCACAAAGAGGACGCAGGGGCTGAGCCGTTTTGCCAGATCGAAGACCTTGTCGATGTTCTTCGAGGTCTCGCCCAGGTACTGGCTGGTGATCATCGAGAGTCTGACCTCTATGAGCGGTATCCCAAGCCACTCTGCGATCGCCCTCGCGGTCGTCGTCTTCCCTGTGCCGGGAGAGCCGACGAAGAGGCTCTTTCCTATCTCTCTCAAGCCGACCCTGCGAAGGTAATCCCTGTGTTCTATAGCCTTCTCTATCTTTGATATCTCGGCCCTCTGCTCATCGGTCAGCACCAGATCCTCGATTCTCTCTCTGATGTCCTCAGGCGATCTTATCTGGACGAGCTTCAGCATATCCTCTGAGGCCTGTACCGACACCTGAAGCTCCTTGATCTTGGCCTCGATCCATTCGCGGTCCGCATATCTTGACTTGTTTGAGCGTCTCGCCTCTGCATAGCTTACATCGAGATGATCGTAGTTCTCGTAGTAGTAAGCGAGGACAGGGTTCGACCTCACCCGCTCGATGCCCTCCCTGGCAAACCATCTGGCACCGAGATCGAATACTGTTAGCCTCAGCTGGGATCCGAACTCCTCTATATCGATGAACGGGAGGCGCTTCGCGATGCTCCTCACGTCCTCAATGCTGCAGATCTTCTCGACATCAGAGATGGTGACGTAGATGGGGCGTCTCACTCCCATGTGCTCCGGGTCGAAGTAGTGCTTTCTTATCTTTGATGGCAGATCGTCCTCTGTGAGGCTCTCAAATCTGTTGTATATCTCTGCCGTAAGCAGGAGCTCGGTCACCTCTACAGAACCGGGTATCTCGGAACCCATCTTCAGAACTCCATTCAGAACTGGAGGTAACTGGTGGCCTATAAAAAGAGATAAACCTTTCCGTTCGCCGCACAGGATGCCCCGAGGATCCTGCTCGACGATTGGGATCGGCAGCATGTGACACCTCAGGATTTATGAGATGGCTCATGCGGTGATTCGGCGGATATAATCTCGGAGAAGGATGTAGAGTTGGTTGACATTGGTCTGGTTTGCCAGAGCTCACCTATCCGACGACGCTCTTATGTTTTGGCAACTTGCAGTTCGTGCAATGTGGTTGCTGAACTCACTTATTCATTCACCAAGAATGCATGGCAGGACCGGTGCTTCTCTGGGCAAGTTATCATATGGATAAGAGCGTCCGACGATTCAACCACATGAGCCTGTGAGATTCCGCTGTCAATGATCCCTGAGAACCACCCCGCGAATCGAGTACACCCGAACCCAAGCATCGCACACCATTTTATTTAAAAATAATAATCTTGAACGTGTTTTTATTTTATGTGGCCTTCTCAAAATCTTCGCGAATTAGCATATTTTAATAACATTTTAAATTTTAAAGTTTTTAAATATATCACAAAAACGCTTTCGGAGAGGCACCATCATAAAATAATGGAGATATACTGATTGCGCTGGATGTTTTCAATCTCCGAAATGTTTATACATAGAAACCATTTAAATATTTCTTGGGGTAGCAGATGAAGGGACTGGGCCTTGTTTGTAGCCCGACTATGCGAAGCTGTATCCAGTTTTCAGCTTGGCTTAGCCTCGGTCTCCTTTTCGTATCCCTCCTGCCATGTACGATACCCTCAGCATGCGCCTGGCCCTTCTGGCTGCCCCTCCCTACCTCCTCCGGCCCGGAACTTGAGATGACGGTCAGAGCAGATTGTGCGGATGTGGTCGCGGGCGATGCACTGGATTACACCTGCGTCCTCAGAAACACCGGGGATCGCGCACTCTCAAACATATCTGTGACAGACGGTGCCAGGGAGATCGGGTTTCGTGACACCCTGCCTCCGGGGGATGTCTTCAGCATAAGAGCGAGGACGCCGCCTCTCTTGTCGCCATCACGATTCAGGATCACAGCAAGCTCAGATGGAAGGGAGATCGCATCTCGGGAGATCAGCGTCGGTGTTCTGGATAAGGAGGTGCGCCAGGCTCCCTATCCCGCTCTCAGGGCGACTGTGGAGACAAGCAGGATCGGCGGAGGCGCAGAGTACAGGGTCAGGATCGCGAACCTCGGGAAGAATGAGCTGAGGCGCGTTAAGATAGTCGACAGCAGGAACAGCATCCTCGGCATAATACCTGCTCTCGGCCCCGGGGAGAGCCACACACTTGTGATCGGCTCCGTGGCTGATAAAGGCCTCAGGGTTCTGGCTTTGAATGATGCAGGAGAGGCTCTTGTTGGTGATGTCAGATATCCCGGATCACGCTCAGCGCAGGTGGGAGCAGACCAGTCAGAGTCCACCCTCAGGACAATGGAGTACAGGCCCTCCAGAGGCCTGGATCTGATCCTTGAGACGGGCACGACCAGGGCTAGAGCTGGGGATAACATAAGCTACCGCTGCACGGTCAGAAACTCCTGCAATGATGTTATCTACAACGTGGATCTGCGCTGCCACGGGAGGAGGATGACAACCCAGTTCATCCTGCCCGGAAGATCCATGAGCCTGGAGGGCAGTTTCACCATCAACTCCACGACAGAGATCAGGGTGAATGTATCCGGGAGCGAGAGGAACGGCGCTCTCGTCTCGAATGAGACATCCGTGACTGTATGGGTCATCTCGCCTCAGCTGAATGTGAGTGCCAGCGCTGATCCGCCGGAGATAATATCGGGAGGGGTGACGAACATCACAGTCAGGCTTGAGAACTCCGGCTCGGATCTGCTCAGAGACATCTCTGTTGAGGACAGCTTCGGCCATATCGGGGATATAAACGAGCTGAAGCCGGGAGAGGTCAGCCATGTCAGCAGGAGGAGACAGATCTCTTCATCGATAGATGACATTGTAATGGCATCTGCCAGGGACTCGACCGGCCGGGAGATTTACGCCTTCTCGCAGACAGCTGTGCATGTCTACAGAGCCGGTATGAACCTCTCGCTGGAGCCATCCGAGCTTGTTCTCTATCCCGGGGAGGAGTCTGAGGTCATGTGCATAATAGAGAACACCGGAGAGGTGGCTCTCAGGAACGTGACGCTTGCCGGAATCAGGAGCGGCAGGATCGGGGAGATCCCTCCGGGAACCGATACAAGAATAGCCGCCTCCATCTCATCAGATGCATCTAAAGATGTGACGATCACAGCAACAGGTTACGGAGCCGGCGATCAGGTCGTCTCTGACACAGCGGTCCTGTCCATGAGGGTCATACGGCCGAACATAACGCTGTCTGTGATGCCAGCTCGTGTTATGTCCCCTGCAGGAGACGCGTTCAACGTGAGCTGTCTCGTCTCCAACTCCGGCACCGATCTCCTGTACGATGTCCGGATCTCGGAATCGGAGCTCGGGACGGTTGCATCTATCGGAGACCTGGCGCCTGGCGAGTTCAGGACCGCCACTCCCTCAGTCTCTGTTAACGAGAATCACACATTGGTTTTCACGGCAGCCGGCAGGGACGCCCGCGGCAGGATATGGAGCGCAGATGCAAGCTGTGAGGCGGTTGTGGTCGATGCTGCTCTGGATCTCAGGCTCAGCGTCTCGCCCCCGGCGGCACGCTTTGGGGAGAAGGTGACAATCTCCTGCACCGTGGAGAATGTTGGCAGCGTGCCGCTCCAGGAGATATTCGTGACGAGCATGGTCATAGGCCCCATGGGAAGCATCGACTTCCTTGCCCCGAAGCAGAGAAAAACGGTGAGCATGACGATACCTCTCACGATGGATATCTCCGATACTGTTACAGCCGAGGGGCTGACACCATCGAGATCTCATCTTCTGGACAGGGAGCCTCTGAGAATAAGGCTTCTCAGGGGGCTCGAGCCGAGACCTTCAGGGAAGCCGCAGAGCCCCTCTCCCGCTGCATCAGGTGCGGAGAGACCTGCTGATGCATCTCCGGTAAAAGAGATCGGCGCGAATGAGAATGCATCGGCTGAGAGGGGATCGATCGCATCGCTCACCAGCACAGCCGGGGAAAACATCACCGGATCCATCACCGCCAATGCCACTGGAGCATCATCCTCCATAAACGCGGTCGCATCTGAGAACGTGAGCAGAGCTGTGAAGGACAAGACAACCGATATGCTCAGCCCGGATGGATACCGTGAGAGCATCTCCGCATCCAGAGATACGTCAGCCCTCTCCATCCTCAGGGATGTGATCAGATACATCCAGGAGCTGATCATGAGAAAGCAGATCGATGTGCCGGGCCAGAGCGCCACTGGCGGGAATGTGCCATCTGAGCCGGACAGCATTTCCACGGGCATTCAGGATCCATCGCTGAACACCACGCTGGGGATAGAGAGCGTAAGGGACAGGAGAGCCCCGGTCCGCATTCTGGATGTCACCGCGATACCTCCGGAGCCGGTTGCAGGTGCTCCTGTCAGGGTTGTGGCCCATATCAGGGGGGACTCAGATGTGGATTCTGTCATCCTGGAGTACGGGGTTGCGGACCAGAGCATAGCCAGAGCCGATATGATCAACATGAAGAGGACCGCACAGATCAAGATGCTCCTTGAGAGCGGCAGCAAGAGTGACGGCTATTGGAGCTGCTTGATCCCCGGGCAGAGCGCGGGGACGATCCTGGGGATATCTGTCAGGGCCACATGCGGCCAGAGCAGCGCAGAGGACGGGCCGTACATGCTGCAGTGGGTCTCGCACACCCCGAAGAGCAGACCGAGCCCGCTGCCTGAGACGAAAACCCGGGGTGATGGGATGCTCTACATCGAGTCCACAACAGTGAGCGGAAAGGGGGAGGTCTCGATAAGAGATACGTTCATGGAGAATGCCCTCTCGTACGAGGAGGACCTTAAGGGCAGCGGGAATCTGAACATGGATTCTGTCAGGTGCATGGAGAAGTCGAACCCGACGGTCAACTTCAGCGAGGTCAAGGATATATCATTTGATGGAGGCGTTCTGAAGGGGTTCAAGCGGTTCGACTCGCCTGTCTTCCACGGAGGGATGGGCGCGAGCATAACAGAGCGTTTCAACATGAGCCAGCTCGATAAGAGCGAGCGCGGTATGATACGATCTGTGAATTACAGAAACAACACTGTGGCGTTCTCCACAGAGCAGGCGTTCGAGGGCATGTGGAACACCAGAACCGAGTACTCCAAGTTCAGCAAGAAGATGAAGGCGGATCAGAGGCTCAATGGAAGCTTCCAGATACAGAAGAACATTAAGTTCCAGGACTGAATTATTCAGGTGAGATAAATCGCCTCATCTCTCATCTTTTTCCCGATGCATGTGTCAGGAGATGCCGTGCTCATCCGTAGAACTCCCCTCATCAGACCTGATGGTCGGCCTGGTGCAGGTGCCTTTGAATATCACAAGTGAGACTCCCGGGGACCTGAGCCCATCTATGAGAATGCGTTCGATCTCCTGCTCAGGCGCAGGCATCTCCACAATCCGCATATCAGGCACAAGCGCCCTTAAGACAGGCTCCAGATCGAAGACCTCCTGGAACCCGGTCATCGCGGCGACACGGTTCCAGATCACGCCCACAACCACATTCTTCCTGTGCCAGATCGCATTGATCAATCCCTGGATGCCGGTGTGCGCCAGCGCGTAGTCCCCCACGATCGCGATCCCTTTATCCCTGAAGCCAGATGCGACCCCGATCGATGAGCCGAGGCCATAGACCATGTCCACAGCACCCATCCTCAGGGAGAGTATCGTGCAACCCGCATCACCTGCGATCGGAGCATCGATCCTTGAGAGGGCGGTGTACAGGGGAAGAAACGGACACCCCTCGCAGATTGACCTTCTTGCTGGGCGGCCAGCGGCGGTCTCCACCTCCACCCTCCCTCTCAGATCCGAGATATGGATCAGGCTGATCGCAGTTCTGAGATCGTCTGCTCTGATGCATCCGCACGGGAGATGGCCCGTCAGCCGGCCGCGCACACCCTTCAGATGCGACTCGATGAATGGCCCCGGCCCCTCTGCCACAAGGACGAACCGGTGCATGCCCAGAAACCGCTCGATGGTCCTCATCGGGAGTGGATGAGAGTAGAGCGGGACGAGCAGCGAGGATCCGGTCTCCTCGCATACAGTCTCAGCCAGTGGAACCACAGAGCCGGACGCTATCACGCCTGCATTCCCGCGGAGATCCAGGCGGGCCGAGGACTCAGAGGCCTCGCTCAGGGCCGGGACAACATTCGCGAGATGCCTCTGGTGGCGCCCCTTCGCCGTCAGATCCCAGATGGAGCGATCAAAGCGTCTGGGCGTCTGCTGGAGAGATGGTGGCATACCAGCTCCTGTGACCGGCCCGGTGCTGGCATCCTCGAGCACATCCGATGTGACCCTCAATATCACCGGTATGGAGAGCTCCTCCGATGCCCGGAATGCCTCAGTGACAGCTCTGTACAGATCTGGAGCTGAGGGATCGAGGACCGGCAGCTCTGTCAGCGGGCCATAGAATCTGCTGTCCATCTCGATCTGCGAGCCTCTCGGGCCGAGATCATCTCCGACCAGGACCACGATACCAGCGCCAGTAGTATGGGTTGCAGAGATGGCCAGCGGGTCTGCGAGTATGTTCATCCCGAGCTGCTTCACGATGACCAGAGATCTGACGCCGGTGGCGGACGCTCCCAGGGCGCACTCGAATGCGACCTTCTCGTTCACTGCGATCTCAGCCCCAAGAGATTGAGCAAGATCTGTTACCGGATAGCCGGGCACATACGTGATGTAACCCACGCCCACATCCATCAGGGCCTGATGTATCTGCTTCAATGCTCCTCGCATAGCCACTCCGGCACAACAGATCTATCGGAGTCTGCAAAGTACGGCACCGCAGCGACCGCGCCGATGAGACCCTGCCCGTCCATCACGATCTCCAGCCCCGCGCTTCTCGCAGCCTTAAGAGCATCCTCATAGCTCACCCTCTCCAGCCTGCATCTTCTCGCATATTCAAGCAGCATGGATGGGTCAAAGCTCCTGCACACCACCATTCCGGTCTCATCGGAGACCGTGTATCTCTCAAGAAGCCTCCTGAAATCCTCTATCATCTCCCCCTCCCGTCCAGGGATGCACGCGAACTCCACCGCGGTCGAGACGCAGTTCTGGGTCTTCGTGGGGACCGGGAAGAGCTGCACGAGCGAGTGAGAGATGTACCTCGCCTCGTACCGGTCAACCTTCTCGGATATGTTGTGAACAAGCGACCATGTCGCTCCTGTGGTCTTCGAGTCCGTGTTGTCAACCCCGATCACCAGCCGCTCCCTTCTCGGGACGACAATGGTTCCCGTCGCCACCCTCCCCCCACCGGCTTCTGTTGTTCTCGATCTCAACACATCCCCAGCCCTCGCCCTGGTGAACGTCGCACCGACACCACCTCCCCCGAGGCCTGTGTAGGTAATCTCGACCTCATCGCCTTTCACAAATACAGACGAGATGCCAGCAGACCTTCTTGAGGAAATGAGATCCAGATCAACCTCTCCCGTTCTGACGAGATACCTGAACCACTCTCCGAGGTTTCTTGAGGAGACAACCAGCGGGCCTTTGCTGTAGTGATACCTGGCCCATGCAGAGCCGCCGTAGCAGCTGGACCTCTCAAGTATCTCCACCACATCCCCTGATGGGCTTGATATGGCATGGATCTGCCTGTACGCCACCACGTAGGGATCATCCAGATCGAAGACCACCCGAAGCACCTCTATTTCAAACTCCTTACCACGAAAGAGCCCAACAGCCATTATGATTTTGCGTGAACCTGCACGACGCTTTCATCTTCTGGCACGCCTCTCCTGTCGCATTGTTCTGTTCCTGCTGATCCAGGGGCGATGATCTTCCGTGCGCCCTGCAATACATGCTGTCTGAGATCTGTGGATGAACACAAATTCATGAGGCATCGCTCCCTGGCGATTCCTGATAAAAGATTCAGCGAACCGAAGCCACGGCCCAAATACATCAATGGGAGTGATGGCTCACCCCCATAAAAAAGCTCCGCTGGATGAGAGCATTTCCGGCGGCGTGCAACCACCAGCGCAGCTCAGAGGTTCCATTGCACTCAGCCGGTGAATTTTCCCGGGTGCCGGGATCGCAGACCATTGATCATGAGGACCCGCTCTGGCTGAGCAGAGCTCTGAGCTTCTGTATCCGCTCCATAGCTCTGTTCGCCTCCTTGAGCTTCTCCTCCTCGTAATACTTCAGTATCTCATCTATCGATGCTCTGAGCCTGTAAACCTTCACCGGCCTGCCGGTGCCGTCGTTCCTCCGCACGCTCTCCTCTATCCAGTTGTGCTTCCTCAGGGTTCGCAGGGCTATGCTCACCTCTGGCTGCCTCAGATCAGATCCCCTCTCGATGTCTCGAGACGTGGCCTCCTCCACGTTTGCCAGGTAAGCAAGCATGTTCGAGACCTTTCTGGGAACCCCCAAGCTCCGGAGGATCTCGACCACCTGCATATCCCTAGAGTCGAACTTCATCACATAGGACTCCTTCATGCTACTCCCTCAATATTATACCCTTCAGGATGTAAGGTGGACTTTATACTATAAATAGTTTATTTCTGTTAAATAGGACCTGTCCGAATAAGATAAAAACCAGAACTGAGCATAAAATTGGTTCACTGAAATTTAGAGAGGGTGATGCTGGATGATATCAAGCACTCTGATTTCTACGTTATCCAGCTTGCCTCTCTTCAGCAGAAATAAGGTAC
>JAKPCO010000087.1 GCA_029553285.1 Methanobacteriota archaeon
CGCTGAGGGCTTCCCCGAGAGCACAGTGCGAATCGTGAACGAGAACAGCAGATCCCTGGGGTTTAGGACTCACAGCTTCGAGCAGGAATGACCACGAGACCGCTCTGAAACTCCTGACAAATCCCATACCGGTACCCTTCCAAGATCTATGAGGATTCATATCACCTTGTATCCAGCATATCCAGGCGTGACGTCCATGGCATGATTATTTATGTAAAGTTGAATATACTATGTGGCAGGATTTTCTGTGAAGCCTGAAATTTCGATAGCTATAGATGTTACACACTTTTCACGAGCATGCAACCGTGCAATAACAGCGCAGAATCAAGCGAATGGAGATCATATTTGTCATCGCTCTTATCCATCTGATAACTCGCCCGAAGAGGCAGCAGTCATGCTATGTGTTCCTTCCGGGGGAAGGATTGCGTTCAGCAACCTTGCACATGACCTCCAAGTTGCCGGATGCATAAGAGCGAATGTCCAGCTCACATCAGAGTTCGTATCTCTTCCCCTCCTCCACCCTTAGCACTTTCTCAAACGTCTCCTCAAACCACGCCGCATTCTCGGTATGGACCGGCACTATCAGGTCAGGATCGATCTCATCAATCGCCTGGGCGATATCATCACCAGACGCGTGCCCGGAGGCATGATACCGCCGATCGAAGCTCACATCCCCCCTTTCATCTAACGAGAACCCGCAGGGTTTGATCCCGAAGCGCTGAAGCCACTGCCACAGCCTGCGAAAGTCGATCTCCATCTCCTCGTTGAACGCCTCGCAGGCAGAGTATATGTATGTCCCTCCCTGCGGCTTGATGTCCAGCAGGTGCTTCATATCGAAGAATGAGAAGCAGAGGATGTAGCCCTCGGGGTTGCGGCGAATGGTGGCATGATCGATATAGCGATCCCCGTACTCAGCCTGGACCACCTCCGTCTCCCACTTCCTATTCGACCTACTTGTGATCTCTTTATAGATCCTCAGCCCATCGGTGCTGCATGACCCACCGACATCCTGCAGGCTGTGCAGCATGTAGATGTCCTTGGCCATTGCCACCAGCTCCCTTCCTGTCCTGGTGGCTATATCCTTGAATGTCTCCAGCCGCTCGAAGTTCCGTGGCGAGAAGTCGGCGATAACAACCCCCTCCGAGTCCTCGACTGCTTTGAGGCATGCCTCCCTGACCGACTCCTCGGAGCTCCTCTCGCCCTCCGATGGACCTGCCCTGGTGCCCTCGATTATCAGCACCGATGCTTCTTTGGCCTGCCTGATGAACTTCCTTGACGCCTCAGCCCTCCTGCCGTGGACCCTGAAGTCGCCTGTGTAGGCTACAGTGGACTCGCCGCGGAGCATGTAGGCCACAGCTCCGGGGATCGAGTGGTCGACAGGGTGGGCCGATATCCCGAATGGAAATTCAGCCTCATCATAGCAGCAGCACCTCCCTGGCAGCAGCTTCCTGGCAGTTCTGCCATCCTGGCCTGGCCTGCGTGAGAGAAATGTGATCAGGGCTTCGCAGGGCTTCTCGGTGGAGCAGAAGGTCCTGCCCTGGTAGATCTTGCTGCGATCCGAGCTCAGGTATAGCCCCTGGTCGTCTGATGGCTGGCGTGGCGAGAAGTAGGCTGTCTCCGACTCGAGAGATGCGATGCCAGCATCCCGCATGCCCTTCATGATGACTATGCTCTCTGGCGATGCCACCACCGGTATATCCTCCCTGAGCATCCCGATGTTTCCGCCGTGGTCGAGATGGGCGTGGCTGAGAAGCACTGCGGCTACGTCAAGAGCCGGATAGTGGTTTATGGACAGATCTGCAGGTATGAGGTCTGACCGGTAGATGTTGAGCCTCGGAAGGAGGTCAAGGTACAAGGGGTCGTGGATCCCGCGGGTGTCCCGGCTCCTGAGGAACTCCTCGTAGAAGGTGCTGTATTTGCTGAAGTTCTTGCCGAAGTCGAGGAATACTCCCCTTCCGCCCTCCTCAAGGTAGATCTTGTTCCCTCCGATGCCAGAGGCTCCGTCGTAGACCGTGAGCGATACCAGATCGCCTCCCCCCTACTTGAGACGGATGTCATGAGGTCCAAAAAATTAAGAGTTTGCGGTACGGACCGTGAAGGTGTTGGGGAGGCATTGAAGCATCTGCGCCCCTAAACATCCGAAAGTTAGGAATATGTCATCGACATCAGGGCGAGCATGACCCTGCGAAAGAAGCGCGGCACTCATCGCGTAACACGAAGTAACACAAATGTGAATTTAAATTGTTCAGGCGATTCGTAACACCGACACGGTGGTAAAACGCCGTATACGGTAGTAAAATGGGGTATTTTTGACCCTCAAAAACGCAATGCGTAACCGACAAACGCACATAAGCTCCGGCGGCATTTGGGCCCTATACCCCCTTATACGGTTGTCATCTGGAACCGCGAAACTGCGGAATTTGCGGCGGAGACGTACGGCTGGAATACGGATTTGCTGAATTGGCTCAAAAATGAATGTGGGGTAGACATCGGTACGTATCAGGATTGATCCACTCCTCTTTTTTTCCAAAATCGCACTGCCCCCTGGTCCTGGCGAGCGGTATTACTCGAAAACCAAAGTGTCAATCCTCGCGTGCCGGAGCTGGCAGTAACACATGCCCGAACGCTGCTCTTTTTTGCTCTGTGAAAATCGATAGCTTAGAGAGTGAAAGGCTTTACGGGCCGATTTGTCCAGAGCGTCCTTATCACGAGTCGCAATCAGTGAAAGTGTAACTGGCAGAGGGATGCATGTACCTGGCAGTACGTCTTTCACAGAGGGTGTACAGCGGACATCTCTTATTG
>JAKPCO010000105.1 GCA_029553285.1 Methanobacteriota archaeon
CCCATTGGATGCACTTCCCGAGCCCTACGAGGGATTCTCATTGGATGAGTTTCTCGGGAGCGCTCGGAAGCAAATGATTCTCCGGGCGCTTGAAGCAGCCAACGGCAACCAAAGCCAAGCGGCTCGAATGCTTGGGATCACTCCGCAGGCGGTGCACAAGTTTTTGCAATCGAGACCAAAGACTTAAACCAGGGTTTAAGATGTTTCAACCTAGGTTGAAGGATAAGATGATGCCAGGGATAACGACAAGAATACTAACACTTGTGATAACAATGGGTTGCCGCTCACTCCGGGAAGTGGCATGGGCTTTGCCTTATATCGGACACAGACAGACCGATCAAGGGTCCGAAACCAGAAAGGAGCGGCCATGCCAACATTTACGGTCACATCAATCATCGACGGAGATACTTTCGAGGTCAACCCTCAATGGAAATGGAACGGTCAGACGGGTACCCGAGTCCGCCCGGCGCGCTACGATGCCCCGGAGCTCCACGCCTATGGAGGCCAGGCAGCCAAGGACAAGCTCGCACGGCTCATCCAGGGCCAGCAGGTCGAACTCCGGACGGCCCACAAGGTCGACCGTGGGCGCCTGGTCTGCGAGGTCTATTTTAAAAACACGAATCTTGCGGATTACTTTCCCGAGTGGCAGTGATCGGCTGGGATTTCAGGAGGAGCGCCTGTGAAGGATTATTCGACTGAAGCAGATGCGAGGATTGTCATCGACGATCTGCTCCGCCAAGCGGGGTGGGACCCCGCCGACAAGTCGCAGGTGCTCACCGAACATGCTTTGCCTGAGGGTGGACGTGCCGACTATCTCATGTTGTCTCGGAACGGTCGCCCGCTTGCCATCATAGAGGCAAAGCGCACGGCCATAGAGCCATACACGGCCAAACAACAGGCGCTGCCATATGCCAAAAAAATCGGCTCGCCATTCATCTTTCTTACAAATGGCGAGCTCATCTATTTCTGGGACTACGGCAACGACGACGCCCGGATTGTCAACTCGCTCTTTTCCCGCCGCGATCTTGAACGCTTGGTCGAAATGCGCGCAACTCGGAAGCCGCTCGCGACGATAGAAATCCCCGAGTATTACCTTCGCCAAGGCGAGACCCGGCAGGTGCGGCCCTACCAGCGAGCGGCGATGCAGGCTCTGGATCACGCCGTGGAACTCGGCAAACGCCGTTTTCTGATTGAACTCCCCACCGGCACAGGCAAGACGGATCTCGTCGCCATCTATATCAAACGGCTCATCCAGTCCGGACGCGCCGAGCGCATTTTGTTCCTGGTAGACAGGGAGCAGCTCGCCAAACAGGCGCTCGAAGCCATTCAAGACATTCTGAACCAGCACAGTAGTTACTGGTTGCGCCCGGGCATGGTCCGGCAGGAACAACAGATTACGGTCTGTCTTCTCCAGACGATGATCAGTCGTTACACAGAATTCACCAGTGGCTACTTCGACGTGGTCATCGCCGACGAATGCCACCGTTCCATCTATGGCTCCTGGCAGACCGCACTCACCCATTTTGATGCGCTTCACATAGGGCTGACCGCAACACCCTCGGCCTATATCGAGCGGAACACGTTCCAGTTCTATCAGTGCCGCGACGGCCAGCCGGATTTTGCCTTCCCGATCCTGCAGGCGTTTCAGGAAGGCTATTTGTGCCCCTATAAATTCGCGACCGGCATCACCCAAATCCTTGCTGAAGGTGCGGAGGTCGATGATGAGACGTATGACCCTGCCGAATTTGAACGCAAATGGACCAACGAGGACACCAACCGCAAGATGATGGAAGAGTTCGACCGGCTCGCCTGGGAGAACTTTAAAGAACTGGCTCC
>JAKPCO010000109.1 GCA_029553285.1 Methanobacteriota archaeon
TGATGGAGTCACATCAAGTCAGAATATAGAAACTGGCAAGGACTTTTGTTTAGGTAAGCTCACGCACTTCAATTACCCTGTTTATTCTGGAACTGCGGCATCGGGAGCTAAATTAAAGATAACACTTCATTTTTCCAATCCGTCCATCACGGCTGATTTTTATTACGATCTGACAATTGATGAGACGCCCAACAGCGGCACATGTGAAAGATGTGCGTATAAACCATGCGAAACACCATGCCCTGACAAAGTGTCCTGGTCAAATACACTCTCATCCCAGTCATTTTTCATCAATGGTGAGGAGTATATCGTTCAGATAGCGGGATTTGTAAATCAATGTCCGGGTGGAACACCTGTATCTGATTTTATAACTCAGGAGAAAAAGAAAAACGAAGCGTATCTTGTTGGCAGGGTTCTTCTAAAAAGACCAGCTATAGGTGTTGTGAAGACAGCATCTCTTGATGGTACATGTCCTGGCACGGATCCAGTTACTGCTGGTATAGGCGCTACGGTGACCTACTGTTATCAGGTCCAGAACACAGGAGATGTCAAATTAACAGATGTGAGTCTCACGGACGACAAGTATGGCACTATAACGCTTGATAAGACGACACTTGAGCCAGGCGAAACAGCAGAAGGTACATCGACACATACGGTCACGCCATCAGATTATCCGTTGTTGAAGAATATTGCAACAGCGACAGGCAAAACGCCCATAGGATTCACTATTAGTGCCGTAGATGACTGTGTGGTCAATGTTGTCTGCACACCTCTCACAGTTTCAGTTAGTCCGACATCGGGCGAGCTGAACTGCAGTGTCGAGAGCGTCGATCTCACAGCAACCGTTACGGGTGGTAAAGGGCCGTACTCGTACCAGTGGTACAAGGGCGACAGTCCGATAAATGGAGCGACCGTTTCGAGCTACACAGCGACAGAAGCAGGTATCTACAAGGTCGAGGTGACCGATGCAAACGGCTGTACCGGGACGTCGAATGAAGTTACAGTGACCAGTGTCGGTTCGCCGAGTGTGGGTGTTGAACCGACATCGGGCGAGCTGAACTGTAATGTAAACGAGGTCGAGCTCACAGCAGCGGTTACTGGAGGCGAATCGCCGTACTCGTACCAGTGGTACAAGGGAGATTCGCTGATAAATGGAGCAACTGGTTCGAGCTATACAGCCACAGAAGCAGGTAGCTACAAGGTCGTGGTGACCGATAACAACGGTTGTACCGGGACGTCGAATGAAGTTGTAGTGACCAGTGTCGATAGCCCGAGTGTAACGGTCAGTCCAACATCGGGCGAATTGAACTGTAACGTAAACAGCATCGAGCTCACAGCAACGGTTACCGGAGGCGAATCGCCGTACTCGTACCAGTGGTACAAGGGAGATTCGCTGATAAATGGAGCAACTGGTTCGAGCTATACAGCCACAGAAGCAGGTAGCTACAAGGTCGTGGTGACCGATAACAACGGTTGTACCGCAGAGTCGAGTGCGACAATAACCGCGGTCGAATGTGTTACCAAGATCATGGTCGACAAGGTGACCGATCCCTCCGGCTCGACTGAGAGCTTCGAGTTCACAGGCTCCTGGAGGGGAGGCGTGACATTTGCGCTGACCGACGGTGCAACCCCTCATGATAGCGGGCAGCTTGAACCAGGCACGTACACGGTGACCGAGAATCTTCCGGCAGGATGGGACCTGAGCAGCATAACCATCGAGGGCGATACTGATGGCGGATCCTCCACATCAGGATCCACCGCAACGATCGATCTCGATGCAGGCGAGACGATCACAGTCACGTTCACCAATGCACTCCATACAGGCGGCCTGGGCAAGCTCGACGTCAGCGGATACAAATTCAACGACTTAAACGCTGATGGTAGCTGGGACGATGGAGAGCCCGGAATCGAGGGCTGGACGATTTACCTCTCGGATGGCACAACAACGATCTCGACTACGACAGGAGCAGATGGGAGCTACTCCTTCACAAACCTGCCCGCTGGGACTTACAAGATAACAGAGGAGACGAGAGACGGATGGACGAGGACTACGACGCAGGAAATCTACACGATCGAGTTTGACGGGGAGGCGGACAGGAGTGAATCGGACCTGAACTTCGGGAACGCTCAGACTGTACAGCCGCAGGCCAAACTTGTGATAACCTCTACTCCTCAGGATCCGTGCAGCAATACGCCTGTGGTAGTCACAGTGAGCTGTGAGAACCTCCAGGGCGATCTCTGCGG
>JAKPCO010000002.1 GCA_029553285.1 Methanobacteriota archaeon
CTCTTCTTGTGGATCCTTCCGTCAAGCGACATTTATTTTGACCCCTTTTGGTCATCGAAAAATGACCCCCCATCTGTTCATGCCTGTTCGATCTCCGGTTCCCGGATGAGGCCGGCCTTGACCTTTTCCATGAGCCGGTTAGACTCATTTTTGCACTTACCTTGTAGATTGCCGAGTAATTTTCTGTAACTCATTGTAAACATTGGTTGTGGTTTTTGAAAATCTAAAAGTGTAGTGCCATAGCATATTCATCTAGCTCTTGACATATAAGGCGATCAAGAAGTGTATTTACATGGTGTCCTTTAGGAGGCGCCAATGTTCGCACGTGTCAAGAAGTCGGGCCGCAATGAATACCTGCAACTCGTCGAAAACCGCCGCGAGGGGAAGAAGATCTCTCAAAGGGTCGTTGCCACCATCGGCCGAATAGACGAGCTTCAAGCAAAGGGCGGCATCGAAACCATCATCCGTTCCCTCTCCCGGTTTTCCGAGAAGATAGTGATGATCCTCTCCGCCCGGGATAATCCCGATGTCCGGGCCACAGCCAGGAAGATCGGCCCCGCCATAATTTTTGAGCGCCTCTGGCAGGAGATGGGAATCGGTAAGATTATCCGCGATCTGCTGAAGGATCGGAAGTTTGGGTTTGACGTGGAGCGGGCCGTCTTCCTGACGGTGCTGCATCGCCTCTTTGTTTCCGGTTCCGATCGCTCCTGCGACAAGTGGCGCCGGGATCATCGCATAGACGGTGTGGAGGCCATATCACTCCATCATCTGTACCGTGCCATGGCTTTCCTGGGAGAGGAGACGGAGGATCAGAGGGATCGTACGCCGTTTAGTCCCCGCTGCACAAAGGATGTGATCGAAGAGGAGCTGTTCCAGTTCCGCCGGGACTTGTTCAGCGGTTTGGATTGCGTCTTTTTCGACACCACCTCCATCTACTTCGAGGGTGAGGGAGGAGAGACCATCGGCGAGTTTGGCCACAGCAAGGATCATCGTCCCGACCTCCTGCAGATGGTGGTGGGGGTCATTCTGGACCATCACGGCCGGCCGGTCTGCTGTGAGATGTGGCCGGGGAGCACGGCGGATGTGAAAACCCTCATACCCGTGATCAAGAGGCTCAAGAGCCGCTTCGACATCGGCGACGTGTGTGTTGTCTCCGACCGGGGCATGATCAGCAAGGAGACGATGGCTTACCTGGAAGAGGAGAAGATCTCTTACATCCTGGGCGCCCGAATGAGAAGGAGCAAAGAGGTTCAGGTGGAAGTCCTTTCCCGGGCGGGCCGTTACCGGGAGGTTCACCCGGGGGGTCGAAACCACAAAGACCCTTCTCCCTTGAAGGTCAAAGAGGTCCTGGTGGGCGGGAACCGTTATGTCGTTTGCCTCAATGAGAAGCAGGCCCTCAAGGATGCCGCGGACCGGCAGGCGATCATCGATTCCCTCCGGGAGAAGCTCGAGAGCAACCCGAAATCCCTGGTCGGGAACAAGGGCTACCGGAAGTACCTGAAGCTGGAAAAGGACACCGTTTCCGTCGATCAGGCGAAGATCGAGGAGGAGGCGCGGTACGACGGGAAGTGGGTCCTCAAAACTAACACCCCTTTGACGACCGAGCAGGTGGCCCTCAAGTACAAGGAACTCTGGCAGGTGGAGCAGGTCTTCCGGGACATGAAGTCGATTCTGGACACCCGCCCCATCTTTCATCAGCGGGATGAGACGATCCGGGGCCATGTCTTCTGCAGCTTCTTGGCCCTGATCCTGCGAAAGGAACTGGTCGTCTTGAAAGGGCCGGCCACCATCTGGAATGG
>JAKPCO010000020.1 GCA_029553285.1 Methanobacteriota archaeon
TACACGTACTTGAGGGGCGCATGGAGTACTTGCGGCAAGTCCTCGAGGACCTCAAGGACCCCGCCGCCCGCGCTGAGCGCGAGCGGCTGTACGCGGAGCTCGCCGAGGAGGGCTACGTCCGCGCGGTGGAGCGCGCGCTCCCCTCGCGCCTGCGCGACTTCATGCGCAACGTCACCCGCGCCACGAGCCGGTGGTATGGCCTCAAGCCGGCCGAGGTGCTCAAGCTGCGCCTCGGCTTGGACAACGCCGACGCCTCCGCCGGCCGGCTGGCCGCGGCCGTGGAACAGGCGCTGCACAACGTAGACCAGCGCTTGGACGCCGCCATCGGCTGGTGGGGCGGCACCGAGGGCACGCACGTCCTGCGCCAGGACCTCTTCGGGATGCCCTCCGGGACGGAGTACACCTTCCCCCTGCGCGACCGCGTCGCCGGTCTTCTGCGTATCCTGGGCGAGCCGATGCCCGCCGACGCGGTGCTGGAGGGGGAGACGCTAGTCCGCGAACGCCTGCCGCGACGCGCGCGCGAGGCCATCACCCGCGCCGAGGAGCTGCTGCGCCTGGCGGAACTGGTATACGAGGGTGGCCCCGGCTTCCCCGGCCTCGCTGAGGCGGGCGTGCCGCGCAAGCCCAGCACCTATTGGCCCAAGCTCCCCAATCTCGCCGACGCCGATGACGAGCAGTTCTGGCTGTGGGCCATGTACGGGATTGACCCGGAGGAGATCGTCTCCTACACCCGCCGCGGGGCGCGGACGTCCATTGAGCAGGAGGCCACCTACCAGGACCAGCTCACCCGCCTGATGGCGGCGGTGGAGGCGATCCGGCGGGAGCGGGCGGGCGGGGCGCCGGTGTCCAGCGACCAGGTGGTGCGCATGCTCCCGGGCATCTCGGCGTCCGACGCGTGGCGCGACTACGTGCGCGTGGCGCACGCCGTCATACAGCGCCAGGCGGTGGTGCGCTGGCTGCGGGAAGCGTTCCCCACCGTGGGCGAGACCCGGGCCGTCTCCCCCGCCCTTCATGAGCAGGCGGCGGCCGCCGGCTGCGGCCCCGTGCGCATCAGCACGCCCGGCGGGACTGTCGTCTTGCCCGGCACGGAGGACCTGCTGGTGCCCCCTGAGGTGTCTCAGATGGTGAACGGCCTATTGGCCGCCCCCAGCCCGGCCTCGGATGCCGCCGCCCTGGAGCGGCTGGCCCGCTTCGGCCGTTCGCTGGTGTACCGCGGCGCCATCAACATGCTCCGGACCGCAAGCTTCGGCGTTGCCAACATGCTGGAGCAGCTCTGGAATGCCTTCGCCACCGGTGTGCTGACGGACCGGTACGGCACCACCGCGGCGCAGGCGATGGCCATCTTCATGCGCGTGTGGCCGGAGATGGTGCTGCAAGCGAACCTGGGCGTCTCTCAGCGCGGCCTCGTGGACATATTCCGCGAGGGGCTGGCCCGGGCCGGCCAGCAGGTGACGCGCTTCCTCACGCCCTATCTGACCGATGAGCAGGCCCGGGCGTGGGCCGAGATGATGACGGAACTCGGGGTGACCGGCTCGGGCTGGGGCGTGCGCGTGGCCAGCGGCGCGGCCACGGCGCCGGCGCCCCCCACCGTCACCGGCCCCGCCGGCCGACCGACGCCGCCCCCGCCGCGCCCGCCGGGGGCACCAACCGGCCCCGCCGGCCCACGGAAGCCGCCCCCGCCGCGCCCGCCGGGGGCACCAGCGGCGGCCGAACCGCCCGAACCGCCCGAACCCATGCGCCCAAGCGGGGAGGCACGCCACGTGCTGGTGGACCGCGTGTTGACCTCCGTTGCCGGGCGCCTGGGCCGGTCCGTCAAGGAGCTCGGGGACCTCGGGGAACCCCTGCTGAACGCCGTGTTCAGCATGGACGCCTGGGGCCGGGGCATCGAGTTCATCGGCCGCATGCTCATGGGGGAAAGCCCCGCAGATGCGCGGGCGGCCGTCATGCGCGAGACCGTCGAATACACGCGCTCCGCTACCATCCCGATTGAGGAGTGGCTGAAGCTCTTTGCCCTCTTCGTCACCTACGCCCGGCAGCGCGCGGGCCAGGTAGTGGAGCACATCCTCTCCTACCCCGGGCTGGCCATCGGGATCGAGGAGATCTACCGCAAGCGGCAGGAGTTCATCGGCTTCAGCCCCGAGCGGGTAGCGCTGAACGGCGGACGGCCCAACTGGATGGGGCCGGAGTGGATTGAGACGCCGTGGTCCTCGCCTCTGGTGAATCTGCCCTGGGCGAAGGTCGCGCGGCCTGGGCCCATGCTGCGGGCGATCGACGGAGAGTATGCGTTGTGGACGCGGTTCCGTATACCGGCGCTGGAGGAGCCGGGGGCGATAGTGGACTACCTCTCGCGGCCGGCGACGGGGTTCGGTCAGCGGGCGTATCCCTGGCAGGCGGTGCGGATGGTGGAGGGCGTGGGGCCGGAGAAGGTGGTGCGGCCGTTGGCGCGCGTGCCCGTGATAGGGCCGTACTTCCAGGAGGCGCGGCGGCTGCCGCTGCGGGAGCCCGATGAGTCCATCATCCAGGCCGTGGTGCGGCGGCTGGCCCGCACCGGCATCTCCGATGCGGCGATAGAGGCGCTGGTGCGGCGTGACTACGAGACCATCAGCAACATGACCGCGGAGATGGCGCGACGCGAGCCGTGGCGGCAGAGCCTCGCCGCCTGGCGGGTGCAGCGCCACCTCGTGCCGCCCGAGTGCCGCGCCTCGCTGGAGGTTATCCGCACGCACGGGGTGCAGGCCGCAATGCAGTA
>JAKPCO010000032.1 GCA_029553285.1 Methanobacteriota archaeon
AGATGCTCTCCCTTCTAACATCTCTCACCCGCGTGACGCAAAGGCGCTCGCAGATGCGATGTAGCATTTCATGAGCCTGAGCTGATCGAGGACGGGAGAAACAAGCTGCAGGATGCTGAGAGCGGTTCGATGTCTGGGTCATAAGAGAATGATGGAGGCGATGAGGCAGGCGTGAGATCCTCAAGCGGGGCAGAGCATGAAGCTGCATGACGGAATGATGAACAGAGGGGCACTGAAACGGCTAAAAGGAGGATCCGACCGAGTGACTGGCAAACAGTTGGTGCGGATCTTCAAGAGGCAGAAAATGTGCTTCAAGCATTGCAGACCACACAGTGGGTAAATATACGATGTGCGCCATGTAACTGAGCAGGGCAGTCACATGAAAGATGCATCAAATCCATCCTCAAAGAAACTGATCTACATTCCGCATGCTTTGGAAAGGATGAAGGAGCGAGGAATATCTGAGGATATTATTTTAGAGACAATAAATCACCCGGACAATATCGAGAACGCAGACGATAAAAGAAAGGTGGCACAGAGGTTAGCATGCGGGAAGTTGTTAAGGGTTATATACGAAGAGGACGACCTGAATATAATCGTAATAAGCGCTTACTGGACATCAAAACTAAATAAATATATGAGGAGATATAATGAAGATATCTTATGATCCGACGTATGATGTTATGTATCTCAAGCTTTTGGATGGGGTGGTGGCGGAGACGGTTGAGGTTGAGCCAAACATCCTGATCGACTATGGAGAGCATAAGGAGGTGCTTGGGATCGAGATCATAAATGCCTCTGGCTTTATCAAGGCAAACCCTCTGGAAGAGATCGTCATAAAGGTTCAGGAAAGGGCAAGAGCTTGAGTGTTGCGCGGAGATCCTGTGGCTCTCCTGGATTGGGTGATTCAGGACTTCAGGCGTGTGAGCTCGTGCGAGCCGTCTTCGTTCTCCCCTCATGCGTAGAGGGCATGACTCAAAAGAAGGCGATGGTTTTTGGACGTGATCACACACAGACGCTTCCGGGTGCCCCGGAAATGTGATCGACGGGGGAGAACGGATCCCTGCTGGAGCCGAGGGATGCGAGGGCGCTCGCAGATGCTATGGAGCACGAGGATGGGAGAAGCAAGCTGCAGAAATGCTGAGGAGAGGTTCGATGTGCGGATGACCAATCGCAGAATGATGGAGGTGATGGGACTGGTGGGAGGCCGCTGATGGAGTGGTTGGCCTTCCGGGCATGTGAGCCCATGCAAAGCGCATGGGAGATGGCTGGGTTGTGGGTCGGATCAGCGATCCATGAAGTTTCTCAGATACCACTCGTTCGCCCTCATCAGATCTTTTGGAGTTCCGACATCGATGTGGATCCCATCGATCTTTCTGTATAAGATACTTCTCCCACGATCGATCATGACCTTCACGGCGTCCGTGAGCTGGATCTCACCATTGTACCCTGGCTCCGTCTCCCGGATCGCATCGAAGATATCGGGGGAAAAGACGTAGACCCCTATGGCTCCGAGATTGCTGAACGCCCTCTCGGGCGCGGGCTTCTCCACGATGTCGACGATACTGTCGCCCTCAGGCTTGATGATGCCGTGTCTCGTGACGTCCCCGACCTCCGCGACGCCCAGGGTTGCATCCGCGCTTCTCTCAAGATGATACGAGATCAGCTCGCTCAGAAACGATTTCGGGTGGAAGAAGTTGTCGCCGAGCACGACCGCGAAGCTCTCGTCGATGACGTGCTCTGCAGCGAGAACCGCGTCCCCTAACCCCCTCCGCTCGTCCTGCATCACATACACGAAACGAACCCCGAACCGCCTGCCTGATCCCAGGTAATCGCAGAGCCCGTGCTTGTGCGGGCTGCATACTATCGCTATATCTTCTATTCCAGAAAGCCTCATCGCTTCAACGACATGCTCTATGACAGCCTTTTCTCCCACCGGCAGAAGCTCCTTCGGTATCGCATTCGTGAACGGCCCGAGGCGCGTGCCAGAGCCTGCCGCGGGTATGACTCCAAGTTTCACCATCCTCCTCTCTCCATCCGCGGGATCAGCTGACGCCGAGCTCCCTCAGTGCCCTTCTGATCTCAGCGATCTCGTTCTCCAGCCTGGCGAACCTCTGCTCCATGTGATCGCTCAGATCTGATCTCACCCCACGGAGCTCCTCGACCGTCTCCTCCTGTCTCTCAAG
>JAKPCO010000078.1 GCA_029553285.1 Methanobacteriota archaeon
AACTCTTCTCCAGCGAAGATACACCCGTGGCGCCCTCGATCTCCTTCATCGCCTGGCGGGTCTGGTTGATGCTCTCCTCCACAGAATCCAGAAGCTGGTTGGTGGCTGAGAGCTGTTCCACAAGGAGACCCCTCTGCTCAGAGTAGCTCTGGTTGCTCCTGTCTGCGAATAAGCTGACCATCTCCCGCAGGATCCGCGCCCCCTCGTCTGGATCCGTGGTCTCCATGGATATGCTGAGGAGGCGGTCCGAGCCCTTAACAGGCTCGATCCTCATGCAATCCTTAAATGCGGCGAGTTTGCCAGGAGAGAGGCTGAGATTTAGCCGGGAGAGGAGGTCGAGAACAAACGCATCACTCGTCATGATCTCAGATGCCCCAGACTGAGTCGTGTATACCGGATCCCCGAAGTTCCCGAGAGCGACGAGGCACGATGCCCTGTAGACCGATGGCATCATGAGGCTTATCGCTCCTGCAGCGACAACAGCGATCAGGAACACGGCCGCTATCAGGAGCCTGTTCTTCCACAGCACAAGGAATATCTCACGCAGATCTATCTCGTCGTCCATTCTCTCATCCATATTCGAACCATCCTTCAGAGGTAGGCATAAATGCTCAGCAGCGCCACCACAGCCTCCAGTCCCCACATGAACAGCACAACATCCCTCTCGTAGACCCTCCCCTTCAGGCGCTTCAGCACTGCGAGTGCCACGTGCGTGAGGTGGTATATGCCTGTGTGCGAGAGGCTGCCATCATCCTCCAGCTTCGCAAACGCCTCCTTGCCGAACCTGCCCCTGGCCTGCAGGAAGAAATCGATCGCATACGGTACGAAGAGAGTCACAGCCACTCTCTCCATATCCCCCAGTATCGCCACGCACGCAGCCAGAGCTCCCACAGAGTAGGTCATAGTGTCTCCTGGAAATACCCTGGCAGGGTACCGGTTGAAGTACAGGAGGGCGAGCAGCGCCCCGAGCATCATCAGAGAGAGAGCAGCTGCGCTCGTCTTCCCGGTATTCAGCCCCACATAGCCGAGTGCGGAGAATATTATCACCCCCATCCCAGCCTCGAGGCCGTTGTAGCCAGCGACCATGTTGAACGCGTTCGATGCCCCAACAATCCCCACAGGCACAATCACAAGTGGATACAGTATACCCCAGTCGATCCGCCCTAGCAGAGGAAGTGTCATCGTCGTCTGGCCTGCATTGATCACCATCATCGGCATAGCCGCGAAAAACATAAATACAGGCTTCTGCCACTGTTTAAGTCCGGCTTTCCATCCCAACAGGTCGTCCATCATCCCTATGATGCAGGCCATCAGCACCGTGCACAGCGCCGCCAGCGTGGGCGTATATCTGTATGAATGGAGGTAAAACGTCTCGATCCCGATGTAGACCAGAACCCCGAGCACGAAGCCAAAAACAAGAGGCACGCCGCCCATCTCCGGCACCTTCGGCCGCCCGGGCTTGTGCATGTCCCATCCGAGAAGACCGACCTCGGGAGCCTTGCAGATCCACTTCCGCGTCGCTATCCATGCCGCTGCAACGCTGACAGGAACGCTGATGTAAAGCACTTCCTCC
>JAKPCO010000086.1 GCA_029553285.1 Methanobacteriota archaeon
GCGGCGTCATGGAATACATCGAACATCTGGCCTGGCTGCTCTTCCTGCGGTTCTTGGACGCCCAGGAAGAGGAGTGGGAGACTCAAGCAAAGCTTGCCGGCCGTCCCTACACCCGCATTCTGGATGGCGACCTGCGCTGGGGCGCGTGGGCTACGAAAGATTGGCCCGCTGATCGTTTGCTGGAGTTTGTGCGTGGCCGGTTGATTCCCTACCTTCAGAGTCTGGGAGGCGATCCGCTCCGCGAGACGATTCGCAGCGTGTTTGCCGAGCGCAACGTTATTGTTTGTGCCTCGGGTTATAACCTCAAGGATGTCTTGACCATCATCAATGGCATCGACTTCCATAGTCAGGACGACATTTTTACCGTCTCCCAGGTGTATGAAGAGCTGCTCCGCCGTCTGGGCAACGAGAACCGGCTGGCTGGCGAGTTCTATACGCCGAGACCGGTGGTGCGCTTTATGGTGGAGCTCGTTGCCCCCAAGATCGGTGAGACCGTTTACGACCCTGCCTGTGGCACCTGTGGTTTCCTGGCTCAGGCCTACCTCTTCATGATAAAATCCGAGCGTACCCTGGAAGACCACAGGACACTGCAGGAAAAAACCTTCTTTGGCCAGGAGAAGAAGCCTTTGCCGGCCCTCCTAGGCCTGATGAACATGGTGCTTCACGGCGTTACCGCCCCCCGCGTGATGCGGCGCAATACCCTCGAGGAGAATATCCGCAACGTCACCGAGCGCTACGATGTGGTGCTCACCAATCCCCCATTCGGGGGCACAGAAGGCCGGCACATCCAGGCCAACTTCCCGGTGCAGGCCACAGCCACGGAGCTCCTATTCGTCCAGCACATCATGAAGAGGCTCAAGCCGCGGGACGGTGCCCGCTGCGGGATGGTCGTGCCCGAAGGGACGCTCTTTCGCGGCGGGTCCTTTGCCGACGTCAAGCGGGACCTCCTGGAGCAGTTCAATCTGCATACCGTGGTGAGCCTTCCGCCCGGCACCTTTGCGCCCTATTCCGATGTCAAGACAGCGCTCCTCTTCTTCGAGCGGCCCGGACCGACTACGGAGATATGGTATTACGAACTGCCTCTGCCGGAGGGCTTGAAAAAGTTCAGTAAGGGAAGTCCCATCCAGGACGAGCACTTTGAAGAGGCCCGCCGACTTTGGAAAGCATGGGACGCTTACCGCAAAGGCCAGGGCCCGCGTGAGGCCTGCCTTTCCGAGCGTTCCTGGATCGTTCCTGCCGAGGAGGTCAAAGAGCGCGGCTACGACCTCACCGCCCGCAACCCGAACCGCAAGGAGGCCGAAGTGCTTCCATCGCCGGTGGAGATCGTGGCGGACCTCCTTGAGCGCGAGCGGGAGATCCTGAGTATCGTGGAGGAGTTGAGCGAACTCCTCGGCAACAACAACGGGGAGGTGGCTCCCCATGACTGAGGGACTCTACAAACTCCCCGAAGGCTGGCGGTGGGTGCGGCTGGGGGAAGTGTGTCAACATAGGACGGGTATTTGGGGACCAGAAGCATCCGACCCCGCTAAGGGCTTTCCAATAGTACGATCGACGGAAATCGATGGTTTTTTGATCAGGCCTCAAGCTGCTTCTGTTAGGATGGTACGCCCTGGTCAAGTTGATGCTTACAAGTTGGAAACCGGGGACATACTCGTCAACAAGTCAAGTGGAAGTCCTCATTTGGTTGGCTGGCCAGCGGTATTTGAAGATCCGCAGGACGGAAGGACCTACTTGTTTTCAAATTTCATGCTACGCCTCAGATCAGACCAGCGCAGCCTGGAGCCTTGGTTCCTGCTGTACTATTTGCATAGCCCAATAGCGCGCTCCATCTACTTGGGTGCCCAAGATACAACCTCGGGGCTTCGCAATCTACGGGTTCAGGAGTTCATGGCACAGCTCATCCCCCTCCCGCCCCTCGACGAACAACGCCGCATTGTGGCGCGGATCGAGGAGTTGATTGAGCGGGTGCGGGAGGCGAAGCGCCTGCGGCAGCAGGTCATGGAGGACGCCGAGCGCCTGTGGCAATCCGCCCTTGCCGA
>JAKPCO010000090.1 GCA_029553285.1 Methanobacteriota archaeon
GCACCCGCTCTTATCGGAAATCAAGTTCGAGAACGCGTCGGCCCTGATCAAGTGGCTGTACAGCACAATGGACGGTCGTTTTCTGGCCTGGTGGGGGCCGCTGTGCAGTGAAATTAAAAAGCAGCTTGCCGCCCAGTTCAAATATCTGAACCTGGAGCAGACCAAGCTCTCGGCCTATGTTCCGGTCTGCAAGGCCATGCTCGACCTGGGCCCTGCGTGGCTTGACCGCTATGTCAGGACCATTCTGGCTGAGGCTCTCGCCAACGGACTGGAGAAGGGCATCGTCAGCGGGCGCGGCATCGCTGACCAAGCTACGGACCCTGATGATCGGATCTTTGAGCCCGTCGGCATGGACCGCGACCTGACGGTGTTTGACAACATAACGGGCTACGCTCCCAAGGCGCCCATTCCTGTGGTCCAGTTCACTCCGGCTGCGTACGGCGCTTTGGTATCGCAGCTGGCGGTAGGTCCTAACCTGCTCAATCGCCCGGTGACGCAACTACTCATGATCGTCAATCCGGTTGACTACTTCAACAAGGTCATGCCCGCCACCGCCTACCAGCGCGCAGACGGTTCGTGGGTGCGTGACATCCTGCCTCTGCCGACGAAGATCGTGCAGAGTGCCTATGTGGAGCAAGGCAAGGCCATTTTGGGCCTAGCCAAGCGCTACATTATGGTTATGGGCACCGGCAAGGGCGGGCGCATCGAGTATAGCGACGAGTATCGCTTCCTCGAGGACGAACGCACCTACCTCATCAAACTCTACGGCACCGGCCGCCCGATGGACAATACCTCGTTCCTCGTGCTCGACATCCAGAACCTAGTGCCTGCGGTGCCTGACGTGTATATTACCAACGACCCACTGACCGTGTACCCTGTCTACGATGCACGGCTGGCGAGCCTGAAAATTGGAGCGCTGACCCTGTCTCCGGCATTCAACAAGAGCGTGTATGTCTACACGGCGGCCACCAGTGATGCAAGCAATACAATCACGGCGGTTGCGAAAGATGGTGAGGCGACTATCGCCATAAAGGTGAATGGTGCGGCTCATACCAACGGGACTGCGGCGACTTGGAATAACGGCGCAAATACGGTCGAAATCACGGTAACCAACGGTACTGAGACCGAGACCTACACGGTCACAGTGACCAAGAGCTGAGACGGATAACCCATGCGTAAGCCCCATCTACTTGGTGGGGCTTACGTTGTTTGAAAGGCAGGTGATATGCCATGCTGCAAGCAGTCAAAAACTATCTAAAAATCACTTGGAACGATGAGGACTCTCACATCCAAGGGATCATCGACCGAGGGCAGGCGTATCTCAACGGGC
>JAKPCO010000091.1 GCA_029553285.1 Methanobacteriota archaeon
GTACTTCGTGGTGATTGTATGATCGAAGTCAAGAGCATAGAGCGCATCATGGCGGAGCTCCAGGCGATCCAGATGAAGCTCCACCCGCTGATGCGGGACTACTCGCCGTACTCACCGAACACGGTGATCAACGAAGCGATCGCCATACAGCTTCATATTTTGCAGAAGCTGATCGCAGAGAAGGAGAAGGAGCTGAATGTGCTCACAGCGACTGGTGCGGCGCTGGATGCGCTCGTGAAGGACAGGTTGCCGTTCGGGCGCGATCCTGGGACGGAAGCGCGCGGGACCGTGAAGTTCTCGTGCATCGTCACGCCGTCGAGGGACATCACGATCCCGAAGGGTACGCAGGTCGGGGCGTATGACACGGACGGGAACATGTACCTGTTCGAGACCACGCAGGACGCCGTCCTGGAGGCCGGGATGGATCACGTTTACGTCGATGTCGTGGCAGTCGAGACCGGAGCGAAGTACAACGTCGCTGCTGGTGCAGTCAGGCTGATCATGACGCCCGTGACCGGGATCGACGCAGTCGTGAACGAGTACGCCATGCAGGGCGGAACTGACCAGGAGGACGACGAGTCGCTGCGACAGAGGTATATATACGCGCCGATGGCGACGAGCCGCGCGACAGTGCAGCTCGTGAAGGAGCACCTGGAAGCTCTGACCGATTCCGGCGGGAACCGCATCGTCCGGGAGGCAGGGGTTCGACCGATCGGGCTTGGCGACGTGACGATCACAGTCGACCCCGTGAACGGGCCGCTGGACGATGTCGACGCCATATGCGACGAGATCCGGAAGAACATCGCGGCTGGGATCACAGCCTGTGGAGTGAAGACAGCGATCCTGAAGCCGCTCTATCAGGCATACGCGCTCGACGATTCCGCCGGTGGGTACATATGGGTCAGGTGCACCGAGCCGCTGCTGAACAATACGACGCTGGAGCTGACGTACACAGACACGCTTGGGGCGCAGAGAACCGCGACAGCATACATCACCGCGCCCGTCCCGACAGGGCACTGCGTGAAGGCGACGCTTGAAACAGACGAGACGCTGGCGATGGTGGTGACTGCAAGCTCGTATGATGGGGATGGATCGTTCGATGTCATCATCGGCCTGGGAGAGTATCCGTTCCTGTACACGACCGCTGAGCTGGTCCCTGTCTCGGTGTATCTCAAAGTCCGAGCGTTCTCAGGAGCGACGTCCTCGCTGCGGGCACAGCTTGAGAACTCGATACAGTCGCTGCTTGGAGATTACCGCATCGGCGAGAGGCTTGAGTACTCTGACGTGCTGCAGGCGGTGTTCGTCGACTACGAGACGAAGAAGCCGATCGAGGGCATCGACGAGGTGGCATCGCTGAACGTGACGATCAAGGACACGACGCTGTACAGCGTCGGGCAGGGATACGAGCTCGAAGCCGACGAGCGCGTGATAGCTGGGCCTGTGAACGTTGAGATGTCTTGATGGGGGTGAGATGGTGGACAAAGAGATGATAGATTCGCTGAAGAGCGTCCTGACCGTCGGGATTCTGGTAGCGTTCACAGCGTTTGTATGCACGCTGCAGGATATCCCGACAGAGGTGAAGACTTCTGCAATCACGGGAGTGTTTGCGCTGTCCTCAGCGTACATAGGTGCGCATCAGATCATCAGGGCGCAGCAGTCAACCACCCCCGGCTGAAGCCGGGGTCTCCACCGCGTGATATTAGGATGACGCTGACAAGGAACCAGAGACTTGTGCTGGAGCTGATAAGACGCTCCGGTGGGATGAGTGTGCCTGAGCTTGAGATGGCGATGCAGGACATGACGGGCGAACGCTGGACAGAGACCACGATCAGGAACGCGCTGAAGAGCCTGCGGAGGTACAGGTACATAGAGAGGGTGTGCGTTTTCCGGCCCGGAAAGGGCCGGATGAATATATATGTGATAGAGAATAGCAGGGCGCAAACTCCGGTCTTCAGGCCGGAGTAAGCCCGTATCCGGAAAATATATATCAGAATACGGAGCAGTATGATTAGGGCGATAGCCCGCGCAGAGAGGAGGGGGCTTTGGTGCCGCACAACCCTTACCACTTATACCAGACGACGTGCCTTAAATACGGGATATCGATCGGCGAGATGCTGGATGCGCTGATGCATGTGAAATCGCATCACGCGATCCCTGACGGATTCAAGAAGTATGCCCGGCTGTGGAAGGATAACGGAATTATCCAGCGCGAAAAACCGCAGCGGGGGAGGTGGGTACCGGGCCCGATGTTCACGAAGTTCCAGTCGTACTTGCTTGAGAAGAGCAAAAGTGCTGGAACAATGGTAGATCAGAAACGTTTTTAATGGACGA
>JAKPCO010000092.1 GCA_029553285.1 Methanobacteriota archaeon
ATCATCACAATCACTCCTTACATCTCATCGCCATCATCATCGATAGCCGAGACATCAGTAGCCTTCAATCCAAGCTCACTGAGTATCTTCAACATCTGAGCGTTGACCTTGACCAGTTCGCTCACGCTGTCGTTCTTCTTGAAACCCCATTGGTTCTGGCCGTTCTGGTACTTCGTCATTACCCCGCGCTTCTTGATGTCCTCAATCAGCGCATTTTTGGTGTCCCACAGGGCCATGTAGTCCTCGATGAGGTCAAGGAAATGCTGGCCGTAAATCCCTTGGCGCTCCAGCTGGTCGATCAAATCCTGCCTGATTTGCTCTCGAAGTTCGCTCTTCTTTGTCCTGGCCACATCCCTCACCCCCAAAAAGCCAAAAATCCGCCGAAAAACCACCACACCTCACATGGAGAACCGAAAAATCTGCGTTGGCAGGCTCCCCCCGCCGGTCCCCAAGACCGCTTGCAAATCGATTTTTCTGACCCCGGGGGTAGCTGGGCTTACCACCTCTCCGGGAATCGCTCAGACAATTCACCCCGCTTCGACGGCCGAATGTTCTGGATAAACCGCTCCGGATGTTCTTTGTTGTGGCAAGCTGCACAGATGCTCAACAAGTTATCTTCATCGAGCGCCAAGTCCGGTCTCGCTTTCAGCGGAACGATATGATGTACCGTGTTCGCTGGACTGAACTTTCCTTCAGACTTGCACAACTGGCACTCATGGTTATCCCGTTCAAGCACCTGCTCGCGCTTTCGCTCCCAGTAACCGCTCTTATAAAAAATCCCTTCCTCTATGAGTTTCAGAATCTCATCCTGAGCCTGCATCATCAACCGCCAGCCCATCTCGATCTACTACGATAGCCATCATCAGCCGGCAGAAAGCGTGGCCGAGATGATCGTCCTGTTTGTCGTGGGCCAGATAAGCGAAGATGTGCTGCAGCGCATGGTTGAGATGTTCCTCAGTTGTGATCCGCTTCCAGTTGTCCCGGCCATACTTATCGGCACCTCGTTTGAGGATACCGGCGAGTTGGAACATAGCTAACGGATCGAGCTGAGTGAAGTCGTACTCCACCTTCGACTGCTTACCGCCGAACTTGTTCGCTACCACCGGCGCATCCGCGCCTACTCCTTTGACGACGGCATCCGCGTAGCTCACAGGCCGCCCCCTGTCCTTCCGCTCCTGCTCCTCAACCCACGATTCGGGATACACCGGAATTCCGTTAGTGTTGGCTACCCGGACTTCCTTCGTCGCTCCTTCTGACTTCTCCCAGCCGTCTAACACCACAACAAAATCGCACCGCCTCAAGATCTCCAGATAACCCGAGAGCCAAACGCTGTCATCACATGCACCATCAAAAAAGGCCGTGTTGCTGTGCGGGCAAATAGTCGCATATCCCAGCTTCCACAGCCTCAGCGCCACATCTC
>JAKPCO010000005.1 GCA_029553285.1 Methanobacteriota archaeon
AGCAGGGATAGGACGCACTACAGTGTACGCATGGAGACAGGATGACGAAGAGTTCGCCAAGGCATGGGATGCAGCGCTAGCAGATGCAGCAGATGTGCTAGAGGCGAGTGCATACCAAAGAGCCTTGGAAGGAGACACGACCCTCACGATATTCTTGCTCAAGGGCGCAAAGCCGGATAAATACAAGGAGCGCACCAGCACGGAACTCACCGGCGCCGGTGGCAAGCCTCTAACAGTGGCCTTCGTCTCCCCCGGTGAGGGTGAAGCCGGTGGCGCCTAAACGTAAGGCCGACATAACGATTGAATGGGCGCAACAGCCAAGGCAGATGTCCTTTCTCCGCGCTTGCGGACTGTCGCACCCCTGGGACGGTGGCGGGCCGACTGAGCCGAGAGCAGAGGTAATCCTCTATGGCGGGGCAGCAGGCGGGGGCAAGAGCGATGCCCTCTTGATGGCCGGGATTGTAGCAGGCCTCACGTATCCAGGCATAAGTATCGGGTATTTCCGCCGGGAGTACCCTATGCTAGAAGGGCCAGGCGGGGCTATCATGAGGTCACATGAGCTGATGTCCGGCTGGGCGAAGTGGAACGGAGGGCAGCGCAGGTGGACGTTTCCCACGGGTTCCGTCCTCCAGTTCTGCCACTGCAAGGCCGAGGAGGACGTGTACAACTACCAGAGCCAGCAGTTTGACATCGTGTTGATTGACGAAGCCACTCAGTTTTTGAGAAGTCAATACAGATACCTTCGCACCCGGAACCGGGCAACACGGGACGGCGTGATTCCATTTATGGCCCTGGCAAGCAATCCCGGCAACGTAGGGCACCTTTGGGCACAGGCGGAATTCATAGATCCCGGCCCTCCGGAGCAAGTGCACGAAGTGGAAGTGGAGCCTGGTGTATATGAGACGCATCTGTTCATTCCCGCGTTCCTCAGCGATAACGTAATCCTGGAACAGCGTGATCCCGGCTACCGGGCCAGGCTGGAGGCACAGCCGGAGATTGTCCGGCGACAGCTATTAGAAGGCGACTGGAGCGTGTTTGCCGGGCAATATTTCAAGGAGTGGCGTCCCGACATACACGTGGTGGAGCCTTTCGAGATACCGCGCTGGTGGCGCCGGTTCCGGAGCCTGGACTACGGTCTGGATTGCACGGCCTGCTACTGGTGGGCGGTGGATCAGTCCGGGCGGTGCTATATCTACCGGGAGCTGTATCAGCCGGATCTGATATTGAGCGAAGCTGCAAAGCGCATCAGAGAGCTAACCCCGGCGCACGAGCACATCGACTACACTGTGGCAAGCCCTGACCTCTGGAACAGGCGACAGGACACCGGAGTAGCCGGGTATGAGCTGCTGGTGCAAGCCGGACTTACCGGTATC
>JAKPCO010000031.1 GCA_029553285.1 Methanobacteriota archaeon
CATGCTTGGGGCAAACTAATCCAGTTCACCAAGAGCAAAGCTGCAAAGGCTGGCAAAATAGTTGAACTGGTAGACGCAAGATACACGTCTCAAAAATGCTCTCAGTGTGGTATAATGGTTCCAAAGACGCTGGCAGATAGAACCCATCTCTGCCCTAACTGTGGTTTACAGATGGATAGAGATGTTAATGCGGCGTTGAATATACTCACCCTCGGACTGAGGGGTAGAGCCTGTCGAGATACCGGATAACCGGATCTATGAAGCAGGAAGCCCTGCCCTTTTAAGGGCGGGGAGGAAGTCACCGTAGCTGAACGTCCAGTTATTGTCACGAAGCCGCTTCAGGCCCTGGAGCGCCAAATTCAGTAGCCCGCTCAGCTCCTCAGGCGTCGTGAGTTTCTCGATCAGCAAATGGTCCATTTTGTCCTGCGGTACTTGATTCGGAAACGGAATTATTCTCACATGCCCTTATATACTCGCACATGCTCATGACCTCCCGGAGCACATTTAGCATCAATTCTGCCCCCTCTAATGTACTATACGCTTCACTGATATCGATTTTATTTGCATCTCCTGTAGATTTCCCGTAGATTTCAGGCGATTTCCCGTAGATTTCTGGGGATTTCCTGTAGATTTCAGGCGTGTTCCCGTAGATTTCCTGCAGCTTCCTGTAGATTTCCTGGATGCTGCTGTAGTCCTTGTGCAAACCCGAGTCGAGATACGCTCCATATGCAGGCTTTTTGAGATACAATCCACTGAAGATCCGTTTGCCATTTTGGGGCACGGTGGACATGCCAAACTTTTTTCGGAGGTATTTTCCAAATGGGGATCGGTCTAGCGGGTTCGGCACGCGAAACAGCTTGCAGTACTGCAAATACTCGTCGTACACTGTGCCGAACTCAAGTGAGGTGAGAAACAGCGCCTCACCCTTATCGGTGGTCAGCACTTCCTCACAGAAGAACGCTGCCGAGTGCTGCTGCCGCTGGTGCAGTTCCTTGAGCTCCTCCTCGCTGTACCGGCGGTGAATCTGCCGTGTCTTGTACAGCACCGGGCACCGTGCCAGAGCGATTCTGAGGATGCCTGAGAGGTGCTCAGGACGCGTCAAAAACTCGCCCCAGTTCTCATCTTTCGGTCTGTCGTACTTCCCATCGCCAAATTTATAAGGGAAGTCGAATTTTAATATCCGCCGCAGCACCCCGCGATCGAGGTCGCCGAGATCGATTGTGTGATTCGAATCCAGCACCGGCAGAGCATGTGGAATGCCCTTGATGCGGCCGGAGTATTTGACATCGGAGTCGATGACGTCGCCCGTTGCTATTCTCTTGAGGATATTCAACACGTTCGCTGCTGTCTCGACCTCGTCGACGATCCACAGGTCCTTTCCGAGGATCGCCCCCAGCCCGAATCGCGATCCCTTGACCTCGTGGAACGGAATCGCTGTGTATCTATCCGGATGAGTCAGCGCAATCAGGGTCTTGACGAACACCGATTTCCCATTGCCACCCGGCCCCTGTAGCAAAGCGATAGCAGTGAACGGCACGCGGAGCAGCATCGAGCACGTGACGTCAATCGCCTGCAATACGGTTTCGGCATCGGGTAACGTGCTGCAGAGGTGCCAGAGGAAGGGCCGGTAGTCGCCAGCTGGATCGAATTTGATGGGCACCTTGAACGTCAGGTAGTCGTCCTTTTGATATGGCTGGACCTCACCCCGCGCGAGGTCCAGTAACGCGTCCTCGGTGGGATACAGGCACGGATTTTGATTGAATTTGACGAGGGGCGCCTCGATCCGCAGCCTGTTCAGCACCTCCTCGCGCGAAAACCGATTTACATCGTCCTGACCGATGCGATTCAATGCGCGCAAGAGTGACCATTTTCCATTTGGTTGCCATACCTGACCGTCGAAGAGGTAGAGCGTCTCCCGCTTCTCGTCATCAGCTGAGATCGCGACGTCGAACTTCTTGAGTATCGATTGTGTTGCCAGCGTCGGGGAGAACTGCTGCACCACCCGATTACCCGCCTTTTTCATGAGGAAGAAGTCGCCCCTCGATAGCGATTTTTCAATCGTATCGAGATACGACCCTGTGGCGCTCGTGGGGGTGGTGGCGGTGGTGGCGGTCACAGTAACCGGTGGCTGCTGCTGAGGCTGGGGCTGTGACTGTCCGGGTTCGTAATCGGGATACGCCTCGCGTAGCGCTGCCTCCATGTCACGGTCGTCATACGTCTTCCCGAGCTCCTCCGCGACCTTATTTTTAAAGTTCACTAGCAAACTGCATGCGTCGAGTCCATATTCATCTTCAGCTTCGAGACCGATATCGCGCAGCTCACGAGCGAGCCATTTGCCAGCCTCGACAACGTCCCAGCTTCGCGCTTTTTCGAGTGCAGCGTTCATCGCCTCTGCAACCATTTCATCGACAGACACCGGCTCATGTTCCCCAAAATTGTATCCGGGAGGCTCATTGCTGTCCTGTTCCGGGACAGGGGAGGGGCTCTGGTCCTGTACCTGTACCTGGTCCTGGACCTGGACCGGGTCCTGGCTCACATCAGGCTCCGGAGTCGGGGAGGAGAGCTGGCTCTGGTCCACATCACCAGGCACAGCCAAATCGCATGCCTGAGGCGCATCACCGTTGCCGTCTCGAGGGTATTCTGGTCGAGGCATGTCCGGGAATGCGCTATAAAATTCATGATAAATTGTCTCGAGAGGGCAATTTTCGATGCAGCTGACACTCTCTGCGAAGGTCATCATCGCGTGATACGCATCGGCTGCTGAAATGCCTGTTCGCTTTAGCCTGTTTACAAGCCACCGACCCACGTTATAGGGGTTTTCGTGATCGGTCACCACTTTCCTCGCCGCGCGCTCGACCAAATCGCTGGCGGTCGACTGCAGTTTTTCCGTCGCGCGTATAGTGGAGAGGTTGTTTTCCTCAGCATGCTGTTCCCTAATCACCTCTCCCATCCTCCCTTCCGCGCGCTCGATAGCGGTTTCACAACTACTTCGTTCTGCTCGGCGCGAAACAAGATTTCTAAATCGCGTGCTCCATACTCCTCTGCCCAAAGCCTGCCAATTTCAACTGGCAGGCACACCCTATAATTCAGATTGCGACGATCGAACACGAGTCGACGCACATATTTTAATTCTATCATCAATATAATTGCCGCGTAAAAAGTCATATTTATAGTTATATCCCGAAA
>JAKPCO010000035.1 GCA_029553285.1 Methanobacteriota archaeon
TTCATAAAACTCTTTTTCCTTGACTTTCTCCGGGCCTGCTATAAGATTTGATTTCGAGCTATCTCTGAGAAGAAGCTCGACGAGCTGATCGATATATACATGGACGAGCCAGACGTGACCCGCATTCCAGAGACGTCGCGAAAGATGCTCCGCAATGCAGAGATGGAGATGTACATGAAGAGCCTCTAGGATAAGAAGCTCGAAATAATAACGCTGTACGGATGGATATGTGACACATCTGCTGAAAACAGCATTTTTTTTACGGCAATTTCTCCGGGTAGCCAATATAATCCTACCTAGCAGGACCCAATCCAGCCCATATGGGCATTATACGGGCCTGCTACAAGATTTGATTTTGAGCTATCTCCGAGATCCATCCGGACGATGATGTAGGAAAACTATATATACTCACAGGTACAAGTATAATTGCCAGGGGGTACCTGTTTTACTCCCTTCATTGCAACCTCCTAGGGTTTTTGGCCCCTCTGGCAACCTTTCGTTTTAAGATAATCTTTTTCTTTCAGTTGATGCAATATTTTTGTCGATGAAGCTCACACGAGATCTTGTCACGCTTGGGGCGCAGTTCCGGAAGACTGTGCACGTCCAGGCTTACGATGCGGATGTGGACATCAGACCGCTGAAGACGAGGGAGCTGGCTCAGATAGTCAGCACGCTTGGGTACACGATCGATGAGGCGATGGGTGACCTGGTGGCAGCGAACGTCTCGCCTGGGTCGGTGGAGGCGCTGAAGAACGGGGTGGTCGACGAGAGTGTCGCCAGGATGGTGACACGCGGCGCGCTGTCGGAGAAGTTCATGAAGTACATGATAGAGATGTGCAGGTACGGGATAGTCGATGACGATGTGAGAGCTGCGGTCGACGACCTGGTTGGGCTGGCGGCTGTGGAGATAGGGGCAGCGATCATGTCGCTGACGTTCGTCCCGCAGGAGCACTTGCTCGATTTTTTCAGAGCCGCGAAGGACTCCACTGGGCAGCAGTCCACGCCGCAGGATACAGGTTCTGCGGTGGAAACATCGACGAGCTGACACCAGCGCAGATAGCGTTCGCATCGATGGTCGGGCTGGAGATGGCGCACGTGCACACCGGGAACATGTTCCTGGACAGGGAGAAGTTGCCACGGAGAGCAGAGGATTCCGGCTGGATGGACGTCGAGACGTATGCTCGTCTCAGGCGGCCCGGAGCGCTGCAGGAGTACCTGAAGAGGAAGCGCGAGGAGCAGAAGGAGCTCATGGAGAGCATCGAGATGGGCCTGAAGATGCTGATAGAGGAGGACGAAGAGCTCCAGTTCGTGGGGTAACGCATGGATGCAGTCAGATCGCTGGTTCTGAGGCTGGTCCTTGAGAACCAGCAGGTCATACAGAAAGTGCAGGACCTGAAGCGGCAGGTAGCAGAGCTCAGCGGAAAAACAGTCGCTGCGAGCCTGAGCTTCCAGACCTCCGGGGCCGTGGCGAGCGCAAACAGCTTCGCAGAAGCCGTTTCAGGGGCGATAGAGTCTGTGGACGATGCCGCTGATGCGGCGTCCGAAACGATAGAGCAGATATCCAGCACTGCTGCGGTCGCGGCATCGAGCATGAGCAGCGCCATGCAGGGCACGGCTGTCGCTATTGAGAATGTGCAGAGCGCCGCGACCGGTACGATCGAAGCCATATCTTCTACAACCAGTCAGGCGGTGGGAGCAGTCTCCAGCGCAGCCAATTCAATAACATCCACACAGTCGAAGGTTGCCGCTTCGATGTCATCGATGATGTCGGGTATAAGCTCGATGCAGATGCGCGTCTCTGCGACTGGTGCGACGGCGATATCTTCCATATCGCAGACTGGTCGGGCGTTCGATGTCGTGCACAGCGCCGTCAGCAGCGTCCGATCCGCTTTCGGGCAGCTCGGACAGGCGATCTCAACGTCGATGACAGCCGGAATCCAGAAGATTGGGCAGCTTGGAAAGAACCTGAAAGAGATCGATTCAAACGTAAGCACCATCCTGGGCGCGCTCGGCGGGTCTGCGGTCGTGTGGGGAGCAGCACAATCGTTCGATTCGTTCGCGGACGCGATTGGTGCAGTCGCGTCGATGCGTGGGGAGGATGTCGCGAAGAACGTCGAAGCATGGGCGAAAGCTGCAAAGAACGTGCAAGGGGCATCGTCTGGAGGAAGGGCAGAAGCGTTCGCAGATCTCGTTCGCTGGTCTAAGGAGATCACGCCTGAGCAGGCGATGAGCCTGGTGGAGATACTTGAGAAAGAATCGATACGCGAAACTGGATCAGCAGATGCGGGATACGCAGCCGCTCAGGCGATATTCACTGGAAGAACTCGCTCGATAAAGAGAGTCCTGCCTGGTCTTGGGCAGCTCGTCGATCTAGATAAGCTCGAAGAGAAGGCCCGCACGATGGCGACCAGGCCGTACTACCAGAGGCGCGGGATCTCAGAAGATGAGCTGCTTGGGAAGCTGGTCACCGAAGAACTGCAGAAATCGTATGCTACGAAGGAGCTGCCTGGTGGAGGGACGCTCGCAGAGTTCAAGCCTGACGTGTCCGGGTTCGTTAAGCTCAACCTCACCATGGGCAGCCTGATGAAGACGCTCGGCGAGGGGCTGATACCATATGTTAACA
>JAKPCO010000037.1 GCA_029553285.1 Methanobacteriota archaeon
TGTGAGAACAACAGCCGAGGACAAAGAAGGGAAAAAGATGATTGCAGAGTCCTGCTGGTTCGACTATCCAAATGCGTTCCTGTTCATACTTTCAACCTGGCCTGAGGATTACTACAACGCATGGCAGTCACATGATTTCATTTTCACGTACAGATGAGCGCTCCACGTGTCCAGCAACCCCCCCGACCATGCAAGCCAGCATATGCACTCATTCGCTCGCCAGGAGCGCATAGCATGACTGCTGCCTCTCCGGGCAAGAATGGATTATCTCGCTCTCGGACCTGAGCGTGCAGAAGGTGGCCCTCCGGAAGGGCAAGAGGACGTACTACAGATGGATAGCATCCTGGAGAGAGGGCTCGAAGATCCGCACTGTCTATCTCGGGAGCTGTAACAAGATCACGCAGGAGAGGGCGCTCGAGAAGGCCAGGAAGATGAAGGCTCAGGCGCTGGGCCTAGAGCTTTGACTGTGAGGAGATGAGGATACATGACGGAGATTGAATCAACAGGCTTGAAGGCGGAGGGCGAGAAGGAGAGCGTGGCGTTAAGAGAGGCAGAGGCAGTAACGGGAGGTAAGCCGCCAGTGCCTGCGGGCGAGGCTGCAAAGCCGAAAAAGGGGCGGCCACCGGAGACTCGATATTTTGACAGGTTCCTCCACAAGCGGGTAAAGATCACGCCCATGGTGGCCGGCCTCCCGCCGATTACAGGAGAGCTGAAGAGCTTTTCAACGTACGAGATCGAAATCGAGATGCAGAACGGCCGCACGGTGGTCATCTTCAAGCATGCGATCTACACGATCGAGGAGGCGCCAGAACCGATCATAGCGTCGAAGAAACGATAGATCGCATCGAATGTATCAGCAGCGTCAGATAGCAAGGAGGTATTATCAGATCGTGCAAACCAGACGCTGCTGAACATCGACGGGGAATATCCCATGTAATACTAATTACTATTTACGTATCAAGTTTTCTGCTATGTAATCGAGCAGAAAGAGTGGTTAAAGTATGACAGCATTGGGGGGAAGAACCATGTTATCGTACAACAGTGTTACTGGCGCGATGTCCGACGGGGCGGACGGGTTGAGTCATGACCTTTTCACTAAACCAGTAAAGCTTGCGGGTTTTGTGAAAAATAAAATTTGTCTCATCGAATGAAAAACGGTTTTGGTTTGTTTCACAGATGATTCTCGCAGAGAAGGGTAAATTCATACATCATGTGGAATGAACGAGCTGACAAAAGGCAGGCAGGACAGGTAGGAGAGGGGGAGACAGACAGGAGAGACAGGACAAAGGACAGAGGCCAGAGCACGACAGCCAGGGGTGAGGCCAGGCAGTGGTGAGAGACTAGTGCTCCATAACAAAATGTTTTAACCATTGCGTTGATCTATCCAGACTATGGGTAGAAAGAGAGTGCATGAAGTGAGTTTGAAAGAAGGCGAACGAGAGGAGCTTGAGAGTTTCATCAGGAAGGGTAAAGCCTCAGCGAGGAGTCTGACGCGTGCGAGGATACTGCTTCTTGCGGATGAGGGTATGAGTGACAAAGAGATAGTAGATGTGCTGAATGTTTGCAGGC
>JAKPCO010000076.1 GCA_029553285.1 Methanobacteriota archaeon
CCTTCTGGAAAGGTATTTAAATAATGCTACATACTGGTACATTAACGATTTACTTCGTGTTACAAAAGAGGTGATATGATTGCATGCACGTCTGCCCCTCGTTGTTCTGATGCTTCTGATGCTGCTTCCCGTCTCTCACGCCCAGGAGCCTCTCTGGCTCGGTCGTGGCGCCAATGAGGCTGTGGTGAATCTCGATGTGGGGGCGAGGTCTTCTGGTTATGTCCCCTCATTCGGGGCGAGGGGATTTGCAGCGCCTGCATCCCCGCAGGTGATGGCGCTGAGCCCTGGAGCAATGATACATCAGGCGGAATCATTGCTCTCTGAGGCGGAGAGAGCACGGGATGATGTCCTCTCGATCCACAACCTGACGAGACTTATGGCTGTTTACGCATCCGAGAACGCGAGCATCGCGAGATCAATGGCCGAATCAGCTGAGATGAGCGCCAGAAGAGCCGAGACAGGCGCATATGAATGCAGAGTGGTGCTCAACGAGACGGAGCGCGTGAGATCTCAGGTCCTCTCGATCTACAACCTGACGAGACTTATGGCTGTTTACGCATCCGAGAACGCGAGCATCGCGAGATCAATGGCCGAATCAGCTGAGATGAGCGCCAGAAGAGCCGAGACAGGCGCATACGAACGCAGGGTGGCGATCAACGAGAGCAGCTGATCTCCTGAAGCAGGATCTGTCGTGCACTCGTATCATTGCTATCAGAATGTGACACCGCGGGATTTATGAGGTATGGTGCCGCTGACCGGAGATTCCTGAGAGCGTTCGATGAATTGAGTACACAACCGCATGATCAAAGATGGATGGGGTCTCCACAAAAGGGGCCGGCTGTCCCCATCCGGAAAGATTTTTACAGTTTGGAATTCTGGGTAAAGCAGTGAGACCTTGAACATCAAGCGTGGCTGGATTGTGGCTGTGCTTATCGTAGCGCTCATCGCCATAGCCTACTTCATGTTCCCCCTCATGGATGGCATCATCCTCGGCACGGTCTTCGCATACATAGGAAGACCGATACGCGATATGTTCGGGAACAGGAAACGCCTCGGATCAGCCATAGCCTCCATATGGATAATAGTGCCAATCTCACTCGTTCTGATCCTGGGGGTTATGGAGATAGCGAACCTGTTCATGTGGATCGCCCAGAACCAGGGGAGCATAGCGAGGGAGATAAGCGGCACAATATCAGGCCTCGAGATCCCTGAGGAGATATACACGCTCATCACAGGAAGCCTGCAGAACGTTCTCAGCTTCATGGCAGAACTCGCTGCGAGGATGCCGCTCTTCGATTACGGCAGGAGGATGATCCTGCTCGCAATAAATCTTGTACTCTCGATACCTGTGTGCTACTTCCTTCTCTGCGACGGCGAGCGGTTTGTTGAGTCCTGGTTCACCATACTCCCCGAGGAGAGGCTTGATATATACAGGGTGTACTTCGAGAGGATCGACAGGATCCTGAGCGGCGTATTTCTCGGTAGCATGTACACCGCGATCGTCGGAAGCGTGATCTCTGCCGTAGTCTTCTACGCATTCGATGTCCCAAGGCCGTTTGCTATGGCGAGCCTGGTTTTCATAGCAGGTCTGGTGCCTGTGCTGACGGCATGGGCTGTCATTGTCCCGATATCGATATACAGATACATCCTACTGGGCCCGGCCGAGGCTCTCATGTTCTTTGCCATCGCATCCGCCCTGATCTACCTCCCATCGGAGCTGATCATACGGCCGTACCTGGTGGCTGCACGCTCATCCATACATCCGCTGCTTGTTATACTCTCTTTCCTGGGCGGGGCGATGGTTGCCGGAATAGGCGGTTTCTTCCTCGCCCCAGCGATCATGGGCGTGATCGTGGGCATATACCAGGTCAGAAGGGAGCAGATTCTGGCGAGAGAGCAGAGCGAGCAGGATCTCTGAGGTGGAGGTATGCGGTTCTGCATAGAGACCCATGGCTGCACAGCGAACATCGGGAACTCCATGGAGCTGAGGAGGATGCTGATCGCGCACGGGCACCAGGAGAGCGATCTTGATGATTCAGATGTAGTTATACTCAACACATGTGCGGTGACGTCGCGCACAGAGAGGGACATGCTCAGGCGGATCGGCGAGCTCAGAAGCAGGAGGCTGATAGTTGCAGGCTGTTTGCCTGCTGCCATTCCGGAGCTGATTGTGGGTTTCGAGGCGTTGGGCGTTCTGAACAGAGATGGCATGGAGAAGGTCCTCGATGCTCTTGGAAGATCTGAGAATCCGGAACCGGATCGTCCAATTCCGTGCCTGCCCGGCAGCCTGTGCGGCGTTGTCTCCATCTCAGAGGGTTGCCTCGGAGCATGCACATACTGCATAGTAAAGAAGGCCAGGGGGCCTCTGAGAAGCAGAGAGCCGCGCGAGATAGAGAGCGATGTCAGGCATCTCATAAATAGCGGTGCTGTTGAGATCCAGCTGGCATCCCAGGATGCCGGAGCTTACGGATGTGACATCGGCACGTCCCTTCCGGAACTGCTCGATCTGCTCTCCGATATGGGCGGAGCGTTCATGATACGGGTGGGAATGATGAACCCAAGCTCTGTCCTGAGGATTCTCGACGATCTCCTGGATTCGTACAGGAGCGAGAAGATATACAGATTTCTCCACCTTCCGCTCCAGTCTGGTTCCGACAGGGTTCTGGAGAGAATGGGGAGGGGCTACACATCAGCGGATTTTGTTCATATCGTAAATGAGTTCAGGTCAAGATTTCCGGATATCTCGCTCACGACCGATGTCATAACCGGCTTTCCTGGCGAGACGGATCAGGACTTCAGAATGACTGAGAATGTGATAAGAACAACCCAGCCTGACAAGGTGAACGTCACGAGATACTCGCGGAGACCTCACACGCCCGCCTTTATGATGCATGACATGCCGGACAGGATAAAGAAGGAGAGGTCACGCAGGATGACAGAGCTCTGGAAGGAGATCGCCCTGCTCCGGAACAGCCGGTACACAGGGCATGAGCTGGATGTGCTGGTCACGGAGCATGGGAGAGCTGGCAGCATGAAGGGGAGGACCAGGAACTACACCGGAGTCGTGGTCCATGGTGCCAGCTACATCGGAAAATGGGTTAGAGCAAGGGCGACAGATGCAACGCCCTTCTACATAAAGGCCAGATGCACTGGAAGTCTGTGGACACTCTGACCTGACCGAAAGTTTACAGGAGCACAACTGTCAGCTACGTGAGGGCCATGAGCTCCAGCTTCATGCGCTCCCGATCGCTCATATCAGATCCTGTGTTGGATGCGAGCGAATCGTCAGGCACGTATGTCAGCGTCAGCTTCCTGCGCTTGCCGTATGTGAGCCTGACGTGCTTGGGATCGAGTTCGGAGGCACGCTTCATAACTGTGATCACTGTCGTTTTATTGAGGCCCAGCATGTCCACCAGCTCCGCAGTGGTGTAGTCCCCTGGCCTCTCACTCATGATCTCTATCAGCGCCCTGGCATGCTTGTCTATCGCACGCCCCTCGCCGTACTCGAGATCCTTTGAGGCCCTGGCATGCCTCGCCCGAAGCTGTGTCTTCAGATCTGCAACCTCTTTCGATAATCTGTCCACCTGATCGATCAGCCGGCCGAGCAGCTCGACATCCCTTCCAGATCCAACACTCTCCGTCAGTCTGTTTACGGCAGTTATGAGCTCGATCATGGCCTGCTCTTCCTTCAGCTTCCTTTCAGTCTCAGCGGCCTTATTTTTATACAGCTCTAAAAGCTCTTCGAACATCTGCTTACACCTATCACTTGTATAGTTTGTTTGGGTGATGCAAAATATTATTTGTTCTTAAACAGACGCTACTATATATAGATTTCGATGTACACTCTGCGGTTTCCGTGTGAGAGATGGCCGGGCTGCAGCGATCTGCTCGGCCCGATCAGAGTTTGTACATCAGAGCTTTCATGCCAGCCTCCAGCACTGGGAATGTACGGTCGCATTACTGGGTCATGTAGTGTGGTGTGCTTCTGAGATGGTCGTGTATCCGATTATTGAACGTCTATCAGGAATCGCCGGTAAACGGCACCATACCCCATAAATCCTGCGGTGTCACATTCTGATAGCAATGATACGAGTGCACGGCCCCTGAGATCCAAAGCATGCGAACGGTCATACTTCATGACGCATTCTTCAGGGTACTGCAGTTCGGCTCAATCTCTTTGCTGGATTCGAACCCACTAAGGACGCAATCATAAGATATTCCCCTGTACCTGTGCCCTGGACCATATCAGTCATCTGCACGGACCGTTGATCGATTCATGCCGGTGATTCGGCGACCAGTAATCTCGCAGAAAGATGTGGTGCCGGTTGACGTTGGTTCGAGTGCCAGAGTCTGCCTCTCCGGCGATTCAACCACAAGCTGCTGTGTTGGATAAGTCCTGAAAATCAGTAAGCAGAAGACAATTCCAGGAATGGATGGGGAACAGACCGGAATCGACATATAGAGACGAAAATATGGAAAAGTTATCCAACACAGCACCACAAGCTGATCGATAATTCCATCATACGATCAGACATCGCACATGTTCGTTCACAAGATATATGCTTTCACTGTAACAGGAAGCTGACGGATATCTCCTATCATGATGTCCGCAACCTCCAGCAGCCTGGGGTGTGGGTCTGGATTCTGCTGGACCGTGAGCACTCCGAGATCTGCCTCCTCCAGGGCATAGATATCGTTGAGACCATCGCCGACCATCACCACAGCCCTGTGATTCTCCTTGAGCCTCTTAACGATCTCCTTCTTACGTATCGGATCGGCAACAGAGCATATGTTTTCAGGATCTATGCCGTAATCGATGAGATGGATCAGACTCCTTGGGCTGTCGCCGGAGGCTATGTAGATATCCGCCCCCATCGCTCGGAGCTCATCCAGGACAGATTTGACACCAGGAAACGGCACACCTCCGGTGCTCACAATGTAGGGGACTGTCATATCCATAGAGTCCACGATTATTCCAGTTGTGTGATACGTCTCAGGGCATCTCTGCCTGACGGCATCATGCGCCACCAGGAGATCCCTGACGGTCGCATCTGAGCGTCTTATCGCCTCAAGCGCATCCGATTGAGAGACCGGTGTGCTGTAGCAGCTTATCTCTATGCCCTCTGAGCACAGCTCTATCAGCCTGAGCAGATGCGTGTCCTCGGGATATCTCCGGACATCCCCCGGATCCATCTGAGGCACGACAAGCGCCCTGCCCGGCCTCTCTATTATAAGCTGCGCTGTCACTATCCTCTCCAGGATCCGCCGGCGGAGGAGATCATTGGCCACACGGTACATCCGGAGGAGTGTGCCTGCGACATCAAGAACGACTGCCAGCTCGCCCATCGCCATTCGGTATTCACGGAAGGGTGATGAACGTATCGCTCCTGAGCGCATCTAGGGAGAAAGTACGTTACATTTATAGTATTCCGCATAAGTTGATATAATATTTCGTATTACATAAAATCATCTATGAAGTAGGACCTGTCCAGTAGCTTTTAAATGGATTTACATGAAGCGACGCAAAGGACTATAGCCGCTCGTTCAGGCCAGGCGCATGGATCCTGTGGATCCACGGATCTCCTGTCTATGCCTTTGATCCTCTCACGTTCAGCTCTTCGATCCGGCGATATGCTGCCTCTGCCCCGCAGAAGGTCTATATCGCAAAAATATATACCCAAAAAGATATTGCTGTAATTTGCCATGAAGGACATTTCGAATCGCATCGCTGCGCTGGCTGCAGGGGCGCTCGAGCCGATCATCTCTGCGATGGACGCCCCCACGATCTCACATGAGATTGTGGCTGGTGGCAGGCGCTGGATGCTGGAGGTGAGCGACGCGCATGTATCCTGCAGGTGGTGCATTGCGGATTGCCTGGAGCTCCTGGAGAGGGCTGCAGAAGAGCTGGGCGTGCCTTTGGAGGAGGAGCTGGTCGTGAGACATCCTGAGATGGAGTTCAGCGAGAACATGGTCACCGGCTTCTTCGAGGCCTGGAGAGGGGTTGCAGTCAGAAAGAGGAACCCCATGGAGGATATACTCGACGCCCTGATCTCCGAGCTCGAGATGCGAGGGGTCAGCATATCTCTGGAGGAGGATTTTCTGGTGCTATCCAAGCGCAGATCGATGCGCTGAAACTCCCCACAGGGTGTGCTTTTCGGGCGCGCGGGGCGGTGGAGAGTCCGGTATGCAGGCTGAAGTGGTTGACCATCACTCAGCCCTGGAGCGGGCTGCAGCCTCTGCTATTCACATCGATATATGTGGGAAAGCCCATCGCGTTCAGCTCATCCTCGCCGAGGAGAATGGTGTGGCCCTGGGAATCAGAGGCCCTGAGCCATGATACCCGCCATCTACCAGGCTCTGCGTCTTCTGATATACAGATGTCGCCCTGGTAGATGGCACCGCTGCTGCCCGAACTCACTGTCTGGTTCAGCTGCACCTCAGCAGACATCCCGCCGGATGGGCTGACGAGCCTTATCGCTGGAGGAGACGCTCCGATCCCGGAGAGCGTGACCGATACGTTGAGCGCATCCACGGTGGCGTTCAGGACGCGCGGCTCGATCGTGAGATTCAGCAGATCGGGTCCGAGCCTGGCGTCGGAGGTATCTGATGCCCTATCATCTGCACCACCCGACGGCTCACCGCCCGCAAGGACTATCTTCTTCTCGATGGAGAAAACCCCCACCATATCATCAGTCCTGAATCCGTACATCGCTGGGTGGAGCGATGCGCCCTCTCCAATCCCGTATGAGATGTGCGCCCATGCTGATGAGACCTGAATGAGGGAGAGGATGACGATCAGAAGCAGCGCCACTCTGCACATCTGATGGGAGATGATCTTCATGGTAGATGAAGGTTGCTCAGAGCCTCATGGAGAGGTGGGGTGAAGGAACCGTGTTTCCTGGAAAGACACTGCTCCATTGATCACGGAACTGCAGTTTACCCTGCGAGATCTCCGGGATACACACAGCTGCGCCGCTGAATGTTACCGAGATCCTCATCTGCCACCGATGAATATCAATGCTGTCTTCTGGATCTCATGATGTGCGCTGCTGTAACCGCGAGCAGTGACCACATCGCACTCGCTGCTGGAATCTGCCTCTCTGAGCCATGGCTCACGTTATTTGTTTCAGGATGCTCTCCTGCCATCTCTTCTTCAGCAATCACACTCTCCTCGCTCACGTTCTCGACGATCAGATGGAAGCTCCTGTAGTTTGGAGGAGAGCCCTTTGCAGCGATACCGACCTCTATCGTATGATTTGCGGGAGGGACATCACCTGCGGACAGGTTCACATTGAAGGTCATCCGGCCGCCAGGATAGACCCATCTGGCTCTAGTCACATTCGAGACTGATATGCCAGGAGGCAGGCCTCTGAACACGAGCCTGGCATACGCTCCGTCACCGCCTATATTCTGTATGGTTATAGGTAGTGTTATTGTGGTGTTTGGCTGAATGCTCACATCAGGCGCGTCAATGACCTTGAAGTACGGCGTGGCAGCCGCAGCACTCAGAGCCGCATATATAAACACAATCAGGGCGAGTTTTCTCATGATAGTCACATTCTCAAACTTTATAAAAGCGTTTCCGGCGTCATCCACGGCCGGATGCTCTGAGTGCTGAAATTCAACTGTAAGATCACTGCGCTTCCCCGGACGCTCACTCCGAGAGGCGCAGGAGTATGCCCGTGTTCCTGGCCCGCTCGATCGTCATCTCCAGGGCGATCAGTCCTGCGATCATATACCCGGCCACCATCACCGCTCCTGTCACGATACTGTGATCCCCAAAGCCGTAGGCTGATCTGTAGTACTCCAGAAAATAAGTCAGCGGCACAGCATGTGCCATGAACTGGAGCGGCTCCGGAAGAACGCTGACCGGATAGTATATCCCGCTTATGAGCATTATCACCCCGCTCAGGCTCCACGCCGCGACGTCCGCCTTCTGACCGAAGAGGAGTATCGAGATGCAGACGATCATCCCTATGATGGCTGAGACCGCGAAGACCCCTGCCAGAAATATCAAAACTGTGTGTATACCTCCTGCGAGGAAATCAAAGCCGAAGAGGATTCTGCTGATAACAACAAGTATCGTGAATGCAAATGTTCCACGAACCATCCCGAAGAGCAGGGCGCCGAGCACAAGGTGGTACCCACGCACAGGAGAGACGAACGTGTTCTTTATGCTCTTCGACCACATATCGAACAGCAGAACATAGGCGACATCTATCTGGCATATCTGAAGGATCGTCAGCCCGATCGCCCCCACGAGGAGAAACGCAACTGTGTCCCCCTCCACACCCAAAAACCTGGTCATCAGACCGATGGAGAGAAGGCTGATCAGCGGCCAGAAAACGAGCTCGAAGACCGTGAACACGTTCCTCTTGGATATTATCCAGTTCTTGTATGCCGCGGAGAGACACTTGTTGATCTCACCCTGCAAGCTCAATGAACACATCCTCCAGATCCGGCTCTTCAAGCTCCAGCTCAAGTATTTCAGCGCTTTGGAATGTGCGCATGACCCTGCTGAAGGTCGCCTCGTTTTTATCGATGACAAGATCTGCCCTGCCCGTTGAAAGATCCGCGGATATCAATCCCGGAATCGACCGCAGGGCGTTCGCGTCTACATCTCCCCTGTACCTTATCGTCAACCTCTCTCCAATCTTCAGGCTTCTCTTCAGCCTTGCCGGCGTGTCCTGGGCGACGATGCGCCCCTCCTTCAGGAACGCTATCATCCCGCAGAGCTCCTCGGCCTCTGGCATGTAGTGGGTGGTCATGACAACAGAGACGCCCATATCCCTGTGAATCCTCCTGACCAGCGCTCTCGTCCTCTGGGCCATCTGCGGATCCAGGCCGGTCGTCGGCTCATCCAGAAATAAAAGCTTCGGACCGTTCAGCATTGCCTTCGCAAGTGATAGTCTCTGCTTCACACCGGTCGAGAGGTTCTCGAACCGGGTGTCCTGATACTGGTAGAGATCGAAGCTCTCCATCGACCAGTCCACGGCTCTCTCGAGCTCTCTTCCATGGAGACCGTAGAGCATGCCTGAGTGGCGCAGGTTCTCCCTGACGGTAAGGCTCCATGGAAAGTTCGGCTTGCCTGTGCTTATGTTTATGAGCTTCCTGACCTCATGTGTCTTCCTCCGCGCGTCTATCCCCAGAATGGTGAGCTCGCCCCTGTCAGGGTAGATGAGCGTGGAGAATATCGAGAGCAGAGTGGTCTTCCCGGAGCCGTTCGGACCGAGTATGCCGAATATCTCCTCTCCATCTATCAGGAGATTGATATCCCTGAGAACCTCTTTTTTGCTCCGGAACAGCGTGTTGAAGCTCTTGCATATCCCTGAGGCACGGACCGCATCATTCATGGCTCAATTGACCTGATCCTCCGTCGGATACAACCGAAATCTGTGGGCACTGTTTATCTCATGATCCATCTTCCATTTATTTCCTTCGTACGGGCACTCCGGAGTTTCCATCATTCAGCGAGCACATCGATCTCAGAATGTTCAGCGGCAGCTCGTTCATGTGAGTGCCTCCACGGAGCGCATACTTCAAACAGCACCCTCTCCTGCGCCCAGACGTCTAAGATCGGATAAGAATTTCCCGGCGCGGAGTCTGATGTGCCTCCTGAGATGTGCATCACCGGATGATACAGCCACGATGCAGCCCGGCCACCTCCCGCCCTCCAGGCCCAGATCGTGAAACTCAAGGGGATACAGATCAAGGCCCTCAGGAAAACCCGCGCTGTTCATGATGTGCCAGCTCATCGCCACCCATCCACGATCCCCAGCTTCTTTTAAAAGCTCGATGGCCCTCTCGTGATCCTGCGGGGTGGGCGGGTCGATGAGCAGAAGCCCTGGATCTTCTCTCTTCAGGAGATCCATGACGCCGGAGAAGCCATCACCCAGATGGAAATGCACATCAGGGCAACTGCGCCAGCTCTTTTCGACATCCACGCTGATATCCCAGAGCTCTGCCGTGACTCTCCGCCCGAAAGCTCTGCCGAGCCTCAGGACGAGCTGTGCTGAGCCAGGGTACCGCAGGAGCCGATCCCCGTTCATATCCTTCAGAACCGAGAAGTACGGGCTCTTGATCCATGATCTCACATGCCAGCACCTCCCTATGCCCCACATCCATTCCCCACCAGGCTCAAGCCAGTAATCCCGGTACCCTGCGTGCGATTCTGCATAAACCAGATCCGAACGGGAGAGCAGATACGCAGCAGCCTCTGATAGCAGAAAGTGCTTCCAGAGATCGCCTGCGTTTCCTGCATGCTCCCTGTGGTCATAGGTCATCCGTATCTCTTCAGGCCTCTCAGGGAAGCTATATCTTTTTGTTCGATAACCTCCCGTCTGGAGTCTCAGATCATATGCAGGAAGAGAGGCCGCTCAGGATCCTCCTCATGGGCAACCCGAATGTGGGCAAGAGCGTGATATTCTCGAGGCTGACAGGAGCTGATGCCATCTCCTCGAACTATCCAGGAACAACTGTGGGCTACACAGAGGGCAGCATGAATGTGCTGGGAAGGAGCGCTGCGCTGATAGATGTGCCCGGCGTGTATTCACTCGATCCAAGTTCGAAGGCTGAGGAGGTCGCGAATCTCATACTCGACCAGGGCGCAGATCTCATAGTCAACGTTGTGGACGCGACAAACCTGGAGAGAAACCTGAATCTCACCCTGGAGCTGCAGGAGCGCGGGATACCGATGGTCGTCGCCCTCAACCTCTGGGATGTGGCTGTCAGGAAGGGTCTCGAGATAGACGTCGAGAGGCTCTCGGAGGAGCTGGGCATAAAGGTCGTGCCCACGGTTGCTGCCAGCGGCCTGGGGATACGCGATCTCGTTGAGGCGATCGGGAGCTCGATGGGCTCAAGACCACCTTCGTTGAGCCTCGATCCCGCAGAGAGATGGCAGAGGGTTGGTGAGATCGTGTCGAGGGTGCAGAAGGTCCACCACCGCCATCCATCTCGCCTCGAGCGGCTGGAGGATATCACGATACGACCATGGACCGGAATACCCGTGGCGCTCGTGGTGCTCTATATCTCATTCAGCCTGATCGTGGGAGCTGGAGAGATCTTCATGGAGAGGGTGAGCGATCCTCTTTTCGTCAGGTACAGCTACTGGATCTTCGCGATGGCTGACAGATACGCATCGGGTTTCGCGCATGACATCCTTGTGGGGAGATCGCCAGAGCTGCTCGAATCTTTCGGCCTTCTGACAACAGGACTCTACATACCATTCGGCATCGTCCTCCCGTTCCTGATACCATTCTATCTTGTGCTGGGGTTCCTCGAGGACCTGGGGTATCTCCCCAGGGTGAGCGTGCTCATGGACGCTCTCATGCACAGGCTCGGTCTCCACGGTGCTGCGATAATACCGTGTGTGCTCGGAATGGGCTGCAGCGTTCCTGGAGTCCTGGGACTGCGCGTTCTTGAGTCGTCGAAGCAGCGCTTCCTCGCTGCGACGCTCATGACGATGAGCATACCCTGCGCATCGCAGACCGCCATGGTCTTCGGGATCCTTGCTCCATACGGCCTGCGATACATCTTCGCAGTCTATGCAACCCTCCTCACAGTATTCATCATCTCTGGCATGATTCTCCACAGGCTGATCCGGGAGGAGTCGCCTGAGATATTCATGGAGATCCCTCAGTACAGGATGCCTGTGCTAGGTGCGCTGCTGAAGAAGACGTTTCTGCGCATCAGGACGTTCATACTCGAGGCTGTTCCATACATAGGAATCGGCATAGTTGTGATGAACCTCTTCGAGATCACAGGTCTCATGATGAGCATCGGGGAGCTGGCGAGGCCGATCGTCTCAGGCGTTCTCGGCCTTCCAGAGGAGGCTGCGACAGCCCTCGTTGTGGGCTTCCTGAGAAAAGATATCGGCATAGGCATGTTCGCCCCGCTGGGCCTCTCGCCGGAGCAGCTCGTCATAGCAGCTGTTGTGCTCGCGATGTACTTCCCGTGTGTCGCAACCCTGACTGTGCTGATGAAGGAGCTCGGAGCTTATGATACAATCAGAGCTTTGCTTTTCCGCCTGGCTGCAGCTGTGATGGTGGGAGGCGTGCTCAGGGTTATTCTTCTCTGAATGCGGGTCATGTAATGATATCATCAAATGCTCTTGTCCACCTGACGACGCTCGAGAAGAGGCACTTATTCCGCCACGTGTTCGTGGCGAATGAATGAGTGCTTTCAGCGACCACATTGCATGCTCTACAAGTTGCTACGCACATAAGAGCGTCATCAAAATCCACAGCAATCACTCTCCAAACGCATGGATTATCCCGTCCGCTCTTATCCATATGATAACTTGCTCATAGAAGCACTGGTCCTGCAATGCATTCTTGTTGAGTGAATAAGTGCGTTCAGCAACCACACTGACGACCTGCAAGTTGCCAAACACATAAGAGCGTATCCCGTCCATGACTGTCGGCTCCAGCATAATCCCAGCTATCTGATCCGCACCCCGATCTCCACCCACCGACCAAAATCTATAAGTATTGATAAGTATAATTATTTCTTGCTGCAGCTCTGACGGGAACGGCCAGGGTGTGCTCCTCGAGAGCGTTTTTCGCCTGGCACGCATCCGGCGAGGCTCGGAGGTCAAAGTTGTGCGCGCCGTGATTGGCGCAGCATCGCTCTGAGCAGGGGGAACCGGGGTGTATCAGGGCTGCAGCACCTACCATCTTACCTTCTTTCTGTAGTGGTTTCTTACAACTATCGCCAGGAAGTTCATAGCGAGCACCAGACCCATGAGAACAAGAGCTGTGCCCCATGCCCTCTTCTCGACATCCCACGCCCCGAGGAAGTATATCAACTGCAGAAGATGGTAGCAGAGGTTGTTCACGGGCTGATACACATCCGGGATTACGCCATAGACCTTGTCCACATAAACTGGAGTGAATGTTACAGCGGTCCACATGATCGGAGCGGTCTCCCCAGCGGCCCTGGCCACGCCGATTATTAAACCAGTGAGAATGCCAGGAAGCGCTGATGGAATGACTATCCTCATGATCGTCTGCCACTTTGTGGCCCCCAGAGCCACGCTCCCCTCCCGAAGCGAGTCAGGGACAGATTTCAGCGCCTCCTGTGTCGTCAGGATTATCGTGGGCAGGTTCATGAGACCAAGGATCACAGATCCAGCAAGCAGGGATATTCCGACCGTGGAGACGAGAAATGCGAGCCCGAAGAGACCGTAGACCACAGATGGGACCCCATTGAGGCAGCTTATCGATATCGTGATCAGGCGATTGAGCGTGTGGCTCCTCGAATATTCGTTCAGATATATTCCAGCGCCGATGCCAAGCGGAGCGGATACCAGCATGGCGCCCAGGACGAGCCACATCGTGCCCTCAATGCACGTCGCAATGCCGCCCTCCTGCCCGAGGTTTCTGTGCGGCTCTGTCAGAAACTCGATGCTTATGGCGCCAATGCCGTTGTACAGGATCACTGAGAATATGCCGCCGAGTATCAGAATGGCCAGCACCGCCGAGCCTCTGATGAGCGTGAATGCCAGAACCTCTCTCGCTTCTGCGCCAAACCCGTAGAGCATGTTGATTGCATCTTTCAACATCAAAACGCCCGCGATGAATGCAGCTGAAGGCGCGAGAAGCCTGTAGCTGAACGATGCTCCGAGGTCCGGTGGGCTGATGACCAGATCGGGAGGTGAAAATAGCAGAAAGACCTCAATCGCGATGAGAATCAGTGCATCAATGTACAAAACCATCGCATTTCTAATGTTCAGCCTGCGGGCCTGGAGGATGAGCATGAGCGCCGCAACTGCCAGAAGAGATCTCCAGAGCAAGAGCAGAATCTGAAGCGGTGGCTGTATCAGAAGTGCGATCAGCGATGAGAGAAGCAGAATCGCGCCTGCGGCTGTGAGCGCTTCTGTTCTTATATCAGTAGCCACCGAACCTCCTCCTGATGCGCTCGCGAGCGAGATCTCCTATCACGCTCAGTATCGATACTATTATGAGAAGCATCAGCCCCACAGCGAAGAGCGCGTGGTAGTGCAGGGAGCCATGTGCCACCTCCCCCATCTCCCCGGCTATGACAGAGGTGAACGTCGCGCCACGATCGAAGACATCGTATATTGGTGTGGGCATCCTGGCGATGTTTCCAACCACCAGCAGCACAGCCATGGTCTCGCCGATGATGTTGCCTATGTTCAGAAGCACAGCTGCTGTTATGCCGGAGGATGCTGCTGGAAGAACAACATGTCTTATCGTCTGCCATCTCGTCGCTCCAAGAGCCATCGAGCCCTCCTTGAACTCGGTCGGCACTGCCCTCAGCGCATCCTCGCATATGGTCGTTATGGATGGTATGAACATTATCCCAAGAAGTATTGCGCCGGCAAGTATCGATCTGCCTGTGAGCATATCGAAGGTGTTCCCCAGGTACGGCACGAGAATTATTATGCCGAGAAATCCGTACACGATCGACGGCACCCCGGCGAGAAGCTCCACAGCCGGCTTCAGCACAGCTCTGCTCCTGGGGCCGGAGAGCTCCGCGAGATATATTGCAAGGGGTATGCCCACCGCCATGTTTATCGCCAGAGCGAGAACCGCGACCAGCAGCGTGTCGACTATCAGCGGGCGCATACCGAAGATGTTTCCAGAGGAGTGCCATTTCTCGCCCAGTACGAGGTTCAGCACCCCAATCTCATAGATCGCAGGCAAACTCTCCTGTATGAGGTATGCGAAAATGAGAATCATGAGACAGATGGAGGTCACTGCTGTAATCAGGAGCATGGACTCTATGATCCTCTCGGGCAGTCTTCTCAGGGAAGGAGGCAAGAGACTCATACAATCCCAGAGATCGGTGTGCTGCATAAAGACCTTGTCTATATTCAGTATATAGATGCATATGGCAAATGGACCATCGAGGCAGGCGCACCGCCTCGCATAAAGACCCTGCCCATATTCAGTATATAGATGCATGACATCGATTCCGGACACATCTCGAGATCACTTATTCGGAGGGGATGAGATCGCACAGGATCTGGTTGCCAGGCATCTGGCCAATCTGCGATAAAACCTGTCGGATAGGGTGAGCTAAAGATTCATCTGGTGCTCATCATTACTTGAAGTCTGATGGAGGTCTGAGATCATGGGGGATAAGACGAGCTTTGCGATAAACATAATATGCGAGGACAGGCCCGGCATGCTGCGCGATATAGCAGGCGTGGTGGCGGAGCACGGCGGCAATATCGTCTACACCCAGCAGTTCGTCCTGGACAGGGGCGTTAACCGGGGGAAGGGGACGGTGTACATGGAGATCGAGGGGGATGTGCGTGGTGGGGTTGAGGGCGTGGTGGAGTCTCTCAGATCGATGCCACAAGTATACGAGGTCACAGTGCACCCCTCATTCAACCAGATTTACGGCTCGCGGGTCATAATCATAGGAGGGGGCGCTCAGGTCGCCCAGGCTGCCGTTGGAGCGGTCAGCGAGGCCGACAGGCACAACCTGCGTGGGGAGAGGATAAGCGTCGATACGATCCCGCTTGTTGGAGAGGATGCGATCGCTGATGCCGTGAGCGCTGTGAGCAGGCTCCACAGAGCCTCGATTTTAATCCTGGCAGGCGCTCTGATGGGAGGGCGCATAACAGAGGAGGTGGCGAAGCTCCAGAAGGAGGGGATACCCGTCATAGCCCTGAAGATGGCGGGAACTGTGCCCAGGCAGGCAGACCTTGTCGTCACAGATCCGATCCAGGCGGGCACCTTCGCGGTCATGCACGTCGCCCGGACGGCAGTGTTTGATATAAGCAGGGTGAGGGGGATGGAGTTCTAGAGCTCAAACTCCTTGAGCCGATCGCCATCGAAGAGATCTCCGGTTGTGTAGAACCTGCCGTTCACCTCCAGCACCGGCGCGGACATCGTGAACACTCCATTGACCCTGAGCTCTGTGAGGGCCTCGGCTGTCGTCATATCGACAACCTCAAAGCTCACGCCCCTCCTCTCAAGAAATGCCTTCAGCTGCTCGCATCTCGGGCAGTCAGGCGTCGTGTAGATCCTGCATGCCAAACACCTCACCTCAGAGACATGGGGTAATCCCTGTCCGCCCAGACAGCATATCCCTGGCTCACCGCGCGCTCTGCGCACTCCCTGCAGCATGAGAAGTTCGCAAAGTACTCGACGCCGTTCATCTCATATTCAAACACATTGTTTATTGTGAATCCGCATATCCTTCTGAAGTCCTCGCCCATGCAGAAGAAATCATTCGCCACCTCAGGAGGGCACTCCTCAAGGTACCAGTCCTTTGGCACAAGCACAGGCAGAATGGCCATGTCCATCCCGCAGCCACACGGGCCGTAGCAGTCCTCAGGCCCCAGGAAGACTATCGCCTTGTTGACAGGAGGCAACTGACTCACCTCTTATCTGAAATGAGCACCTTCAGAGCTCCACACTCTCTGTGTCGGGATCGCATTTTAAGTTGTTGGCATACGGGCGGATAACAAATGCAACCCGCACTAACTCTGACAGAAAGATGCCGTTGTGTTCAGATGTGGTATCGAGATGCACTATACACCTCTGATACGATCTCATGGCTCATCCTGTAGCCTCCTCTGATTCTTGGTATCTCTGGATAGCTCTCGACCGTCTCGATGGCCAGGCACGGCGCGCCTGAGTCGCGAATCTCCTTCACGACAGACCAGGGTATCAGATGAGCTCTTTTTGATCTGCCTCTCCCCCCCCGGAACTCAACCGCCAGCAGCCCTGTGCGACCTGAGAGCGCCACGAACCTGCTCTCCCTCTCGATCTGGTCCGGGGAGAAGTGCTGCTTGAAATAAAGAGGGCCCTCCACGGCGAGGCTCTTGCACTCTATGGCGAGATAGTACTCGGGGTATCTTGAGTCGACAAGCACATCAATGTGCTGTGCGGAGAACCTGGCCTGCCTGAGTCTGTACGCGATCGCCTCGATCCCCTCCTCCTCAAAGAAGTTGTTGAATGCCCTCACAAGCTCCCATTCGAACTCCGCCAAGCAAACCCCTGTGAGATGAGAATCGATATGTTTATGATTCTTGTGATCAAACCCCAGAAAGGTGGTCATATTGGATCCGGAGGAGATAGCTGCAAAGTACACCATGAAGGATCTCAGGCCGATCGCCAAGAAGTACGGGATCCCGACCCGATGCGTTAAGAAGATAGATATCGTCAGGCAGCTCCCTCCTGAGGCGCTGGAGGAGCTGGAGAAGAAGAGCTGAGGAACTGGATTGTGCACGGCTCTGTTTAATTGCTCTGTGATATCGCTGAACCCATGGTCCAGGGAGCAATGAAGCTGATTGTAACAGATGATGATAGGAACTCATGGGAGATCTTGTAACCCCTCTGCGTGTTCAGGACCTGTATCATGAATAGCATCGGTCGGCTTGTTCGTGCCAGAGCAGCGGATGAAGCGTGGCGCCGTGGCCTCAACATCATATGGCGGCAGGGCGCCGAGATCGAGGACGAGAGGGGCTCTAGGACAAAGGAGCTGATGAACCTCATGGTCGTCATAGAGGATGCGAGCTCCTGCATCGCTCCCCGCGAGTACTCGTGGACAGAGGATCGTCTCGATGAATATGCATACCAGCTCCTCTCCCCAGAGAACCCCGGATTCGAATATACATATGGAGAGCGTCTCAGATCCTGGAACGAAGAGGTGGATCAGATCGCTGAGATCGTGAACCGCCTGAAGAGAAACCCCAGGACGAGAAGGGCGACCGCAGTGACCTGGATCCCCCCAGTGGATCACAGAAGAGAGGAGGTGCCGTGCATGGTCGTCTGCGATTTTAAAATAAGATACAACATGCTGAACCTGACGGCGGTGTTCAGGAGCCACGACTTCGCCGGAGCGTATCCCGCGAACGTGTACGCTCTGACAAGGCTCCTCCATCATGTTTCAGGTGAGACGGGAACGGCGCCGGGAAGCATCACCACGCTCAGCGTATCCGCCCACATCTATGAGCACGACTGGGACTGGGTGGAGGGTCTGATCGTGAAAATGGGTGGAGGGCAGGCAGGCCCGTAGAGCCAGCACATCCAACCTCTCTGGTCCTCACGTTGCTGTTTCATGAGTACACAACCGTATGAGATGTGCAGAGACATCATGCTGTTTGATCCTAGGGGGCACTGGCGGCCGTCAGGTAGATACTTATGAGATGCCGCCGGAACCGGAATGGAGGTGAGCGGGCGCGGGATCATGGCCTGTGCCCATCGTATGGATCTTGAGGGCTATGCCAAGCTTGGGCTGAGGAGAAATGACCCTGATATCGGGAGGAAGCTCGCAGATCTCATCGTCGAGATAAAGGGCATCCCCAGGGATAGAGCAGAGTCTCTGGCAGGAGCAGTGCTGCAGGAGGCGAGGGCAACACTCAACCCCAGAGGGGATGTGTTCGAGCTTCATGGCTCCGGCGTGAGCATGGGCGAGTTCGGGGTCGGATCCCGGGGCCTGGGCGACTTCTACATGCACACGAAGATCGCAGAGGTCATAGGAAGGACAGGCGCAGTCGTGGACTCATCAGAGCTGGACGATTCAGGAGTGGTAAGGGCCGGCGACAGGTATCTTGTGGTCACTGTTGATGGGATGCACTCCAGGCTGAGCGACTATCCGTTTCTCGCCGGCTTCCATGTTACAAGGGCCGCGCTCCGCGACATCCTGGTGATGGGTGCAAAGCCTGTTGCTCTCTTCTCAGATGTACATCTTGCAGACGATGGAGATGTCGCAAAGGTGCTCGACCACATAGCCGGTATCGCCACGGTCGGAGAGCTTGTGAACGTACCGCTGATCACAGGCAGCACGCTCAGGATAGGAGGGGATATGGTCATAGGCGACAGGCTCACAGGCTGCGTCGGTGCTGTTGGTATCGCAGAGAGGATCACCCCTAGAAAGGATGCGTCCCCAGGAGATGTCATAATCATGACAGAGGGCGCGGGTGGAGGAACGATCTGCGCTGCGGCTCTCTACTATGGGATGCACGATGTCGTGGAGGAGACGCTCAACATAAAGTTCCTGGAGGCTGCAGGTGCGCTTATCGATGAGAGTCTGGAAATACATGCGATGACGGATGTGACCAATGGAGGAATAAGAGGGGATGCGAAGGAGATCTCCCACACAGCAGGAGTTAAGATGGTCTTCTTCGAGGAGCGGATGAGATCCCTGGTCAACCATAGAGTTCTGGATATGCTCGAGAAGCTCGAGATAGACTATCTCGGGGTATCGATAGACGCTCTGCTCATAATCGCCCCAGAGAGCGAGGCTGATAGGATAATGGATGTCATAAAAAGAAGGGGCGTCGCTGCTGATATCATTGGGAGGGTCGAGAGGGGCTCTGGCGTGGAGCTCCATACGAAAGAGGGAATTAAAGACTTCTCGCCCAGATTCAGGGAGTCTGCGTACACTCCAATAAAGAAGTTCGTCGGCGAGGAGGCGACGCGGGACTTCGAGGAGATGCGCACGCTCGTGGACGCAGCGGCAGAGCGCGCGATCGAGAAGAAGAAAAGGTTCGTGGAGATGATCAGATCAAGACGATCGGGCAGCGCGGCCTGATTTTCTTTAATGCACAGGTTGCGGCGGACCTAATTCGCCGAGTCTGGAGCATTGACCACAGCAGCACGCTTCATCTAATGAATTCGGTGAGGGCATTTGCTTTGGGAAGATACAGTACACAGCGCTCCTGGTGCGCTGGAGACACATGAAACTCCGAGCCATGGGGGCACGCGATGGGATTTAATACATCATCGCGTATATTGACACATGGACTGTGATCATCAGTGCAAACATATCTGCAACTGGATAGAGAGGATGCCGTACCACAGGAAGTATGCGCTGCCGAAGGAGTGCTGCACTGAGCTGCCTGTATGTTTTAAGGAGACGCTGATGGGGGAGATGATCCCTGGAGCCATCAGGCAGTTCAGAGGACCGTCAGGTGCGCACGTTCATGAGTTCGATGATCACTGGCTGTTTCACAGGGACATCGTGAACGCCTCTGACGATCCTGTGGGACATCTGATGAGAGATGCCCCCGAGTATCTCGTCTCCATGGCGATCGTCTTTCTCACAAGCCTGCTGATGGGAAGAAAGACCAGAGAGAGGAAGGTGGAGGCTGCAATAGCAGGTGGCCTCTCAGGCCTCTTCGCGCTGCTCCTCAGCAAGCTTGTGAAGTCAATCGATGAGGAGCGCGGAATGGAGGAGGTGAGGGAGATATAACCAGAAGGCCAGCGCGATCATTATCGGTGCACAAAGGATTGCGGCCTCGTCCTCGCATGCGCCCAGGTGACGGAAGTTATCTGCGTCTATCTCTGGGCCTTGGCAGGCATCATGCTCAGGAACTTAGGGGGTATCGGCTCGGAGATTACCATGCTCTCGCTCACCTTCATCATCCTCACCCCTTCACGCTGAGCTCCTGCCGCGTCCACCACGATTATCTTCGGGTTGCTCGTCCTGAAGGTTCCGACCTCCCATGCCTTATCCGGAGTTGTGCTGAGGTGTACATACCTCTGTGTGGCTGACTTCAGGCCGACCTCAAGCAGCCGCTCTGCCTCCTCCTCTGCGGTCCCGTAGTAGAGCATGGGCAGCTCGTTCTCCGGGTAGTCGAGATCCACATCAACAGAATGGCCGTATCTGGCCCTTATTCGCGTGCCGTTTATCTCGTACCTCCCCTTTGGATCTGACCTGACGAGCGCCATTATGAGATTCTCGTTTGCCCACCTGTATCTGGTCCGGATGGCATCCACAAGCACCGGTATCTCCACCCACCCCTGCGGACTCATCGCCAGCCCCAGGTCGTCGGGGAAGTGACGGAGCGCTCCTGCGAGCAGCCTCCCGAGCTTCTCGGTCCTGACACCATCAAGAACTAGTTTTCCCCTGCTCCCGCAGGTGCATGCATCTCCTCTGAAAACTCCATGCTGCGGGCATCTCCTGATCGCATGCTCTGAATCCATTGATTAACCGGACCTCCACGCCTGAGTACACTCTTTGGCCTGCAACACAGGCCGGCACCAGTATCTCTGGGGGAGATGATGTATAGAGTTATCGGTCTGCAGAGACGAGACGTCGAGATCCACTTAGATGACCAAAGAGCGCCGATTTCTGAATAGCCAGAGCGATGGTGCTGCAGAACATCCGGAGCGCTGCTCTTAAAGGGCTCATGCGCCTGATGCCATCGAGATGTAGATGTTCCACGCGCCCACGCTGACAAAATCAACTGCTATCGCCCCGAGGATCAGGCCCATTATCCGCGTGAACACCATGATCCCCGTAACGCCGAGGAAATTATCGATATACTCTGCAGATCTGAGTATGGCATAGGTTGCGCTGAATGTCAAACATATCGCGAGGAGCACCAGCATCTTCTCCACGAGTGTGCTGCTTGCTCCCATATTCACTATCACTGTGGTTATCGCTCCAGGGCCGGTGAGCAGCGGGATCGCCAGCGGGAATATCGAGATGTCGTCCCTGGTTGTTGCATCCTCGATCTCGGCCTCAGTGACCTTCTTGTGAGGTTTTGCGCGGAGCATGTCTATGGCCACAAGAAAGAGCAGTATACCGCCTGCGACCCTGAGAGAGTCGACGGTTATGCCGAAGAATCTCAGGATCATATCCCCCGCAAGAGCGAAGATCATCGCAACAGAGAATGCCACAAGCGTTGTGCGGACGCATATCCGGCTCTTCTCTGCGGGGCTGGCCTCCTGCGTGAGAGAGACGAATACCATCGTCGCCTCGATGGGGTTCACTATTATGAATATTGAGGTGAACACGTATATGAAGTACTGAAGATATGCGGTCAGATCCAGATCAGAACCCCCAGTGCACCTGACTTTGAGATTACAACTGCATGAGACATAATCTTAATGGGTCGCATGGCGATGGAGCCCAGCTTAAGGCTGCAAAGAAAGCGATCCTGCCATGAAAATCCTCCTCTCCTAGCACTTCGACTGGAGGGGATTCTCCGCCATTCCCGCGGGTTAAAATACCATTGCTGCGTTACATTAATGCATGCAGGATGTGGTCGTGGTCGGGGCCGGGCCCGCAGGACTCTTCGCAGCTCTGGAGCTGTCCTCCCACGGAAAGAGCGTGGTTGTTGTTGATAAGGGCAGGGACATCTCTGATAGGAGCTGCCCGATGAAGAAGTGGGGACACTGTCTCCACTGCGAACCCTGCCATATAATGTGCGGGATGGGCGGCGCCGGCACATACTCAGATGGCATACTCAATCTCCATCCGGCGATAGGTGGAGATCTCACGCGCCTTACAGATGATGCATGGGCGCTCGTAGATGAGGTGGACTCGGTATTTCTGAGATATGGCGCCCCTGTCGAGACACAGGAACCGACACAGAATGATGTGGAGGAGCTGAGCCGGAGGGCAGCATCAGTAGGTGCGAGATTCATAGCGATAAAGCAGCGCCACATGGGATCCGACAGGACTCCTGAGATAATAAGGGCGTTCAGTGAAGACCTCAAAAGGCGTGGCGTCAGGTTTGTGCTGAACAGCTCGGCAGCAGATCTCATAATTGATAGCGACGCATGCATGGGAGTCAGGCTCTCGGATGGAAGAGAGATCAGGGCTGAGAGCACGCTCCTAGCTCCTGGCAGGATAGGCGCAGAGTGGATCGGAGAGATGATCGACAGGTACGGAATCAAAGCAAGGTATGGGCCTCTCGATGTCGGGGTGCGTGTGGAGGTGCCCTCGATAGTAATGGATCCCGTCACGCGGATCAACAGGGACCCGAAGTTTCACATCATAACTCACAGATACGATGACTTCATCAGGACATTCTGCACAAACCCAGGGGGGTTCGTGGTCAAGGAGGAGTACAGGGATTTCATAGCAACAAACGGACACTCGATGTCAGGAGACCGCTCCGAGAACACTAACTTCGCATTTCTTGTAAGGCTCGAGCTGACGAAGCCGATAGAGAACACCACAGCCTATGGGATATCTATAGCGAAGCTCGTGACAACAATCGGCGGGAGAAAGCCAGTGATTCAGAGGCTGGGGGACCTCCACAGGGGGAGGAGGTCCACGGAGGAGAGGATCGCCAGGAACCCTGTCAGGAACACGCTGAAGGACGTGACTCCGGGCGACATATCGATGGCTCTGCCTCACAGAATAGTCATGGACGTCATCGAGGGGCTTGAGATCCTGAACGAGATCATCCCCGGGGTGAATGCTGACTCGACACTGCTTTACGCGCCGGAGATAAAGTTCTACGCCCGGGAGATAAGCGTCGACAGGGACCTGCAGACCAGCATAACATCACTCTACGCTGCAGGCGATGGCGCCGGTCTCTCGAGAGGCATAGTCGCGGCCGCAGCCACCGGACTGCTTGCAGCACGTGGAATACTCGGAGGTCAGTAGCACGTCCAATCCTGCAGACGCAGTCATCACCGGCTGCAGGAGCGGAGACGCGCCAGCCAGAAATCCGGGAAAGCGGTCACGTCAGGCATAAAGATATCCGCTCTCATCCATTTGATGACTTGCCCGAAGGAGCGGTGGTCATGCTATGCGTTCGTTTCGACTTACCTTCGACGTGGTCGAAGGCATGACGAATGAATGGCTGAGACCGCATTGCGTGCTCTGCAAGTTGCTACGCACATAAGAGCGAAGATATCATGCACATGAGGATAATCGCCGTCGGCAGGATCAGAGAGCGATTCTGGCAGGATGCAGCATCATATTATCTGAAACGCCTCGCTCCCTACACCAGGCTGGAGGTCGTGGAGGTTCGCGAGGGGGATCCCGTTAAAGAGGGCAGGGATATACTCACGCATCTGTGCGGAGGGATGACAGTGGCGCTCGATGAGCACGGCAAGAGCATGAGCTCCATGGAGCTGGCATCTTGGCTCCAGAACAGAATCGTCGAGGGTTGTGGCGGTATTAACTGGATAATCGGCGGGCCGGAGGGTCTCTCACAGGATCTGCTGAACCGCTCGGATCTCCAGCTCTCCCTCTCGAGGATGACATTCCCCTATCAGCTGGCGAGGGTAATACTCCTGGAGCAGATCTACAGGGCGTTCAGGATAATAAAAAATGAGCCATACCACCGCTAGATCGCGGGTATGGCATCTATAGCGTCTTTGTTGACCACCGATGAGGTATCACCGAGAGCTGCTCCAAGCGCCTTCGCCTTGATCACAGCCCTCACAGGCTTCCCTGTTCTGTCCTTCGGTATGGCCGGGACGAAGTAAACCTCAGAGGGCATCGCTATTGGCCCCATTGTTGTCCTGACGTGGTTCCTGATCTCCTTCTTGAGGTTCTCGTCAGCCCTGACGCCCTCTTTCAGCACGACGAAGAGGACGATATTCTCTCCCTTGACCTTGTCCGGCCTGCCGATGACCGCCGAATCCGCGACCTTGGGGTGCGAGACCGCGGCAGCCTCGACCTCTGCGTTGCTTATCCTGTGGCCTGCGACCTTGAGGACATCATCGATCCTGCCCAGTATCCACCAGTAGCCATCTGCGTCCCTTCTCGCCCTGTCGCCGCTGAGGTATGTTCCAGGTTTGATGCTCCAGTAGTAGTCGTAGTATATCTCTTTGAGCTTCTCCGGCTCTCCGTATATGCCTCTGAGCATCGTCGGCCATGGGGCTGTGAGCACGATGTTCCCGCTCTCTTCAGGACCAACAGCCCTCCCGTTCACATCCAGGAGCTCCACGCTGTATCCGGGAAGCGGGAATGCGGGGGAACCGGGTTTGAGCGGGGTTATCGGCAGTGGAGCTATCACATGGCACCCGGTCTCTGACTGGAACCACGTGTCCATTATGGGAGCCCAGTCGTTGCCAACATGCTTCCTCCACCACAGGAATGCCTCAGGGTTCATGGCCTCGCCCACAGACCCCATCAGCCGGACGCTTCTCAGGTCGTACTTCTTAGGCCACTCCTCGCCCTCCTTCATGAACATCCTGATCGCGGTGGGCGCTGTGTATATCACAGAGACACCATAATCCTCTATGATCTGGAACCATCTCCCGAAATCAGGGTAATCCGGAGAGCCCTCGTACATCACGCTCGTCGCGCCCAGGCAGAGCGGTCCGTAGACTATGTATGTGTGGCCTGTGATCCATCCTATGTCAGCTGTCGACCAGTAGACATCAGTATCCTTTATGTCAAACACCCAGCTCGTTGTGTACGCGGGCCCGACGCAGAAGCCGCCGTGCGCATGCACAACACCTCTCGGCTTTCCTCCAGCCCCTGCTGTGTAGAGTATGAAGAGCGGATCCTCCGAGTCCATCTGAAGTGTCTCACACTCATCAGGCTGGTTCTTAACAAGCTCATGCCACCAGATATCGAATCCATCCTTCCAGTCGATGCTCTGGCCGGTCCGTCTGTAAACGAGCTGGCGCTCGACAGAGGGCGCATCCTGGAGGGCCTCGTCAGCCTGGGCCTTTATCGGGATCGGCTTTCCTCTTCTGTACGATCCATCGCATGTTATCAGGATCTTGGCCCCAGCGTCATTGATCCTCTCGCGGAGCGCGCCTGCGCTGAACCCCGAGAAGACAACGACATGTATCGCGCCGATCTTCGCGCAGGCCAGCATCGCCACCGGCAGCTCCGGGATCATCGGCAGGTAGATCCCAACCCTGTCGCCCTTCTTCACACCAAGACTCTTCAGACCATTTGCGAGCTTGTTCACATCTCTGTAGAGCTGATAGTACGTTATGGCCCTGGTCTCTCCGACCGGCTCGCCCACGAAGTAGTAGGCGACCTTGTTTCTCCGCCAGGATCTTGCGTGCCTGTCTAGGGCGTTGTGCGCTGCATTGCACTTTCCTCCAACGAACCATCTCGCGTGCGGTGGGTTCCACTCCAGGACCTTCTCGTATGGCACAAACCAGTCTGCATATGTCTTCGCCATCTCGTCCCAGAACTCAATGTAGTTCTTTGAGCACCATTCCCGCAGCTCCTTCTCACTCCTGAATCCCTTTCTCTTCATCCATTGCATCACGTTGGAGTTCTCCACCAGGTCGCTTGCCGGCCTGTAGACGTTCTCCTGAGAGGAGACCTGTGCTTTTTCATCTGCCATTTCGGATCGCCTTCCGAGTTCAGTCCATTCATCAGGCAATTGCGGAAAAGACCACAGACATAGTATTTAGCGAACAACACGAATTTTTGTAGCCTTTTTCCGCAATACAGTATTTTTAATTGGACTGATTCGCTATGAGAGCCCTTTTAATTTATAAATTTGTCGCACAAGATTTATTATGATGAATTCCCGTGAAAACACCTGTCATATGCTGCAGATGGACAAACCAATGTGTATTATAAAAGAATGTACTGCTTCACTCTCACGAAGCTGCACGCATATCGCTCAGACACGCAGCGTGATGACCCTCAGAATCAAAGGAGAAGATGTTCGTGGAGGTCGACCCCAGGCAGGCCATTCGGTGATTGAGCCACGACCCACCACCCAGTGGAGGGCTCTGCGAACAAGGGGCGGTTATCTCCCTGTCTGTTCGCTGCGTGTTATGAGGGCTGCAGATCGTGAGGCGAATTATGAGAAGATGCAGAGACAGGCCCGGCCGAATCGACATGCGTGGCAATTTTGGTGCGCTTCTTTTATGTGTTTAGCAACTTTGAGGTTGCGCAATGTGGTTGCTCAAAGCACCCGTTCACGCTCGAGGGGGCGCATGCATGACTGGTGCCTCTTGGCAAACCATCAGATGGATAAGAGCGTTCGCTCTTATGTGTTTGGCAGCTTGCAAGTCGTGCAATATGGTTGCTGAATGCACTTATTTATTCACCAAGAATGCATGGCATGACCAGTGCTTCTATGGGCAAGTTATCATATGTATAAGAGCGAGAGCGTTTTGGTGATATCTGCGCAAAAACAGTGCGGTGACCTCACGGTGATGTTTCGACTTCATCGAAACTCTTCGACGCGGTCGAAGATGGTGCGATCCAGGAGTTGCGCTCCTGGGTCACGCCGTTACCTTTGTCTTTGCGATGTACCTTATGAGATCCGGGCCGATCCTCGCCTTCTTCTGGAGCTCCTCTGCCATCTGCTCAAAGGAGACACCCTTGTTTATCATCGACCTTATCTCTTCTATTGTGCTGTCGCTCACCGTGAAGTACTCGTCAAGATCCTTCCTGTGGCCCCAGACATCGCCCTCGAGCAGCTCAATGCCCTGCATCTCCAGGAACACCTGAATGGCGTTTGACATCGTCTTCTTGTACGAAGGCGGTACCTGGATAACCCTGAGCCGCGGGCACCTCTGCATAAGATTCAGGAAATCGACATTTGATGCCCTGAAGGCCAGATGCACCATTCTTTCATTCGGATTGAGCTGTGCGATCTCGCTCTTGGAGCTGACTACTCTAATTCTCATAGAGACTCACCACACACAGGGACAATATCATATTATTAATAGACACTTGTGGTTTATGATACCGTCTAAATAAAGTTCTATCGGGAATAATCAAAATTAAAATTTTAATTATGATCTTCTGGAAGATCCTGCGCACCTCTGACAGGCAGCTTTGCCATCATTGAATGATGTTCCAGGCTGCTGTACAATACAGTGCGCTCAGCGCCCTGAAAATGGTTGAGATGCAGAAGCGGGTCATCTGCGGATTATAACTGCCAGAATAATAAGCAGTGGCAGTGCCAGAGTCACAAACAGGCTCCAAAGCCCGAACCGCTCAGCAACGCGGCACCAGGGGGCGCAGAGCCGGCCACCGGTAAGCCCGCCACAAACAAGAGAGCACCACCATCTGAAGAGAGGGCATCGGGCGACCTTCCAGTCCCTGCACCTCTCAGGTATCCTGCCCATGTACCATAATGTTTTCTCACTGAAATAAATGCCTAACTGCTATGCATGCTGATTAAAAATATTATAATATCACCAGATTGTGTGGCTGAACCGCCGGATCCGCGCAGTTACACAGGAGATCCGAACCCTGAAAGCCCGGGAGAAGCTACAGCCTCAAAGCTCACCTCAGCCTGGATTCTATCTCCCTCTCCCTGAGCTTGCAGAGATTCTCAGCCCCGCGCACGTAGAACCAGTAATGGACCACCACCAGCAGTCCCCAGCCCACTATTGGGTAGTACATCGCCCAGCCGGGGATTGTCTTTATCGTGCCCACGGCGTTGAGAGCTATCCAGATGGCATTCACCACAATGTAGATTGCTATGTGAAGCTGGAACAGCTTCACCTGATCCGAAACGGTCGCCTCTCTAAAAAGTCTTTTGTATTCTTCCAGAGTCGCAGCCACAGTCCCACCCCCTTAATCATGTGGACGCCTGCTTCCTGAGGTGAGGATAACTGATCATGTGCACATAAATTTAATGTAACAGATCACAGAGCATGACATCACTGAATCATCGATGCCCAGCACGGATGCAGACCTCAACGCACAGCTCTGATCTGCGCATGTGATCCTCACGCCAGGAATTAATATTGTTGTTCTTCAACCTTATATATTTTGTTCTTGTTTTCCGGCTGCAGTGCCGGTTCTGATAGGATTTCATGCTTCCGGTTAATGCCGGGTTGTGTACTCGGATCACCGAACCCGGAAGCAGGTGATACCGCAGGATCTGTGATCTGCTGTGCCAGTGAGTGCTGATTCCTGAAATTCCATTCAGTGATTCAAGCGCATGACCCGGGCTTTGAGATCTTCCTTCTGCATGTTGCGTGCTCGAATAGCTGAATGTTCCTGACGGAATCGAGCACCTTGGGAGAGATGGCCCATGAGTCTGGATGGACTGGGCGCTGCGGATTTCAACGATATGAGCACGCAACCCTTCTGCAGATGCTTTACGCGTTAGCGATTATGCATGGACCGTGGATCTCTGCTGCCACTACCCTGTCAGGATTTGTCTGAATAAGAGTTCTGATCCATTTGAGGTCTGAGAATGCTGATTGTTATGAGCACTTCTTCGTTCGGACACCTCTCCATGTCATATCCTAAAGCTTATATCGTTGTATGGCTGGTATGGGGCAGGGTTCCAGGATGGCACGCTTGGTAATGAAATTCGGCGGGGTTTCTGTAGCTGATGGCAGGCGGCTCAGAAACGTTGGGGAGCTTGTGAGGGGATTCAGCTCAGGTAATGAAATCGTGGTGGTGACCTCTGCCCTCCAGGGGGTCACCGATGATCTGCTGGAATGTGCGAGATCCTCTGCGAAATACGGCAGGGTATCCGACGTCGAGGATTTCATAAAGAGGCTTGCTGAGAGACACGAGCAGGCGATCACAGATGCGATATCGGATAATGTGATCCGTGAGGAGATCAGATCTGACATACGCAGGAAGATCGACATGCTTGAGAAGGCCTACGTCGGGATATGCTATCTCGGAGAGCTCACGCCGAGATCCATAGATTACATCTCAAGCTTTGGCGAGCAGCTCTCAGCCCCGATACTCTCAGGCGTCTTCAGGGATATGGGAATCGAGTCGAAGTACTATACAGGCGGAGACGTAGGGATAATCACAAACAGCGATTACGGGAACGCGAAGCCTCTCGAGAAGAGCTACACGCTCATAGGGAAGAGGCTGCTGCCCATAAAGGGGATACCTGTTGTCACAGGATTCATAGCAAAGGATGAGAACGGTATAACAACAACACTCGGGCGCGGCGGGTCGGATTTCACAGCATCGATAATCGGCGCTGCGATAGACGCGGATGAGATCTGGTTCTGGAAGGAGACCTCTGGAGTCCTGACAGCAGACCCCAAGATAGACCCGTCTGCCAAGACTATACCCACGATATCCTACATAGAGGCTATGGAGCTCTCCTTTTTCGGAGCGAAGGTGCTTCACCCAAGGGCGATCGAGCCGGCAATAAGGAAGGGCATACCTGTAAGGGTGAAATGCACATTCGATCCCGAGAGCCCGGGCACACGGATAGTACAGGAGGAGGAGCTGAAGGACGGGGTCATAAAGGCTGTGAGCCTCTCCACAAATGTCGCACTGCTCAACGTCTCAGGCGCGGAGATGATCGGCACGCCTGGAGTTGCGGCCAGGGTATTCTCAGCCCTCGCAAACTCTGGGGTGAACATAATCATGATCAGCCAGGGCTCGTCAGAGGCGAACATATCGATGGTGGTGGAGGAGAAGGACCTTGACAGGGCAGAGGAGGCCCTGAGGCGCGAGCTCCCGAGGGAGATCGTGAAGGATATCACCCACAACAAGGACGTCTGCGTCGTCGCAGTCGTCGGCTCTGGCATGGCAGGCACCCCTGGTGTGGCCGGCCGCCTCTTCAGCGCTATGGGGAGAGCAGGGATAAACGTGAGGATGATCAGTCAGGGCTCGAGCGAGCACAACATATCATTTGTAGTCGCATCGAAGGATGGAAAGCGTGCTGTGCAGGAGATACACAGGGAGTTCAAACTCAACGGTGAGCACGCATGAAGGGGATGACCTACTCCGAGGCCGGCGTTGATATCGAGCTGGAGAACAGGTCCATCGATGCGATGAAGCGCAGGCTCACATTCTCCAGAAAGGGCTTCGGCGCGCCTCTGACAGGCATAGGACATTATGCTGGCCTGATCGACATGGGCGATTTCGCGATAGCGATGACGACCGATGGCGTTGGGAGCAAGATCCTGATCGCAAATGCCCTGAGAAAATGGGACACAATCGGGATAGACTGCATCGCGATGAACGTGAACGACCTCCTCGCTATAGGCGCTGAGCCACTGGCTTTTGTTGATTACCTCGCTGTGGAGAGGGTCGATCCTGAGGTCTCGGAGCAGATAGCTGTGGGGCTCGAGAAGGGCGCTGAGATCTCCAACATCAGCATAGTCGGCGGGGAGACCGCGTCGCTGCCTGAGATGATCCGGGGACTGGATCTGGCCGGCACAGCAATAGGCTATGTGAAGAAGGACAGAGTGATCACCGGCGAAAAGATCCGCACCGGAGATGCTGTGGTGGGGGTGCCAAGCACGGGGCTGCACAGCAACGGTTACACCCTCGCCAGGAGGATAATCGAGAGCTCTGGCTACACATATTTCGATAAAATGCCGGGCGACTCCAGAAGCATAGGCGAGATCCTGTTGACGCCCACCAGGATATACATCGAGGTTCTGGAGGTCCTCAAGAGATGCGATGTCCATGGCCTTGCGCACATAACAGGCAGCGGGCTCCTCAAGCTTCAACGCATAACAGATCTCGGTTTCGAGATAGCAGACCCCATCGAGCCACACCCTGTATTCAGATTCCTGCAGGAGCTGGGGGGAGTGGATGATGCGGAGATGTACAGGACATTCAACATGGGGATGGGGTTCGTCGTGGTGCTTCCTGAGGAGCAAGCGGATGAAGCCTGCAGGATCATGGGCCCCGGCTCGAAGGTCATCGGAAGGATAGTCGATAGCGGCCTGAGGGCAGGCAGCGTCAGGCTCCGGTAAAGATGGGTCTGATGGCAGAGGAGATATCAGATACGTAAACCTCTCAAAAAAATCGAACACGCTCAAGATGCCCCGACCAGCCTGAACTCTCGAGGGCAGCTGGAGCGGTCAGCTGCTCCGGCCAGAAGACCGGGGTTTCCGAGACCCCTGGGCTTTGGCAGGTTCTGTAAAGCTCCATATCAGGGG
>JAKPCO010000019.1 GCA_029553285.1 Methanobacteriota archaeon
GGCGGAAATCAGTGAGTCGGTGGCCAACTGCCGAGGAGCTCGGCCTTCAGCCTCTTAGAGGGCCTGGTTTATTGGGCGCTCTCGGTAAGGGTTTTGGCGAGGAGCTGACGCTGGGCTATGGCCTGCCCGCAAGGCTTGCGCAGAATGTACCCGAGCCGCAGACTATCTCCGAGCGTGCCGCATATGCGGCTGGCGCATTAGCTGGGTCTCTACCGGCTTTCGCTGCGGCTGAAGCCACAGTGGGTGCGGCTGCCGCTGGCCTAGCGCGTGAGGCGCTTCTGTTCAAGCGCCTGTATAACGCGCTGAACAAGGTCGGCAAGGTGCACGAGATCACCCGAGAGGTGAAGGTTGGCGATAAGGTAGCCAGGTTCATCGTTGGTGAGACTCGTGCCGCGTCAGCGCTGAATCATGCTGTACGTGATATCCCAGCGTTCGCCGCTGTGGGTGGACTACATGCTCTCCCCGACACACCAGAGACGAGTGACGATGCCATCCAGCAGCGGGCCATGAGCGCTCTCAAGGGGGCTCTAACAGGTGGTGTCTTTGGTGCCGCAGGTGGCGCTGCTACAGGTCTCGGTAGGGCCGCTAGGGCTGGACTCATGGGCGGTGTTGGAGCGGCGCTGTCCGTCGCCGAGGGCGGCTCCGTTGAGGACGCCCTGATACAGGGAGGCTTGTTCTCGGTACTGTCTGCTGTGATGCCGACAGACCGCGCCTACAAGACGCTCCGTGAAGTCGCGAAGTCAATCGACGACCTACCTGACTCCGTGAAGCCTGACGCTACTCTCCGTGTCGTCAGCTCTATCGTGCCTGACTTCTATGCGGAGTCCGCGGAGACGCTCAGGTCGGTCCAACGCCCCCTGGAGGCTGGCGCGGATCTAGCTGTCCTGCAAGAGGGGCGCTACGAGATCCCTCCTGGACCACCGGACGCCACGCCTGGGACTCCAGCGCAGATACAGGAGCGTATCTCTGTCCCACTCGAGACTCCCAGGTTCCTGCGTGGGATGGGCGATGCTTTATACGCCAAGTACATACAGAGGGCGCACGAGGTGCTGCCGGAGGCCCCTCCTGTTGTAGAGGAGAGGCCCGCGTCCGTTGAGCCTCGGGGTCTGGGCCTGACACTGCAGGGTGAGTCGGTCGGCCCGTTGTTCAGCGAAGAGGGTGTCAGAGCGTTTCGCCCGCTCGCGGAGCTCGATACTGAGGGACTACGCCAGGAGGCTCGTGCCAAGGTGGCCAGTATAGGGGCGCGCAGGACGCCCCCGAAGGTCGAGACGATCGAGGAGTACCTGGCTCGCGGCGGTAAGGTACAGCAGGCCCCCCCCTTGACAGAGCGCGATATCGAGGCTGCACGGGCTCTGGAGCGCTTCGAAGAGCGGACAGGGCTCCCTGTCACATCCTTTGAGGATGAGCTCTTACGTGTCGAGCGCTTGTCTGTAGAGGAGCTAAAAGACGCGCTGACGGGCCGTGTTAGGGAAGCACCTAAACCACAGAAACGTGCCGAGCACCCCATCGTTGACACTATAGTTTCTAGTGAGCTAGGTGGACGGGAAATCTCTGTTGACGTTGTGTCCGACCCTGGCTTCGTTTCTGAGGGCGGGAGGCTCATCCGGGGCGCATACCACCCTGAGACGGATACGATCACGCTGAACGTGGCCGATCTCGATTTGTCCTCTACCAAGGGACAGCGCGAATTGAGGCGTGTTTTGCGAGAGGAGCTCGCTCATAGGGTGTTGGTTTCCGATGAGGGTGAAGCCGCGATACGTCGTTACGCGAAAACGGCGATGACCGCTGAGGATATCAAGGCTCTGGCCGCTGCCGGGTACACCCGCCTTCCAAAGGAGTCTGCTGCTGACTACCGTCTCAGGCTGGCTGATGAGTTTGTGGCGAAGGCTGTCGGTGAGCGTGGTGGCGCCTACAATAGAATAGTCGATGGTGTCTGGAAGTTCCTTGCTACGAAGGGCTTGGTGCGGCTGACTAAGGCAGAGGCGGCACGGGCGCTGGTTCGGTCTCTGGAGAAGAAGACGCCCGTCCAGCTACCGAAGCGGCCGGGCAAGGTGGCTAGGTATAGTCTGCGTCCAACGACTACGCTCGACGCGTTCTCCCGCCAACGGAGTGATACTGACGACCTCGCTAAAAGTGTGCTGAACTCTAAGGATCCTGTGTCTGTGATGTATAAGCGAGCGGACATCGCCCTAACCTGGGGTCACAGCCTGCAACGAAAGCTCAGGTTACTGGCCGAGGGGGCGGGCCGAGCGTTCGTCGACGTGAACTGGGAGCCTGAGCGGGCCCTACGTTCGCACGGAAAATCGGGTGAACTAGCTCTGATGAAGCTGGACCTCGCGCGAGGATCGTCAGCTCGTGTAGCGATGGCTGTCGATGACCTTGACAAGGCTGTCTATAATGGCCTGACAGACGCGGAGCGAGCTGTTTTGGACCGTGTGATACAGTCTACGCGTATTATAGAGATCTCTAAATATAAGCCGGACGTTGTCCATCCAGGGGGGCTCACTGGCAACGATCACGCCGCGTACCTCGCTAGTATCCCAGCTCCGCTCATGGCGAAGCTGGAGCCTAGAGTGCAGGAATACCGGAAGCTAATGCGCAAGTACACTCTGGATCCACTCCTCAGGAGCGGATGTATCGATGAGACCCAATACCAGGCTCTAGCTGCACGGTTCTATGAGCCGAGGAAGTTCCTGGAGTACATAGACCCCGATGAGACGGTAGTGTATGATTCACGTGGGCACAAGGTTTCCGTCGGGTCCTCTGGGATTAGGAAGTTGGGGCCTGGGTCGACGTCGTATCTCGAGAATGACTCCAGGCTGTTGTTCATGGAGGCGGCAGCTAGGGCAGACGCCCGCGCGGCCAGGAATGAGGCGAACATCGAGCTCTACCGCATTGCCATGAGTCGCCCCGAAAATGAGGTAGTGCGTGTACTCAGTGGTAACGAGGAGCCTCCTTCAGGCTGGGAGAGCCTCTTTGTGATGGTTGATGGAGTAAAGAAGCGTCTCGCGGTGCCGAGGGACTTCGCGCGTGGGTGGCTGCTATACGACCCGATCCTGAACCACATGACGGCACGAGTGCTGGGCTATGTGTCGGGGACGAAGTTCCTGAAAGCGATGGCTACTGGTTATAACCCGGCATTCGCTTTATCGAATATCCCACGCGACCTCGTTCACATTTGGCTCACAACGCAGGAATACTCGCCAGCTCTGCCTAAATACCTATTCCAAATAGCATCCGATATCAAGGCAGTGATCGGTGACGCGTGGAACAAGACGGGGTCATATCGTGAGTATATCCAGCAGGGCGGCGGAATGGAGCTCCTTTCCTTGCAGGGAAGGGAGTTTAAGAGCCTGGAGGGTATTGGCAAGGTTCTCGGTAAGCTCAATGAGTTCTCCGAGATCGTCACAAGGCTCGCGCTTAGGCGCAGAGCCATCTTAAACGGCAAGTCACCTTTGGAAGCGACGTACGTCGCCCGGAGCTACATGGACTTTGCGACTGGAGGCTCCGTCGTGAAGGCCGTCGATACGGTAGTGCCTTATTTGAATGCTGGTATCGTCGCCACGAGGGGTCTGTTCCGTGCTGCTCGCACAGACCCGAAGCTGTTCACGTGGAAAGTGGCCCAGGTCATGGGGACGGCGGCAACGCTGTACCTCATCAACTCACTATACTACCCCGATGTGATGAAGGAGATACCAGACAGGGAAAAGGTCAACAACTTCATCATTGCGACTCCGTTCAAGTATGTCGATCGGGACGGCGAGACAAGGAGTGTTTATTTTAAGATCGCCAAGGACCAGTCACAACGCGTGTTCACGTCCGCCATCGAGGCGCTTCTCACACGTGTGTGTGAGGGGAGGCTGCCTTCCAATCAGCTCATCCAGGCAATCTCTGACTTCCTGCCAGCCGATGCCGACAGCTTCCTCCCTCCCACACTCAGCGCGTGGTTGACATACACGACGAACAAAGACTTCTGGTTGAACGAGGATGTGTGGAAGGGGCCTGATGTTATCACGCGCGAGGAATACTACGCATCCACGCACCCGTTCTGGGTTTCTGTCGGTAAGCTCACTGGGCTGAGCCCTGTGAGAACTCAACGAGCCTTGCAAAAGATGCTCACGTATGGTAATGTGTACAGTGACCTTGCAGGGTGGGGAGCCAAGAGACTATTGGCGCTCGGTGACGACGGAAGCATCGAGAGGGACATCGTGGATGACCTCGTCACAAACGCGACCACCCGTAGGCTGGTTGCTCTCACGCCAAAGTATTCCGAGGATACCAGGCGGTATCTCAAGGGTGTGGCCGAGGAGGAGAACACTTTGAGATGGCGTCTCAGACGGGGGTTGGCAGAGGCGACCAGGGGTGCGGAGAGCGTGGAGGAGTATAGGCGCCTGGCTGCGGAGTATATCAACACTATCGAGAGCCCAAGCACGCGGAAGTATCTGCGTCAGAAGGCCAGGCAGGAAGAGGCTCTCTTTGGGGTGCCTCAGCGCAGGCTATGGGAATCACTGGCGTCGCTTCCCCCGGAGGGCCGCGCGCGGGCGTTCTACGAGGAGTTGTACTCAGGCGCGTCGGAGGACGATAAGGCCGCTCTGATGGAGACGGCAGCACGGATACCAGGGTTTATGTCGAAGGAGTTCAGGAAATCGCTCAGGAAGATACTGGAGGAGGAGGGATATGAGACACGTTGAGCGGACCATCGCGGCCGTCGTGGCGTTTCTCGCTGCTGTGGTTGTTGTGAGCACCATCGGGTACACATTCTCGAGGGAGAATGCGCCTTACCCAGGGGAGGTGCTCGATACGCAGAACGACGCCACTACGCCGGTCTTGATGAAGGGCGTGTTTGCCGTTGAGGTGACATCAACTGGAGTTGGTACGATCAAGATCAAGCGGTCTGAGGATGGTACTAATTATATCACCGTCAAAACCTTGACGAACACCGCTGCAACAGAGCAGAGGAAGTATCTATATGAATCATTTGGCGATGTTGATAAAGGGAACGGTGCGTATTATAAGGCGGTCGTAACGACGCTGACCAGCGGCAGCTACAGAGTCCGTTTCGTGAGGTGACCTGTCATGAAGAAGCTGGTCCCATTCATCATCTACGTTCTTGTGGCGCCCAGTGTGTGGGCAGCCGGTGTCCCGTTCACCGGCGAAATCGACGCATCGGATGTTATCGTCGACAACTCCTCCGCTGGGTGGACAGGCTCCACAGCACAGGCTGTGCTGGAGGAGCTCCAGGCAAACATAGTGGCCATCGCGACGACAGCAGGTGTCTCCGATGAGGCGTACAATGCCACGACGTGGAGCGGGGTAACGACCGTGGCCCCATCGAAGAACGCGGTCAGGGACAAGTTTGAGTCTCTCTCCTCTGTCTATCAGCCTCTCAGCTCTAGCCTTACAGCATTCGCTACGGTGACTCCATCAGCCAATGGCCTCAGCCTCGTCTCTGCCGCCGACTATGCCGCAATGCGGGCGCTGCTCGACCTAGAGGTGGGGACCGACATCCAGGCATATGACGCTAACCTTACTACGTTCGCGGGGATCACCCCGTCTACAGATGTCGTGTCCTTACTGGGTGCGGCCAACTACGCTGCGGTACGCTCACAGCTAGGGCTCGTGATAGGCACCAACGTCCAGGCTTATGATGCGGATCTCTCATCCCTTGCAGGCGGCATCTCCGGCCTGGTCAAGGGCCTGGGGAATGGTAGCGGCTTTACTGCGGCCACCCCGAATGTCGACTACCTCACCCCGACAGGCTCAGGTGCTAATTTGACTGGCATCACGTACTCTCAGGTAGGTGCTGCTGCAGCGTCTCACACTCACTCAGGGTCTGACATAACGTCCGGGATTATCTCCTCCTCTCGACTCCCGGAGAACTCGTCCAGTAGCGCTGGTGTAGTTACGGCAGGATCTGGTTATGCGAATAAGGTCTGGGCCACTGATGCCTCCGGTAACCCGGCCTGGCGTGACCCGTCCGGTAGCAGTACTGATACCCTCTCGGATCTGGCTCTGACGGCGTCTTCCGGTGGGATCGTTTACTATAATGGCTCCGCGTGGGCTAACCTTGCGCCCGGTTCCTCTGGACAGTATCTCAAGACGACCGGCACGTCCGTGATGTGGGACACACCGACCGGGTCAGGCGACATGCTGCGGTCTGTGTACGACACCGATTCTGATAATATCGTCGACAACGCCGAGACTCTCCAGACAAAGACGTGGGAGTCCCCGGGGGCTATTGGCTCCACCACACCCGCTGCTGGCTACTTTACAAACCTAACCGCTACAGGGAATGTCAGTGGCGCAGCATTTGTACCGACTTCAGCCGCGGATGCTGCTGGTGAGATTGGCTATGCCTCGAATGCATTCAGCATTTATGCCAACAGCGAGAACCTCGTGCTGACAGCTGGCACGAATAAGTGGACCCTGAGCAGCAGTACGGGCGTTACAGACATCGACCTGGGCTCCCTCAATATCGTCGGCAACAGGTTCCTCGACAGCGCACCAGACTCTAACAGCTCGGTCTCCGGTGACGTGATCACTGTGGTAGCTGCCACGGGGTATAATGCAGTATTTGGGGATCTGGTTGTTGTTACTGGGTGGAGTACCGGTGTCGGCCCGATAGTTGCTAAGGCAGATGCAGACTCCTCGTCTACCGTTGGCAGGCTGTATCTCATAGCCGAGTCCATATCTGCTGGGTCGTCGGGCAAGGCACTGCGGTCCGGGATCGCCAGGTACGATTCCTGGTCTTGGTCCACCAGCGGTGGGGCACTCTATGTGAGCGACACGGCCGGAGAGATGACGCAGACTGCCCCTAGCAGTACCGGGCAACAGGTGCAAATAGTTGGCCACGCATTGACTTCAACAATTATCGACTTCAATCCGAGCCCAATAGTTATCGAACTTAACTGATAGGACGAGGTGACAGTATGGCACAGCTGGTACTGATTGATACCGGGACACTGAGGTACAAGGATGGGAAGGCTATCAATGCCATTGGCGATCTTGTCTCCATTCATGAAGATGATGTTGACCTGACAGGACCTGGGTATGCTGGCTTCAAGGTCGTAAAGGTCCCCGGCACAGCAGAAGAGGTCATGGAGGCGCTGAAATCATCAGCATTTATCACTCAGGATCTGAAGGCCAGCTTGGTCGTCGGACATGACGACCTATGGGAATTGCAGGCCGATCTTATCTATTATTCTCAAATAGCCGGGCTGATTGTCGTCCCATCCGGCTTCCGCTGCGATTTTGCCTCAGTCCCGAGGCTGCCTATAGTCTATGCCCTCTGGGGGAATAGGGCGCACCGAGAGGGCGTGATTCACGACTATCTGTTCCGGTACGACTCCAAGCCGGTAGTGCCATTTTCTACGGCGAACAAGGTATTCCTAGAGTCGATGGCGGCGCTCGGAAAGCCGTCATATATCAGGTATCCGATGTATCTGGCCGTGCAGCTCTTCTCGCGCAGCTGTTACCATCGGCTGTCAGTCCACGCTTTTCATTGACAAAAACGAGGTGACGCCATGCTGACCGACGAACAGGTGAGGACACTGCTTGAGGCGAGAGAGATCGTCGATGGCTATCTAAGAGAGAGGCGGGCCGGGGACAGGACGGCCCTCCGAAGGGCCGAGGAGGCCCTAAGAGAGCTGGGGATCGAGAGTTTTGATGTGTTCTGGTTCTACAACAACAGGGCGGTGCAGCTTGAAATAGCCGGATGCTATAAGGGGGTGGACAGGTTTACCGGGCTCGAGCCGCCGCTTTGCGATCTTTGTTCAGGCCCGAACAGACCGAAAGAAAGTCCCATCGAGACTCCATCGTGCATGAGAGACCCGAAGACATATGAGGTTCTGCCCGCCAAGACTCAGTGTGTCCTCGGGCGAACCGCAAACAAATCGATCGTCTGGAAATCTTCTCATATAACAGACGATGAAGACACAATCCTGCAAGCGCAGATAAGAGCGACATCTAAAGGCTCCCTGCCTATCGGCATCCGGTTTTCCCTGATGGACGCGTTAGACTGGTGGGGCTATCCCGATCATGTCCCGCCCGGATGCATCGCCAAGATAGTAGAGACCAAAAAGCCGAGATTTGAGCTGATGTGGGAGCCCGGACATGTCTAGGCCGTGGGATATCGCTAGACTGCTCCCC
>JAKPCO010000040.1 GCA_029553285.1 Methanobacteriota archaeon
ATCGAGCGTTCGCCGGATCACCTTCTCTGTGAAATCCTCCGCGATCGCATCATCCACATAAACCCGGTTCACGGATATGCAGACCTGGCCCATGTTCCCGAAGGCTCTTCTCACGCATGCGCCTGCTGCTGCATCGATATCTGCATCATCGAAGACGATCATGGGCGCATGCCCGCCTAGCTCGAGAGATACCCTCTTGAGATGCCTGGCCGCAGCCTCCATGATCCATCTCCCTGTTGAGGTCTCTCCTGTGAATGAGATCTTTCTCGATATCGGATTCGTCACAAGCTCGGCGCCGACTGTGTCCCCGGATCCGTGGACGATGTTCAGCACACCTGGCGGAAGTCCTGCATCGTTGATGGCCATTATGAACTCGGTGGCAGCGACTGGCGCCAGGCTCGAGGGCTTCGCCACAGCTGTGCATCCTGCAGCGAGCGCCGGGCCGGCCTTCCAGGCGAGCAGCTCCACGGGATAGTTCCAGGGTGTTATGAGGGACACAACACCGATGGGCTGTTTTGTCACTATGCTCCTGGTATCGCCTGTGGCGATCCAGTCTCCGGTGTTTCTCAGCCCCTCCTCCGCGAAGTAATCGAGGGAGTCAGCCGCGGACAGAACCTCCCTCCTGGAGTCCCTGATCGGCTTCCCCATCTCCATTGTGAGTAGCTCTGCGATGTGATCTGCCCTCTGCCTCACAATCTCAGCTGCATCATGCAGCAGGTTGCACCTTATTTTCGGGGATGAGGATGACCATTCTGGAAATGCACGCCGTGCAGCCTCAAGCGCTCTGACAGCGTCGCTGACGTCCCCGATCACAACCTCTGCCACAGGCTCCTGGTTCGCAGGATTATGGATGATCTCAGATCTGCCGGAAGCACCCTCAACCTGCTCCCCGTTTATCAGCATCATCGAACGGTACATGAGAGGATGTCAGGAAGATGGTATAGAAATTACTTGGGCCCAAGTACATCGGGTTGAGGCGCAATTTTCTTTTGCGACCCATGGTCAGTGAGGCATGATGTCCGGTGATCAGATACAGTAATCACGATCCCCCTACATTCAAGGTACTGAGCAGCCCCGGCTGAAAACCACGGCGCGATGATGAGAAGGCCTGTCTGATATGGTGATGAGGGTTTTGAGTCCTGAGCGCCACATCTGGAAGAGCCTCACCAAGCAGGCGAATTCTGATTCCTGTGTTTGAAGAGGAGCGAAGCTGCCAGCCTCTCAGATGCACAGCGCTAAAGCAGGCGATTTTGGAGATGTGCATCCAGTAACCCGTCACAGATCCCGGTGGGGTATGAGATCGCAGCCTGTGCACGGATAGCACATCGTCTGGGGCAAGTCCCCTCTGAGGCCGTTCCTGTCCAGAGCCATCCGCAGATGTTCTGCAAGTCGGAGGATTCTTTCAGGGGATGGCCGGCGCATCTCCAGGTCTGCCAGGCGCAGCGGATGGGGGTAGACCGCGCGAAGCACAGGCATCACCCCCATCTCTGTGAGCTCATCTATTCCCTGGAGGATAACTCTGTCAGACTCGCCCAGTCCCACTATGATGTTGGTGAAAACTCTGTTTCTCCCGAACACACCCACAGCATCTGCGAGAGCGCTCTTTATGCCCTCAAATGAA
>JAKPCO010000044.1 GCA_029553285.1 Methanobacteriota archaeon
GCGAACAAGCCGTTTTTCACACTCGAATACCCGGACGCCGGCGGGCAGCAGACAATGACCTGCTACGCCGGCGATATTAACACATCGCTCTGGCACACTATCAACGGAGTCCGTCGATGGTCTGAGGTTTCAATCTCATTCGTCGAGCAGTAGGGAGGTGAGGCCATGTATGCAGTATCGCAAGCATTTATGGATGCGATGGTAGCCGATCGCCGTCAGGTCGATGCCAAGATCGTCATCGACTACACAGATCCATTAATAGACCAGTCAATACAGGTGGAGACTAGCGAGCAGGCGCGCATCTCGTGGCCTGAACAAACAGCGGACGGCCTCACACAGGCTCCATACATGTGGGCTTCGCTCGATGGCACGTGGACCCTGGATCAGGCTAGACGACCGATGCCTGATACGCAGAAGCTTGCGAGCCGCTACCAGGTGGGATGGTGGGGACAACGGTTTGCAGGAATAGGCGGGGTATTCGCCGAGCCTTATCCGACGCTCACAGTTACGCATACGCCACGACCCGTCCACTCACTGAAGGTAGTGGGCGAAAATCAGTTTAGCGAATATCCAGTCGACTTTACGATCCGGCTAAGGGACGGGCTTGGCGCATTGCTCCACGAGGAGATTGTTACAGGCAACGACTTGCTCACGTGGTCAAAGGCGTTTGATGCTCCCGTCCTTGACGTGACGTCTCAAGAGCTTGAGGTCAGAAAGTGGTCTCACGAGGGGCGACAGGTTAAAATTTTGGAGTTTTTCACATCGGTTCAAGAGACCTACTACAGGGACGATATCGTAGAAATACGTCTCCTAGAGGAGCGCGAGGTCTCTCAAGGCAGCCTGCCCGTCGGAAACATCTCAGCCAATGAGGTGTCTATCAGGCTTGTCAATGATGATGGCAAGTTCGACATAGATAACAACCGGAGTCCACTGTGGAGGCTACTAAAACCTAATCGGCGCATCAGGGTATGGTTGGGCGTAGAAATTGGTGGAGAGCATGAGTGGGTGCCACTGGGAGTGTTCTGGAGCTCGGATTGGGACAGCCCAGACGATTCCCTGGAAGCGCAGGTCAGGGCCAGGGACAAGATGGAGCACTTAGGGCAATCGGTCTACCGAACGAGCGAGGCAGAGCAGAGCGTGTCAGCAGCAGCCCTATTTCAAACAATATTGGAAGATGCAGGCTTGAAAGAGGATGAATATGAGATTGATGAGGGCTTGCAGGACATCATCATTCCTTGGGCGTGGATGCCCGTGGTGAGCCACAGAGAGGCGCTACGGTTGCTGGCCGAAGCGACGATGTCGGTAGTCTATTGTGATCGTGCTGGGAGGGTGCGTGTTGCTGCCGGTATAGGGACAGCAGATCCATGCGACATTACCGGTGATGATTACCTGCCGCCACTTCGACATCAGGTTCGTCGTGAGCAAGTTGCGAACGAGATTGTTGTCCGGACGCTCCCTGTTGTCCAGGTTAGCGAGCCGGTTGAAGTTAGCCGCACAAGTAACCCTATAGACATTCCTGCAGGCGGTGAGGTCCATCTAACGGCCGCTTACAACCAGATACCGGTAACAGGTGCAGAAATAGCGTTGATAGATCCCCCCGCGGGCGTAAGCGTTGTTAGTGCCGATTACTACGCTTGGGGCGCCGATATTGTTATCGAGAACACAGGCGCCTCAACGGTATCCGTTATGTTTAGCATCAGCGGCAAGCCTCTTGTTGTTCAGGGTGGAGATGAAATCACTGCATACGATGCAGACAGTATCGTAGCCGACGGGTTGCTCCGCTATGAATTCGCTGACAACCATTTGATTCAGACGGCTGAACAGGCGCAAAGCATCGCAGAAGGGTTGCTGGCTTCGGCCCAGGTGGCGCGTCGGGATGTTGAATTCGAGTGGCGTGGCAACCCCGCGCTTGAGCTTGGTGATCGTGTAAACGTGACTACGCATATCAAAGAGGACCGGCAGAGCCTCTACGCTATTATCAAACAAGAACTCAATTGGGCGGGGGCATTTTGGGCGCGGCTTGTTGGGCGCAGGCTGGAATAGGAGGGCGCATATGTCGATACAGATTCGGAAGATCATTCGTCCAG
>JAKPCO010000046.1 GCA_029553285.1 Methanobacteriota archaeon
CGATCCGCTGCATCAGGCGGTCCTCTAACGCTTTCAGCATATCTTCACTCAGTGCTGCCCGAGGTTCCTTGACGCCATCTCGGCGCTCCAGGATGAGCTGCACAATCTTCATCCTGGCACTCTGATTGGCCGCCTTCTTGCGGTCATTGACAACCGTCGTGCAGAAGCCCATATCCAAAGCCTCTTGAGCGGTCAGCCAAGTTTCTTTGTCCAGCATCTCCTGCAGCAGTTCCTTACTGATGTTGATGTGCTCCAGATAGGCGTTGTTTGAAGCCTCATTGATCTTCTCGAGATCACCTGCCTGTTTTCGCAGCTCATTTGCATCTCCCGCGGCCCACATCCAAGCGTTGTGAATCATGAGCATGGACGATGCAGACATGATGCGTTCATCGCCGGCCATGAACACCACGCTGGCAACGGAGCAAGCAAAGCCGTCGCAGTATGTCCTGACTTTAGCCTTGTGCCGCTTCAATGCGTTGTAAATGGCCAGTCCCTCGGCAACCTCGCCGCCAAAACTGTTGATGTAGCAGTTAATCACATCTACATCGAGACCCTCGATCTCTTTGACAATTTCATAAGACGTCACATCGGACTCATACCACTTCCACGGCTCAGACACAATGTCACCGTAGATGTAGATGGCCGCCTCTTGACCTTTCTTCTCAATCTGCCAGTACCTCCCCATCGGCTCACCCCCTTTTTCAAGTCTCTGGACTACCACCGCGGCTTCAATCCTGCTCACCTCCCCCGCCATCGATGACATCCTCAATTGGCTGATAGTTCTTAGTGACAAACCTCTGTTGGCCAATCTCACCGCCAATGGGCTCCATGCCCAAGTACTTCAGGCAGTCATCGATGGTGTAGGCGCCGATGCGGAAGAGGACATCCAACGCATTGGCAACGTCTTTGATGTCCACCGCTCGGATGTGCGTAGTGTCCACCTTGACGTAGCTGCGCTTCTTGAAATCCCTCTTTCCGTACATCTTGCGATTAATCTCATCGCCGATCATATCGGCCAGCGGGTTGATGCAGAACGTCAAGAAGTTCTTCATGGCCTGGTGTGTGTCAGCCACATCCCCTTTTAGGAGCTGAGGCGGCACCTGAAAGGCCATCGCAGTGTAGTCGAAAATGTCGTTGATAAACTCCCTAATATCACGACCCTCAACAGACCCCCTGGCCGTCGGACCGGTGGTCTCCAGCTCCTGCCACTTGGCCCCACCTGTCAAAGGAAGAACAGCGTCATCTTCGTGCTCGAAAAAGGTTTTGAACCTGTTCTCCAGCAAATCTTTGAGGTCCGCCTGGGCCTTCTCGGTCTGTGGGTAATTGGTCCCCAACTCCAAGAACCCTCGCTTGGAGCTATTTCTGCGATAGCGCTTCTGAGCCGCAGCGATGAGCTTGCTGTAAGAGTTATAAAGGCCCTCAATGACTTGC
>JAKPCO010000047.1 GCA_029553285.1 Methanobacteriota archaeon
CGATCCGCTGCATCAGGCGGTCCTCTAACGCTTTCAGCATATCTTCACTCAGTGCTGCCCGAGGTTCCTTGACGCCATCTCGGCGCTCCAGGATGAGCTGCACAATCTTCATCCTGGCACTCTGATTGGCCGCCTTCTTGCCAGCAGGGTCATTGACAACCGTCGTGCAGAAGCCCATATCCAAAGCCTCTTGAGCGGTCAGCCAAGTTTCCTTGTCCAGCATCTCCTGCAGCTGTTCCTTACTGATGTTGATGTGCTCCAGATAGGCGTTGCTCGAAGCCTCATTGATCTTCTCGAGATCATCTGCCTCTTTTCGCAGCTCATTTGCATCTCCCGCGGCCCACATCCAAGCGTTGTGAATCATGAGCATGGACGATGCAGACATGATGCGTTCATCGCCGGCCATGAACACCACGCTGGCGGCGGAGCAAGCAAAGCCGTCGCAGTAGGTCTTAACCTTGGCCTTGTGCCGTTTTAGTGCGTTGTAGATGGCCAAGCCCTCGGCAACCTCGCCGCCGTAGGAGTTGATGTAGCAGTGGATCACGTCTACATCAAGCCCTTCGATTTCCTTCACCAGGTCGTGGCTGGTTACATCGGACTTGTACCACTTCCACGGCTCAGGCACGATGTCGCCATAGATGAAAATGGACGCCTCGGCGCCCTTTACCTCAAGTTGCCAGTATTTTCTCATTGACTCACCCCTTTCTTCAGGTACTCTATCTATGGCTAGAATTTCAATTCTCCCCACCTCCTTGCCCACCGATGACACCCTCAATTGGCTGGTAGTTCTTGGTGACAAATCTCTGCTGGCCAATCTCGCCACCAACGGGCTCCATGCCCAAATATTTGAGACAGTCATCGATGGTGTAAGCACCGATCCGGAAGAGGATATCCAAAGCACCAGCAACGTCTTTGATGTCCACGGCACGGATGTGCGTAGTGTCCACCTTTACGTAGCTGCGCTTCTTGAAATCCCTCTTTCCGTACATCTTGCGATTAATCTCATCGCTGATCATGTCGGCCAGCGGGTTGATGCAGAACGTCAGGAAGTTCTTCATGACTTCGTGGGTATCAGCTACGTTCCCTTTCAGTAGCTGCGGCGGTACTTGGAAGGCTACAGCC
>JAKPCO010000089.1 GCA_029553285.1 Methanobacteriota archaeon
TATTCACAAAGTCAGTGCTAAGGTAAAACCATCCTCGCCTAACCAATTTCTCATTGTATTCGCGCCAATTGCGGTTATCCTCATAGGCCATGAAATATATTATATATTTTCCTAGTTTAAATAGTTATCCAACACAGCAGATATTCAATAAAAATTTGAGTAATTTGTTAAGGTTGAAATCTCTGCGGGATGCTAGGTAAATAAATATGGTATGATGAATATGAAATCATTATTGGCGCTTCATCTGATGATGCTGTGTATTTTTTGCACACAGTCATCGGCTCAAAGCTCTTACCCGGATTCGCTGGCAGGGGATCTGTTATATTCAGATGACTTCTCCGATCCATCAAGCGGATGGCCGCGGGTGACCACAGAGAGCTACAGGATGGACTACATGAATGGCATGTACCACATCTACGTCAACACCTCCAACACCGTAAAAAATGCCAAAGTGCCTGTTGAAACTGAATTCAGTGATTTCGTGCTTGAGACGACTGTATACGTGGTGGACGTGCCTGAGTATGGAGAGTTCGGGCTGAATCTCAGGAGAGATGTGGAGAGCAACGATTGCTACAGGATTGTGCTGAACACCGATCACAAGTTCGCCTTCTTTAAATATAAAAATGAAGATTGGACGGACCTCATACCTTGGACGAGGTCAGATGCAGTGGCACATGATATGAACAAAATAAAGGTGGTGGCATCCGGAGAGGAGTTCACAATATACATAAACGACCGCTGGGTTGGAAGCTGCAAGGACAGCAGCATACGCTCTGGAGTCATAGATATATTAGGCGAGACACAGGATGCATCGCAGGTGCACGTCGCGTTCGATGATCTGAAGATATGGTCTGTCAGGGGCGTATCAGGAGGTCAGTTACCTGCAGGCGTAAACATCCTGACGGTTGGTGCGGGTAAGCAGTACTCGCGGATCCAGGACGCCATAAATGCCTCAACCGCGGGAGACACGATCGAGGTCAACCCCGGCACGTACAGGGAGAACATCGTTATCGACAGGAAGCTCACGATACGTGGCATCGGTATGCCTGTGATAGATGCGGGCAGGCTTGCGGATGGCATCACGATATCTGCGGATGGCGTCACTCTTGAGGGTCTGAGCGTGATCAATGCGAGGGGCGGATTTCTGGGACACTCCGGAATAATGGTCTACTCCAGCAGCAACGTGATAAGAAACAACAGCATAACGCTATGCGATAATGGGATTGAGCTGTACGAGGCAGGCAGCAACCTGATAGAAACAAATACCATAGTGGAGAACGATGGCAATGGGATATACCTGCTGAGCGGATGCGATGAGAACACGATCAGAGGCAACAGGATATCTGGAAACGGCGGCGATGGGATACATGTTTTTGAATCCAATCGGAACCTGATATTCAACAATGTGGTCGCAGATAACATCGGTGATGATGCATACGATGATTACAATGCCACAGAACTCGGTACCGGCGACGCCAACAGATGGGATGACGGATCAAGAGGCAACTACTACAGCGATAATCACTGCACAGACTCGAACCGCGATGGAATCTGCGACTCTCCCTATAGCATTCCAGGCGGTGATGGTGTCGACAGATTCCCGCTTGCATCACCTTCGATTTCTGAGGAGCGCCCGCCGGGAGTGCAGCCTGGGGAAAGCAGATCTGCCACTCTTTCAGGCAGCCAGTCCGGGTCGGTATCTCTCGGCGGTGCTGCTGTTGATATACCCGCCGGATCTATTCCGCCCAACGAGGATGGCACCCCAGGAACAATGGTCATCAGCATAGAGAAGACAGATATGAGGCCAGAGCTTGCGGAGGGCCTGTCTTCAGTCGGAGAGGTGTATCAGATCGGGCCCGAGGGGACGGTATTCGAAAGACCGGTGCAGATCACCCTGAAGATACCCGAAGGAGTCGATCCGAACACGATCATAGGAGTGACGACTTTCAACGCCACCTCTGGAAGATGGGAGCTGATACCGGGCACTGTCGATCCGGATGAGAGGACTGTGACGATATTCACAGATCACTTCTCACCATACTCTCTGGTCAGCGGAGCTAATGAATGGATGAGAAGAAACGGCGGGTGGATCGAGGTGGTCAATGCGCATCGCTACAACACCGGCTCTTACAGCCCATGCGCGGGAGAGAACTGCAGGCGTCTTCCGACGCACACAGAGCACGGCATATGCATAAAGAACGCCGTCTTCAGAGATCCATCTGTGGCGGGCTCCTGGACCCCTCCGGGCAACTGGATGATACTGGCATATGATGTGATGCCCTCAAGCACAGCAAGCGAGACCAGGACGCGCTTCTGGGTGCCTGCCGGAACTTACACGCTGACCGAGTTTCTATTCATCTCAGAGGTGAATCCTGGGGATCCGATGTACGTTCCATGTCGTCATGCTAAGTCAAAGCCAACAAAGGTTTACCAGATAAATCCGGGAGATACCCTCCTGTTCGACCATCTGGATGAATCGTCACTCCAAGGGGCCGCATGCTTCCTGCCCGGATACCCATGCAGGTCGTCACTAGCCGCTGGTGCGAGGACCGGAACGAATACATCGGTCCACACAGGTGACATCCAGGTCACCCTGACGTGGTATGCGAACGCGGACATCGACCTCTACGTGGAGGATCCGAATGGAGATGTGGTATACTATAATAACCCCCAGGTTCCTTCGGGAGGCCAGCTGGATCGCGACAACATGTGTTCCAACTTCGAGATGGGAAGGCCTGAGAACATATTCTGGCCGACTGGCGGCGCGCCGCCCGGTGTTTATAAGGTCCGTGTGAACTACTTCGCCGATTGCGGCGGCGTCGGAGCGGTGAGATGGACTGTGCGCACAGTGGTCGGCGGGAGTGTGAAGACGTACACGGGAGTCCTGAACACAGAGGGGGAGACACAGGAGGTCACGACATTCGAGATCCGGTAGATTCATCACTGAAGAACACTGTAATGCTCCGCCCGTCAGAGGGCGGAGCCCTTCCTGCTGTTTTCAGATCGATATCTTGAAACTCTATTTTCCGCCTGTGAAATGCCATTTGTCTCATCGAGATGATGATAAGTATAAATGACGGATAGTGGCGATGTGATGAGATCGATTGCAGAGATAGACGAACGGATTCACAGGGGTGAGGCGACGGTGCTCACCGCAGAGGAGGTTAGGGGTCTTGCGGAGGAGGGCGCGGTCGGCGAGCTTCAGGATGTCGATGTGGTCACAACAGCCACGAGGGCTGTGATGAGCGGGACGTATGCCGTGCTCTCGTTCGGATTCGCAGAAAAGGGCTCGTTCACCCGCGCGGTGAGCGCACGGATCAACGGCGTGCCGGCGCATGTGGGTCCGTGCCCCAATGAGAGGATGGGTCATATAGATCTCATAGTCTTCGGGACCGCACACAGGGACGGAAGGTACGGCGGTGGTCATCTTTTCAGAGACCTTGTTGCCGGAAGAAGCGTCTGTGTTGATGTGGAGACATCAGATGGGCGCAGCATATCGAGAGATATCACTCTCGATGAGATACCGCATGCCAGGATCTTCGGCACCAGGCACGCGTTCATGAACTACTCCGCGTTCGTGAACACTGGAAGTGATGCCCTGAGCACGATATTCCATGCGATCCCCTTTCCTCCGGCCATGAGCGGTGCTTCTTTCTCAGGGTGTGGCATTCTGAACCCCCTTCAGAACGACCCGCTCCTGGAGGCGATAGGCATCGGAACGCGCGTTCTCATAAACGGGGCTGAGGGCTTCGTGATCGGGACCGGAACAAGAAGCACTCCCGATAGGCCAAATCTATCCGGGTTCGCTGACATGCATCAGATGATGCCTGAGTTCATGGGCGGCTTCGTGACATCTGCAGGTCCTGAGTGCATAACCTCATGGGCTGTGCCGGTTCCTGTTCTGAGCAGGCATGTTCTCGATGCTGCTGTGCTTCCCGAAAGATCCATTCCGATGCCTGTGATGGACATCAGGACGCGATCCACTATGTGGACTGCGGATTACGCGCAGGTCTGGCAGGATGTGGATCTCGCTGTTCATGTAAGACCGGATTCATGCAGGGATTGCAGGGATTGCATCGCAGAGAGGAGATGCCCGATGGGCGCAATTGAAAGACCTGTGCGCATAAACAGGAGCCTGTGCTTCAACTGCGGCCTATGCTCGGTGCTCTGCCCGGATGTCTTCCACGCCCGGCTGGGCTCAATAAGATCGCCGGATGGTCTTGACATCCCTGTAACATTAAGACAGTCAGACCGCCTGCGCGCCGTCAGGCTGGCGGAGATGCTCAAAAAGAGGATACTCGATGGAAGCTTCAGGATCTCCGCATGCGTGGAGATACTCTCTCCATAAACCTTTTTAGGATCTCCTCAGGGGATAGAGGAATCACAGGGACGTCTGCATTTCCAGGATCCACAATGGCCACAACCACACCGCTCCCGGAGAGACTCATCCTGAGCTCTTCTTCGTCGGAGACAACCTTCACATCCCTCACACCCGCCCCCCGCGCGACTGCGGCCAGATCTGTGCATCTGGAGGTGCAAGTCGGCTGGCATCCTGTGGAACCGTACACACGGTTATCGAGGATGACAAGAAGGTAATTTGGCGGCGCAAAGCTCGCGATGGTCGCAAGCGTGCCGAGGTTCATGAGCACTGCCCCGTCACCATCGATCGCGATCACCCTCTCCGGAAGCGCCAGCGAGAGCCCCAGAGCTATTGAGGATGCCAGACCCATCGATCCAAGCATGTAGAAGTTCTCCGGTCTGTCTCTGACGGAGAAAAGCTCCCTGCTCGGGTAACCCAGATTGCAGACGATGAGGGCATTCGATGCATCAGCCACCTCTGCTATGATCGCCATCGCATCTATCCTTCTCATCTGCCCTCCCAGAACTTTATGTCAAGCAGAACCGCCACAGGCCGCTTTTCGTTCAATGCAATGCTCCAGGCGGCCTCTACAGTCTCCTCTGCCTCATGTGGTCGCGGACGGAAGAATTTGATCCCCATCGTCTTCAGCAGCGGCTCTGTCAGCCTCCCCATGGGGATCTGGCCCACAAGCCGCTCTCCCTGAGTCCCTCGGTGGCTTATCACCATCAGCAGTGGTATTCCATAAAGCATGTTCAGGGACGCCAGGGCGTTTATGCTGTTTCCAAGGCCCGAGTTCTGCATCGCAATCGCCGGGCTCCTGCCGCCCATGTATGCGCCAGCGCATACCCCGATGCCCTCCTCCTCTCTTGTGACAGGCATGTGGATGATAGCAGGATCGGAGGAGAGAAGGCATAGAAGCTCCTTGAGGTTCACACAGGGAACGGATGCGACGAGGTTTATGCCTGCTCTCTTTAAACCTCTGTAGACCAGCTCACCTGGGCAGATATTGAACATGATTCGTGATCCGTTACAGATCCGCAATAATGTCAGGCGCTAATGTCGAGCGCGCCTGTATTATCTCTTCTGGTTCAGCTCGGCAGCTCTGAAGGCCTCCTCAGCCTCTTTATTCATGCCGAGCTTTTGCAGCGCCAGGCCCTTGTTGTAAAGGGCGATTGAGTTGTTTGGATCCAGCTGGAGGGCCTTCTCATACATCGCCAGTGCCTCCTGGTACCTCTCCTGGTAGTAGAGGGCTATCCCCTTGCCTATCCAGGCGCCTGCGTACGTCTGATTGATAACGATAGCCCTATCGAACGCTGATAGTGCGTCATCGAGCTTCCCCATGCTCACGAGCGTGTTGCCTTTGTTGCCCCAGGCCTCGTAGTTCATTGGATCTGCCTGGATTGCCGCATCGAAACACACGAGCGAATCGTTGTATCTCTGCATCGCCACCAGAACGATCCCCTTGTAGTTCCATGCCTCTGCATCAGATGCAGCGAGCTGTGTGGCCCTGTCGAAGCTCTGGTATGCATCTCTCAGCATGCCTCTTGCGAGCAGTATCTTTCCCCGGAGAAGCCAGGCCTGCTCGATGCTGCCGTCCATTCTGAGCGCAGTCTCTGTAAGATTCAGGGCCTGATCGTAATCCTTCGCGGCAAAAAGCGCCTTTGCATTTTCAACAAGCTCCTGAGGAGTGTTCTGAGCCATGGATGCATCGAACAGGAGTACAAGCATGAGCAACACTGTCGTTTTTCTCATGCTGCGATCCATGCAGCGGAGATCAAATATAGATTCCGGTCAGCGGAATTCGCAGCTGTGCTCCCCTCAAACAGGAGATATTCAGAGAGACCTGTGATTTGGATAGACAGCACCCGCTCCTCTCGCACATGAGATCCCTTCAGATGCTCCTCGATGCCATCATTTTTTCACACGCAACTGCTGTGTTGGATAAGTCCTGAAAATTAGTAAGCAGAGACGATTCCAGGAATGGATGGGGAATAGACCGGAATCGACATCTAGAAGACGAAAATATGGAACGCTCTTATGTGTTTGGCAACTTGAAGGTTACGCAATGTGGTTGCTCAAAGCACCAGTTCAGCTCGAGGGAGCACATGCATGACTGGTGCCTCTTCGGGCAAGTCATCAGATGGATAAGAGCGATATGGAAAAGTTATACAACACCGCACACGCAACCCAAAAAAAGATATCGTTACATGCCCAACTGAGGGCTGATGTCCTACCTGGTCCATCCGCTCCTCAAACCGGAGAGCGTGGAGAAGCGGCTCTTTCAGATAGATCTGGCCGCCAGAGCGCTGCGCGGATCGACGCTGGTTGTGATGCCAACCGGTCTGGGAAAGACCATCGTGGCGCTGATGGTCCTGCTTGCTCGCCTCGAAAGGGGCAGGGTGCTCTTCCTGGCGCCGACGCGTCCACTGGTGGAGCAGCATGCAGCCTTCCTTCGCAGAGTTCTCACAGCCCCGGAGTACGTCGCATCTGTGACAGGGGAGACGGATCCTGAGAGCAGGGCTGAGATATGGAAGAGCAGCAGGATAGCAGTCTCGACCCCCCAGGTCGTGGAGAACGATCTCCTGTCAGGCAGGATGGATCTCAGGGATGTATCTCTTGTGATATTCGACGAGGCGCACAGGGCGACGGGAAACTACGCCTACGTATACATAGCAGACCGCTACAGGAGAGAGGCGAGGGATCCGCTTGTTCTGGGAATGACAGCAAGCCCGGGGAGTGAGGCAGAGAGGGTGGCTGAGATCTGCGCCAACCTCGGGATAGAGAGCATCGAGATGAAGAGCGAGAACGACCCCGATGTTGCGCCCTTCGTCCATCACAGGGAGATAGAGTGGATAAAGGTGGAGGTGCCGGAGCAGCTCCAGAAGATCCGGGGCGAGATCGAGAGGCTCGTGAGCGAGAGGATGGATGAGATCAACAGCCTGGGGATGTGCAGGATAGATCCCAGGACCTCAAAGGGAGAACTTCTCGACCTGCAGAAGCGGTTCAGCAGTGCGCTCGCACGTGGGCCGAACCAGAACGTCTTCAGGGGAATCTCTCTGCTTGCGGAGATCCTGAAGCTCAAGCACGCGGTCGAGCTCGCGGAGACGCAGGGGGTGAGCGCTCTTAGACAGTACCTGGAGCGTCTGGCCCAGGAGGCGAGATCGAGAGGCGGATCGAAGGCATCTCGCAGGCTCATGGAGGATCCGAGGATACAGCATGTTCTCTCCCTCCTGGAGGACACGGATCTGGAGCACCCCAAGCTCAGCAGGGCGCTCGAGATCATCGAGGATCAGCTCGAAGAAGCTCCGGAATCCAGGATAATCGTGTTCACAAACTACCGCGATACAGCGACGGCGCTTCTCAGGTTTCTTCAGTCAAACGCCTCTGATGCGGTGAAACCCGTTCGTTTTGTCGGCCAGGCGAGCAGGGAGAATGATGAGGGGTTGAGCCAGAGGAAGCAGTCGGAGATACTGGATAAGTTCAGAGCTGGAGAGTACAACGTTCTCATAGCGACCTCTGTTGGGGAGGAGGGCATAGACATACCGTCCACGGATATGGTTCTGTTCTATGAGCCCGTGCCCTCTGAGATAAGAAGCATACAGCGCAAGGGCAGAACAGGGCGCGCAAGGGCAGGCCGGGTGGTCGTGCTGATCGCGAAGGGAACCAGGGACGAGGCATACTACTGGATAAGCGATCGGAAGGAGAGGACCATGAGGAGGCAGCTCCAGGGCATGGCAGAGCCCCTGCCTGTTGCCTCTGCTGGCTTTACACCGAGGGCATCAAGGCAGATCAGCATCACTGAGATCTGCGAGCCGGATGAGGACTTACCTCTCATAATCATCGATCCCCGTGAGCGCGATATGGCCAGGCTTCTTGAGAAGTCAGGTCTCAGGATAGTCCTGAGGTCTCTGGAGGTGGGGGATTACGTCCTTTCCGAGCGGCTCGGCATAGAGCGCAAAACAGCAAACGATCTAATCGATTCGATCGTGGATCCAGAGCGGGATCTCTTCCGGCAGATAGGAGATCTGGCCAGAACATACGACCGACCGCTGCTGATCATAGAGGGCCAGAACCTTTACGCCCGGCAGGTCCATCCGAATGCTGTGAGGGGAATTCTGGCCACAATAGCGGTGGATTTCGGCGTCCCGATCGTGCCGACAGCCAGCATGGAGGAGACTGCAGCCCTGATAGCACTGATGGCGAGAAGGGAGCACGAGGCAGGCTACAGGGATGTGAAACCTCACGGCAGAAAGACCTCCAGAACGCTGAAGGAGCAGCAGGAGTATCTAGTGTCAGCGCTTCCTGGAGTGGGGCCGTCAGTCGCGCGCAGCCTCCTGCGCCACTTCGGGTCTGTGGAGAGGATCATGACAGCGAGCGAGGATGAGCTCATGTCTGTGGAGAAGGTCGGCCCGAAGACAGCTGCCAGGATCAGGGAGATCGTGGCAGGCGAGTACAGGGGTTAGACCCCTCAGATGGACTTTGAGGTCCCAGTGAATAGCATCACATGAGCTGTGTTCGTGCCATGCGATCCAGGAAGCTCCGCTCATCGGGCTGGGAGAGATTGGCAGGGCATAAACTCTGGTCTTCGGCCGGCGAGGGGATCATCAGCATTATGGAGAAACGCTCATAACTTGCCCATAGAATCACTGGTCCTGCCATGCATTCTTGGTGAATGAATGAGTGCGTTCAGCAACCACATTGGACGACCTGCAAGTTGCCAAACACATAAGAGCATGGAGAAATTGACCGACGCTCTTGTCCATTTGATGACTTTCCCGAAGGAGCAAGGGTCATGCTATGCCCGGCGAGCGAATGAGCCCTTTCAGCAACCGGCTTGCATGTCCTTCAAGTTGCTGAATACATAAGAGCGATCGACCAATCCCAAAATCCCGGCCCTGTCCGATGAACCGCTTTGACCTTTTGTAAAATCACAGCGAACTCGGCAGGCACTCATGCCTGCTCTGCCTCGCCATCGTCCTCATCATCCTCCCCATCATTGGGAGGGAAGTCTGTCAGCCGCCTTTGTGAGCTCGTGGACCTCTCACCAGGTATATCCAAAGGGTATATCCACGTGAGGCAGCCGGTGCAGAAGTGATCCTCCGGAAGGCCGATAGCCTTTATCAGCCCCTCCAGGCTCACATATCCCAGAGAGTCCGCATCTATGACGGTCTCCACGCCTGCCACCGTCTTGTGCGCTGCTATCAGCTCATCCCTGCTCGCCATATCAATCCCGAGGTAGCAGGGCGCGATTATCGGCGGGCTTCCTATCCTCACGTGGACCTTCCTCGCTCCGGCATCCTTTACCATCTTCACGATCCTGCGGCTCGTGGTGCCTCTGACTATGCTGTCGTCCACCAGAACGATGCGCTGCCCCTCGATGTTCGGCCTGATGGTGTTCATCTTCATGCGCACCGCAGCCTCTCTCATAGATTGATCTGGCATTATGAAAGTTCTCCCGACGTAGCGGTTCTTCATGAGGCACTCCTTGTACCGTATACCGGAGCGCTGGTGGTATCCGACAGCCATGGTGATCCCGGAGTCGGGAATCGGAGAGACAACATCCGCATCTGCTGGATGCTCATCCGCAAGGATTGAGCCTATGTTCACCCTGACATCGTAGATGAGCTTTGTATCCATGATGCTGTCAGGCCTCGCGAAGTAGACATACTCGAATATGCAGTGCGCAGGTCGCGGAGGGTTCACAAGCCTGATGCACTTCATCCCTCCATCTCTCAAGATGACCATCTCGCCAGGAGCTACATCTCTTATGAGCCTGCCGTTGAGCGCATCGATGGCAACGCTCTCAGATGCCACCATGAATCCATCATCGAGCGCCCCGATGCACAGCGGTTTTATCCCGAGCGGATCCCGGAGGCCGATGACAGTGTCATTGCACATGATCGCCAGAGAATAGGAGCCCACGAGCCTGCGCATTACAGCTCTTATAGCATCTGCGAGATCGTATCGCTGAATCTCTTTCACAAGAAGGTGAGCTATGACCTCTGTGTCTGATGTTGTGGAAAAGATATCACCGGCGCTCTCAAGCTCAGATCTCAGCGCCTCTGAGTTCACCAGGTTGCCGTTGTGTGCTATTGCGATGGTCTTGTCCCGGTATTTAACAAGAATCGGCTGGCTGTTCTCCAGCGTGTGCGCGCCTGATGTGGGATAGCGGACATGCCCTATCCCCACAGGCCCAGGTAGAAGTCCGATCTGTGTATCGGTGAAGACGTCCGCGACCAGCCCCAGCCCACGGTAACTGTGGATGGACTTCCCATCATGCACACAGATGCCGGCTGCCTCCTGGCCGCGGTGCTGCAGTGCATGCAGGGCATAGTAGATCCTCTTCGCCACGCTTTTGTTCGGATCCCCCAACGAGATCCCAACGACCCCGCATGCATCTCGCATATCTCAGTATCCAGCCTTACGCATCCACTTGTAACTTCTGAGCCTCTTCGACCTGCCGAAACCGCAAGCAACGCATGTCCTTCTGTTGAAGTTGTATGAGAGCCTGCCGCATCTCCTGCACCTCACATGCGTTCTCTTGTGACATTTGCCCATAGAGGGCGTGCCTTTGCTCATCTGATTCACCTCATGGCGATATGTAGACGACGTTGTCCCCACGCACTATCACAGCACCGATCTTGCGTGCTGTGCCCTCTGCGATCTCCTCTGTATTCTCCAGGACCAGATTCATGTGTATGTCATATCCCTGGAGCTCTCCGCGAAATGCCCTTCCATCCTTGAGCTTCACTATCACGGGCGAATTTAGCGATTCGTTCAAAATATCAAGCGGCCTCTGAGCCATCAACTCCTCTCCACGCTGATGTACCAGCAAAATGCTTATCTGCACGTGACTGTCTCGTTGCATATTTAAATTTGTCGGGAAAACCCGGTGTTCATGAGGATCAAATCCAGGCACCACCTGAAGGGCAGCGAGGTCAAAAGGATACTTAGCGCAATCGGGGATCAGATCGAGGATCCTGATGTTCTGAGAAGAGCCTCGATGGAGCTCGCCGAGACGGATGAGGGATTTGAGATCATAATCGTTAACGGTAAACCTCTTCTGATGATAATAGACGGAGAGCCGTTCTTCACCGTCATGGGATGCATTGAGCTGTCCCCCAGGGGGAGGACCGTGGTGGTGGATTCAGGTGCTGTGCGCTTCATAGCAAACGGCGCTGATGTGATGGGCCCTGGGATAGTGCATGCAGATCCCGAGATCAAGGCCGGAGATCTCGTCGTGGTAGTGGAAGAGCGGCACAGAAAACCGCTTGCTGTGGGGAGGGCGCTCAGGGCCGGTCCGGAGATGAAGGGTGAGGGAAAGGCCGTTGAGTCGATCCATCATGTTGGCGACAGGATATGGAAGAGCATCTGCTGAGATGCAGGTGTTGTGGACAAAAAGCTTCGTGGCTGTTGCAGGGGGTCGTGTGCTTGAATAGCTGCCATCAGGATCCTGCGCGCATCGACGCAGTGCCGCAAGAATCCCATAACGTCGCATGCCTCTGGATTCTGCTCATGTGCTCGGATCGCTGAATGGGTTTTCAGGAATCGTCTGCACTGGCACGATAGACATCTCGCGATGCCACCTGTGATGGGTTCAATGATCTGAGGACGTGGCTGAATTCGATGATACATAACATGTCCGCTCTTATCCATTCGATGACTTGCCCGAAGGAGCAGGGGTCATGCTGCGCGTTCGTTTCGACTTGCCTTCGATGCAGTCGAGGGTGTGGCAACGAATGCTTTCAGCAACCACATTGCACGACCCCTCCAAGTTGCGAAACACATAAGAGCGAGCATGTCGTCCACGATGGTCTCCACCATCGGCGGCCATCGGCTGTTCCGGTTCAGCACCGCAGGATCAAAATAACATAATTATAATAGATAAACATCATCCAAAAAGTCTATAAGCTAGTATCAGCAATATAAAAAATAGGTGTTAGATATGTTCGGAAAAAGATACATCTGCGGTTGCTGTGGTGCTGAGATCGACGTGAAGAGGACGAAGAAGGTCGATCTCGGGAAGGGCTGGGTGGAGTGTCTCCCGCCTGCTGGCAGGGAGTGGAGGGCTCCGACCGCGAAGAAGGAGCTATCAGATGGAAATGTGTATTATATTGATGTGCTGAACAACCTCCATAAGAGGGAGGAGTTCATAGAGCTCTTCGGAGTGGATCCTGAGAAGGCGATAAAGTACATGCGCGAGCACATAATCCTGAGCAGCAGGAGGAGTGATGGGGGTAAATGATCTGCATGTGAGAAAAGTCCATGATGGATACAGGGCCGGCTAAAGGAAATAATGTAGATATAAAACATAAGTTATATATACATGCGTTCAGAACAGAAATAATATAGTGTGGGTGGTGTGATAATGATTAAAAAGCTCATCTGTCATCACTGCGGTGCTGTGAACCTCCTCGATACACAGCAGCTTGAGCAGAGCGTCAATGATAATGAGGACTGGCTTGAGTGCTCGGAGCCGGATGATTTTCAGTGGAAGCTGCCTGCAGGAAAGATCACCCCTGTTATAGGAGACCCGATATACATCACTGGTGGAGGGATGCGGCTGACCAGAGGGCAGTACATAGAGCAGTACGGCATAGATCCTGAGATAGCGCTGACCATGATGAGGGGTATGGGCAGAGCCGTGAAGGCTACCATAAATACAGCTGCTGAGATCGGAAAGACAGACTCAAGGGTTCCAGGGTCGATAAGAAAGCTCATGGAGAAGCTTGGAAGGACCAAAGGGGATCTGTGACTTTGCAGATCTCACCAGCATCCTTAGGCTCAGACAGAGGCACGCCTCGCTGGAGATCGTCGTTGGAGATCTCTGCCAGGCCTGGTCTTCCGTGAGCGGCGGAGTCTTCACGCCCTTTTGTTCAAGGGCTTTCCGCAGCTGAATGAAACAGCGTGAACGAATCGCATCGGCCATCTCACGAATCCTGCTGGATGCAACCGATACGCCAGATGGGGCAGGCACGCAGCCTGAAAGTAAAAAGTGATGAAAGGGGCTCTCACTTCTTGAATGCGGACTCGAGCGGCGGGATGACCTGCTTCTTTCTTGAGAGCACCTTCTCCTTGTAGATGGAGTTGTTGACGACCTTTCCGCCGAATGCCTTCTCAAACCCCTCTTTTGCTGCATCTGTGCCGACGAAGAGGAGATCTGAGGCTTCCTTGATGACGTCTGTGAGCATCAGGACAACCATATCGAGCTTCTCAGACTCCAGGGTCTTTCTCATCTCCGCGAGGATCTCCTCACGCTTCGGAGCAAGATCCGCGAGATCCATGACCTCGATCTGGCCGACGCCAGCCTTGACACCGCTGAAGTCGAACTTCTTGAAGTCGCCGAAGACTATGTCCTTTGCTGTCTTGGACTTTATATCGCTCTTGGCCTTGAGCATCTCCATCCCGAACTTCTGCGGGTCCTCTCCGCAGATCTTCGAGAGCTTCTCCACTGTTGCCTTGTCCTTATCGGTGCATGTCGGGGACTTGAAGAGAACGGTATCGCTCAGAATCGCGGCCATCATAAGGCCTGCCATCTCCTTGGATATCTTGACCCCGTTCAGCTCATACATGCTGGCGATGATCGTTCCGGTCGCGCCCACAGGCTCGTTGTGGAAGAATATCGGCTTGCCGGTCTGTATGTCCCCTATCTTGTGATGGTCGATGATCTCCTGGATGTCAGCCTTCATGATGTTGTCCACAGCCTGGCCCACCTCGTTGTGATCGACCAGAATCACCTTCTTATCGGTCGCGTCCTTCAGCACAACTGGAGGAGCTATCCTGAAGTGCTCAAGCACATACTTCGTCTCGTTATTGATCTCCCCTGCGGCTGCGGGGACCACATCCTTCATTCCAAGCTGGTTCTTCAGATTCGCGTATGTTATCGCAGAGGTCACGGAATCTGTATCCGGACTCTTATGCCCGACCACATAGATATTATCTGCCAAACCCAACACCTCGGGGCTGTTGATAGCTGGACTGCCATGGCGGAGAGGATCACAGGACGTATCACTGCCCGAGATGCATCATATACGCAGATGCATCAGTCGATGAGTGCGCGATCTCTTCCCTCCCAGCAGTCGTCTTACAAGCAACCGTAAGACAAAATAATCAGTAAAGAATCATAATATTTAACAGTTATCGGCCATGCACAAGAGGTGTCCGAATAAGGAAGAAGTGCTCATAACAATCAGCATCCTCAAGCCTCGAATATCTGGCTCCGGAACTCTTATTCGGACAGGTCCCATGCACATAAATCCCGGGAGGATCAGAGCGATCCGAGAAGGCAAGGCTCGCGGGCCTGTAATATACTGGATGAGCCGCGACCAGCGCGTCAGTGACAACTGGGCTCTGCTGTACTCCCTTGAGATGGCCAGGATGCTCAATGAAACCCTGGCTGTTGTGTTCTGCCTGGCGCCACGGTTTCCGGGCGCATGCGCTGGAGATCGCTCTTACAGATTCATGCTTGATGGGTTGAGAGAGCTCGAGCAGCGTCTTTCGAGCCTCGGTATTGCCTTCATACTCGCACACGGCGATCCTGGCGATGTGATTCCGGCTCTAATTGATGATTCCAGAGCGGGGATGCTGGTGGCAGACTTCAGCCCTCTCAGGATCTCGCGAACCTGGAAGTCGATCGTCGCAGATCGTATAGAAGTACCGTTCCATGAGGTGGATGGGCACAACATAGTTCCATGCTGGATCGCGTCACAGAAGCAGGAGTGGTCTGCACACACATTCAGGTCGAAGATCAAAAAGCATCTCGCAGAGTTCCTTGAGGAATTTCCGGATCCAATGCCACCGCCCAGACCGTGGAGGGAGAGCGTGGAGAACAGGTGGCTCGATTCAGGCATCCAAAACGCTCCGGGATCGAGGATCCCTTCCGGCGAGCAGGCCGCAGCGGCGCAGCTGGAGCGTTTCATCTCAGAAAAGCTGGATCTTTACGCATCGCATCGCAACGATCCGGCAATAGACGCTCAGTCCGGCCTTTCCCCCTATCTCCACTTCGGCCAGATCTCCGCCCAGAGGGTGGCCCTCAATATCATGGCTCTGGGTGGAGATCATACGGAGTTTCTGGATGAGCTGATCGTGCGCAGAGAGCTCTCCGACAACTACTGCTACTACAATGAGCATTACGACTCCCTGGAGGGCATGCCTGAATGGGCGCGCAGGACCTTGGAGGATCACAGAGACGACCGGCGCGATTACATCTACTCTCCGGACGAGCTGGAGGGCGCGAAGACGCACGACGAACTGTGGAACGCATCCCAGCTCGAGATGCAGATCTGTGGAAAGATGCACGGGTATCTCAGGATGTACTGGGCAAAGAAGATCCTGGAGTGGTCGGAGTCTCCAGAGGATGCGCTCAGGATCGCGATACACCTCAACGACAGATACGAGCTCGACGGCCGCGACCCGAATGGCTATACCGGCTGCGGATTGAGCATCGGAGGCCTGCACGACCGGCCATTCAAAGAGAGGCCGATATTTGGAAAGATACGATACATGAGCTACGGTGGGATGAGAAGAAAGTTTGATGTCCGGGAGTACATCGACCGCATCTCCCGGATGGCTGATCAGCAGATAACCTCAGATCAGTAGATCTCCTCGAGATCGTTTATCTGCTCGAACGCCTCGTACAGCTCGCTTCTTGCCCTGTCCTTCCTCTCGCGCTCCTCCTGGATGGCCCACTTCGCCTTTTCGTAAAGCTCCACCAGGCCAGGCGCCCTCTCGAGTGAGAGAACAGAGAGCACCCGGGGCTCGCCCTTCTTTATCACTATGCCCTTGAAGACGTGGCCTATGGTATCTGTCAGAGACTCGATCTCCTTTGTTATCTCATCAACATCAAGATACTCCCTGGAGCCCTGTATCACTATCATGGCCCTGCCAGCCTCTCCAGCGTCGACGTTAGCGGGATAGAGAAGACCAACCTCGCGGAGGCTGTTCTTTATCGCCGCTCTCACTGATGGACTCTTCTTGTCCGCCTGGTAGTATCCCAGTGTGCCCATCCGCAGGCCGCCGCTCATCACGGTCTTGAAGTCGCCGAGGTCTGTTACGGACAGCATCTCGCTGTCCAGAGCCTCGATGAGGAACAGCAGCCTCTGGGCGACCATTGTGTTGATCCTGTCGTACGCGGATGCGATATCGCCGCTGAACCGCTTAAGGTACTGGTTGTCCACGAGTATCATGCCGTCTGCCTCTACCTCGATCATCTCTCTGAGACAGAAAGCGGCGTTCTGCAGGTATATCGTGCCCTCCTCCCGGAATGGAAGAACAGCTATCGGCACTATCGTGGCGTTCTTGTATCTCTTCTTGAGCTCGTGAATCATGAGGGGGGAGAATGACGATCCTGTGCCACCGGAGACCGAGGTCATGACAAATATGAGATCGAAATCGCCCCGCTTCTCGATCTCCTCAAGGATCATCTCCTGGTTCTCCCAGAAGCCCTGCTTTCCCTTGTTCCTGTTCGCGCCAACACCATGCAGGTTTGGCACGTGAAGCCTGTCCTTCGCGGCGGTGAACTTGAGCTCCTTGAGATCGTTTATGGCGGTGTTAATGGCGATCGTCTCAACCCGGCTCGGAAACCTCTGCTTGGAGTAGTACTTCGCCAGCCTGGAGCCACCGAAGGCCTGCCTGTTCACGGCATCCAGTATCCGGTTGCCGCACTGACCGACACCCAACATGAGTACGTTCAACATGATCTCGAACCCGTTCCTGGGCTTTTACATGCACTTCTTTTCATCCCAGCAGCACCATTCATATGATTACTATAACTGTTAGTATTTATATTCCTTGTATCTTTTATACACCCATAACCCCACTATCATCAATGGTAGAACGAGTAGGTAATACAGATATTTATACTCTCGTTCGAGAACGCTCACACTCGCAGAGGTCTTTGTGATTGACATGGTCTCCCCGCTGCGGTAGCTAACGGTCAGGGTGATAGTGTAGTTGCCGCTTCTCTCTCCACGCATCTCCGCAGTGTAGCTCTTCGCACTTCCGGGGGGTATCTCCGGGATGAGCTGATCCAGACCGGTGCATCTCAGCCCCTCCGGCGGCTTCACCTCAGAGCTCACCTCGATCATTGTTGCGGTCGCCTGCCCTGTGTTCTCTATGCTCACCTCTATCGGGGCTGTCTCTCCGGATGTGACATTTGTGACGTTTATCCTCGCAACGAGATTAGGCCTCTTTGGGGGCGCCACTATTATCTCAAGAGGCTCTGTCGTGTTCGTCTTGATCCTGTCCTTCGCGTCTCTGTACCTGACCTCTATCTGGGGGACCTTGACGAGACCCTCCTTCACGGCGCGCATGACATAGACCGCGGAATCGGTCTCTCCAGGACCGAGCTCGCTCTTTATCTTTGGCGGATATCCTGCTATGTATGCAAACTCAGCCAGCGGTGGTATATCGTATATCTCTATATTTCTGGCTGTATCGGTTCCGACGTTTCTCACCGTGACTGTCACCTTCACCTCATCGCCGTAGTTCACGGTGCTCTTATCGAAGCTCTTCTCCACCACAAGATTCGGAGCTGCCTTCAGCTCGCGCCTTTCAGCAACCTTCTTTCTGGGCGTTCCCAGGCTCTCTCTGTACTCGACCCTGAGCTTGGCCGACTCCTCATCGAATATGTCTGTTATTGTGAGAGTCAGGCCACCCTCCTCCGCGCCTCCGTTGAAGTTGTTCGGGCTGCCCTCTATCACGACCCTCTGCTCTTCGAACTTGCTGCCCTGGGTGACACGGAGCACAACAAGCCCGTCCTTAAGGGACTGTATGTCCACCAGCTCGGCCCTGTAATCGCCGATCTCCACACGGTCTCCGATGCTCAGGGTGAACTCCTGGAAGCTCACGCTCTGGTCATCGTTCTTCTCGGCTGTAAGAGCTGTATGCGTTATGAGAATGAGAAGCAGAAAGATGTATCGCATATGCGCTCACCGCTCTTTCATCTGTTGCGGACCTCCATGCTGAAATCGATCCACCTGGCGCTGCGTGTCAGGGCCCCCATCGATATCACATCCACGCCTGTTGATGCGTATGCCTCGAGGTTGCCTGGATTTATCCCTCCTGAGGCCTCGAGTATGACTCTCGCTCTTATGCCCATCTCCTCGAGCATAGCAACGCCCCTCTTTATATCCTCAGGATCCATGTTGTCGAACATTATGATATCAGCTCCGAGCTCTGCAGCTCTCACCATCGTATCCAGATCCTCCACCTCGACCTCGATCCTCTTTGTGAAGCTGGCGCGCTTCCTCGCCTCCTTTATCGCATTCTCGAGGCCCATTATCGCTATGTGGTTGTCCTTTATCATGACAGCTCCTGAGAGGTTGAACCTGTGAGTATCCCCTCCGCCGATCAGGACAGCCTTCTTCTCAAAGTACCTGAATCCAGGCGTGGTCTTTCTCGTGCATGCTATCCTTACTTTCTGCGCCCTGAGCACGCATTCCCTTGTCAGAGTCGCTATTCCGCTCATCCTGCCGAGCATGTTCAGAGCCACCCTCTCGCCCCTCAGGATGTTCCGGGCGCTGCCGTGGAGAGCCAGGACCTCGGCTCCTGCAGGCGCATACTCCCCATCATCGAAGAGAGGATCCGCATTCACATCAAGGTATTCGAAGAGCTCCGAGACCTCCTCCAGGCCGGCAAGTATGCAATCTTCCTTTGAGACTATCGCTGCATCCACATCCACCTCTGGAACCACGCCTGTTGAGTCGTCCCACTCGCCCAGGTCTTCCTCAAGAAATCGCTCGATATAAGACCGTAGCATACCGCAAAGACTTTGATCTCCAATTGATTTATAGCCTTTGATGCCCCTAAAAGTTGGCCTTGTAGGCTGCGGAGCCATAGGTTTTGAGATTGCGTCTGCAATAGACCGTGGGGAGATCGATGCGGATCTTGCAGCTGTCTTTGACAGGAACCCCAAGAACATGAGAAAGCTCATAGAGGCGATGAGAAAGAGGCCTGAGGTTGTGGAGCTTGATGAGCTCGTGGAGCTCTCAGACATCGTCGTTGAGGCCGCATCTCAGGCTGCGGTCCCCCAGGTCGCAGAGGCAGCTCTCAAGCGCGGAAAGGATATCATGATCATGTCTGTGGGCGCGCTCATGGACAGAGAGCTTTACAGGAGGATATGCTCGATGGCCGAGTCGAATGGCGGCAGGGTGTACATACCCTCAGGCGCCATAGCAGGTCTCGACGGTCTCAAGTCCGCCTCGATCGGTCGTCTGAAAAGGGTCGTTCTCACCAGCACAAAGCCGCCTGCCGGCCTTGAGGGCGCGCCGTATGTGGTCGAGAAAAATATAGATCTCCACTCATTCAGGGAGCCGACTTTGATCTATGAGGGACCAGCCTCAGAGGCTGTCAGGGCGTTCCCTGCGAACGTCAACGTCGCAGCGACCCTGAGTCTCACATACGGGCAGGATGCATGGGTCAGGATAGTGGTGGATCCAAATGCCACAGTAAATGTCCATGAGGTGGTCGCTGAGGGTGATTTCGGCAGAATGGTGACAAGGGTTGAGAACGTCCCATCACCCAGGAATCCCAGGACGAGTTACCTCGCCGCCCTATCAGCGATAGCTACCCTGAGAAACGCGACGCTGAACGTCAGGATCGGCACTTAATGGAGGAGATATGAGCAACCCTGACGCGCTTATTCTCATGGGATGCCCTGAGGTGCCGGTTCAGATGAGTCTTGTGCTCTACCTGTCCGGGGCTCTCAGGGATAAAGGAATCGATGTTTTCATCGCTGGAAATCCTGCAGCGCTCAACCTCGCCAGGGTCGCGGATCGGAAGAGGTGCTACCTGGGAAGACTGATCGAGCTTGAGAGGACGATAGCGGATATCGTTGAGGGGAGAAGATATTTCGGCATCTGCTTCGCCTTCGCTCACAACGATGCAGGGATCACATATGCTGCCACTGTCAGGGCGCTGCTGCCTGAGTCAAAGTTCTTCCTGATAATCTTCGGCAGGAATGCGGAGGAGCTTGCTGGCACTGTTGATTTCGATGCGGAGAAGGTCGTGGAGAGGGCGGTCCACAACCCTCTCGGGCTCAGGAAAAAGATTGACGGGGTGCTGGCATGGGCTGTATAGAGATGCTCAAACCCCAGGTTCTGCTGAGGGGTATATCGTTCAGAGAGGCCAGGGAGTACATAGAGTCGAGCTGCGACGAGTGCTACCATTTCCAGCCGGGGTTCAGGCTCTTCGGCGAGTACATAATCGGGGTGCCTCCGATAGCTGTTGGCATTATGAAGGACGGAAGTGTTGTGTTCCCGTACACAAAACCGTGCCACGGGACCTTCGTGCTGAGGCACAGGGACGAGGCGGAGGCGGAGCGGGTCAGGAAGCTGGGAAGGGAGGAGGTCATGAGATCCCTTAAGAGGCGTTGACCATGCGGATAAAGATCAGGGCGTTTGCCGGGTTCAGGGAGATCCTGGGGAAGGAGATGATTGTCGAGATCGGGAGCGGATCTAAAGTAGCGGATCTCATAAACCACCTCTGTGAAATAAAGCCTGAGCTCAGGGGGGCGCTCTTCTCCGATGCAGGAGAGCTCAGGGATTACTTCATGATCATGCTCAACCGGAGGAGGCTGGATCTGCCGGAGGATCTCAATGCAGACCTTTCTGATAACGACGAGGTGGCCATATTCCCGCCTGTGGCAGGTGGTTGATTGATATCAGATGGCGAGATAGATCTGGTTGAGATCCTCGGCAGCTCCATAAAACCTGATGCTGGCGCTGTGGTCGCATTTGTTGGGGTGGTGAGAGCAGACCCCGGTGTCATGGGCCTGGAGGTGGAGGCGTATGAGGAGGCAGCTCTGGAGGAGCTCCGGAGAATAAAAGAGGAGGCAATCGCCCGCTTTGGAGTCTCCTCTGTTGATGTGGTGCACAGGACGGGGCGGCTCTCGCTGGGCGAGGTGATTGTTGTGGTGGTATGCGGATCATCCCACCGGAGGGAGGCTTTCCAGGCTTGCGAGTATGTTATCGACGAGCTGAAGAGAAGGGTTCCGATATGGAAGAAGGAGCAGACGGAGGAGGGTGAGAGATGGGTGAGAGGAGATGCATGCTGATAATAACCACAGCGCCTCCCGGAGACGCGGATCGTATAGCACAGTCCCTTGTTGAGGAGCATCTGGCAGCATGTGTCAGTGTGATCCCGGTCAGATCGCATTTCATCTGGGAGGGAAAGATCTCCAGGGAGAACGAGGAGATGCTCTTCATTAAAACAACATCCGATGCAGCAGATAGAGCATGCATGCGGATCCTGGAGCTCCACAGCTACCAGCTGCCCGAGATCATAGCTCTGGAGATCGCGGATGGGCATGAGCCGTATCTGAGATGGATCCATGAGTCTGTGCGGTGAGTGTGCTGATGACCTCTGTTCTCCGGAGACCAACATTCAGGATGCTCAGGGAGGTTGTGGTGGGCCATATTCCCAGGAAGGCTGATGTGTTTGAATCGTCGGAGTGGCAAACTCTGGGACTCGCGCCAGTGTCGATCAGCACTGCATCTCTCTGCGAGATTACCGGTTCGCCGGATCACCGGGATGAGCCTCCACGGATTTTCATGTCCCTTAGCAGCCCTGCACGTCGTTCACGTCGCACTAACTCAGGAACCCCTTTGGATAGATTACAATGGTGGTACATTGCATAAAGCAGAAACCGGAACCCTGGTACAGCGAGGGGCTGCGGTTTGAGTGCATTCGGTGTGGCAGTTGCTGCAGGGGCCCGGGAATCGTCTGGATCTCTCCCGAGGAGTGCAGCGCGATCGCGGAGTTTCTGGGTCTCCCTCAGGATGTGCTCATCGGGGAGTATCTTCTGGAGTGCGAGCACGGCTTCGTCCTCAGGGACCGTCTGGATATGGGCTGTGTGATGCTGGATGGCGATCGATGCATCATCTACCCAGCACGACCTCTCCAGTGCAGGAGCTATCCATTCTGGGCGGAGATCCTGGAGAGCAGGGATGCATGGCTCTCTGAGGCATCAAGATGCCCTGGCATCAATCGAGGCCGCCTCTGGAGCTTCAGGGAGATACGGGGGAGGATGCTGAAATAACGAGCGCTCCAGGAGATGTGAATGTATCACAGGTTCATCATTGAGCTCACGCGCATGTCACACTTGAATGCATCATGCCATGGGATCTGATTCCTGAGAGCCCATTCAGTTATTCGAGCCCAGGGCCTGCTTCCCCAATGCTGTTCATTTAAAACACAACCGCAACTGTTAAATCCGATTCTCAGCATCCGCAGCCTTGATTGTACAGAGTTGTCCATGAATGCCAAAAATCTGGTAAGAAGGTCTGCCACACATCACGGCAGATTCAGAGGGCTGGTGGAGAATGATGTCCAGGTATCACAATGAAAGGATGGAAACTGCATCCAGAGAGGAGCTGCGCGATATCCAGACTGAGGGGCTCCGCAGAACTGTGCGTTACGTTTACGAATCAAATCCTGTTTACAGAAAGCTCTTCGATGATCACGGAGTCTCGCCCAGGGAGATCAGAACTCTGGATGATATCCAGAGGCTGCCGATGATGAACAAGGAGCTGCTCAGAGAGAACTACCCTCTGGGGCTCAGCTGTGCTCCCAGGGAGTCGATCGTGGAGATGCACATGTCTAGCGGCTCCACGGGGACCCCTGTGATAATGCCGTACACCGAGGGGGACCTCGCGCAGTGGGCGGAGTGCATGGCGAGGTGTTACACAATGTCCGGCGCCAGAAGGGGTGATGCCGTGCAGATCACGCCGCTCTTCGGGCTGTTCAACGGCGGCTTCGGCATGTACCATGGCGCAAGGGCTGCGGGCCTGTTTGTCATACCCGCAGGCCCCGGAAACACTGCAAGGCAGATCAGGCTCGCCAGGGATCTCAGGACCAGAATCATCACAGGGGTTGTGAGCTACGGACTGCGTCTTATAGAGGTGATGAAAGAGCTCAACGTGGAGCTGCCGGATCTCGAGATCGGGATATTCGGAGCGGAGACGTTCTCGGATGCGATGAAGAGGAGAATCTCCACAGGTCTCGGCGTGGAGGTCTTCGACATATACGGAATGACTGAGACAGGTGGAGTCGGAACCCTCGGGATGGACTGCGCGGCGCACGATGGCATACACGTATGGGAGGACCATTACATCGTGGAGATTGTGGATCCTGATACAGGAGAGCCTGTGGAGGATGGCGATCCCGGGGAGCTCGTCGTGACCTCGATTACAAGAGAAGCGCTTCCTGTGATACGTTTTCGCACAGCCGATCTCACCAGAATCATCTCGCGGGAGCGCTGCGATTGTGGCAGAACGCACATCAGGATAGCGCCCATAACAGGCAGGCTGGATGACATGCTCATAGTGAAGGGCGTGAACTTCTTCCCGAAGCAGGTTGAGCAGGCGCTGATGCAGATCCCCGGCGTCGGATCGAACTACCAGATCATCGTCGAGGAGATCGATGGCGTCAGGGATATCAGGATCAACGTCGAGGCAGAGCCATGGGTGACGGGATACACAGTCGAGAAGGCGCTCAAGGAGGCTCTTGGCTTCAGCCCGAAGGGCGACGTCTTCCCCATAGGATCTCTCCCGAGAAGCGATGGCAAGGCCCAGAGGGTTATCCACACGAAGCGCCAGACTGGATAAGGTTAATCATCATCCTGGGTTTCACTGATGGATATGCCAGATGTATCGATAATCTCAGGATCAAAATCGGATCAGCATGTAGTGGACAGAGTTCTGAGAGTGCTTGATGAGGGTGGAGTGAGCTACGAGCACAGGGTCATCTCTGCGCACAGGAACCCGAGGGAGCTCGATCAGTACATAGAGAGCACGGATGCAAGGGTGTTCATAGCGGTCGCTGGAATGTCAGCTGCACTCCCCGGCGCGGTGGCCGCCAGGACCGAGAGGCCTGTGATAGGTGTGCCGGTGAGCGGAAAGCTTCTCGGAATAGATGCGCTTCTCTCCATAGTCCAGATGCCTCCCGGCGTGCCTGTTGCATGTGTCGGGATAGATGCAGGGGAGAATGCCGCATTATTGGCCCTGCGGATGCTAAAATCCTGAAGATAGCTATTTATACCAAGCCGTTGATAGGGGTCACAAAGGTGGGATTAGGATGTACAAGCGTATTTTGATTGCCACAGATGGCTCCGACAAGTCCAGACTGGCTGCGCAGGAGGGGCTTGAGCTTGCGAAGGCTCTGGGTGCGGAGGTCCTGGCGCTTTACGTGGTCAACGAGGTAGTCATAGCGAGCGCTGTAAGACAGCTGGGTGCCGACAAGAAGGAGGTCGAGGCCAAGCTGCAGAAGCAGGGCGAGAAGGCGCTGGATGACATAAAGGAGATGGGCGAGAAGATCGGCGTCAAGGTGGAGCCTGTCATAAGGATCGGGGCGCCTGCAAATGTCATCATAGATGTGGCCAGAACCGAGAACATCGACTGCATCGTTATGGGCAGCCACGGCGAGAGCGGCGTGTCGAAGCTTCTCATAGGCAGTGTGGTCCAGAAAGTCTTATATTGGGCAACAACTCCTGTCCTGGTAGTGAGATAGATGACTGGCGGAGAGTTCGTCATAGCCGATTCGATGGTATTTGGCGCATTTGCAGTTGTGTTTGTCGTTGGTACGCTCCTGGCTTATCTGGTCATAAGCCTGATAGGGGGCAGCTGAGGCGGGCGTGCGTCATCGGACAGCCGCCTCATGTCAACGTTTTTGATTCATTTTTATTGAGAGCTGGACCGGGCTCAAGTCGATCGCTATCTGCATACAAGAGGCCCAGCTCACAGGATCTGGATTGTCACAGAGAGGCATGCCAAAATGATGAAAACTCCGCATGTAAGACGTGCCAAACAGATGGAAGTGTACAACGTGTGCGGATCCGCACAAAATCACGATGCCAGTTTGGCTCTTTCCAGGCGATGAATGGAGTTACAAAGTGGCAATTCGGATGATCACGATCGCGGTTATGCACATCATGGTGACCTGCTCAGAAATGCACTGCATGAGGATCAGAAAGGATGCCTGAAGAATGGGTTCGAGACGGCACAGGATCATTCCACAACTACCTCCCTCCCGGATGTGAGATATGCAGACAGGGCGCATCTCTTGTCCTTTTCATCACAGGTGAATGCGCCAGAGAATGCTTCTACTGTCCGCTCTCCAAGGAGCGAAGGGGGAGGGATCTCATCTTCGCGAACGAGCGGGCCGTATCATCCCCGCATGATATCCTTGAGGAGGCGCGGGCGATCGATGCCCTCGGCACGGGCATAACCGGCGGAGAGCCTCTGCTGAGGCTGGATCTGGTTCTGGATACAATTCGCATGCTTAAGAGGATTCTGGGAAAAGAGCATCACATCCATCTCTACACGGGAATCGTGCCCGTGGAGAGGGTGCTCTCAAGGCTTCGCGATGCCGGTCTGGATGAGCTGAGGATGCATCCGGATCTTGAGCGTGAGGAGCCCCGCCTTGCGGAAGCACTAAAATCCGCGATGGATCTCGGGATCGAGGCTGGTGTGGAGATCCCCGCGATCGCTCCTGCTCCGTGGATCGCAGAGGCTGTGCAGAGCGTTGATGCTTTTCTGAACATCAATGAGCTTGAGTTCACAGAGACGAACGCAGATGCGCTCAGAGCCAGAGGCTTCAGGGCGTACCCGGACTCCTGCGCGGCGATCGGGAGCGAGTCGATCGCAAGATCGTTCATGCATTACAGGATAAAGCTCCACTACTGCTCCTCCGTCTTCAAGGACTCCGTCCAGCTCAGGGAGAGACTGAAGCGGCGTGCTGGGAGGGTCAGGAGAGAGTTCGATATCGTGAGCAATGATGGCACGTTGCTGACAGGAGTCATCGTCGCTCCAGATCCGCAGGCTGCGATCAGAGTCCTGGAGGAGCTTGGTGTTCCGGAGAGCATGTACGAACTCGCAGCTGATGGAATAGAGATCGCGGCCTGGATACTGGAGGAGATAGCAGATGAGGTGAGGCATATCGGATCTCCTCACATAGTTGAGAGGTATCCAACAGAGGATGGGCTGGTCGTGGAGAGAATACCTTTATAAGCCATCGCATCCTTCTTTATGGCCGGTGAGCTTGCTGGATGGAGAGCGCTGAGGAGAGAATTCAGGAGCGGCTGAGGAATTATCTGAAGCGAGATGGTATTGGAATCAGAAAAGCGGTGCTGAAGTTGTTCTTGAGCGATTCATCCTTTACGACCGAGGACATCTTCACATATCTGGAGAAGGAGGGCTTCAATGTAAGCTATCGCGGTGTGTCTGCCATGGTCGGACTCATGAACACGCGCCTTGGAATTCTCAGCATAGATGTATCCGGAGACCACAACGTGTACTCATTGAAGAACGACCACAAGACGATAGTGAAATCGGTGCTGGAGAACTACTAGCTTCAGGCCATCCTCAGGATCGAAAATTTCTTTCAGTTTGGCGGTTCTCCCCTTTTCATTCTTCTCATGTATTTCGGCAGAACGATGTCTGCTGCTATGTTGATCGCGCGCAGGCCCATGTGCACCATCGGATTTGATGTCATGCGCTCTCTGTAAAGGCTGTGAAGCTTCCTGAGATGTCTCAGGTTGTACTCCATGCAGGTCCCGACCAGCTCCCAGTGCTCAGGAAGAGCGTTATCCTTTCCGAGCCCTTTGTAGCTGCCGAGTGCTGTACCTGCCATGGGAGTGAAGAAGAGTGGAAGCATCAGCCCTGTGTAATCCTTGAGCGACTCCACAAGCTCTGTTGTCCTGACAACATCATCAGCGGTCTCACCTGGCAGCCCCAGGACAAGGCTCGCGACCGGCACCCAGTGTTCATCATGGAAGAGCGCATAGCAATCCCTGACGATATCTGGCCAGCGATCCGGAGATTCTGGCAGCGCCTTCCTGGGCATGTGCATCTCCAGTACACGACAGCTTCCGGTCTCTATTCCTATCCATGCTGACATGTATTTCTGATCTGTGCCAACGCCAACAACCTCAGAGACCCTGCTGAGGAGATCCATGGACTGATGCACGGTCGCCAGGCTGAGGTGTGAGACATCTATTGTGTGTGGCGAGAGCTGCTTGACGCTCCTGAAGAGCTCCAGCACCTTATCAGGATCAGGGCGCAATCCCCTTGAGCCGTATGTGAAAACGTCCTCTGAGTGAAGCAGAACATCCCTCATGCCCTCCCTCATGTTCACCCTGACGTCCTCCAGAATGCTGGCTACCGGTCGATGTCTCAACGACCTCATCGTTGGTGAGCAGAATGCGCAGCCACGCCAGCATCCTCTTCCGATCTCAACTATGCCTGCGATCGTGGCGCCCCTGTTCACAGGGATCCTCTCCCCGGCCACAGGCGTTCCCTGTATGATCCTGGGGACATCCTTCCCATCGAGGATCGCCCTGCAAACCTCCGGAAACTCGCTCTCACCCTCGCCCAGGTAGATGTGATCGACGCCCACATCCTCATCGGCGAGCTCCCATGCGCCATTGCCACCGACGACGATCACCGGATCGTATTTTTTAACCAGGGGATGATTTATGAGCTTCAGGAAGCTGTGCCTGTTGTGCGGTGGACCTCTGTTAATGATATCCTCGATCTCGCGGACTGCTATCTTCCCCATCGGATCGTCGTGTGTTATGCCCAGGATCTCGGTATCACTGCCTATCGCCTTCTCGAGGCGATCTGGATGCGCGACCATGACCTCATCCCTGGAGAACCCCGCCTCAAGGAGGGCAGCCTCCACCTTTCGCATGCCGCACGGAGCGTAAACCGCCCTGCCGTCGGGATATGCTCTCACAGGAGGACAGAATAGAGATCTGAGCATCCAGTCGGGCATGACCGCCCTGGGCATTATTGCGGCAAATCCGAGCAGAACGCCTCCGTGATAGGAGGACATCATTGTCCTGTCGCTGGTCAGGACGATCCTCTTTCCAGACATCTCTAGAGGCATCTCCGGATGTAGAATATAACCCTGTTCGTGCCAGGAGGCAGTTGGAATCACAGGCTACAGCACGTTTAAGAGTCGCACAGATGAGAATGGCATTGATGGCTGCCGTGTATGGGATATCTTTTTATCGGAAAAGGTGCAAGCCCCAGCCGTGGAAGCAGAGAAATCGCTATCCGAGATCAACGAGCGGATACGTGACGGAAGCGTCAGGGTTGTGACCGCGGAGGAGATGCCCTCCATTGTCGAAGAGCTGGGGCCTGGTGGCGCGGTGCGCGAGGTTGATGTCGTGACCACCGGCACCTTCGGAGCGATGTGCTCCTCCGGCGTCTTCCTGAACCTCGGCCACAGCGACCCGCCTATAAAGATCTCGAGGGCCTGGCTGAACCGGGTTGAGGCATACGGTGGGGTTGCCGCGGTCGATCTCTTTCTGGGAGCGACCCAGCCATCTGAGGATAAAGGCATAGAGTACGGCGGTGCTCACGTCATAGAGGATCTCGTCTCCGGTAGAGCTGTGGATGTGATGGGCGAGGGTGTGGGCACAGACTGTTATCCCAGGTTGGAGATCGAGACGACCCTCCATCTGGAGGACCTCAACCAGGCTCTGATGGTCAATCCAAGAAACGCGTATCAGAGGTACAACGCTGCCACGAACTCCTCTGACAGGACTCTTCACACATACATGGGCACGCTGCTCCCTCGCTTCGGAAACGTCCATTACAGCGGCGCTGGCGTTCTCAACCCGATCTCCAATGATCCGGGATTCGAGTACATAGGGACTGGAGTCAGAATATTCCTCGGCGGCGCGCAGGGTTACATCGTGGGACCAGGCACACAGCACAGCCCTGAGACCGGGTTCGCCACGCTGATGGTCTCAGGAGACCTCAAGAGGATGAGCAGCGAGTTCCTGAGGGCCGCTACCTTCACAAGGTATGGCCCGACGCTTTACGTTGGCGTTGGCGTTCCGATACCGATACTGAACGAGAGGCTCGCGCTGAGCACTGCTGTCAGGGACAGGGACATCACCGTTCCGATAGTTGATTATGGCGTGCAGCGAAGGGACAGACCGGTTCTGAGGAGCGTGAGCTACGCGGAGCTGAGATCCGGTTTCGTGGAGATAAACGGAAAAGAGGTCCCAACAGCATCGCTTTCAAGCTTCCACATGGCCAGAAGGGTTGCTGGAACCCTGAAGGAGTGGATCGAGAGGGGGGAGTTCCTGCTGACAGAGCAGGCCGAGCCTCTGCCAAGAAGTGGCGTCAGCAGGCCGATGAAGCAGACGAAGGAGCTCCCTTACGTCGGGGATGTCATGAACAGGGATGTTGTCACAGTGGGAGAGAACATCAGCGTGCCTGAGGCCGCACGCGTTATCGTCGGAAGCCGGTTCGATCATCTCCCGGTGGTCTCTGATGAGGGGAAGCTCATGGGCATAATAACGACATGGGACATATCCAAGGCTGTTGCAAACGGCAACATCTCAAGAGTCTCGGAGATCATGACCCGACGGGTGTACTCAGCGACCCCGGATGAGCCGATAGAGCTGGCTGCGAGGACGATGGATATCCACAGCATTTCTGCGCTTCCCGTTGTGGATAAGGACAATCGCGTCATAGGAATGATAACAAGCAACGACCTGAGCAGGCTGTTTGCGGGGAGGCGGCCGAGATGAAGCTGATGCTCAGGGTCGCGCAGGGCATAGTCAGAAAGCCCCTGATAGCTTCTGTCATCCTGGAGACCGGCGCGCTCATAAACATCGAGAGGGCGAGCATAGATGCCGTCAGCGGCGAGATCGTCCTCGATGTCTCAGACGATAAATGCAGGCAGGTCAAGGACGCATTCGAGCGCAGGGGCGTGGATGTAGTGCTCCTGGAGATCCCTGTGATGAGAAACGAGGAGGAGTGCGTCCACTGCGGCGCATGCATTGCGATATGCCCCACCGGCACATTCAGGTTCGACGACTGGAAGGTTGTGACTGATCCAGGAAAATGCATCCAGTGCGGAGCATGCGTGACAGCCTGCCCCCATCGCGCGCTGCAGCTGGTGCTGCGGTGACGGGATCGTGATGCTGAAACAGGAAGGTTTTAAGCGCGTCATGGTTGATGCGGGTAACTCATCATGAAATGTGCGGATCTAAGACCACGCTTGGATTGAAGGCGCCGCGCTCGATGGGCGAGCGGATACGGAGGATTGTTATAGAGTTGGGCGCTCTCGACAGAAAAAAACGCATCCGCTCCGACGATTCTCACATATACATCCCAGTTCTTGAGAGCATCAGCCCTGACGTGCTGAAGGGTATCGCGGATGTTGAGATTGTCCAGATGGAGTTCGAGGAGGATCGGAGAAGGGTCACTGTTGAGGAGATTCTGGGAAGAAAACCGAGCTTCGAGACCATCGGGGATATAGCAGTGGTTGAGGATGAGGAGCCTGAGAGGGTCGCGGATGCGATCATGGCGGTGCACAGGGGAATCCGCACAGTCCTCGCGCCGGTTTCAGATGTTGAGGGTGAGTTCAGGCTTCGAAGGTACAGATATGTGGCGGGCGAGATGAGGACGCTCACGATTCACAGGGAGCACGGCATCCGCTACATGGTGGATCTCGAGCGCGCATACTTCTCGCCGAGGCTCAGCACTGAGAGGCTCAGGGTCGCAGAGCAGGTGCGCCCCGGCGATACCGTGGTCGATATGTTCGCAGGCGTGGGCCCCTTCTCGCTTCTGATGGCGAAACGGGGCGCAAGGGTGATCGCGATCGACAAGAATCCGTATGCAGTAAATCTTCTCAGGGAGAACGCGAGGATGAACCGCCTGGATGTTGAGGTACGCGAGGGTGACGCTGCCGCTCTCACAGAAGATCTCGCAGATCAGGCGGATCATGTCATCATGAACCTGCCGCACTCTGCCTCTCTCTTCCTCCCGGAGGCGATACGCACCGCGAAGAGCGGTGGCGTGGTGCACTACTACACATTCGCCCCGGAGGATGACCTCTACAGGGATGTCAGGATAATAGAGGAAAAGGCCAGGGAGCTCGGGTGCGAGGCATCACTCCTCTACAGAGGCGTCGTCAGAAGCTATGCGCCCAGGATCTACAACGTCGTCATCGACTTCATGGTGAAGAAAGACGCCAGGCAGATCACCGAGCCCGGCAGCAGGTGACATCGCAGGATTTGTGATCTGCTGTGCCAGATAGTGCTGATTCCTGAAATTTCGTTCAGTGATTCAAGTACACGACCGGACGCCAGCTCTCGGAGACCTTCTGGAATATTGAGTGAGATCTGGCATTTGTGAGCATCATGCTCTCTCCTCCCTGCCTTCTGTAGGGCGGACGATATATACAGATCCGGCCTGATCTGGCATTTGTGAGCGTCATGCTCCCTCATGCCTGTCATGTCTCCTAGATGAGAAAGGCACATTCGGGATCGCTGAATACGATCAGACTCTCCCGAGAATCGCGTTTATCTCTCTCTTTATGAGAGCGCTCACAGCCGCACCGTCTGCTTTGCCTCTCAGCTGCTCCATCGCGAGCCCCATGAGTGGCCCGATCGCACGCTCGCCCCTCTCCCTGACGAGATCGATCTTTGCTGAGACGATCTCACGGACTATTCTCTCAACCTCTGATGCGCCCAGGCTCATCAGACCTGCCGCCTCCGCCGCGCTCTCCGGATCAGCATCAGGGTTCTCTGCCATTGCCTTGAGGAGCGCGGGTATTCCCTCCTTCGCGATTCTGTTATGGGCGAGAAGATCGAAGCAGCCCATGAAATGCCTCTCGCCGAGCCTGTAAACCGGCACGCCATCCCTCGCAAGCTCTACAGGTGTCGATTCCAGAGATCGCACGACGAGTGAGGGCTGTACTCTGTATTCCCGCACGATCTCCTCGAAGAGCTGGTAGTTGGACGAGGCTGCCATTATCCTGGCCTGCTCCGGGCTGAGCCCGTACTCCCTCTGGTACCTCTCCGCCCTCTCCACGACGAGCTCCGGGAGCCTGAGCTGCTCAATCATCTCTTTATTTACAACGACAGGCGGTACATCCGTCTCGGGGTACATCCTTGCCGATCCGGGGAGCGGGCGCATGTACTCAGATGTGCCATCAGGAAGCGCTCTCCTGGTCTCTTCAGGTACGCCCGCAATGGCCTCTCGTGCGCGCTCGATTACAGCCTCCATCGCCTTTCTCGCTCTCTCAGGAGGCGCTGCCACCATCACCACGGCATCGCTCTCCCCGCAGCTCAGCAGGCTCCTGAGCGCTGCCACCTCCTCTTCTGTTATTCCATATGCTGGCAGCTCGTCGGTGTGGAATATGCCACCCACACCCGCGCGCTTCGCCCTGTCTGATAGTTCTGTGCCGAGACGCCTCCCGGGCTGCACCTCCTTTCCGATCATTCCTCTGAAACCATCAAGCCTCGTGGCGAGAACCACGCCGCCGCCCTTGAGGGCCTTTGCGATGACCTTCGAGCGTGAGTTTGAGAATAGCCCTGTTACATCGATGATCTCCCCACTGACATGGGCGTTTCTCCTCTGGAGTTCATCTCTGATCTCAAGCAGCCTTACCTGGCGAATGACCTCCAGCTCTACGATCCTCTCTATCAGGTTCAGATCCTGAACGCCCTTGATCTCGACCCTCGCGCCGCCGGCAATCGATACATTCACGTCCTGCCTTATCGTGCCGAGGCCGCGCTTGACCCTGCCCGTGGATCTGAGTATCATGCCGATATGCTGGGCCACCTCCCTCGCATGCTGCGGAGACACTATATCAGGAGCGGTCCCGATCTCGACAAGGGGGATGCCAAGCCGGTCGAGAGAATACACCACCTCATCCCCACGATCCTCGATTATCCTGGCAGCCTCCTCCTCCAGGCAGAGTATGCCTATGCCCACAGGTCCGCATGATGTGTCTATAGATCCGCTGGATGCGATGAATGCGGTGCGCTGAAATCCAGATGTGTTCGAGCCGTCTATCACGGTCTTCCGCATCGTGTGGATCTCATCGACGATGCGCATCTTTAGAAGACGCGCGATCACAAGGGCGATCTCAAGAGCCTCCCGGTTGAGCTCCCTAGGAGGCTCCTCATCTGCCTCCACCAGACAGGTTGTGTCGTAGGACTTGTATATGAACCTCCTCGATACAAGCGTCTCCTCAAGAGCAGCCCTGTCGATCTCCCCTAGCTCGCTCCTCGCAGGCCTGAGGTACCTGAAGAACTCGAAGTTCGAGTCCTCAACCTCTCTGTGCAGGGTGGGGCAGCGGCAGAAGAGCTTGCAGCTGGTATCGAGCTGCTGATGAATCTCTATGCCGCACACAAGACCAAGAGCGCGGTAGTCCATATCGGTGTTTTCTCCCAGCACTCTCATTCTCCCTGCTTCACAGGTCTCACTCGCTTTGCGGCCTCTCTTATATCCTCTGCCCTCACAGTCTTCCTCTTCGCGTGATTGGCCCAGTCTATCGCCTCTTTCGCTATCTCGATGCCGTAGTTCTCCAGAATCGCAGCAAGCTCGATGCTCGCGTCCTCGCTAACCCTCTTGGCCCCGGCCATTCTTATCAGCCTGGCAACCGGAGCGACAGGAAGTACCGCCATTCTGCTCCCTCCTCGAGACCCTCGGCGCAACTATTTCGATGCAGCCGAAAAGATCCCCTATTCGCATTCCGAGCTCTCTTCGATGCATATATACCTTTTCATCGGAATTTAAAAGCGATTTTCAAAAAGAGAGTTGTTACCATCCGTCCTCTGATGCATGCCGTTTGTCTGGGCTGGCGATCGACGGCAGTGTACTTGTATCATCGAGATCATCCAGATGCGCACTGAGGGGGCGGAGCATTTGTTTTTAGCGATCGATTGCAGTGCGCTTTTATCATCGAGATAATCAGCATCTGACCTCACAGAATACAGGAGGATTTCTGTCTGTGGGTGCTGATTCCCGGCAGTCTATTCAGTGATTCAAACGCACTACCAGGGGATTCGGCCGTGCTGCAAGGCGAATCAGATGTGATGCGCCCTGAACCATCAACGCCATCAGTGCAGCTCCTGTACAGACGCCATCCAGCCTCCATCAGTTTAATATACTGCTTTGTTATTGGTAGATAGTCCACCTGTTGGAGATGGGTATTTTGGCACGAGCCTGGAAGTTCGGAAACGATATCGACACGGATGTGATCATCCCTGGGCGGTATCTTGTGATAAATGATCCAGAGGAGCTGGCCAAGCACCTCTTTGAGGGGATCAGGCCGGAGTTCGCTGAGAGCGTTCGACCTGGAGACGTCATAGTCGCTGGAACCAACTTCGGGTGCGGTTCATCCAGAGAGCATGCACCGCTTGCCATCAAGGCAGCCGGAGTGGAGGCGGTCGTTGCAAGGTCCTTTGCGAGGATCTTCTTCAGGAACTCCATAAACATAGGGTTGCCGCTGCTCATCTGCGCTGATGCGGAGAAAATAGATGATGGCGACTCTGTGGTGGTGGATATCTCTGAGGGTATCGTACAGAACATCTCCAAGAAGGAGTCTTATCCAACAACACCGCTGCCCCCGTTCCTCCAGGAGATAGTGAGATCGGGAGGCCTTTTGAATTATACAAAGAAACAGGTGGTGAGAGCATAAATTACAAGGTACCTGTCATACCGGGCGATGGCATAGGGCCTGAGATCATAGCAGAGGGCAAGAAGGTGCTGGAGGCTGCTGCGGAGAGGCACGGCTTTGGCATCGAGTGGATCGAGTATCCACTTGGCGCGGATCACTACCTAAGGACAGGGGAGCTCGTGAGTGAGGAGACGCTGAAAGAGCTCGGGCGTTACAGAGCGATATACCTCGGGGCCATAGGAGATCCCAGAGTGAGGCCGGGGGTTCTTGAGAAGGGTATCCTCCTGGCGATGAGGTTCTACTTCGACCAGTACATAAACCTCAGGCCCGTCAAGCTACTGGAGGGGGTATGGACACCGCTCAAGGATAAGGGCCCGAAGGACATAGATTTTGTGGTGGTCAGGGAGAACACAGAGGACTTCTACATAGGCCAGGGCGGAAGGGCCAGATCCGGGAGGAGCCACGCAGATCTCGAGGTGAAAAGAGCCCTCTACAACGTGAAGTTCGGCCTCGATATAGATTCTGACAGCGAGGAGATCGCGTACCAGATAGGAATGGTATCCAGGGAGGGATGCACCAGGGTGATAAAGTACGCATTCGATCTTGCGATGCAGAGAAGAAAGCACGTCTCAAGCGTCGACAAGGCGAACGTTCTGAGCGACATCTATGGCTTCTGGCGCGAGATCTTCGAGGATGTGAGAAAGGGATACCCTGAGGTCACCACGGATTTCAACTTTGTGGATGCGATAACGATGTGGTTCGTCAAGAACCCGGAATGGTTTGATGTCGTTGTCGCGCCCAACATGTTTGGCGATATCATCACAGACCTCGGAGCGATGATACAGGGCGGCCTCGGGCTTGCGCCTGGTGCGAACCTGAATCCAGAGGGGACGAGCATGTTCGAGCCGATCCATGGCAGCGCTCCGAAGTACAGGGGCATGAACAAGATCAACCCGATCGCAACGATATGGGCAGGCGCGATGCTCCTGGAGCACCTGGGCGAGAGGGAGGCAGCCAGGGATATAGTGAAAGCGATAGAGCTCAGCCTGCGTGAGGGAAGGGTGAGAACATACGACCTCGGCGGCAGCTCCACCACATCTGAGGTGGGTGATGAGATAGCCAGGCTTGTGAGGAACTTATAAAAGGGAAAAAGCTTTATGCATGTTTCTTTAAAGAGGGGAGCAGTGCAGCTCAACGTTCACAGTTCGTGGGCTCGTATGCTCATGGGGGCTCGTAGCTCAGTTAGGCAGAGCGCCTGGCTTTTAAATTTTATGAAGACACCAGGTGGCCGAGGGTTCAAATCCCCCCGAGCCCGTATGTAGCTTTTCTGGGAGGAGATCGGATGAAGAGGTTTGCCGTACAGGATCACGAGCTGGTACCGGAACACATCCTCCTCACTCCAGAGGAGGCCCAGCAGGTCCTGATGCAGTACGGTGTAGAGGCGCGCCATCTGCCGAAGATCCACGTCACGGATCCAGTTGCTAAGGAGATTGGCGCCAAGGTAGGGGATATAATAAAGATAAAGCGCAAGAGCCCCACGGCAAAGGAGTCGATATTTTACAGGCTCGTTATCGATTGAAGAGGGTGATTCAAGATTTGCTGGACAGAAGCGTTCTTTACAGGGCCTATTTTACCAAGGACAAGTTGGTGCACCACCACATAAATTCATTCAACGAATTCATAGACAGAGGTCTGCAGAAGGTTATCGATGAGGTCAGGATAATAGAGACGAACATCGAGAACACCTACGTCAAGCTCGGCAAGATCAGGGTGGAGAAGCCTGTGGTCATGGAGGCTGACGGATCTGTCGAGAGGCTCTATCCGAACGATGCCCGTCTCAGGAACCTGACCTATGCGTCGCCAATAAAGCTCGAGATGTCCATAGTCGACAGGGGCGAGGAGAAGGAGCCGGTCGAGGCGATGATCGGCATGCTCCCGATCATGGTGATGTCGAAGGTCTGCAACCTCTACGGCATGAGCGAGGAGGAGATGGTCTCCTACGGAGAGGATCCCCTCGATCCTGGAGGATACTTTATAGTGAACGGATCCGAGCGCGTCATAATGACGCTCGAGGATCTGGCGCCCAACAAGATACTCGTCGAGTACAATCAGAGGTACGATGAGTTCATAGAGGTTGCGAAGGTCTTCAGCCAGAGGCAGGGCTACAGGTCTCTCGTCATAGTGGAGCGCGGCAAGCGATCGATACTAGAGGTCTCATTCCCGTCTGTCGCTGGCAGGATAAACTTCGTGACTCTTGTAAGAGCCCTCGGACTCGAGACTGATATGGACATAGTGAAGGCCGTATCAGATAACCCCGAGATCATGAAGTTCATGCTCGAGAACCTCGAGGAGGCTGAAGTCTCGACGACAGAAGAGGCCCTGGAGAAGATAGGCAACAGGGTCGCGGCCGGCCAGGCGAAGGAGTACCAGAAGAAGCGTGCCGCTTATGTCCTGGACAGATACCTGCTTCCGCATATAGGAGTGGAGGAGAAGGACAGGTACGCTAAGGCTCTCTTCCTCTCAAGAATGGCTGAGGCGTGCTTCGAGCTGGCGCTTGGTAAAAGAGGAGAGGACGACAAGGACCACTATGCGAATAAGAGGCTGAAGCTCTCCGGAGACCTGATGGAAGATCTCTTCAGGGTCGCATTCAACAGGCTCACCAGGGATATCAAGTACCAGCTCGAGCGCGCCAGCATGCGCAACAGGGAGCTGAATGTCATCACCACAGTGAGGGCGGATGTTCTGACGGAGAGGATGATACATCCTCTCGCAACAGGCAACTGGGTTGGTGGCAGGACCGGCGTATCGCAGCTTCTGGATAGAACGGATTACATGGCGAGCCTGAGCCATCTCAGGAGGGTCATATCGCCGCTATCGAGATCGCAGCCGCACTTTGAGGCCAGGGATCTCCATGCGACACAGTGGGGAAGGATATGCCCGAGCGAGACTCCCGAGGGGCCGAACTGCGGGCTGGTCAAGAACTTCGCTCAGGGAGTTGAGCTCTCAAAGGGCGTTGAGGATTACGAAGAGGTCAAGACCATGCTGATCAATCTCGGTGTGAGGCCGGTAGGTGGTTATGGTGGCTGATGCCAGGGTTTTCATAAATGGAGAGATAGTCGGGCATCATCCGGAGCCCGAGAAGCTCGTGGCCGAGATCAGGCGTTTGAGAAGAGCCGGCGTGATAAGCAATCAGATCAATGTCGCATACTACGACAGAACAAACGAGATTGTGATAAACACAGACTCTGGAAGGGCGAGAAGGCCTCTTATCATCGTGGAGAACGGACAGCCCCTTGTCACAGAGGAGGATATTCGGAGACTGGAGCGGGGAGAGGCGACCTTTGATGATCTTGTTCGAGAGGGAAAGATTGAGTATCTCGATGCCGAGGAGGAGGAGAATGCCTACATAGCGATCTGGGAGAATGATCTCACAGAGGAGCATACGCATCTCGAGGTCGATCCGTCTCTAATCCTGGGGATATGCACAGCACTGGTCCCGTACCCGGAGCACAACGCGAGCCCGAGGAATACCATGGGCGCCGGCATGATCAAGCAGTGTCTTGGCTTCCCGATGGCGAACATCCGCCTGAGACCTGACACACGGGGCCACTATCTCCATTACCCACAGCAGCCCATTGTCAGTACAAGAACCGCCAAGGCAATCGGTTTCGATAAAAGGCCAGCGGGCCAGAACTTCGTCGTGGCGGTTCTCGCATACGAGGGGTACAACATCGAGGACGCCCTGGTGATGAACAAGAGCGCCGTCGAGCGCGGGCTTGCCAGATCTCATTTCTTCAGAGTATCAGAGGCAGAGGAGAGGAAATACCCTGGGGGTCAGGAGGACAAGTTTGAAATTCCCGATCTCGAGGTCAGGGGCGCGAGGGGCTCTGAGACCTACGGCCAGCTCGATGCCGACGGTCTTGTAAATCCGAACGCTGATGTCGGTCCCAACGATGTGCTTATAGGCAAGACGAGCCCGCCGAGGTTCCTTGAGGAGCCGACAGAGTTCGGAATCAGCCCGCAGCAGAGGCGCGAGACTTCTGTCACGATGAGGTCCAACGAGAAGGGCGTCGTCGATCTGGTCATCCTCACAGAATCGCAGAACGGCAACCGGCTCGCCAAGGTAAAAACCCGTGACCAGAGGATCCCCGAGCTAGGAGACAAGTTCGCATCACGCCACGGTCAGAAGGGTGTTGTGGGTCTTCTTCTCCCCCAGGAGGATATGCCGTTCAGCGAGAGCGGCATGGTCCCGGATCTTCTTCTCAACCCGCACGCAATCCCATCGAGAATGACAGTCGGGCACGTCCTCGAGATGATCGGCGGGAAGGTGGGTTCGCTTGAGGGAAGGTTCATAGATGCGACCGCGTTTCTCGGAGAGAAGGAGTGGGATCTCAGGAGCGCTCTGACAAGGCTAGGATTCGCCCATACAGGAAAAGAGGTTCTGTACGATGGAGCGACCGGCGAGAGGATACAGGCCGACATATTTGTCGGGGTGATCCTGTACCAGAAGCTGTACCACATGGTCACCGGAAAGATGCATGCGAGATCACGCGGCCCTGTGCAGGTGCTCACCAGGCAGCCGACAGAGGGCAGGGCTAGAGAGGGCGGACTGAGGTTCGGAGAGATGGAACGCGATGTGCTCATAGCCCATGGCGCTGCTCTTGCGCTGAAGGAGAGGCTCGTCGAGGAGTCAGATAAAGTAACGGAACTCGTGTGCAGCAAATGCGGAGTCATAGCGATTCACGATCGGAGAAGAAATATGGACCTCTGCCCGGTATGCGGCACCGACTCTGACATATACCCCGTGGAGATGAGCTATGCGTTCAAGCTTCTGCTTGACGAGATAAAATCGCTGGGCGTGGCACCGCGCCTCATGCTGGAGGATGCAGTTTAGGTGATGGAATGAGCGTTCCAAAGAGGATTGGAAAGATAAGGTTCGGCCTGATATCTCCGCAGGAGTTCAGGAAGATGAGCGTGGTCAAGGTGATCACGGCCGATACCTACGATGATGATGGCTTTCCCATAGAGATGGGTCTGATGGACCCCAGGCTCGGCGTCATAGATCCTGGTCTCCGATGCAGAACATGCGGCGGCAGGCCCGGGGAGTGCCCCGGACACTTCGGACACATCGATCTCGTGGCTCCGGTGATACACGTTGGCTTCGCGAAACTCATCAGGAAGATCCTGAGAGCGATATGCAGGGAGTGTTCAAAGCTCATGCTCTCCGAGCTGGAGAAGAAGGAGTTTCTCAGGCAGATAAGAACGCTTGAGGATCTCGGGCAGCCCACAGAGGATGTTGTGAACAAGGTCTTCGCAGAGGCAAGGAAGCACAAGACCTGCCCGTACTGCGGTGCCCCTCAGAGGGAGATCAAGTTCGAGCGGCCGCTCTCATATATAGAGGACGGACACAAGCTCACGCCCTCTGACATAAGAGACAGGTTCGAGAGGATCTCCGACGAGGACATAATGGTCATGGGGATGAACCCGGAGACGGCAAGGCCTGAGTGGACGATACTCACGGTGCTGCCAGTGCCTCCTGTCACAATGAGACCATCTATAACGCTGGAGAGCGGACAGAGGAGTGAGGACGACCTGACACACAAGCTCGTGGATATAATAAGAATAAACCAGCGATTCCAGGAGAACCGAGAGGCAGGTGCGCCGCAGCTGATAATCGAGGACCTCTGGGAGCTTCTCCAGTACCACGTCACGACATTCCTGGATAACACTGTTTCAGGGGTACCTCCAGCCAGGCACAGAAGCGGCAGGCCCCTCAAGACACTCTCGCAGAGGCTCAAGGGCAAGGAGGGGAGGTTCAGAGGCTCTCTCTCCGGAAAGAGGGTCAACTTCAGCGCGCGAACTGTAATATCTCCAGATCCAAACCTCTCAATAAACGAGGTCGGGGTTCCGATCGAGGTTGCAAAGGAACTCACAGTCCCGATAATGGTCACCCCAAAAAATATCGAGGTCGTCAGGAAGTACGTGATGCGGGGGCCAGACAACCATCCTGGTGTCAATTACGTAACACGTGCAGATGGGAGGAGAGTCAAGGTCACCGAGAGAAACTGCCAGGAGGTCGCGGAGCAGCTCGAGGTTGGCTGGAAGGTGGACAGGCAGCTTGCAGATGGTGATATCGTTCTCTTCAACCGGCAGCCCTCGCTCCACAGGATGTCGATAATGGCGCACAGGGTCAAGGTCATGCCGTACAAGACATTCAGGCTGAACCCAGCGGTATGCCCGCCGTACAACGCAGACTTCGATGGCGACGAGATGAACCTCCATGTGCCACAGACAGAGGAGGCGAGGGCAGAGGCTGAGATCCTGATGCGGGTCCAGGAGAACATCCTCTCCCCCAGATTCGGCGGCCCGATCATAGGCGGGATACACGATTATGTCACCGGAAGCTTCCTGCTCACCCACAAGGAGCGCAGGCTCAATAAGGACAGACTCATGGAGGTTCTCAAGAAGCTTGATATAAGCGACATCCCTGTGCCTGCAGGATATGACGAGAACGGCGATCCGTACTGGACAGGAAAGCAGATATTCAGCCTGATACTGCCAAAGGATCTTAACCTCACGTTCAAGGCAGACTTCTGCAGCAACTGCCCTGTCTGCAAGGGCGAGGATTGCGAGAATGATGCGTATGTGGTTATACGCAACGGCGTCCTTCTCAAGGGCACGATCGATGCAGAGGCTGTGGGCGCCTTCAAGGGGAAGGTGATAGATCGCATAATAAAGGAGTATGATCCAGGGGTTGCGAGCCAGTTCCTGGACAGGATGACGCTCCTGGCGCTCCGCGGGATCATGCTCGCCGGCTTCAGCTTCGGCATCAGTGACGAGGATGTGCCAAGAGAGGCTGCAGAGCAGATCCAGGATGTCACAAGATCCGCGAAGGAGAGTGTCCAGAGGCTTATAGAGGCTTACAGGGCGGGAGAGCTGGAACCGCTTCCCGGACGCACTCTTGAGGAGACGCTGGAGATGCGCATAATGCAGACGCTGGGCAAGGCGAGGGGTGCTGCTGGACAGATCGCAGGCCGTTACCTCGGACTGGACAACAGCGGCGTGGTCATGGCGGTCTCCGGCGCCCGCGGCTCGATGCTGAACCTAACGCAGATGGCAGCATGTGTGGGCCAGCAGTCGGTCAGGGGCGAGAGGATAAAGCGCGGCTACACTGATAGAACCTTACCACACTTCAAGCGCGGAGATCTCGGCGCCGAGGCTCATGGCTTCGTCGAGTCGAGCTACAAGAAGGGTTTATCGCCGACTGAGTTCTTCTTCCATGCGATAGGTGGCAGGGAGGGTCTTGTGGACACCGCGATAAGAACATCCCAGAGCGGCTACCTCCAGAGGCGCCTGGTAAACGCCCTACAGGACCTGGAGGTGAACTACGACGGCACCGTCAGGGAGACCCGCGGCATGATCGTCCAGTTCAAGTACGGAGAGGACGGGGTCGATCCATCTAGGAGAGACTACGCAAGCCCGGAGAACGTGCATCGAATAATAAGAAAGGTCCTCGCGGGTGAGAACGCATGAAGCTTCCAGAGTCATGGCTTAAAAGGATAGACGAGCTCGATCTGCCGATCAGCCTCAAGGACGCTATCAAAAGCGGCCTGGAAGAGGCGGAGAGGGTGACTGAGGAGCAGTTCGAGACGATAATAAAGGAGGTCGTCGAGGACTATGAACATGCGAGGGTCGAGCCGTGCGAGGCAGTGGGCGTCGTCGCAGCCCAGTCCATCGGCGAGCCGGGCACGCAGATGACGATGCGTACTTTCCACTACGCTGGCGTCGCGGAGATCAACGTCACCCTCGGTCTTCCGAGGCTGATAGAGATCGTCGATGCACGCAAGATCCCGTCGACGCCGACGATGACCATACGGCTGCTGCCTGAGTACGCCTCGGATCGCGACATGGCGAGGGAGGTCGCATGGGCAATCGAGGCCACCTCTATCCTGCATCTGGGCTCGATAGCCACAGATCTCGCGGAGATGAATGTGGTCATAGAGCTCAATGAGGATGCGATGGCACAGCGGAAGATCACAGCTGAGGATGTGGCCGAGAAGCTGAGAGATGCCACAGGTCTGACTGTGGATCAAAAGGGGAACACCATCATAATGGCGCCCGAGGAGCCGTCTTACAGGGAGCTCTTGCAGCTGGTCGAGCGAATAAAGAAGGTCACGCTGAAGGGCGTTGATGGTATAAAGCGTGTGGTCATCCGGAAGGAGGGGGATGAGTATGTCCTCTACACTGAGGGCTCATCCCTCAAGGAGGTCCTGGAGTTCGAGGGCGTCGATCCAACCAGGACCAAGACGAACAACATTAACGAGATATGCGAGGTCCTCGGAATAGAGGCAGCTCGCAATGCAATAATCAACGAGGCTACCGAGACCCTCCGCGAGCAGGGCCTCCAGGTCGATGTCAGGCACATCATGCTTGTCGCCGATATCATGACCTGTGACGGCGATGTGAAGCAGATCGGCAGACATGGCGTATCAGGAGAGAAAGCGAGCGTCCTCGCTCGCGCTGCCTTTGAGGTCACTGTGAACCACATACTTGATGCCGCGATCCGTGGCGATGTGGACGACCTCAGAGGCGTCACCGAGAACGTCATAGTCGGCCAGCCGATCCGGCTTGGAACCGGAGACGTCCAGCTGGTAGCAAAAAGAATTGATGAGGTAGTTCGATGATAAATATCGATAGAGCGCTCAGGAGTTCCATAAGAACCGGTAAAGTTGTGCTTGGCTCCAACAGCTCTCTGGAGCACGGTCTCCGGGGAGACGCAAAGCTCATAATATACGCTTCGGACTGCCCGGAGCACGTGCGCCAGAAGCTTCGCAGCCTTGAGGTTCCGGTGTATGCATACCAGAGCTCCGGAAGGGATCTGGGCGCAGCATGTGGAAAGCCATTTCCGGTAGCCGCCCTGGCTGTTATCGAGCCCGGGGACTCTGAGATCATTGCGCTGCTGCGGGAGATCCGGGGTGTTGCGAATGAGTGAGTTCAAGCTCACAACAGAGGGAATAAGATACATAGCGCTCTTTGAGAGCCTCACGGGCGGCATGGCAAGGGACTGCATCGTTGACGAGGAGAACGACAGGATAATCTTCGTCATACAGAAGGGCGATATGGGAGCCGCGATCGGCAGAAAGGGAAGCAATATAAACCGCGTCAAGAAGTCCATTGGAAAACAGATAGAGATAGTCGAGTACAGCGATGATGTAAAGGAGTTCCTGCAGAACCTCTTCCAGCCGGCGGATGTCAAGAACATCATGGTGGTCAACAAGAACAACAAGCGATTGGCTTATGTAGAGGTAGCCAACAAGGACAAGGGTATTGCCATAGGGCGGGACGGCCGAAACATACTTAAAGCCAAGATGCTGGCACAGAGGCATCATGGCGTTGATGATATAATCATACAGTGAGCGGCAAAACGCCCTGAAAGAATCAGAAACTCACGATCAACGGTGATTAAATGGGAATGGGAATCAATGCTGCCAGGAAGATGGAAGATGACTGGAAGAAGCTGAGGTGGAGCGATCCTCATTACTGCAGGCGGGCTCTCGGCCTCAAGGTCAAGGCAGATCCTCTGGGCGGGGCTCCCAGGGCGAGGGGCATCGTTCTGGAGAAGGTGGGCGTCGAGGCGAAGCAGCCCAACTCGGCCATACGCAAGTGTGTGAGGATACAGCTGATAAAGAACGGAAGGCAGGTCACGGCATTCTGCCCGGGCGATGGCGCCATAGGGTTCATAGATGAGCACGATGAGGTCATCGTCGAGAGGATCGGCGGAAGAATGGGCAGATCGATGGGTGACATACCTGGCGTGAGGTTCAAGGTCGTCGCTGTGAACAATGTCTCTCTCGAGGAGATGGTCTCGGGCCGCAAGGAGAAGCCGGTAAGGTGATCTTGTGAAGGTGTTTGGAAAGTGGGATGCATCAGAGGTGGAGATCCCGGATCTGAGCGTGAAGGGCTACATCAACCTGAAGCCGAGGGCCGTGATGCACACCGGCGGCAGGCATGCGAAGCAGCAGTTCAAGAAGTCCGAGCTTCATGTGGTCGAGCGTCTGATCAACAAGATGATGAGGAAGGAGAAGAACACGGGCCAGAAGCAGACTGCGTACAGGATAGTCGAGGAGGCCTTTGATATAATCCATTCGCGGACGAAGGAGAACCCGCTCTCCGTCCTGGTCAGGGCGATCTCAAACGCTGGACCGCGTGAGGAGGTTGTCAGGCTCAAGTATGGCGGCATCACTGTCCCAAAGGCAGTGGATACCGCACCTCAGAGGCGCGTCGATACCGCGCTGATGCTCATAGCAAAGGGCGCATGGCAGGCATCGTTCAAGAGCAAGCGCTCCATCCAGAGCTGCCTGGCAGATGAGATCATAGCTGCTGCAAATTACGACGTGAAGAGCTTCGCTGTCAGCAGGAAGGACAGCATAGAGCGTGTGGCAAAGGCCGCCAGGTAGATCTGGCCGCCAATCCCACGCCATAAGCAGCGCAAAATCTATCGCCTGGCCGAATTTCGGCGTCGCATCCCTGGAATATCCGCGGGGCATTTGAAGTTTAGAGTCCATATTCTGCGGTGAGCGTCAGATCCGCTATCCTTTCCGGATGGGTGTAGATGTTCATCCTCTCCCCGCGGACAAATCCTATGAGTGTGATCCCTGCAGCATCTGCCATCTCGATGGCAAGACTGGTCGGCGCGCCCCTGGATGCGAGGATCGGGATCCCCGCGCGCGAGCACTTCAGAGCGAGCCCTGAGGAGATGCGGCTTGTCAGCAGGACGAACACTCTCGAGAGCTCGATGCGCTCAAGCAGGCAGTGGCCTATGACCTTGTCCATCGCGTTATGCCTTCCTATATCTTCTGCCATCCATGCAGTGCCATCCTCACAGAAGACCCCAGCGCGGTGGAAGCCGCCTGTGATCCTGTGAGCATCTGAGTCGAGAAGCATGCGCATCGCGCGGAATATGGCATCTCTGCCCACCGAAAACCATTCAGTCTTTTCAGCATGCTCTTTGCGGTTCTGCTCCCCTGCCCCGCGAAGGGTCACATTTGCCCTCCGACCCTCAATGTGCATGGCATCGATCTCCTCCAGCACCCTTACGTACCCCTCCGAGAAGAGGTGGCCGGCGATGAACTCTCTGATGTGGCATGGGCTCAGCGATACTCTCCTGAGCAGATCTCCATTGATGCACAGCTCGATCTGGATCTCCTCAGCGACTGCATCCCGCACCACTGAGTGTCTCAGGCCATCGACTCTTATGCATGTGCATTCCTTTATCATGTTCCTCCATCTCTTCCATTTGCAGATATAGAAGTGGTCTCTGAACAGCTCATCGGGGCCTGACGGCCGACAGGTGATGCGCGACGACTGCTGCTTGACCGCTGGTCGCTGCGGCTGAGGCACACATTCTTAAAACATGATGCATACTGGTTGAGGGAGGTGATGATGGCGCGGCCTCAAAGACTGCGCCCCTTCCATGGAGCATGCCATAGAGACGAGAGGTCTTATCAAGAGGTTTGATGGCCTTGTAGCTGTCGACGACGTGAACCTCTCTGTGAGACGAGGGGAGATCTTCGGCCTGCTGGGCCCGAACGGCGCGGGAAAGAGCACGATAATCAAGATGCTGACCACGATGCTCAGGCCGACTGAGGGGGAGGCGTATGTCTGGGGCCACCACATCGTGCGCGAGAGGGATGCGGTGAGAAGCTGCATCGGCGTGGTCTTCCAGGATCCGAGCGTCGATGGGAAGCTCACAGCGAGGGAGAACCTGGATTTTCACGGCAGGATGTATGGAATGCCAGGAGATGAGAGGAAGAGGAGGATCGCGGAGGTTCTGGAGCTTGTGGAGCTCTACGACAAGGCGGATGTGCTCCTCGAGGAGTTCTCGGGCGGCATGCGCAGGAGGCTCGAGATAGCCAGGGGGCTGATGCACAGGCCGCATGTTCTCTTTCTGGATGAGCCGACGCTTGGCCTGGACACCCAGACCAGGCGGTACATCTGGGATTACATCAGGAAGATGAACGGGGAGGAGGATGTCACTGTTGTGATCACAACACACTACATGGAGGAGGCAGACAACCTCTGCAATCGGGTCGCAATAATAGACCACGGCAGGATCGTGGCCCTCGACACCCCAATCTCCCTGAAGAGCATGATCGGCACCGATACCCTGACCCTGGAGGTGAGGGATGGTCTGGAGCGGCTCCGCGATGTCCTGCTGGGGTTCGAGTGGGTGCGCTCATTCGACGCGAGCAACGGATACGTCAGGCTGAGCGTGGACTCTGCTCAGTCGAGGATCCCGGAGGTCGTGCTGGCCGCATGCCGTGCAGGCGTGCGGATAAAATCAGTCAGCGTCCACGAGCCGACCCTGGAGGATGTATTTCTCAGGTACACAGGCAGGAGCATGAGGGATGAGACCGGAAAGGGCGATCTTGTAAGAGCTTTGATGAGGAGGTAGCATGAGAGCGTTCGATCCTTACGCGATATACAGCCTCTGGCTGAGGGAGATGATACGGTTCTTCAGGCTGAAATCCAGGGTTGTGGGATCGATAGCCCCGCCGTTCTTCTTCCTGGCGTTCCTGGGAACAGGCTTCAGCGGCATGGCATCCCGGGTTCCCGCCGGGGTGGATTACATAAACTATCTCGCCCCCGGGATAATAGGCATGACGCTGCTCTTCAGCTCGACGTTCGCAGGGATGTCGGTTCTCTGGGACAGGGAGTTCGGATTTCTCAGGGAGATAATGGTCGCGCCTGTGACAAGGCTCTCTATAGTGCTGGGAAGGACCGCGGGAGGCGTGACCCAGGCAGTGCTCCAGGGTATCATAATACTGATACCCGGGATAGCGATGGGCGTGAAAATAAAGGGGCTGACAGGACTGATTCTATCAGTTGCGCTCATGGTCCTCATATCCGCCACATTCATAGGAGTCGGTCTCGCTTTCGCATCCCGGATGAAGGACATGTCCGGATTCAGCCTGATAATGAACTTCATGATCTTCCCGGTCTTCCTGCTATCAGGAGCGCTCTTCCCAGTGCAGAACCTGCCAGAGCCGGTCAGGATACTCTCCTACATCGATCCCCTGACATATGGGGTCGATGCGCTGAGAGGCTGTCTCGTTGGCGCGAACTCGTTTCCCATCATCATTGACACGCTCCTCCTCGCAGGATGCTGCGCAGCAACCATGGCGATAGGGGCGTACCTGTTCGAGATGAGCGATGTCGATTAGCGCAGTCTCTTCATGGATCCGATCACGCTTATGCCATAGTCCAGGATCGAGGGGTAGATGCCGGGCCCGAACTCCATGTCATACGGGCTCTGGAAGTTCGGCTCTCTGTAAAGACGCCAGACGCCGCTCAGCACGACCATCGACCTGGGTGTTGCGTTGAATGCGATATCCGCTCCTATATCAACGTCAGACTCGAATATGTGCTTGTGGGCACCCCTCTGGTCCGCCTCCGCGAAGAGCACAGCCTCTGATGGCCCGCCTGTGCCGGCCGCGCCAGCGCCCACCACGCTCTGGAGGTCGGATACACCAGGACCAAAGCCGCCAGGCATCATTATGTTCCGCTGCGCGCTGACGCATAAAAGGCCGATCAGGACTGCCACGCAGAAAGTAAGCAATATTTTGTTTTTCATATTATTATCACCACCCTCTCAAAGAATTTCTTTTTTTATTCCGTCATACATTTTCTGGAGAGATATTGCGATTGAAGGATATATTAATATCGTTTGAGTGTTTTGCGGAGAATTTCGAGAAGAAGGATCACCCGGATGGATAAGAACGAACTCTCTCAAAACCCGCATGCGAGCGTAGAGGCGTGCCAGAATGATGGGATCTTCGATTGCTGGTTTCGACCAGAAACGAGCGGCACAGAAGGCTAAATTCAGGTCATGCTCCCATGTGAAACAGCTGCCCCAGTCTCCTGGAACAGAGAGTTACACGCTGCAGCTTTAAGGTGCCTTCAAACTCCTGGAGGGTCTCGCCAGGAATGGCAGCTCCACGGGCCCCTCTTCAGCTCTTGCGACCTCTGCGAAATGAGATTCGATACGATCCGCTTCATCGAAGCCCCCAGACGCACTGAGGCTTTCGACGCCCTCAGAGAATGCCAAAAGCGTTTGAGGTATTCGATGAACATTTTGCGCGATCCCCCGCATCATCGGATGGGGTCGTGGGGCTGGATCGAACGGGCCCTCGGGAATCAGCATACACTGGCAATGCCCATCGATCACACAAGGCAGCATGCGGCTCATCTCAATGATATGCATGGATGCGTCTTATACCACCCTTAAGATCTATTCTCACTTATTCTTGGCAGGCCAAAAATACATGCGATATATGCAGATTCAGTTTCTACTTATAGAATATCAGTTTCTTGACTACTACAATTACCATTATCTATATATATTTTAACATCATTGTTTCTAATCATGAGATTAAGGGTTGTGAGCTCTAAGAAGGAGATATCAGACCTGAACCGGAACGAGCAGGTCGTCCATCTCGCATTCAGGGCCTCCAACATGGACGTCATGAACCTGGTCAGGACGTGCCCGCGACTCAAGGCAGTTCAGATTCCTCCATCTTACTATCAGACGATGTCGAAGGCAGCGCAGCAGTTCCTGGAGCTTCAGGGGATAGAGATACTCAAGGGAGACGTCTGGGGACATCGCAAGGACATAGACGAGTACTACTCAGTGAGCGAGAAGGTCATAGATCGAATAGCCTCGCTCATGGCTGAAGGCTACAGCATCGATGAGACCGTGAAAAAGGTGCATCGCGAGACGAAGCTCTCCGAGGACCTCATACGCTATCTCCTGAAGGAGCAGGTGATGGCCTGAGCGGCCACCACCATAGTTTTATTTCTTGAAGTGAAATTTCCCCTCATGGAGCTGGAGCGCCTGATCAGGGACTTTCTGGTGCGATCCCGGCGCGACCTCAGAGCGCAGCTCGAGGCCAAGTATGGTCTGGATCCCGATGAGATCGATGAGATGCTTGATCGCATGATTCACAGGGTCTACGGACCCGCGCTCAGCCTCGCAGAGAGCCTGAAGCACGGCCGCGTCGCGCTCTTCGTGGAGCGGGAGGGCTGCCCGGTATGCAGGGATGCCGCGCCAGAGCTGGAGCGTTTCCTGAAAGACCACCCGGATTTCCGCTGCATCATGCTTGAGTACTCCAAACCAGAGGGTCTCATCTACCACATCCTGCATCAGGAGGAGAGCGGCAGGCTTCCGCTTGTCGCCCTGATATCGGATGGCACCGTGATGATGCTCGAGACGGGCAGCGCCAGAGCGTTCGCGGAGTACGAGCGCACAGCGAAATGCGAGGGCCTGTGCGAGGTCAGAGCGCCTGGCAAGTCAGGTGGTCATAGAGTTTAGGTGGGAGGGGCTTTGACGCTTATAGTTCTTAACTTCAAGACCTACAGGGAGGCGACAGGAGATTCGGCTGTCGCCCTATCAAAGATATGTGAGAGCGTGGCATCTGAGTATGGCGTCGATATCGCGGTTGCGCCGCAGGCTGCTGATATCAGAGCGGTCGCAGCCGCTGTGAGCATACCGGTTTATGCGCAGCACGTCGATGGCGTCGGCTTCGGCAGCTTCACAGGGCATATCACTGCCGCATCAGTGAAGGCAGCCGGAGCATCAGGCTCTCTCATAAACCATTCGGAGCGCCGGCTCAGGCTTGCTGACATCGAGGCATCTCTCAGGGCATGCAGAGCAGAGGGTCTCAGGTCTATAATATGCACGAACAACGTCGCAACAACAAGGGCAGCTGCAGCCCTGCGGCCGGATTATGTCGCTGTGGAGCCGCCGGAGCTCATAGGCTCCGGGATACCCGTCTCCAGGGCAGATCCTGAGGTCGTCAGGGGCTCTGTCGAGGCTGTAAGAGCGATAGAGAAAGATGTCGGGGTGCTCTGTGGCGCAGGAATCACTCATGGCGAAGATCTCAGAGCTGCTCTTGAGCTCGGTGCTGTGGGCGTGCTTCTCGCCTCAGGGATCGTGAAGGCTAAGGACCAGCATAAGGCGCTCGAGGATCTGGTAACCGGGGTTTGAGATCATGACCATATGCGTCCGCGTCAGGGTCTCAGGAAGGGTTCAGGGCGTCGGCTACAGGTACTACACCACAACCCACGCCAAAGCTCTCGGAGTTAAGGGCTGGATAAGAAACCTCCCCGGCGGTGGCGTTGAGGCTGTGCTTGAGGGGGAGAGGAAGAGCGTAGGCGAGCTTCTCGGCCTGATGAAATCAGGACCATCTGGCGCGATGGTCTCTGGGATGGAGATCGCGGAGCTCGAGTGCAAGGGCTATGACGATTTCAGGATAATCTACTGAATGCAGGGGTGGAGTCGATTGATCACTGTCAACAGATATGTTTGCGGGTACTGCGGCGCATGTGTCGGCGTCTGCCCTGTCTGCGCCCTGGAGCTCGTGGAGACCTGGCTCGAGGTCTCTGACGAATGCATAGAGTGCGGCAGGTGCGTAAGGCTCTGCCCGACCGGAGCGCTCAGTCTCGAGGAGGCGCAGGGATGAGGTGTGATGTTGTTGTCGTTGGCGCCGGCCCTGGCGGATCGATGGCTGCGAAGACAGCTGCAGAGAGGGGGATGAATGTAGTTCTTCTGGAGAAGCGGCAGGAGATTGGAGATCCGGTGAGGTGCGCTGAGGGGGTCAGCAAGGCGCGGCTGAGCAGCATGATCAAACCTGATCCCAGATGGATAGCAGCAGAGGTGAAGGGCGCGCGCCTTTACGCCCCCGACGGCTCGAATGTGGTCATGTCCGAGGACAAGTCCGGGGATGAGGTCGGCTATGTCCTGGAACGCAAGATATTCGACCGCGCGCTGGCGATGGATGCGGCCCGTGCGGGCGCGAGGGTGATGGTCAAGACCAGGGCCCTGGATCTGCTCAGGGCAAATGGATCTGTGAAGGGCATCAGGGCCATGCGTTACGGGGAGATCATTGATATAGAGGCTGATGTGGTCATAGGCGCTGACGGGGTCGAGTCGAAGGTGGGTAGGTGGGCCGGAATAGATACTGCGCTCAAACCCGGAGATATAGAGGTCTGCGCGCAGTTCCTGCTCTACGATAAGGGCATAGACGACGAGTACTGCGAGTTCTTCCTGGGAAACGAGCTGGCGCCTGGCGGATACGTCTGGTCGTTTCCGAAGGGCGAGCACCTGGCGAACGTGGGCCTTGGAGTGATCGGCTCGAGGTCAGAGCCCGGAGCGCCGGTGAAGCTCCTGAGGAGGTTTGTTGAGAGAAGAATGCCTGAGGCGAGGATCGTGGAGATGGTCGTCGGCGGCGTCCCGGTCTCGGGACCGATCGAGAGGACCATCGCGGATGGTGTAATGCTGGTCGGAGACGCTGCGCGCCAGTCGGACCCGATAACAGGTGGGGGCATACTCAACGCGATGCAGGCCGGGATGATTGCGGGAGAGGTCGTCGCTGATGCTGTGTCCAGCGGCGATACCGGCGTTGAGGGGCTCATGGCCTATGAGAAGCGCTGGAGGGAGAGCATCGGGAAGCAGATAGCAAGACATCTTGATCTCAAGGAGTTCTTCATCAGGCTTAGCGATGATGACCTGAACAAGCTCATGCACTCGATCCAGTCTGAGGACGTCTCCAAGATGGATCTGAGGGGAATGCTCAGAGTCCTCATCCGCCTGAACCCGAAGATGCTCTGGGAGCTGAGGCATCTTGTGATGTAGATCAGGCGCAACTCCATCATGGAGGGCCGCACATGGGTAATGCGAACCTCAGCTCTCCTGCTGCAGATGCTGCTCCTCTGCGTGTTATCTCTCCGTTGAACTGCGCGGAGATCAGCCCAGCACCCTTGCGGAGATGATCACCACGTCCTCAATGGGCCTGTCATCTGCGTCGGTCCTGACGCTCCCTATTTTATCGACCACATCCATTCCCTCGACGACCTTCCCGAAGACGGGGTGCATTCTGTCCAGGTAGTTGTTGTTCACCAGGTTGATGAAGAACTGGCTTCCACCGGTGTTCGGCCCCGCGTTCGCCATGGCCACTGTCCCGCGGTCGTTCCTGTTGTGCCCGGAGAACTCATCAGGGATTGTGTAACCAGGACCGCCATAGCCCGTGCCTGTCGGGTCTCCTGTCTGCACCATGAACCCTGCAATCACCCTGTGGAATATCACGCCATCGTAGAAACCACGCTCAACCAGCTTCAGAAAGTTTCCAGCTGTTATGGGCATGTCATCGTAAAGCTCAATCACAACATCCCCCATGGATGTCTTCAAAAGCACCCTGCGATTACCGGCCATGGGTTTTGGTATGAGGATATGAAATATAAAAGTGATGCGTGGAGTAAAGCCAGTGCGGCTGCCGGGATTCGAACCCGGGTTACGAGCTTGGGAAGCTCATGTCATAACCACTGGACCACAGCCGCACAGTGGAGTAAAATGCGCGAGAGCTATTAAATCTTGTGCCTCGCATTCATGTGAATGACGTGGGCGATGCACAGATGTTCCCAACGCTCTTATCCATATGATAACTTGCCCGTAGAAGCACTGGTCCTGCCATGCATTCTTGGTGAATGAATAAGTGCGTTCAGCAACCACACTGCACTACCTGCAAGTTGCCAAACACATAAGAGCGGTTCTCAACATCCTGTATCACCGAGATCCAGGCCGGGCATTTTGAAGAGATCTGGCCGAACTGGAGCCCCCTGACCGAACTCTTCGTGAGACCAGCGGAATCGAATCGTGTGCTCGACGGATCTGATGATCTGGCAAGGAGGTTGCGGGCCTGTTGGGTGGAGGACTGCCCCGGCCCGCCGCTGTTAAAACCTGTTGCCTCCACGGATACGTTTTCGTAATATTATTTAAAGATTTCGTAACAAGGAGTCTCAGTCCGATGGGGATATGTCGACGCGTTCCGGCGAAACTATATCACCCTGCAGGTTGATGTGCATATGGAGGAGTTCCTGTGAGTCTGTGGCGGGCTGTACTGATGGTGTCTATGATTGTCTTAATAGTATCAGCATCCAGCGCCAGGACTCTTGTCGTGGACCAGCAGAAGACCGGAGCGATCAGAAGCGTGAACGCGGCGATCGCAAATGCGCAGAACGGTGACGAGATACTTGTCATGAAGGGGTACTACAGGGAGAGCGTGGAGATCAACAAGCTGGTATCCATAAAAGGATATGGCGCCACCATCGACGGCATGGGTCGCACCACATTCAGGATGGTATCCCACGGGAGCAGCATATCCAACCTGACGATCGTCGGGAGCGGCAGGGATCCAGCAGTTGTGATTGAGGGATACGCATCCGTGACCGGCTGCAACATCAAAAACATCTCCACGGGAATCGCAGCATACGGAGGAGTGATATCGAACAACACCATCTCAGCCACCGCATACGGGATAAGGCTGAACGGCTCCGCGATCGTCGAGAATAACAGGATATCAGGACCGCTGGGAGCCGGCATAGAGGTGAGATGCAACGATTCCATGATCTCCGGCAACACTGTGACCTCTGCGGGAAATGCGATGGATGTGACAGGACACAACAACACCATTGTTCTCAACAATCTCTTTTCATCGAACATAGGCATACGCCTGAAGTCGGCGAAGAGCAACATGATAACGAACAACACCTGCAAGGGCAACAGGATCGCTGGAGTCTATCTGGAGGACTCTGAGAAGAACAGCATATCATCGAACAGGCTACTCCTCAACGGCAACGGTCTCCTGATGAAATCCTCATCTGGGAACATGATAACTGGTAATATCGTGGAGAAGAACGAGTACGGGATATCGATGAAGGGCTCGGGCGGCAACCTGCTGAGGGAAAACACGCTGAGCTCCAACAGATACAACCTGAGAATAGAGGCCGGCAACCTCGGCGATCTCAGGCTCATATCGGACCCCAGGGCCAGGATGGATGACAACTCCTTCAACCAGAGCATTGACGAATCGAACAGGATAGATGGCAGGCCGGTTCTTTATCTGGTCGGTGCCCGCAACGTTTCTGTAGACAAGAGCTACGGGTTCATAGGTCTCATAGACTGCGAGAATATCACTGTGAGAAACCAGATCATATCGAACAGCAGCGCAGCCATCATGCTTGTTGGTGTCATAAACTCCAGAATCTCGGACTGCATGCTCTCCAGAAGCGAGATAGGAATGTCGATACTGGACTCAGGAGACTGTATGGTGGAGAACACAACCGCAGAGGCATGCGAGATCGGCTTCTGGTTCGGTCGCTCGCAGGATATTCTTGTGAGAAGGAGCGCGGCGCTGGACTGCAGGGAGAGCGGATTCAGGCTGGAGGGCGACAGGAGGTCAAGGATAACAGATTCCAGGGCAGAGAACTGCACTGCAGGGATGCATCTGCTTGATGCCCTCTCCTCTGAGATCTCTCGCTCGAGGATCCTGTCGAACAGAGATGATGGAATAAGGCTTGTGAGGTCGCACAGATCAACAGTGAATGAGAATGAGGTGACGGGAAACAGCAACGGCATAGCGATCTCAGGCTCAAATCAGTGCGTTCTCGCGATGAACAACGCGAGCGACAACGCTATCGGAATGAGGATCGAGCAGCTCTCCGGAGGATCTGCGGTTGACAATACCGCCCTCCGGAACAGGGAGGGGATCTTCGTGAACGGGGTGCGCGGATTCCAGTTCATCGGCAACAACATCAGCATGAACGAGAGGTTCGGCATGCGAATTGGAAGCAGCTCAGGATGCAACATAAGCGATAACAGGTTCGTGGGCAACGGCATGGTCGGCCTGAGCCTGACCGACTGCAGCGATAACAGAATCTATCATAACAGCTTCATCGATAACGGTTCCATCTTCGGACAGAACGCTGTGGACAACGGGAGCAACCTCTGGGACATGGGGCCGGTCATCGGCGGAAACTACTGGTCGGATCACCAGGTGAGTGGAAACCCCGGAGACTCCCCGAAGAGCGTGCCATCGAGGGGCGTGGACCGCTATCCATTCGGGAGGGATAACGGATGGAGATCAGCCGATCTCTCCTGAGAGGTTCACCTCAGGCAGGAGAAAGCATGTGCCAGGAGATGGATCCGATAGATATCGCGCTGCTCAGGGCCTCGCAGGATGGGATACCAATCGTCCCCCATCCATTCAGAGAGCTCGGAGAGAGGCTCGGGCTCGATGAGGAGACTGTGATATCAAGGCTCAGAGCTCTTCGCGAATCCGGAGTTGTGAGAAGGTTCGCGGCCACCATAGGCCACAGGGCGCTCGGGATAGTCGCGAACGCGATGATCGTCTGGAAGGTCGAGGGTGACATCGAAAGGGCTGGAGGCATAATGGCCTCCTTCGAGGAGGTCACCCACTGCTACCAGAGGGCAACATGCGATGAGTGGCCCTACAACCTCTACACTGTCGTCCACTCGAGGAGCAGGGAGGAGTGCGAGGAGATCGCATCCAGAATATCCGAGGCCACCGGCGTGAGGGAGTACAGAATACTCTTCAGCGAGAGGGAGTACAAGAAGACGAGCGCGAGGATATGAGCAGAAGCCACGTTCCTCTTTTAATAGATCTGAAGGGAAGGCGCATTGTCATATTCGGCGGTGGGGAGGTGGCAGAGCGCAAGGCCAGGCTTTTCTTGCAGGGAGATCTTGTGGTTGTGAGCAGGGAATTCTCTGATGGAATACTCAGAATGGCCTCTGATGAGCTGCTGGAGATCGTGGAGGCAGATCTCCTGAGCGAGGACGGGCTTGTGATCGCAGAGAGGGCGCTGGAGGGCGCGTTCATCGCCATACCTGCCACAAGTGACAGGACTCTGAATGCAGCTCTGGAGGATATCGCGCGAAGGAAGGGGGCGCTCGTGAACAGCGTCGACAGAGAGGGGGAGGTCGTGGTGCCATCGATCATAAAAAAGAGGTCTGTGGTCCTCGCGATATCGACAGGAATACCGGCGCTCTCGAGGTACATCCGCATGAATCTGGAGCGTGAAGTGGAGGTATACGCTCTTATGGCAGATCTCCTCAGCAGGATACGGAAAGACCTGAAGGAGATTGTGGTGCCGCAGAGCAGGAGAAGGGATCTGCTCTGGGCGGTGCTCTCCGACAGCTCTGTCTGGGCGTGCCTGGAGAATGGCGAGATCTCGAGCGCCCATGAAAAGGCCTATATGAGAGTCCGGGAGAATCTCACGCCAGATGAGCAGGATAACCTCGATGCTGGTGACCCACAAGAAGGCCTCGATCAGTGAGATCGAGAACGCATGGCATGGCGATGTCGAGGCTCTCCTGAAGTGGGTCTCCTCGCATGACACCGTCGAGGAGTGCGCGGTCCTCAAGACGTGCAACCGTGTCGAGATATACGTGGTCTCTCCCCGCGGTGAGAAGGTCCTCTTCGAGATCGCAAAGAAGGCCCGGGTCTCCTCCAGGATAATAGACATACACGACCATGACGAGTCCCTCCTCCACCTCCTCAGGCTCGCCTCGGGCCTCGAGTCCATGATAATAGGAGAGGACCAGATCCTTGGCCAGATGAAGGAGCTCTACAGGATCGCGAAGAGCCTTGGATACACAGGCTGGGTCCTGGACACAGCCTTCAAGAAGGCGATCCAGGTGGGGAAGCGCGTCCGGAAGGAGACGGCCATAAACGAGCGCTCCGTCTCCGTTGGATCTGCAGCTGTCGATCTCGCCGAACAGATACTTGGAAGTCTGGAGGGAAGATCTGTGCTGGTAATAGGCGCAGGCGAGACGGGAGAGCTGATATCCAAAGCGCTCGTCTCAAAGAAGATAGGCGCTCTGTATGTGACGAACCGCACATTCGGAACTGCGCTCTCACTTGCAGCATCTCTCGGGGGCACAGCTGTGCCCTACGAGGAGATGAAGAGGAAGATAAGAGAGGCGGATGTTGTTATAAGCGCGACCTCAGCGCCCCATTACATACTTCTCAAGGAGGATATCGAGCGCGCGATGGAGGGAAGGAAGAGCAAGCTTCTGATCATAGACATAGCGAACCCCAGGGATGTGGATGAGGCAGTGCGCGAGATAGAGGGTGTGGAGCTTCACAACATAGACAGCCTGAAGCAGATAAGCGATGAGAACATGCGGATGAGGATGAAGGAGATCGAGAAGGTCGAGGCGATAATAGAGGAGGAGCTCGAGCTTCTCAGGGCCAAGTACAAGAGGAAGGAGGCTGAGGAGCTTCTCGCGAGGATATACTCAGAGGCTGAGAAGATAAAGGAGCAGGAGGTCAGGAGGGCGATGAACAAGCTCAGCGCCTATCACACTCTGGGAGAGATAGAGCAGAAGGTCCTCATGGACATGAGCCACTCGATTGTGAACAAGATATTCGCAGAGCCGACGAAGGCTCTGAAGGCCGCTGCTGAGAAGGGCGACACCGAGATGCTCAGGTACGCCGCAGATCTCTTCAGGCTGAACCAGGAGGAGTCAGATTGAGACGCATGAGGCGTTTGAGAAAGCCCGGCATCAGGGAGATGGTCGCAGAGACAGAGCTCTCAGTCAGGGATCTCATAATGCCGGTGTTCGTGGACGAGCGCATCGATGAGCCCGTCCCGATAAGCTCGATGCCCGGACAGATGCGGCAGAGCATGAAGACGGTGGCTGAGGAGGCCGGACGGATCGAAGACCTGGGGATTCCAGCGGTGATACTCTTCGGGATACCTTCCAGAAAGGATGAGATCGGATCCAGCGCTTATGATCGTGAGGGAGTCATACAGAGGGCCGTAAGGCGCATCAAGGAGTCCACAGATCTCGTTGTCATAACAGATCTCTGCCTGTGCGAGTACACCAGCCACGGCCACTGCGGCGTGGTTCGCGGGCAGGAGATACTTAATGATGAGACGCTCCCCATCCTCGGAAGAACTGCAGTGAGCCAGGCAGAGGCCGGCGCGGACATCGTCGCTCCCAGCGGGATGATGGATCACATGGTCAGAGCGATAAGATCCGCTCTTGATGATAATGGTTACAGCGATGTTGCGATCCTCTCATACGCTGCAAAATACGCCTCATACTTCTACGGCCCGTTCAGAGAGGCGGCCGAATCCGGATTCGCGTTCGGAGATCGCAGGAGCTATCAGATGGATCCCGCGAATGCGAACGAGGCCCTCTGGGAGGTCCAGTTCGATATCGAGGAGGGCGCTGATATGGTCATGGTCAAGCCTGCGATGCCCTATCTGGACATACTCCGAATGGTTAAGGATACGTTCGGAATGCCGACTGCTGCTTACCAGGTCAGCGGGGAGTACAGCATGATCATGGCAGCCGCGGAGAGGAACTGGATCGATCGAGATGGTGCGATGCTGGAGGCGCTGACATCCATAAAAAGAGCGGGCGCCGATATGGTAATCACATACTACGCCAAGGAGTTTGCAGCCAGATTCGCGTAGTTCTGACTTTCAGGGCCCATCCGGTGGATTGGCGGATCTAAAGATGTGGTGCTGGTTGTCGTTGGTTCGAGTGCCAGAGTTTGCCTCTCCGACGATGAGAGCTTTTGATTTTATGAATCCTCAGATGGCAAGCATTCTCTCAATCGCCCGCCTCGCCCTGACAGCTGTGCTTTGTGGTACCTCCACCCTCGGGGAGAGCGTCTCAAGCGCCCGAAGGATCTTCTTCAGCGATGTCTTCTTCATATCCTCGCATACAGCGCCGGTGCTGAGCGGATAGAACCTCTTCTCCGGGTTCTCAGCGCAGAGTCTGTGGAGGATCCCGACCTCGGTCCCTATTATGAACTCATCTGCGCCGCTGGCTCTCGCATGTTTCAGCATACCCGAGGTGCTGTAGACGCCATCTGCCAGATCTATGACCTCAGGCCTGCACTCGGGATGAACGAGAAGCTCCGCGTTTGGATGCTTTCTCCTTGCCTCCAGGACATCAGATGCTGTGTATCTGTCGTGGACGTAGCAGTATCCGTTCCAGGGGATTACTCTCTTATCGGTGTGTCTGGCGACATAATCCGCAAGGTTCCTGTCCGGTATGAACAGGATCTCGTCAGCGTCAAGGGCGTTCACGACCTGCACGCCGTTGGCGGACGTGCAGCATATATCGCTCTCAGCCTTGACATCAGCTGAGGAATTTACGTAGCAGACCACTGCTGCATCAGGATATCTTTCTCTCAGCGATCTCACATCCTGAGGCGAGATCATCTGTGCCATGGGGCAGCAGGCGCTCCTGTCTGGATGTATGACGATCTTCTCCGGAGAGAGTATGGCTGCTGTCTGCGCCATGAAATCCACGCCGCAGAAGACGAGTACCTTGCAGTCGATTGTGGCCGCAGCCCTGCTGAGCTCCAGGGAGTCACCGGTTAGATCGGCAATGTCCTGCACATCTCCGGGCTGGTAGTTGTGAGCGAGTATGATGGCATTTCTCTCAGACTTCAGCCTCAGTATCTCCTTCTCAAGCATAATAGTCCGGATCTGGTGATAGGTCATTGTTTAAAAAGGCTGCTGTCAGTAACATGCTGTTCATCTCGATGCTTGCTTACAAGATGGTTGCGCCGCGCAGAGCCACAATCGAGGGCAAGGTACTAATAATTGGTCGTACCTCTCTCGCTTGAGGGCCCGTGGTCTAGGTGGTTATGACATCGCCTTCACACGGCGGGGATCACGCGTTCGAATCGCGTCGGGCCCACTGCCCACAAAGCTCTTTCGCTCTTGCGTAGCAACTTGTAGAGCATGCAATGTGGTCGCTGAAAGCACTCATTCATTCGCCACGAACACGTGGCGGAATAAATGCCTCTTCTCGAGCGTCGTCAGGTGGACAAGAGCGAGCCCTTTTGCGGAATGCGCTTTCATAGCACCTCACAAAAGGCGTTTCGCTCTTACATGCGTAGCAACTTGCAGAATATGCAATGTGGTCTCTGAAAGCATTTACTGCCACACTTTCGACTACATCGAAGGTAAGTCGAAACGAACGCATAGCATGACCCCTGCTCCTTCGGGCAAATCATCAAATGGATAAGAGCGAAGCGTTTTACATGTGAGCGCTCTTTTGGCCGGCACAGCTGATGCGTCTGCATGTGAGATATGAGGCATCAGTTGCGTATCTCCCGATACCTCCAGGCCCACGGTGGCGTCCTCCTATCTTTCAAACCAGGAGCAAAGCAGTATATCCATAAACAGCAGATCTTCAGTCATATGACAGAGATCTCCATCTGCTTCGAGGTCCATCAGCCGTTCAGGCTCAAGAAGGACTTCTTCTGGTCAGGCAGCATCTTTCGAAGGTCCAGTCCGCATTACGATTTTTACTTTGATGATAAAGAGAACCGGAGCATATTCGAGAGGGTGACGCAGAAGTGCTACATTCCTGCAAACAGAATCATACTTGATCTCATAAAACGCTTCTCCGATACAGACCGTCCGTTCAAGGTCGCATACAGCCTCTCCGGGGTGTTCGTGGAGCAGTGCAGAAGATACAGACCGGATGTCCTGGATACGTTCATGGAGATGGTAGATACCGGCAACGTGGAGTTACTCGATCAGACCTACTACCATTCGCTCACGAGCCTCTTCGACAGGGAGGAGTTCTGCGAGCAGGTGAGGATGCACCGGGAACTCATGTGGGATCTATTCGGCGTCAGGCCTGCGGTCTTCGAGAACACGGAGCTGATCTACAACGATGGGATCGCGGCTATGGCCGAGCAGATGGGCTACAGGGGGATATTTGCAGAGGGCGTCATCGCGGATCCGAACCACGTTTATAGGCCAGAGGGGTGCGAGAGGATCTCACTGCTTCTCAGGAATTACCAGCTCACCGATGACATAGGGTTTAGGTTCTCTTCGAGAAACTGGGAGGAGTTCCCGCTCACTGCGGACAAGTACGCAGCGTGGCTCGCAGCAACCCCTGGAAGATGCATAAACCTCTTCATGGACTACGAGACCTTCGGGGAGCACCACTGGCCTGAGACGGGGATATTCGAGTTCCTGCGACACCTTCCCGGCGAGATCCTGAAGTGGAAGAACCTGAGATTCTCCACTCCTTCAGAGATCGTTGAGAGGGTGGAACCTTCGCGCACGGTGAGCGTGAGGAGTGCAAGATCATGGGCTGATCTGGAGAGGGACACAAGCTGCTGGCTCGGAAACGCCCTCCAGTGGGCGTGCTACACGTACCTCCAGAATCTCCAGGGACCATCGCGGGAGGCCGGGGAGGATATGTTCAGGATATGGAGGCTTCTCGGGCTGAGCGATCACCTCTACTACATATTCACCCACGGCGGCAGCCCTGGAGAGGTGCACAGCTACTTCAGCCCGTACGGAAATCCGTATGATGCGGCTGTGACCTACTTCAGCGTGCTCTCAGACCTTCACCGTCGACTCTCAGAGATCCTTGACATGGCCGATCATCCGTTTGTGCTCTCCACAATGGATGGCGCAGAGCTCGGCACCGCCTGGAGCAGTCAGGGAATGGTGGATCTGCTCAGCAGAGCGGATACGGATACTCTGGAGCATCACGCATCCCTGGGGAGCTTCGTCACCTGGGCATCCCAGAGCCTGGGAGACGAGCGTCTCGCGAGAGAGCTCAGAAAAGCATCCAGGCTGAAGGGTGAGGATCTCAAGGGCGCTCTGCTGGATGCATTCAGCAGGAGAATAAAGAGATCGGCCAAAAAGAGGTGATTCCAGAGGACTGAGATCATCAGAGGGCGGAAACATGATCCCCTACAGCGATGGAATTTCCAGGGAATGGATCGTGACAAATGGAATAGGCGGATATGCATCATCCACATCCATCGGGGCGAACACCAGGGCTTATCATGGCCTTCTGATCGCATCTCTGAGCCCACCGGTGGACAGATGGCTCCTCCTCTCCTCTCTTGATGAGACCGTTAACGGTATCGAGCTGGCGAACCATCAGTATCCGGGTGTGGTGCACCCACAGGGGTTCCGGTATCTCGTATCATTCACAGCAGAGCCATTGCCCACGTATCTGTACAGGGTGAACGATGTGGAGCTCACAAAGCAGATCTTCATGATCCACGGGGAGAACACGACTGTTATCAAGTACCACATCTCCGGCGATTCCAGTATCAGGATCATGCCCCTTGTCACATCGAGGAGCTTCCACGCAGTATCGGGCAGGCCGGAGATACGCCAGGAAGCGGTGGAGAGGGGCGTTCTTCTGAGATCAAGATGCGATCTCCGCATCGTCTCTGACCGCGCGAGATATGTGAGAGATGAGATGTGGTACCACAACTTCGAGTACGAGGCGGAGAGGGCGCGCGGGCTGGGCTGGAGGGAGGACCTCCTCCGCCCCGGCTGGTTTGAGGCTGATGTGAATGGCGAGCTTGATCTGAGCATCGCCGCATCCATGGTGATGGTTGATGCAAACGAATCCGCGATTGAAAATGAGATGGAGCGGCGCCGCAAGGTCCTCTCCACGCTTCCTGAGGAGATCAGGTCGCTTGCCATCGCTGCGGACAGTTTTCTGGTCCGCCGCGGCAGCGGCATGAGCATAATCGCTGGATACCACTGGTTCGACGACTGGGGCAGGGATGCCATGATCGCTCTCCCCGGTCTCCTCCTCTGCACCGGCAGGTTTGATGACGCCAGAGCGGTGCTCAGGACATTCTCAGAGCACGTGCGTCATGGTCTTGTTCCGAACGATCTCGGAGCCGGCTCCTACAACACCGTGGACGCATCGCTTCTCTTCATAAGAGCCGTGTGTGAGTACTTCAGGCACACATCAGATCTCACATTTATCAGGGAGCTCTGGCCGAGGCTGATGAGCATCATCGAATGCTACACCACCAGAACACCTGTGGGATACATGGACTCCGACCTTCTCATATCATCCTCGGAGGGCGCGACATGGATGGACGCGAGGGTTGATGGCCGGTGCGTTACTCCCCGAGCTGGAAAGTGCGTTGAGGTGAACGCGCTCTGGTACGAGGCCCTGAGATCGCTGGAGGAGCTCAGCGAGGCGACGAGCATGGAGTGGAGGTGGCACGGCCTGGCGGATCGCGTCAGGCGCTCCTTCAGGCGGTTCTGGAACCCTGCAGGGTATCTTTACGATACAATAGATCCATACGATGGGTCGGTGAGACCGAACCAGGTGATAGCTGTCGCGTTCTCCCAGGGGCTTTTATCGCTGGACCGGACGCGTGCGGTTGTGAGAAATGCGACGGAGGAGCTTCTCACGCCCTATGGCCTCAGAACTTTATCTCCCGGAGATCCCGCCTACATCGGGCGATACGAGGGATCCCCCAGGGAGAGGGATCGTGCATACCACCAGGGCACCGTCTGGCCGTGGCTGATCGGGCCGTACATCACCGCCTACCTCAAAGCGTGCAGGTGCAGCAAGAGGAGCAGGATGCATGCGCTCTCTCTCCTCAGGCCTCTCCTCGAGGAGCGCCGCTATGGCATTGGAACCATCGCGGAGGTCTACGATGGCGATCCGCCGCACAGGCCGAACGGATGCATATCACAGGCATGGTCTGTGGCCGAGGTGATACGCGCCTTCCTCGAGGCTAGGACCGGAATCGAGGGGAGATGTTGAATTTGGAGACGAACAGCATGTGGAACCAATCCGTTCAGCCGTGGGAAGAGAGATATGCAATGGACCGGAGAGCAGTGCATCACATGAGGTTTTGGGATGAGTCTCAGATACACCATTCTTGGGGATGATCTCCAGGTCCTGGAGGTTCAGCTGGCTCCGGGTGAGAGCATCCGATCCGAGGCGGGCGCGATGCTCTTCATGGATGAGGGGATGGATATGAGCGCGTCCACCGGAGGCATCATAAAGGGGTTGAAGAGAGCGGTGGCCGGGGAGGGTCTGTTCATAACGAGCTTCACCAACCGATCTGATGATATGAAAAGGATGGCGTTCTCCGCGCCATTTCCGGGAAAGATACTGTCACTCAATCTTGATGATTTTGGAGGACAGCTTCTCTGCCAGAGGGGGGCATTCCTCTGCGGGGAGAGCGGTGTGGAGATCGAGGTGGCATTTACAAAGCGTCTTGGTGCGGGCTTCTTCGGTGGCGAGGGTTTCGTCCTTCAGAGACTGAGGGGCAGGGGTATGGTGTTCATCCATGCCGGAGGTGCTCTGATCACCAGAGATCTCCGGGAGGGGGAGGTGATAAATGTTGATACAGGATGTCTCGTTGCATTCTCGAGGGACGTGGATTACGATATACGTTTCGTGGGCGGGGTAAGAAACGCGCTCTTCGGCGGCGAGGGTATTTTCCTGGCAAGGCTCACAGGGCCTGGGCGGGTTTACCTGCAGAGCCTCCCGCTGTCCAGGCTTGCGGATCGAATACTCCAGGGGAAGGTGGTCAGCTCGAAGAGCAACACCGACTGAACTCACGTATTAACGGGATGCTGCTCGTCAAAGAGGGCTTTTGCACGCTACATCTCCTGCATTCCGTGAGACACCTGATCTAATGACGATTTGTTTATATCCAATCTCGCACTCCTCGGTCGGAAAAGGTGATCATGTTTGATGAGCATAAACGAGATGGGCTTTGAGGTCTTCGAGGAGATGCTGGATCTGGCCGATGATCTCAGAGTCGATGTTATAGAGCTGGAGAACGGCGCGGTTGTTATAGATGCTGGCGTGAAGGCGCCCGGCGGCCTGTGGGCAGGCATATTCATCAGCAGGGTATGCATGGCGGACCTGGCTGATATTCAGATCGTGCCCTATGATCTGAGAGGGATATCAGTTCCTGGGATACAGGTCACCACAGACCATCCTGCGGTATCCTGCATGGGGTCGCAGTGCGCGATGTGGCAGATCAAGGTCGATAAGTACTTCGCTATGGGCAGTGGACCTGCAAGGGCTCTTGCCCGGAAGACGAAGGAGCTCTACGAGAGGATAGGGTTCGATGAGTACTCGGACGTTGGGGCAATTGTGCTGGAGTCCAGCAGGATTCCGGATGCCGCTGTCGCTGCCCGGATAGCTGAGATGTGCGGAATAGAGCCCTCCGACCTGAGAATCGCTGTGGCCCCGACCGACTCTGTGGCAGGCATGGTCCAGGTCTCGGCCAGGATTGTAGAGACTGGCATGCACAAGCTCTTCTCCATGGGTTTCGATATAACAAAGATCAAAAGCGGCTGGGGCGTGGCTCCGATCGCGCCGGTGGCCGGCGACGCGACAAGGTGCATGGGTGCGTCTAACGATGCAATAATCTACGGTGGTGACACTTACTACACCCTTGAGTACGAGAACCTGGATGAGCTCAAAGATTACGTAAGAAAGATGCCATCCTCCGCTTCCAGGGATTATGGCGTGCCGTTTTACAATGCATTCAAGGCCGCCGGTTTCGACTTCTTCAAGGTCGACCACAACATCTTTGCTCCTGCGAGGGTGGTGATGAACGAGCTGAGATCGAGAACAACCATCACGAGCGGAAGGCTGAACCATGATGTTCTCATGGAATCATTTGGGATCCAGGTGCTCTGATCCCGCCAATTATCGGGCCCTGTCAGTGCGCTGCACATCTTCACAGAAACCCCGTATGCAATAAAAAGGCGTGCCAGAAGATGAAAGCGGAGATGTTCTCCCCAAAATGGGTCAAGCGAGGGTTGACGCTGAGTGTCGTGCTTTCCTGGTAAACCCGGATGCACCCTAGATCACTTTCGCCATGCATGGGCAGATGATATTTACCCAGGCAGCAGAACCATGACATGATGGACCGGTCGATCCTGGCTCAGGGAGCGAGCTTCGATCTCGAGGATGTTGATCAGAGGGTTCAGACGCTCAGCAGAAGCACAAGATACGACAGATGCTGCCACAGAAGGAATGACGACTCGCTGATCTACAGCGCGTCGGGGCGCGATGGCTGCCGTATACGTCTCTTCCGGACGCTCTTCACCAACGAGTGCTACCACCAGTGCGGATACTGCCCCAATGCAGGGACATCAAATGGATGCTCCTACACCCCAGAGGAGCTCTCAGATCTCGTGGTCAGGCTCAGAAGAGAGGGGCGCATCGATGGTCTCTTCCTGAGCTCTGGCGCAGGGAGGGATGAGGATACAACAATGGAAGGAATGCTCGAGACTGTGAGGATTCTCAGGGATAGGCATGGGTTCTCAGGGTACATCCACCTCAAGATTCTCCCGGGGACGTCCAGAGATCTCATAGAGCAGGCTGTGGAGCTCGCCGAGCGGGTGAGCATAAACATCGAGGCGCCTTCCGGGGATGTGATGCAGGAGCTCAGCCCCACGAAGGATTACGAGAGGGACATACTGGAGAGACAGATGTACATACGTGATATCCTGGCGAGACGCTCCAGCGGCTCCCAGACGACACAGCTTGTGATCGGCGCAGCAGGCGAAACAGACCTCGAGATATTCCACAGGGTTGTAAAGGAGTACAGGGAGATCGGGGTGAGCAGGGTCTACTACAGCGCATTTGTTCCTCTCAAGGGGACGATCTTTGAGCATAGAACGCCACAGGCGAGATGGCGCGAGAGCAGGCTCTACCAGCTCGACTGGCTTTACAGGGTCTACGGGATGTCTCCGGAGGAGATCAAGAACGCCTTCGATGATGATGGATTTCTTATCGATCAGGATCCAAAGGTCACGCTGGCCAGGGAATCGCTCGACTGGCCGCTCGATGTGAATGAGGCAGACCTTCAGAGCCTGATCCGCGTGCCTGGCATAGGACCGGAGAGCGCACGCAGGATCATCTCATACCGGAGAAGAAATAGGATAGTGTGTCCATCGGATCTCATCAGGCTTGGCGTCAGGAGGAAGGCGATACCGTATTTGAAGATAAACGGATGGGTGCAGAAGAGGCTGTTCTGAGAAGATCAGGTGCGGTTATCCTGCAGCAGGAGCATTTTATAGCAAGTTCTCCAGACAGGCTCTCATGAAGAGGGTTCTATTCGTATGCGTGCACAACTCCGCGAGATCCCAGATGGCAGAGGCTCTTCTCAGGGCGCTCAAAGGAGACAGGTATGAGGCGTACAGCGCAGGCACCGAACCCACAGAGGTGGATCCCGATGCTGTGAGAGCGATGGCCGAGATCGGCATCGATATATCGGGGCAGCGAGCGAAGGGGCTAGAAAGGCTGAAGGATATCAATTTCGATATCATCGTAACACTCTGCGACGCTAAAGATGCGTGTCCCTTCATTCCAGGAGTCCACATGCACAGAGCCTTCCAGGATCCTTCGGGTGGTGGGATCGATGCTTTCAGGCGCGTGCGTGATGAGATAAAAAGATGGATTGAGGAGACTTTCTGAGCGGCTGGAGTTGCCCCGCCCCGCGAGGTGCGGACCAGAGCTCAGATTATGTTGATGTACCGATCGATCTCCCACTGATGGACGTATGTGTTGTAGCTCCTCCACTCGAGGTTTCCGAGCCTGAGCAGGTTGTTGACGACATGCTCTCCCAGGGCCTCTCTGATTACTTTGTCCTCCTCAAGGGCGAGGAGCGCCTCATGCAGGTTTGATGGCAGCGTCCTGACTCCTATCCTGTCCAGCTCAGCCTGCGAAAGCTCATAGAGGTTGACATCCATCGGCTCTCCTGGATCTATGCCTCTCCGTATTCCATCCAGACCGGCTGCAAGTATCGCCGCAAATGCCAGATATGGATTGCATGACGGATCAGGAGACCTGAACTCTATGCGTGTCGAGAGGCCCCGCGCCGCAGGGACTCTTATTAGAGATGATCTGTTAGGCCCGGACCAGCTGATGTAAACGGGCGCCTCAAATCCGGAGACGAGACGCTTGTAGGAGTTGATCAGAGGGTTTGTGACCGCAGTTACAGCAGGAACATGCTCGAGCAGCCCTCCAACGAAGTACCGTCCAAGGTCGCTGAGGTTGTACGGCCTCTCGGGATCGAAGAATGCGTTCTCTCCCTTCCTGAAGAGAGAGATGTTGACGTGCATTCCGGATCCCGCCTGGCCGTATATCGGCTTGGGCATGAACGTCGCGCGCAGGTTGTTCTTCAGCGCGATCGTCTTTGTGACGTACTTGAAGGTGACGACTTTGTCTGCGTTGCGGAGGGCGTCATCATAAACGAAGTCTATCTCATGCTGGCCCCTTGCAACCTCGTGATGCGCTGCCTCTACGGTGAACCCCATCTCTATGAGCACGCGCACGATCTCCCTCTTGACATCCTCTGCAAGATCCACAGGGCCAAGATCGAAATAGCCGCCGAAGTCATGTGGTTTTGTGCCGGATCCGTTCTCCCTCTCGAATAGGAAGAACTCCAGCTCCGGGCCTACGTTCATCGTGTAGCCCATCTTCGCAGCGACCTCGAGGTTTCTCCTGAGAACATACCTGGGATCACCTTCGAAGGGAACACCTTTTGATGTGTAAACATCACATATGAGCCTGGCCTCGTTCGCCCCGCCCATGGATCTCCAGGGCAGTATGCAGAAGGTGTCCAGATCCGGCTTCAGTACCATATCTGATTCCTGGATCCTCGCGAAGCCCTCAATCGAGGATCCATCAAATGATATTCCGGTCTTGAACGCCTTCCCTAGCTGCGTGACCGGAATCGCAACATTCTTGACTATACCCTGGATATCGGTGAACTGCAGCCTTATGAACTCGACATTCCTGTCGCGTATTATCTCCAACAGCCTCTCCTGGGTCTGCAAATACAACACCACCATCGTGGCGCAATTTCTGAGCGTGAGATGCTAACGATGGCGCTCAGAGTCGCCTGATCTGTGGCATGATTGGGGGATGGCTTATAAATATTATCTGCACGCCTTTCCCGATCGAGTTGGGTGCAGATGGCTGGCGCAAGGATTCTTGTTGTCGATGCGGGGGGGAGGGGCAACGCGATAGCTCATGCCTTCGCAAGGAGCCCCTCTGTCGAGAGGGTCTTCGTGGCTCCGGGAAACGCGGGAAGCAGTCTGCTGGAGAAATGCTCCCAGGCAGATGGCTCTCAGATCAAAGGCATCGATGAAATGTTATCATTTGCAGAGAGGAACAGGATCGATCTAACGTTCGTGGGCCCGGAGGGGTACCTGTCAGCGGGCATAGTGGATGCATTTGAGGAGCGCGGGCTGGATATCGTGGGCCCGGAGAGGCGTGCTGCGGTGCTGGAGGGGTCCAAATGCTGGACGAAGGATCTCCTGAGCGAGATAGGGGTGCCGGTGCCGCCCTACAGGAACTTCGATGATCCCGATGAGGCGAGGGAGTTCGTCAATCAGTTCTACGATGCCCACCCCACAGAGAATCTTGTAATAAAAGCGGACGGCCTCGCAGCAGGCAAGGGATCTGTGGTATGCTCCTCCAGGGAGGAGGCTCTCTCCACCGTGGAGAGGATCATGGTCGATCCCAGGATCTTCGGGGATGCGGGCAGCAGGATTGAGCTCGAGAGGAGGCTTGAGGGAAGGGAGCTGATGTTCTTTGCCATTGCGGATGGCAAAAACATACTTCCGCTTGAGTCGGCGATGGACTACAAGCAGGCCTTCGCGCCTGATGAGATCACAGCGATAAGGCTCTTCAACAGGCTCTCAGGGAACCCGAACCTAGATAACAACCCGAACACGGGAGGAATGGGCGGCTTCTCCCCCCACCCATGGCTTGATGATGATCTCAGAGAAATCATCATGTCCAGGATAGCAAGGCCGACGATGCGCAGGGTCTACGATATGGGTTTGAGGTACAGGGGCTTCATCTACTTCGGCCTGATGATCGTGGAGCGCGATGGGGAGCGGGAGCCCTATGTCCTGGAGATCAACGTCCGCCTGGGGGATCCTGAGGCAGAGGTGATCCTACCCAGGCTCAGAACAGACATGTACGAGCTCTCACGTGCAGTTCTCGACCGGAGGCTCGACGAGATCGAGCTCAGATGGAGCCCTGAGTATCACCTTGGCGTGTGCGCTGTCAGCGGCCGCGTTGTCAAACCTCTCTCCAGCGGATCTGAGGAGCGGCCGGGTTATCCGGGAGCTCACTACACAAACATCCCGATAAGAGGCCTCGAGAATGTTGATCAGGATGTTCTGGTCTACCACAACGGCACTGCGTTTGGAGATTCCGGAAAGATCTACACCACCGGTGGAAGGGTACTGACGCTGGTCGCAAAGGGAGCATCGCTTGCAGAGGCGAGATCGAAGGCATACGACAACATAAAGAGGATAAGGTTCAATGGGATGCGGTACCGAAAGGATATAGGTCTCGACTACGTATGAACCGCAGCTGTGGGCTCTGTGATCAGTCGAAACTCATAAAGACATGGAAATCCTGAGGGCACAGGGTTGTGGAGAACTCATTACGCGAGGTCAGCCATGTGGATGAAAATCGCATTCAATGCCATTTTCGTGCCAGATCTCGGAGAGCATTCTTTCAAAGAGAGCGGAGTCTGCCATGTACGTCCTTGGTATTGAGGGCACTGCCTGGAACCTGAGTGCAGCGATCGTGAACGAGGATGATGTGATCGTAGAGAGATCTGCAACATACACGCCTGCGAGGGGTGGCATCCACCCGAGAGAGGCGGCGCAGCACCACTCAGAGCACATCGGCCCGCTGCTTGGAGAGGTGATCCGGGGCGCCAGAGATCTCGGAATAAAGATAGATGGGGTCGCGTTCTCACAGGGACCCGGCCTCGGGCCGTGCCTGAGGACTGTCGCGACTGCAGCCAGAGTTCTCGCCCTGAAGCTCGGTGTCCCCCTCGTCGGCGTGAACCACTGCATAGCTCATATTGAAATAGGGAAATGGAAGACCGGCGCCAGGGATCCTGCGGTGCTCTACGTGAGCGGTGGCAACTCCCAGGTTCTCGCCCTCAGGCGAGGTCGCTACAGGATCTTCGGCGAGACCCTGGACATCAGCGTGGGAAACATGCTGGACAAGTTCGCGCGCTCCGTTGGCCTGCCACATCCAGGTGGGCCACGTATAGAGGAGCTCGCGAGGAAGGCAAAGAGGTACATACCTCTTCCTTACACCGTCAAGGGGATGGACTTCTCCTTCTCAGGGCTTGCGACCGCTGCGACAGAGGCCGCCAGGAGATACGATCTGGCGGATGTCTGTTATAGCTTGCAGGAGACCGCGTTCGCGATGCTCGTTGAGGTGACCGAGCGCGCCATGGCACATGCAGAAAAGGACGAGGCGATGCTCGTCGGCGGTGTTGGGGCCAACCAGCGGCTCGGAGAGATGCTGAGGCTGATGTGCGAGGAGCGCGGTGCGAGGTTTTATCTCCCTGAGAGACGCTTCATGGGCGATAATGGATCGATGATAGCATATACCGGGCTGGTGATGCTCAAGAGCGGCGTGAGTACGCCTGTTGAGAATTCCGGCGTCAGGCCTAATTACAGGACAGATGAGGTTGAGGTCAGATGGGCATGAGATTCGCTGTCAGAATGTACTCGTTCATGCGGGAGATTGATTTGTCTGCATCCACACATGGCGGGGGAGGGCTGGTATGAGATCACTCTTGAAAGCAATAGTTGCGATCATTTTGTGCGCGTGCATGCACACAGGATCCTGCGGAGTGACCGTCATGCTGACCACCGGAGAATCTCTCCAGTTCGCCGGGAACCTGACGCTTGTGGTGGAGGATGTGGACCCGCAGGCAGGCAAGGTGTGGCTCACGCTTTACAGCAGTGGATCTCCAATCACATCATCTGTGCTGGGGATCGGAGATCACTTTGTCTACTACGGCGTGAAGCGTATAGATATCCAGGTCATCAACATCTACGCTGGCGGAGATAGAGATCTGGTCGTCCTGGATGTTATAGAGGGCATACTGGCAAGCCCGACGGGATCATTCAGAAATGTAAGTTACGAAGAGACAGATGCTGCAAAAAAGGTGAGGACAGCACCAGCTCTCGGGGCTGGGGAGACTCTCGTCGCGCTGGCCGTGGCTATTCTCGCTTCTGTATGGCATAGCTGAAGGTCATGGTCTCCCAAAGTGTTTCTCGAAGACTGCGGGGATCTCATCGACCCTTCTCAAAACAAATGTCCCCTCCATCGCCTCCAGGCGTTTCACATGCTCCACGTCCTCACGCCGGATCCTGAGCTTCAGGTCCCTTCCGTCAGGCAGCCTCGTGGTGGTAACGCCCTCCTCGTAGTCTGATGGCATTATGTACAGCGGCACGTATGCCTTCTGCGCCATTATCGCTGCATTGGTCAGAAGCGTATCCGCCAGCCGCAGGGAGATCTTTGCCACAGTGTTGGATGTCGCAGGTGCTATGATGAGGAAAACAAACTTTCCCAGCTGCAGCTGTCCGGCCAGGAAGGGGGCGTTCGCATTCGCCTCCACCCAGATCTTGTCAAAGTTCGCCTCCAGCTCGTTGAAGAGCTTGTAGTACTTGATCACCTGGTCCCCTGCCCTCGATATGTATACCCTGATATCCACAGCATCCCTGTAGATATCCTGGACGTTCTTCATCATGTCCACAATCTCTGGAAGCCTGTCACCACTTCCGGTTATTCCCCATGCCACCTTTGGTTTTCTGTCAGGCATGATGTAGACGATGCTCAGGATCTGCATAAAATTTTCGATAATATCCAATTCTCCATTGAGATCTACAGCATTTTGATCTCCAGGACGCTCTTATCTATGATAACTTGCCCGTGGAATCACTGGTCCTGCAATGCATTCTTGGTGAATGAATATGTGCGTTCAGCAACCCACTGCACGACCTGCAAGGTTGCCAAACACATAAGAGCGCTCCAGGATTCGTGATGTCACGCCGTGATCGCCAATTCCTGAACGCTCTTATCCATTTGATGACTTGCCGAAGGAGCAGGTGTCATGCTATGCGTTCGTTTCGACTTGCCTTCGACGTAGTCGAAAGTGTGGCAGTAAATGCTTTCAGCGACCACATTGCATGCTGCCCAAGTTGCTACGCACATAAGAGCGTTCCTGAAATGCAATCCAGCGATTCAAGCCCGCGATCCATAATCAAGTCCAGCAACTTGAGCCAGCGCCGAACATCGCGATGTTCGCCCCCTGAGATGGAGCATTTGAAATAATTTATCGTTCTATTTGATCATTTTCGTATTTAAACGTGCCATGGGGCAAACAAACCGCATTATTTTTAATTTATATCTTTAGGGTAACAAATTAATATTATGATTCCGCCAGAGGTTGCAAATGAAGGAGGGATTTATACTTGGCGACGAATAAGGCGCTAGACTCCACCATCAAGGTGCTCGACACCACTGCGAATCCGGCCCCACTCGGGCTCATGGGCTTCGGCATGACCACAGTGCTCCTGAACCTGCACAATGCGGGTTACTTCGAGCTCAGCGCGATGATACTGGCCATGGGTATCTTCTATGGAGGCATAGCACAGATAATAGCCGGAATCATGGAGTGGAAGAAGGGGAACACCTTCGGAACCACAGCGTTCACCTCTTACGGCCTCTTCTGGCTCACGCTGGTCGGTCTGATACTGATGCCCGGCGTGAATCTCGGAGAGAAGGCATCACTCCCCGCGATGACAGCGTACCTCTTCATGTGGGGATTGTTCACTGCGGTCATGTTCTTCGGGACACTGAGAGCGAACAGGGCCCTACAGTTCGTCTTCCTCTCGCTGGCGATACTGTTCTTCCTGCTCGCGGCCAGAGATGCAACAGGCAGCGCTTCAATAGGGACGCTGGCCGGCTATGAAGGGATCATCTGCGGATTCTCCGCGATATACACAGGCCTGGCTCAGGTTCTGAATGAGGCGCACGGAAGGGTCATACTCCCGCTCGGACAGGTGAAGTGATCACGCTGTCCCCATTTTTTGTTGTATTCTGAATCAATATATCTCCAGGACGCAAACTCCGGGCGTCTGGCCGTACAGGGAGTCACTGTTATTACTGTGAGAATCACAAATGCATATTTAACAAGTGCATATTTATAAACAAGATCGTCCGTGACATACATTCATGTCAATAGTGAGAATTCTGACAACCCTGTTAATTCTTGGCCTTTTACATCAGACTGCTCTCTGCGAGATGGGTGTTGAGTACTCTGGATATACAGAGTATGACGGTCGCCCTGCCCGGATGGCACTGGTATTCAACGGAAGTGCTGTGAGAGGCACGCTCAGTGTTGATCCTGTATGCGAGCAGTACCTCCATCTCACAGGTGTCAGGCTCGATCTGACCGGCACAGCAACAGGCCCATGGGAGGACAGATCCACGACCATCTCGGGCACATGGACCGGCGGAGATATCGAACCCTGCACAAATGAGTTCATCACAGGTGACCCTGCGTATCCGAACGCAGGCGCCTTCACGATCTCCATGATCAAATCCGGAGGGAAGGATGTCGTGAGGCTTGTCAGGATGCCTACAGGATACGGCTATATCTTCCCCGCAAAGGGGAGCAAAGTAACACCACCAGAAATATCGACCGGCAGCACAGCATGTGACTGGAGCGGCAGATGGGAGACCAACTGGGGAACGTTGATGCTGGAGCAGGTCGGTGACAGCGTAACAGGAAACTATACCCACGATCAGGGCATTATTGCAGGGAGGATCGCTGGAAACAGACTCATCGGCAGATGGTCAGAATATCCGACGTACAGCCCTCCGCATGATGCAGGGGACGTGGAGCTGACGATCTCTGATGACTGCAGGACATTCTCAGGCAGCTGGAGATACGGCTCTGAGGGCGCCTGGAGTGGCGACTGGACCGGGACCCGGTCTGATGCAGATGCGTCTGCGAGATCAGCCAGCGCTGAAGGGACATTGATATTTGAGACCCCGACCATTGCATCAGTTTACAATGAACCAACAGCACCGACAAAGTTCACTCTGGACAGGCCGATGAGAATCACAAAGATCCGCACCTACCACTGGAACTATGGTCAGGGTATGGCTCCGGGAAGCATATCCCTCAGAGATTCGGCGGGAAATACATACGGGCCATGGCAGGCATACGGTGAGGCTGGAATGGGAGGGGTGCCCAATGCCTACTGGGTTGTTGAGCCGGATATTTTGCTTCCCGCAGGTATCTATGAGGTCATCGATTCCGATCCGTCCACATGGTCGCAGAACAGCGAGACCGGCGGAAGAGGCGTGACATGGGTCTATGCGATACCTGCTTAGCAACACAGTCTCTCGGCATTGAAGCTGGCAGCATCCAGAGATGGTTGCGCAGGCTATTCCATATTTTTTGATCGCATGACGGTGGCTGCGGTCCATATTGTATCGCATGATGGATGCGATCCTCACAACGTGTCGTATTTTGATCTCAATACAGCACGCACAGAGTGAGGGAATCTTGATATATCGATAGCGGAATGAGTTCTTGGAGGGGTTCCGATCAAAGAGGAGATCTGGATTGAGAAGTACAGGCCCACCAGCCTGGATGAGATTGTGGGCCAGCCTGAGATAGTCAGGCGCCTTAAGTCGTACGTGGCCACGAGAAACCTGCCCCATCTCCTCTTCTCAGGGCCACCGGGTGTCGGAAAGACGGCGGCTGCGATCAGCATAGTGCGCGAGATATTCGGCGAGGGCTGGAGGGATAACTTCATCGAGCTCAATGCCTCTGACGAGCGCGGCATAGATGTCGTTCGCACAAAGGTCAAGGACTTCGCCCGGATGGCGCCTCTGGGAGGGGCTGAGTTCAAGGTGATATTTCTGGATGAGGCAGATGCGCTGACAAGCGATGCGCAGTCAGCTCTCAGGAGAACCATGGAGAGGTACAGCGCGACCTGCAGGTTCATACTCTCCTGCAACTACTCCTCGAAGATCATAGAGCCGATACAGTCGAGGTGCGCGGTCTACCGGTTCAGGGCTCTGACTCCGGAGGCCATTGAGAAGAGGATCAGGTACATCGCGGAGCAGGAGGGTGTGGAGGTAACTGAAGATGGCATCGAGGCCATAAACTATGTCGCAAGGGGAGACATGCGGAAGGCGATAAACGCGCTCCAGGCCGCGGCCCTGATAAGCGATAAGGTGGACATGAACACGATCTACCAGATAACATCAATGGCGAGGCCGGAGCAGATCAGGAATCTGATAAAAATGGCGATATCCGGGGATTTTGCGGGCGCGAGAAACGAGCTCGACGATCTTCTCCTCGTACAGGGGCTCTCAGGACAGGACGTGGTGGTCCAGATCCACCGCGAGATGCTAGATCTGGATGTGCCTGATGCAGATAAGGTCAGAATGATCAACCGGATTGGAGAGATAGACTTCAGGATAACAGAGGGGGCGAACGAGAGGATACAGCTTGAGGCGCTGATAGCCTACATGGCTCTAACAGGGCTGTCAAAATCGACTGCCACGTGATATTCATGGGATGATTTAAACAGACGTTCGTGCTTTGAAAGGCAGCAGCATGAACCTCTGCAGGGATTGAAAACCTGCACAGATCGATGCCTGTACAGGTCTCTCACCCAAACTCTGATCCTGCCATCCCTGAAGCTTCGCTCTTCAGATCTTCTGTATCTCCTCAGGTGTTGCTATCTTGACGCCCCTTGAGCTCAGGGTTCTTCTTGCGGCCTCTATATCATCAACGCGCATTATCAGCATCGCCTTCTCTGACTTTGCGGTAACGAATGCATATGCGTAATCGATGTTGATGTTGCTCTCCCCCAGAGCGCTGACTATTTCATAGAGCCCGCCGGGCGTATCACGCATCTCAACCGCCAGCACATCTGTCATCGATACAGTGAACCCTGAGTTGCGCAGAACTTCATAACCCTTCTGCGGGTCGTCGACAACCATTCTTATAACACCAAAATCGCCGGCCTCTGCGATGGTCATCGCTCTTATGTTGACTCCAGCATCTGAGAGCGTCTTCGAGACCTTGGCCATCCTGCCAGGCCTGTTCTCAACGAAAAGTGATATCTGCTTTATCTCGCTCATCAAAACCACTCCTTACACCTTACGGGTATCTATGACCCTCTTTGCCTTTCCCTCTGAGCGCGGTATGACGCCCGGCTCCACCAGCTCAACCTCTGCGGATATGTTGAGCACATTCTTCAGCTCCTTGGATATCCTCCTGTTCAGCGCCATGAGATCGCCTATTCTGTCGCTGAAGCCCCTGTCGGTGAGCTCCACCCTGACCTTCATCACGTCAAGCGCGCCCTCTCTGCTGACAATAATCTGGTAGTGTGGCCCGACCTCTGGTATGTTCATCAGCACGGATTCGATCTGGCTCGGGAAGACGTTTATGCCGCGGATTACCAGCATGTCATCTGTTCTCCCGAGAATTCTCATTATCCTCGGATGTGTGCGGCCGCATTCACACGGCTCGGATTCCTTGATCGTGAGATCGCCGATTCTGTATCTTATGAGAGGCATCGCCCACTTGTTCAGCGTGGTCACAACCAGCTCTCCCTGCTCTCCATCCTCGACCTGCTCCCCTGTCTTCGGATCGATGATCTCTATGAGGAACATATCGGCCCACACATGAATCCCGTTCTGGTGCTGACACTCTGTGAAGAGCGGCCCGCTTATCTCGCTGGTCCCGTATATGTCGTAGGCCTTGATGCCTGTCGTATCCTCTATCCTTCTTCTTGTCTCGAGAGACCACGGCTCTGCGCCAAAGATGCCTGCCCTGAGCTTTGTGTCCTCTCTGATGGAGATGCCCATCCTCTCGGCGACCTCTGCTATGTGGAGGAAGTATGATGGTGTGCATGCTATCGCGGTGCTCTCCAGGTCCTGCATCAGCTCGATCTGGCGCTCCGTGTTGCCCGTGCTTGTTGGTAGCACTGCAGCACCGATCCTCTCCGCCCCGTAATGTAGGCCGAGACCCCCGGTGAAAAGACCGTAGCCATAGCCGACTTGGATGACATCATTTCTGCCCAGCCCGATGGACGTCAGGGCTCTCGCGAGCGACTCTGTCCATGTCTCGATATCGCCCTTCGTGTATCCAACCACCGTCGGCTTGCCGGTTGTGCCGCTGGAGACGTGATATCTCACGACCCAGTTCTTCGGAAGGCAGAACATTCCTGTTGGATATGTATTTCTAAGATCGACCTTTCTTGTGAACGGAAGCTTCGTTATGTCATCCAGCTCCTTCACATCATCAGGTGTGACGCCTGCCTCAGCGAAGCGCTGCCTGTAAAACGACGAGTGATCATAGACGTATCTAGTTATGGCCTTCAGACGGTCAAGCTGGAGCGCTTTAAGATCCTCAGCTGGCATGCGCTCCATATGCGGATCCCAGTATCCAGACATCAGTATCTACCCGCGTGCTGTTATGTGCATCTATGATAAAAAAGAATCGATGAGCCTGAAAATTTGTGTCCTTCGTTGTTTAACATCATGCGTGCTGCTGAATGTGCTCACTCATCCGCCGGATCTGATGGCCAGAAGCCAGCTGGGTAACCGAGCCGTACGGCATTCATCCCCTCAAGAGGAGGGATATCTCCATGCTTTCCTGTAAGCGTGTGGACGACAGGAGTCGTAGGGTATTATGCCAAAAACCGGTTCCTGGCAGGTTGTTCTGATTCAAACCCGCAATCAGAGGATGAGCTGTATGCAGTGAATGGTTTGCGCAGTCCAATGGTGTACAAATGTTTTAATCATCGGGGCGCGCTTCCTCCCGGCGTGCAGCGGGTATACGCTGCCCCTCAGAGAATGATCTCAATGTTCAGCTCTTCTGCGAGCTCCTTGTACCTGTTTCTTATGGTGACCTCTGTCACGCCGGCGACATCAGCCACCTCCCTCTGAGTCCTCCTGTCGTTGCACAGGATCGAGGCTATGTAGATTGCTGCAGCCGCGACACCGGTCGGGCCGCGTCCTGACGTGAGCTCCTTCTCTGCGGCCTGTCTGAGGATCTCTATGCCCTTCGCCTGGACATCACCCTTGAGGTTGAGCCCGGAGCAGAATCTGGGGATGTAGTCGATCGGGCTCGTTGGCATGAGCTTGAGCGAGAGCTCGCGCGATACGAACCTGTATGTCCTTCCGATCTCCTTCCTGCTCACCCTGGAGACCTCGGCGATCTCATCGAGCGTCCTCGGCACGTTGCACTGCCTGCACGCAGCATAGAGCGCAGCAGCCGCGACGCCCTCTATGCTCCTGCCGCGGATCAGGTTCTTCTCGACAGCTCTCCTGTAGATCACAGCCGCGGTCTCCCTCACGTTTCTGGAGAGGCCGAGGGCGGACGCCATTCGGTCGAGCTCCGAAAGGGCGAATGCGAGGTTGCGCTCTGTGGCGTTGCTGACCCTTATGCGCCTCTGCCACTTCCTCAGGCGGTAGAGCTGGGCGCGGTTCTTCGAAGATATCGTCTTCCCGTACGAGTCCCTGTTCCTCCAGTCGATCATCGTGGAGAGACCCTTGTCATGTATTGTGTATGTCATCGGGGCGCCGACCCTTGATCTCTTCATCCTCTGATCGTGATCGAATGCCCTCCACTCAGGACCCTGATCGATGAAGTTCTCGTCTATGACCAGGCCGCAGTCAGAGCATACAAGCTCCGCTCTCTCATAGTCCCTGACCAGAGCACGACTTCCGCACTCGGGACACTCTACAGTATACTTATCAAGCTCCTCCTCTTTCTCCTTCTCGCGCTGGAGCTTGATGCGCTCTTTTATCTTCTCCTGCTCTGTGCGCTCTATCTCTCTAATTCTCTCTATCTCTTCCACTTACCATCTCTCCTGGGAGATTCCACATAGAGCATGCTTCCGACGTGAACCGTCGCGTCGACTCCTCTGGCGGGTCTGACGATAACATACGGCCTCTCCAGAGGACCGAAGATATCCGAGACCTTACCGATCTTTGTGCTCTTTCGATCAACAACCACAGATCCAATCTTTGGAGGATCGGCTGCATCCCTGCGAACAATAAGTTTATTCTGAACCACATGGAGTGCTGTTCCCAGCCTCTTCAATAGTTCACCTCAGCAGGAATAAGAGCACCACTGGTATATAAAGCTTTCGAAAACCATTTATCTCATCAGGTCAACCTCCTGGCACCAGGAATGTTCGAAAGATTGTCTACGGTTCCGGATGCACAGGAGCTCATCGACAGGGCCTTCAGGCGCGGCTCAAAGGCTGTGAAAGCTGCAGGGAATGATGCGGCCTTTGTCGGCACAGCTGGCGGGGTCCTGGCCACCTCTCTCTCATCAATCGTCAGGAGGTTTCCAACGTTTGAGGAACTGCCTGAGTTCTACTACGATCTCGTGGATGCGGTGGCCGGTGTGGACAGGCTCCGTGTATCACTCTCCAGGGTGGGGTGGGCCTCAAAGCAGATACGCAGGATATCAAGAGACTACATGAGGAGCCCCAGGGGCGCTGAGGAGATGAGATCTGCTCTTGGGCGAATGGCATCTGTTCTCAGATCAATCGATGAGGATCTCGTCTTTCTGAACGAGGCAGCAGCGCGTTTGAGGGAGATTCCCGGCATAGACCCCTCCCTTCCCACGATAATAATCGCAGGCTATCCGAATGTCGGGAAGTCCAGCTTTCTCGCCATGGTCACCAGGGCCAGGCCGAAGATCGCCAGCTATCCCTTCACAACACAGGGCCTGATCGTCGGTCACATCAACAGGAAGGATCAGAAATATCAGATCGTGGATACACCAGGGCTTCTCGACAGGCCGCTATCTGAGAGGAACGAGATCGAGAGGCAGGCGATCGCTGCCATGCGGCACCTCAGAGGAGTCGTGCTCTTTCTCATAGATCCGACAGGCCACTGCGGCTACCCGCTCGATGCCCAGCTCAGGCTCCTTGAGGAGATACAGACCTGGCTGGAGCTGCCCGTCGTTGTGGCATACAACAAGTCGGATATACCATCTGAGCATCCCACAGATGGCATCAGGATATCAACGCTCACAGGAGAGGGCGTGCCGGAGGTTCTCGATATCTGTATGTCTATGATGAGCGATGAGTCTCGCCTATAAACCTCACCAGTCCGGGTGAGACCTTCAGATCCTCAGAGAGGCTCTCTGCGATATCCTCTGGGCTCATACCCGAGCTCATGAGCTCTGATATCCTCCGCAGATCCTGCTCATCTATTATCAGGTACTCGCTCAGATCCTTCCTGTGGCCCCATACATCGCCCTCTATAAGGGAGATCCCGTGGATCTGCAGAAACATCTTGCCGGCCTGTGAGAGCGTCCGATAGTAAGATGCGGGCACCTGTATCGCCTTGAGCTGGGGGCATCTCTGGAGAAGCCTGAAGATGTCCGCATTCGATGCCCTGAATGCGAGGTGCACAAAGAGCTCATCCCCGTTCAGTCGTTCTATCTCGCTCTTGGAGCTTACCACTCTTATCCTCAATATGGCTCACCCGGGTTGAATTTGTCATTCTATGGACCATTCCCGGATATAAATTTGGTGATCGAAGCAATATTGCTCTTATCGAGCAAAAGGTGAACCGCTCCCAATGCAGATTCACGGGCCAGATTCGCCGAATGGATCCCAAGGAATCGGTGGTGTCTGGAATAGCTGAGCAGGCTGTCAGGGATCTGAGTGCACCGGCACGATGCTGAATCCCACTGACGGCATGCATCGGTCGTGTGTTCGGATCGCTGAATGGAAATTCCGGAATCTGCATATACCGGCATAACAGATCGCAAATCCTGCGATGCCATATGCTGCTGGTTTCAGTGATCTGAATGCACGACCCGACCGATCTGGATCCACCAGCAGAAAATCTGGTCGCCTGCTCGAATCGCTGAATGGAATTCCAGGAATCAGCACTCACTGGCATAACAGCTCACAAATCCTGTGATGTCACCTGCTGCCAGGATCAGTGATCTGAGTACACAACCAAAACTCTGCATAGGATATCCTTTCGGCGGGGGATGAGCGCCTTTGAGCCAGGTGTGATAACTGTCGTATCACTCTGCCTGGAAAAGTCTTAATACTCTCTTTTCGGTAGTATTCACAGGTGTTTGTCCATGAGGGTACATCTCCTGTTTGCCGTTCTTCTGATCCTCCTCACGACCGCAGGCGCTGCTCCAGCGAGCGAGGTGCTTCTTCTGAACTCCTACAACCCTGGCATGGCCTGGACAGATGATGTCACCAATGGCGTGCGCCTCAGGCTGGCGATCGATGCGCCGGATGCGAATCTCACGGTTGAGTACATGGACTCCAAGAAGGTCCAGCTGAACGAGTCCAGAATGGAGTTTCTGAAGAGGCTGTACGCTGAGAGATACGGTGACAGACAATTTGATGTCATCATATCCTCAGATGATGATGCGTTCAGGTTTCTTTTGAAGAACAGGGACGAGCTCTTTCCAGGTGTTCCAGTGGTCTTCTGCGGCGTGAAGGACTTCAGGCCTGAGATGCTGAGCAATGTCAGTGGATTCACAGGGGTTCTCCTGAACGTGAGCATCGAGGATACGATCGCTCTCATGCTCAGGCTTCATCCATCTGCAGATAAAATAGTGGTCGTGAATGACAACACCACTACAGGAAGGGCAAACAGGAGGATCCTGGAGGGTGTTATACCAAAGTTCAATCTCACCTTTGAGGTTCTTGATAATGTGACGGCAGACGAGCTCTGTGAGAATGTATCCAGGCTCGGCCCTGATGCGCTTGTGCTTCTTCTTACTTTCAACCGGGATCGCGCCGGAGGGGTCTTCACCTATGAGGAGAGCGCCGAGCTTCTCCGGCAGGCCAGTCCTGTGCCTGTCTATGGTGTGTGGAAGATGTGCCTGGGTCATGGCATAGTTGGAGGCAACCTCAGCAGTGGAAAGGCGCAGGGAGGGAGGGCCGCAGAGATCGCAGCGCGCATACTCCGGGGCGCAGATCCGGATAGCATACCCATAATCGATAACAGTCCAAATGTTTACATGTTCGATATGGTCGAGCTTCGCAGATTCAGCATCTCCCCCGGATCTCTGCCCGCTGGCAGCATCATAATAAACCAGCCGTTCCATGACAGAGCAGATCTGAGCCACATGAACCTCAGCTGGCACAACATGAGCGGCGCGAGCCTGAACCAGACGTACCTGAACGGCTCGGATCTGAGCGGCTCGAACCTGACCGGAGCATATCTCAGGTACAGCATGATATACGACGCGAACCTGAGCCTTGCAGACCTCTCCGGCGCGGATATCGAGGGCGCTGATATACACAACACAGATCTGCGTGAGGCCAGGCTGAGAGGTGCAAAGCTCATCGGTGTAAACATGATAGGAAGCGATCTCAGCCGCGCCGATCTCACAGAGGCAGAGATGGAGAACGCCAGGCTCAGCGGGGCGACTCTCGTCGGCGCCAGGATGGATGGGGCAGATCTGAACGGCACCAAGATGGAGGGGTGTAATCTGAGCGGAGCTTTTCTCCGGAACGCATTCGTCTACCGTGCCACCCTCAGAGACGCGAATCTATCAGGCGTGAACATGAGCAGCTCAGACCTCAATGGCATTGACCTCACACGCGCATCTCTCAGGTACTCAGATCTGAGAAGCACATCGATGCAGGACTCTGTGATGAGAGACGCGGATCTGACCAGCTCCAAGCTTACAGGCGCGGTTATGATGCGGTCCAACATCTCGGGCGCGAATCTCTCGTTCACAGACCTCTCAAACACGGATATGAGAAGGTGTTGCATGCTGTTTACAGATCTGCGCGGGGCGAATCTGAGCGGTGCCAGGCTCGACTCATCCATGCTCTTCAGCGCAGATCTGGCACGGGCAACTCTGGCCTCAGCAAGCCTTCGGGGCGTTGATTTTTCAGAATCAGATCTTTCAGGGGCGGATCTGAGGGAGTCGGACCTCACGAACGCCATATTGAGCGGTGCTGTGCTTGAGGGCGCGGATATGAGCGGTGCCAGGCTGGTCGGTGCAGATCTCACCCAGGCGAGGATGCATGATTTGATTTTAACAAGGGCAAACATGCTCGGCGCGCGGGCGAATTGGGTGGATCTGAGAGACAGCAGGTTATCCGGAGCTTTTCTCACAAGAGCCGAGCTCTTCGGGGCAGATCTGAGCGGCGCAGACCTGAGCGGCGCAGATCTCGTAAAGGCGTATGCCCTGAGGGCAAACCTGTCTGGAGCGGATCTCACGAATGCGAGGCTGGATGATGCGGACTTCAGTGGGGCGATTCTCATAGGCGTGAAAATGCCGGAGCTCGTGATTCACGGCGTCAATTTCGGACAGGCGGACCTCAGCGGTGCTGATATGTCCGGATGCCGCCTTGAGGCCCTCTACGTGTCGAATGCTGTGATGAGGTCTGCGAAGATGAGAAATGCCATCATGAGGGGCGTGATGTTGGAGAACTCAGATCTGAGCATGGCGGATCTGAGGAGAATACGGGCTACAGGTGTGTATCTCACCAACACAAGCCTCTCCGGGGCAGACCTGCGGGACTCGGAGCTTTACTCGGTAGGATTTACAAATGTCGATCTGCGCGGTGCTAGGCTCGATGGCATAAAGTATGATAGACCAACGCTCGAGAGCCTGGCGAAGCAGAGCCTCGACGGGGTGAGCATGAGCGATGGTCTCAGGAGGGATATCGAGAGGGTCAGGAATGAATCATCCTGATCCCATCATCGATGATGGGAAGGCAGGCAGAAGACCCATCCCATTAGGGGAGGTTTCGACTTACCCTCGACGTAGTCGAAAGTGTGGCAATGAATGCTTTCAGCGACCACATTGCATGCAAGTTGCTGCGCACAAAGAGCGTGAATGATTACAGCAGCCAGACCACACAGCCTCCAAGTTGCCAAACAGAAAGAGCGAACGGATCATTCAGATCCATGCATATTATTCCTCTTGAAAACTCCACCTTCAACAGCCTCTGGTATCTCCTCAGGCGATTCGAGGATAACGTAGCCCCTCTCCCTGAGGATCTCGATGTTCCTCAGATCGATGCCTCTCCGCCTGACATTCATCCTAACAGCATCTATCGCACCGCTGCTGCAAAGAGGAAGGCACGTACCACAGCCATCGCACAGCATCAGGTCTATGGAGCGAATGTCATCGCCTGATATCGCACCCTGAGGGCAGGCTGTCTGCGGAGGACAGATCTCGCATCCTTTGCACACCTCCCGGTTCACAGCATATGGCGCTCTCGTCACAACCTCCCTGAGATCAGTCGGGAGCACAAGCACCGGCACCTCTGCCTTCTCAGCCAGCGCGGCCGCATTTGTGACGATCGTGTCCGAGATCCCGCATGCGATCTTCGCCACGGTGTTCGATGTGGCGGGCGCGATCAGGAGCATGTCAAACCTGCCCAGCATGAGCCTTCCAGTCATCGGAAAGCTCCTTCCAGATTCGCTCTCCAAAAAGATCTCCTCCAGATAGCCTCCTCGGGAGATCTCCTGGAGTACATCAAGCAGCCCGTACATGCGCAGAACCTCCTCGCCCGCTCTTGATACAAATGTGCATACTCTGTTCCGGGCCGCGACCTCGCGCATCGCCTTCACGCTCTCGGCCAGGTACTGGCCGCCGCCGGTTATCCCCCAAGCAACCCTTCTCATCCGGAGAACGATTGATTCAGATGGCTATATATCTGGTGCAGGCCTTTATAGACATTACATTCGTTTGCTTGCGGAGGTCTCTCTACGGCTGAGTTTGTGGTGGATCACATGCTGATGCGCCTGGGAAGATGGCTGAGGCTTGCGGGGCACGATGTGGAGAATCCCAGGTCTATGAGCGATGGCGATCTCATCGCGCAGGCAGGGGATAGGAGAACGCTGCTCACGCGCGACAGGTCTCTGGCAGAGCTTTGTGAGAGGGCCGGAGTGAGATGCATTCTCATAAGATCCTCTCATATCGATGACCAGCTGAGAGAGGTGCAGGAGAGGGGCATCAACCTCGGTCTCAACCCGGAGAGGTGCACCATCTGCAATGGCGAGCTCCTCGATATGGGGAACGGGAGATGGATGTGCTCCAGGTGCGGAAAGATCTACTGGCAGGGGTCGCACTGGCGGGGAATCGAGGCGCGGCTCAGATCTCTGGGCTCTTAGGACGGTACCCGCCGGAGATCTCCCTGGAGTTGATGTACTCTGAGAGGCGCATCTCGCCGGGCGCTATGGACCACATGTGGTTGCGGTTGAAGCAGAGCTGTGGCTCATACCTGTCCCTGCTTTCCGGCTCTGTGAACGGATCTGCGGGAGGCAGCCTCTGCGGGACCGAGTTCAGGGTGCTCTCAAGCAGGCACCATGTGCCGCTCTCGTTCTGGTAGACCACCCAGCAGTGGCCGTATGTTGTGCTGCCCGTGACGACCTTCCCGATCACCACCCTGACACAGTGCTCGCTTATTCCGCTGGCGATCATCAGTGTGGCAAGCAGAAATGATGAATCCTCGCAGTCTCCCCTGCGCAGCGTCAGCGTCTCTTCCGGAAAGAGCCAGAAATCGGGCATGCCGAACGTCTTTTTATCGGAGACGTACTCGACATTCTCAGCCACATACTTCCAGACCTTCCAGGCCCTCTCATCGAACGTCCCTGCCGCCCTGGATGCCGGGAGATCCATCTCCTTAAGGGCGAGCCTTATGACCTCGCTGTCCGGGTACGATATCCACTCCCTTATATCTGTGGGGATGAAGACGTTCTCATTCCCCAGAACAGCCCTCTTGCTCCAGACTATTGTATCCCTGACGATCGTATCGCCAGCCCAGTTGTATCTCAGAGCCACCCCCTCCAGAGAAACTGGTTCATTGATTATATTTAAATTTATCTACTGTAATGATCTTTTGTGGAGCCCGAAACCTTTGAATGCATATGCTCAGCGTTTTTGATGGGGGGCTTAAGCACAGGCTCTGTGGTCTACCATGATGTGTGGACAAGCGCGAGAGCAATAACTGTTTCACAGCCATCAACCAAGCTGTGATGCGCAGCACAAAGACTAGTGGTCCTCTGGATATCCATTTCGATATCCTGTTTAAGACAAACACGTTTGAGGGCCGTTCATTCCAGATCCGCCTTTATCAATTTGATGACCTTCCCGAAGGGGTGGGGTCATGCGATCGTTTCGACGAATGAATGCTTTCAGCGGCCACATTGCATGCAAGTTGCTGCGCACATGAGAGCGTCCGGATCGATTCAACGAAGACATGCTGCCCCCTTGTATCCGCATGACCAAAAAGTGGAATCCGGGGCCAAAATTATTCCGGGAGACCCACAGGAGCGATCTCAGCCGGCTACACAGCTGCTTGGCCTAAGGGCTTGTTGGAACTGTATGGTATGGAGGATTTGTTAAGTACTGCCTTATGTCGTATGTATCCCTGGTCCTGACGAACTGCTGTATATCATAGGCCGGCTTCTGCTTGAAGTACGCCTGCACATCATAAAGCGGCTTCTGCCTGAAGTACACCTCAACATCATATGTATCTCTGGTCTTGACGAACTGCTGTATATCATATGTCGGCTTCTGCTTGAAGTACTGGTCCACATCATATCCCTGAGCAACCTGCAAATCCTCCTGAGAGGAGGCTGTGAGCATCATTGCAGATAAAACCACCATCAGGAGCAGTGCATCGCATATAATTCTCATGTTCGGTCCTCCCTGCAACAAGCGTATGCAATCCCACATAACGCCATTGTATGTCAATGATTCATCAGGGGTTTTGTATATAACTTTAACCCGTGGCGCTGAGGAGAGAGCTTGGACACTCCAGAAAAACGCTCATGACGCAAGCTCGCCCATGTGGATAAAATGGGCTGGGCATATTTTCGTACCAGCAGGATCGAATACCCGAACGGGATCGCTGGACTCGAGAGCTGACGAGATTTCTCATGAGTCTGGGCGGATTGAGCGCGCGAATCTCGGGTACATGACCGAAAGCTCCGGGTCTCGATGAAGTGCACAACGAAAGCGGGCCGCGAATATGCCTACAAGATCAGAAGTATTAATGCTGTAGAGCGGTGATCTCCGGGATGACCTTCAGTGCCGATCCCACGACAGACTCCTGATTATGAACTGCAGGGGAGCATGCCGATACGCTGCAGTCGCGCATCAATGATATGCAGATGCACACTTTCTATAAATATCTACAAGTTTCAAAACAAATTATTTATATGATTACGTTATTTCTATTATATGTAAAAGCTCTTTGGTTAATGGTGGTCGTGGATGAAGGATTACACTGTAAAGGTGCTGGACGATCGGGATCTGGAGTTCATCGAGGCGCTGAGAAGCCTCGGTGTGCAGAGGAATGTCGCGGCTCTGGTCACATACCTCTCAAACGCAAAGGAGGTCTCTTCGAGGGAGATCGAGATGGGCACGGGGCTGAGGCAGCCGGAGGTCAGCATAGGGATGAGGTTTCTCAGACAGAACGGCTGGATCGAGGAGCGCGATGTCAAGGGCGAGGGCAAGGGCAGGCCCATGAAGGTGTACACCCTCAAGGTCTCGATAGACGAGATCATAAAACACTTTGAGGATCAGAAGCTGAAGGAGTCTGCCAAGGCGATGGAGTCGATAAGGAAGCTCAGGGAGCTGACCTCCACGGCCTGACCTCTTTATAGAGAAAATATAATTAAGGTGAAGCACAGATTTACCAGAGGGAGTAGCTGAGCAGCGGTGATGATCCTTGCGAGGTTCTGTTGGTGTAATAGTGGGTGAGACCAGCCCACTGCAGTTCAAATTCATGATCCACGGCGCTGTGGGCAGGGGAGACTATGTTAAAGTCAGGGGCGAGGGCAAGAGCTGGATACTCGCCCAGGTTGAGGAGATAAGGAGATCGAACACCGCGTACAGCATCGCCCACATGGAGAGGGGCTGCACACAGACGTGCAGGGAGTGGGTCGTTGCAGATGCACGTGTTATAGGAGTGCCCTCAGACGGTCGCATAAGATCGCCTGCAACGCCGCCCAGGCCCGGAGAAGAGGTTTATGCAGCAGATGAGAGGATGATAGCTGCTGCACTTGGGCTGGCAAAAGGCGATATGTACATAGGCGTCCTGAAAGGGCACGATCTCAGGGTGGAGCTCGATGCCAACACGCTTGTGCAGAAACACTGCAGCGTTCTGGCCAAGACCGGCAGCGGCAAATCGTACACTGCCGCCGTGATCCTGGAGGAGCTGCTCGATAAGGGTGTGGCTCTTCTCGTGATAGACACGCACGGCGAGTACGGCTCGATGAGGTACCCGAACAGGGAAGGAGACTTCGGCAGGTTCGGGGTTAAGCCAAAGGGCTACAACATAACTGTGTACACTCCAGCGAATCTTGCGGTAAACCCGAGGGCGGACAGGCCGTTCAGGTTCGATGGACTGAACCTCTCTGCCAGGGATATAGCCAGGATGCTTCCTGACGACCCGACCAATGGATCTGTGGCTCTTCTCTACGAGGCGATAGCTTCTTTGAGATCAGAGAGGGAGAGCTACGATCTTGAGGATATAATAAAGCAGGTTGAGAGGTCCACGTCCAAGTCGAAGTGGACGCTGATCGGGCAGCTCGAGCAGCTTCTCGAGATGGGCATCTTTTCAGGGGAGCCAACGAGGCCTGAGGAGCTCCTCCAGCGGGGCCATGCGTCTGTGATCGACATGACCGGAGTCCCACAGGAGATGCAGCCGATGATAGTTGCAAAGCTGCTCACAGACCTGTTCGAGGCCCGAAAGCTTGGAAGGGTCTGCCCAGGGATGGTTGTCGTAGAGGAGGCACACAACTACATACCTGAGAGGGGAACGGGCAAGGCAGCGTCAACATCCATAATAAGAACGATCGCTGCAGAGGGGCGCAAGTTTGGCATGGGTCTGATGATCATAAGCCAGAGGCCTGCGAGGGTCGATAAGAACGTTCTCTCCCAGTGCAACACCCAGATAATAATGCGCGTGACGAATCCAAATGACCTCAAGGCTTTATCGAAGGGGCTGGAGGGTATGAGCTCCGAGCTGGAGGAGGAGATCAAGAGGCTGCCTCCAGGGACGGCTATGATCGTGAGCAATGAGATCGAGAGGCCCATCGTGGTGAACATCAGGCCCAGAAGGTCGAGGCACGGCGGCGTCAGCACCCCGATAGTAATGATCGGGCATCCGGTTAAAGGACCTGCACCCGGGAGAGAGCCGCAAAAGGGACCGGGTCTGTTCCTCAGAAAGGTTCTCGGCCCGAGAGGAGCATGATGGCGATTTCGCTCCTGCTGTTCAGTCCCTCCCTTCAACGACCAGCCCGTAAAGATCTTCGAGCTGCGTCGGTTGGATGGCGCCGCAGGGCAGCCCACTTAAAAACAAGCTGCTTGTCCCCAGGGCTGTAGTGGCAGCCTCTGACCTCGCTTTTGTCTCCACGCGCTCCTCTGAATGCCCTGATGCACTGTGCACAGAGAGCAGGTCCTGCAGCTTGATATGGCTGCAGGACCTGGCTCTGGCCGCTTTACACAGTCAGACGCACATCGTTGACCGAGACGACTCCGGGCGATAGCGGCGAGAACGGGACGTCTATGTACACATCATCATTGTAATCGTAGATCGGTATGCCATTCATCGTGTTGCCATTTGCGTTGTAGAATCTGATCGTCGCTATGCTCTGCTGCCAGACGGGCGGATAGATCGGGAATCCGATTATCATCGGGATTATGAGTCTGTTATGGTCCGCGTGATAATCCAGAACCCTAGTACCTGCAGGCAGAACAGTGCTATCGTAATGAACTATATCGCTCAGTCGCACGTCATTTGTCGCCGTGATTCCGGCTGGAAGCAGGGTCTTGAGATATATCGCATCATTGAAATCGTATCCGGGAGAAGAGCCGTACAGATCCATAAAGTATATGCCTGCTGTGAGCGGCGGTGCTGGCAGAGGTTTCAGTGGCTTGTCGCAATCGATGTCACTTGCTATCACTTTGGTGCCCGCGCTCAGTCCCAGGTCTGATCTGGTTGTCAGACGAATATCGTTCGCATTGATCGTAGTAGGAACTGCGCCTCCGAAGTGCAGGTAGACCATGTCCTCTTCATCGAAGATTTGCGGATTCGGCCCGACATCCCAGTATCCTATGTCTATCGGCACCTGGGATCCGCCAAAGTCGACCAGAGGATAACCCAGATCTGGTGAGGCGTTATCCACCTTCGAACCAAAATCGTATGATGATGCGACCCCAATCAGTATCACAAAGCCCACCGTGAGATACAAAGTACTGCGGAACATGGAAGCCTCCTTTTTGAAATAGGCTAAACTTAATTTTAAAGTTTTCTTATATATGGATTTTGGTTATGCATCGGAATCTGGAGGGCGAGGGCGTCCCCCGGCAATAGTTTTATCTATCGCCATATCGATCATGGTATCATGAGATGTCTCACCTATCCTTATCCGATCGAGACGCTCAGGCACTGGTACGTCACGCCTGTTGGTGGGAGATCCTCAGAGCTGGATCCCGGGGAGCTCGGGCTGAACCGTGAGGCGATAGTCGAGAACACCGATCTGATACCGTTCGAGGACAGGGTTCTGCTCTCCAGGCTTGAGGGTGGAAGCTCAAGACCGCTCTTCGCCAGGAAGTACTTCAGGATCGTTCCGCTCGACAGCTCCAAGCCAGATGCGCTATCGAAATCTCCACTTGGCGAGGCCATACTCCCTGCATCTGATAACGAGACCGACCGGATAAAAGTCGGGGAGATGGTGGTGATAAACAGCGTCCTGAGCAGGGTGCACACCCGCGGACTCCCAGCGATCATCGACAGGATGATACGAAGCAGGTCTGATTCGCATCTCTTGGACGTGATCTACACGAAGGGGAGAGAGCAGAGCTGACAGAGACGAGACGATCTTTGTTCTGAGAAGAATTTCAGATAATGTACCTGAAGTCGAAGATTCAGCACAGGTCGGAGACTCAGCGCATGCCGGTGCGCATCGGTCTGAGCCGCCAGATCGCCTCACAAGATCTTGCGCATTATCAGGGCTGCTTCACCATCTGAGTAGTAGCTGGGGATCACGTTATCAACCACGAAGCCCATGGATGAATAGAGGCTCTGCGCCCTTCTGTTCCCTATTCTGACCTCTAGCGTTGCGCTCACCGCGCCGAGCCTGCTAAACAGACGGAGAATCGCAGAGAGCAGGCTCCTCCCGATGCCGCGCCCCTGGTAGGCAGACCTCACAGCGAGCCAGAATACCCTCCCCTCGAGTGGTGTGTGCTTGAAACCTATCACAACACCCACGACCTCCCCGGCGACCTCGGCGACGAGCATAGTCTGGGGGTGGTACTCGTGGAACGTCATGAACAGCTCCGGGCTGTAACCACCCCCGACCTCCCTGTCTATCTCCATAATGGATGGCAGATCCTTAAGGTCGAACTGCCTGATCACCGGCCGGAATATGCGATCCCCGCCGCCTGAGCTTCTATCCATTGTCTGAAACGCCCTTTCAGTAGGGCAGGACGTTCGGCTTGCCCCTCGTCGATGGGATGTACGCCCAGTCAGAGGTTCTGTCTGTGTCCATACCATCTGGATACCTGGACCAGTCTGAGCCATCATCCCTGTCGTCCGTCAGCATTGGCGTCCTGTCAACCTCATTGCCCACCTGGTCATAGAGTATTACGGTCGCGTTGAATCCGTGATCCCATCTCTGGTCGCCGGTGAGGACCCTGTACTCGCCTGCCTTCAGGACCGTTCCCACAGGCACTGTGATGGTTCCGGACCATGGGAACTGTGCGCCTGACTCCCCGGGCACCGTGGAGATGATGACCGTTTGCCATCCTCCGATATCCACATCCTCATCACCGGGGTTGAAGAGCTCGATCCATTCCACCGCATACGGCTGGTCAGATGGCGGATTCAGCTCAAACTCATTTACGACCACGCTCCCCTCCGCGAGGGTGAGAAGACAGATCACCAAAAGCAAACATCCAGCATAGCATATGTTACCTGACATTGGACATCACCCTGTCCATTGTGGCCAATGGATATGAGGATTCCTATCAGCATATCATGAAAAATTTATATACTTTTAATAACATTATTAATGTGCAATCTTTAACCCTGTGCTCCTTACAGAGCAGCCTGTATGGCCATCTTTGCATCAGGATGTGGAGAGCCCAGACCTAAAAGATTATCAACCTCCTGCTAATAACAGCGAGAGTTGATAACCATCTGGACGATTCGCATCAACTAATAGGGTCTGAAGACCGGAGTTTACGCTGCTCTGCACCCCAGGAGGTTCTATGAACCGAAGAGATGCTGCACCTCTTGCGATCGCTGTTATGCTCAGCCTGGCCATACGGCTTGCTCCTGCACTGTACAGGGGCGATATAATCTTCGACGGTTATGATGAGTACTACCATCTCAGAAGGATCTTTTACACATTCCACCACTTTCCACACACGCTCTGGTTCGATTCGTACATAAACTACCCTCATGGCCTTGAGATATCATGGCCTCCTCTCTTCGACATCGCCGTTGCGGCCCTTGCGCATGTTGCAGCACCTCTGATCGGTGAGGGCTCTGTGGAGACGGTCGCAGCGGTGATCTCCCCAATCCTGGGCGGCATTCTTGTGGTGGTTGTTTACGCCATCGCGAAAGAGGTTTTTGATGGGAGAACCGCTCTGATCTCGGCACTCCTCCTGGCTGTATGCCCCTACAGCGTGATCAGGACGTCGTTCGGCTCTCCGGATCACCACAGCCTTGAGGTGCTCCTCTTCTCTTTGATAGTGCTGCTCCTGCTGTACACGCTCAGAGGGGGGTACATATGGAGCATATGCGCGGGTATCGCAGTGGCAGCTCTCGCCTATACCTGGGCAGGTGCACCGATTTACCTTCTAATCATCCCATCATTTGCAGTTCTGCGGGCCATTCTCAGCCTGAGGGGTGGCAGCGCCTTCGATTACAGGCCTCTGCTCATGAGCCTTGCCGTCGCATCTGCTCTTGTCCTGCCATTCGGCTTCAGCAGCTGGCTGCACATATCCTTTCTTGCCATCCTGATCATCACCGCAACCGTTCTTGTGACAGCCATCGCACAGCAGCTGGCTCTCAGGAAGAATCTCCCATGGATCGTTCTGCCGGCGTCCCTGACCGCGTTTGCTATTATAATCATACTCATCAACCACAGCCGGCTCCAAAGCGCCATGGTCTACTTGATCGGGGGAGGGATGACAGGAAAGATAGCAGAGGCTGAGCCGCTCTTCGTCAATACAGACCCCTTCACGCTGCTGACGCTCTGGATTCTCCTCTACATCCTGGGAGCAGCTCTTCTCCTCCATGAGACCATAACAGGGGGTGTTAAGAGGGATGCAAGACTGCTCCTCCTGATCTGGGCAGTCCTGGCGCTCGCCCTGACATTCGGCCAGAAGAGGTTCATCTACGTCTCATCAACAGTAGGGCCCATACTGATGGCTCTGCTGCTCATCAGGGCGATCATCTGGATCAGATCATACCCCTCGCGCAGGTTCATCGCTGGAGCGGCCCTTGCCATCATGATAGCTCTTCCCATCATGGATCTACCCGGAATAGTCAGCTCTGAGCCTGCGATCACCCAGGACTGGGTCGAGTCGCTCGAATGGTTGAGGAACAGCACCCCGCAGACAGGTCACTTCGAGGAGCCGTTCCAGATCCCTGAGTATGGCGTGATGTGCTGGTGGGACTACGGAAACTGGATAGTCTACATAGGAGAGCGGCCGGTGGTTGCAAACAACTTCCAGACAGGGGTCGTGGAGGGGTCGAGGTTCTTCTTATCCGAGGAAGAGGAATCGGCTGTGAGGATTCTGAACGACAGACGTGCCAGGTACGTGATCACGGATCTCACCATGATCTATGGAAAGCTCCAGGCGATATGCAGCTGGCTCGGCGAGGATCCGTCCACATATCAGATGATCGACGCAAAAGACGGGGTGATGACCGTGCACAATCTGGAGCGGCTCAACAGAACCATTCTGGCGGGTTTGCATCTCGATGACTGCAGCTACATGGAGCACTTCCGTCTCATCCACGAGTCGAGGAGCTTTGCGGGGCCTTATGGTGGGAAGCCAGCAGCGATGGTCAAGATCTTCGAATACGTCCCTGGAGCGGTCATCAGGGGGAGAGCAAATGATGACAGGATCATTGTCGCTGTCCTGAACCTCAGCTCGAACCTGGGCAGGTCCTTCCAGTACGTGAACTACGCTGTCCCGCGCAACGGGAGCTACGAGATCAGGGTGCCGTACTCGACTGAGGGCGCTTATGGCATAAAAGCTGCGGGGCCGTATCAGGTTGTAGAGATCACGCCATCCACCGATGGCTGGGGGGCTGTGGCGCTCGTAAACATCACAGAAAAGGATGTCATGGAGGGCAGGATCGTGGAGCTAGGGCCGCCAGTCTCTGCCGTCCCTGAGCCATGAATCGATGTCGTATGCCGCCCTCTTCCCCGCGCCCATCGCGCTTATCACGGTTGCGCTTCCAGTCGCTATATCCCCCCCTGCCCACACCCCCTCGATCGATGTTCTTCCTCTCTCATCCACGTCCACAGTGCCCCATCTTGTTGTTCTGAGACCTGGAACGCTTCTGAGCACGAGGGGATTTGGAATCGTGCCGATGGCTATGATCGCTGTATCGATCTCCATGCTGAACTCGGAGCCCTTCTTCTCGACAGGTCTTCTCCTGCCGCTGGCATCCGGCTCACCGAGCTCCATCCTGATGCACTCCATCGCTCTGACCATCCCATCGCCCTTGAACCCGACCGGATTCGTGAGAAAATCGAAGATCACGCCCTCCTCCCTTGCGTTCTCGATCTCCTCAAGCCTCGCGGGCATCTCAGCCTCAGATCTCCGATAGACGATATGCACCTCGTCCGCCCCGAGCCGCAGAGCGGATCTGGCCGCATCCATGGCGACGTTGCCACCACCGACGACCGCAACCTTCCTGCCTCTCTTTATCGGGGTATCGAAATCGGGGAACATGTATGCCTTCATCAGGTTGATTCTTGTGAGATACTCATTCGCAGAGTATATCCCTCCGAGGTTCTCGCCAGGGACGTTCAGGAATCTCGGGGCTCCAGCGCCTATGCCCAGGAAGATGGCATCGTATCTTCTGAGAAGATCCTGGACCTTCACAGTTCTCCCCACGACAGAGTCGAGCTCTATCCTGACCCCCAGGGACCTGACGTAATCGACCCCCCTCTTCACAATGCTCTTGGGCAGCCTGAACTCCGGTATCCCATAGGTGAGAACCCCACCAGCCTCGTGCAGAGCCTCGAATATCGTCACCTCATAACCCATCAGTGCGAGATCCGCTGCGCATGTGAGCCCTGCAGGACCGGAGCCGACGATCGCGATGCTCTTTCCTCTTGTGCTTTTTGTGTTCTCCCCGAATCCCCTGTCATCATGACCGAAGTCGGCTGCGTATCTCTCGAGTCTCCCTATCGCGACAGGCTCGTCATTCTTTGAGAGAACACACCTGCTCTCGCACTGCTCCTCCTGAGGGCAGACCCTGCCACATATCCCGGGCAGGCTGTTCCTGCGCTTGATTATCCTGAGTGCCTCGTCAGCATCGCCCCTTCTGAGCGCATCTATGAACTGCGGGATCTCGACGCCGACAGGACAGCCCTCGACACATCCTGGCTTCTTGCACCCCAGACATCTATCAGCCTCGCGAAGCGCATCCTCACTGCTGTATCCGAGAGCCACCTCTGAGAAGTTCCTGCGCCTCACCTCAGGGGGCTGTTTTGGCATCTTCACTCTGGGCGACATCCGCCTCCCAGATGATTGATCTCTGCCAAATATCTGACGGATATTTACAGATGCTCAGATCTGGGGCAGGATATTGAGCATCCAGTGCAGTGTTGGATATGTCCTGAAAATCAGTAAGCAGAAGACGATTCCAGGAATGGATGGGAAATAGACCGGAATCGACATCTAAAAGACGAAAATATGGAAAAGTTATCCAACACAGCAGCCTTAAAACGCGCAGGGCTCATGTGGTTGAATCGTCGGAGAGGCAGCTCTGGCAAACCAGTGTTAGAGGTGTCCGAATAAGGAAGAAGTGCTCATAACAATCAGCATCCTCAAGCCTCGAATATCTGGCTCAGGAACTCTTATTCGGACAGGTCCCCAGTGTTAACCAAAACGCTCTTATCCATCTGATGAATTGCCCGAAGAGACACCAGTCATGCATCCGCTCCCTCGAGGGTGAACGGGTGCTTTGAGCAACCACATTGCGTAACCTCCAAGTTGCTAAACACATAAGAGCGAACCAAATACATCTTTCTGCGAGCTCATCGATCTGCCGAATCACCGGCATAAGCCACCACGCAATTGTTCTCGGTTGTGGGCTTGAACCTCTGAACGATGTGCCCCCAGTAATGAATCTCAGAATTCTCTCTTTCAGGGACCTCCCAAGAGTTTAAGTATTTTTCACAACCTCCGCAGTATCATGCCTTTCTCTACAGTGGATGAGGCGATAAAGGACATTCGCGATGGAAAGTTCGTGATAGTGCTGGATGATGAATCCAGGGAGAACGAGGGGGATCTGGTGATGGCCGCTGAGAAGGTCACACCGGAGGCCATCAACTTCATGGCGAAGCATGCACGCGGCCTGATCTGCGTTCCGCTCACCGCCGAGCGCATCCGCCAGCTGGAGCTCCCGATGATGACGCAGCAGAACACGGAGAGTATGGGAACTGCGTTCACAGTATCGGTGGATGCCAGGCGGGGTGTCACCACCGGGATCTCGGCGTTCGATCGCGCGACGACGATCAGGACGCTGATAGACCCATCCACAACACGCGCAGACCTCGCGACCCCTGGGCACACATTCCCGCTCCAGGCGCTCGATGGCGGAGTTCTGAGGCGCGCGGGGCATACAGAGGCCGCGGTGGACCTGGCGCGTCTCGCAGGTCTGTATCCGGCGGGCGTGATATGTGAGATCATGGCTGAGGACGGCACCATGGCGCGTCTTCCGGAGCTCGAGAGGTTCGCGGAGAAGCACGGTCTCAGGATGGTGACCATCGAGGATCTGATAAGATACAGGATCAGAAGGGAGCGGCTTGTGAGAAGAATCGCAGAGGTAGAGATGCCCACTGAATACGGCGACTTCAGGGCCATAGGGTACGAGAGCATGCTCGATGGGCAGTGTCATGTTGCGCTTGTGGCCGGAGATCCTGCAGCTGATGATGCCCTGGTCAGGGTGCACTCGCAGTGTCTCACAGGGGACACGTTCAGGTCGAAGAGGTGCGACTGCGGCGAGCAGCTCAGCAGGGCGCTGCGGATGATAAGCAGGAACGGAAATGGCGTTCTGGTTTACATGAACCAGGAGGGGCGCGGGATAGGGCTTGCGAACAAGCTTAGAGCCTACGAGCTCCAGGACGGCGGCAGCGATACGGTCGAGGCGAACCACAGGCTTGGATATCCAGCGGATCTGAGAGACTACGGGATAGGCGCCCAGATACTCCTGGATCTCGGGATAAGGAAAATGAGGCTCCTAACAAACAACCCCAGAAAGATCGTGGGCCTGCAGGGATACGGGCTGGAGATAGTGGAGAGGGTACCCCTCGAGATCGAGCCTAACGAGATCAACAGGCACTACCTCGAGACGAAGAGGGACAAGCTGCACCACATGCTTCTCCTCTCAGATCCGAGGTAATTCATGGTGGGGGCGCCTTGGCACCCCCATAAGCTCTTCATCTCCGGACGCTGGAGATGCATTCACTCTATCGTGATCCTCTTCTTCGCGGATACGAGCTTTGGCACCACGATCTCTAGGATGCCGTCCTTGAGCTTGGCCTTCGCCTCATCGGCCTTGACCTCGCCCGGCAGGGTTATGATCCTCTCGAAGCTGCCGCGCCTCTCCCTCAGGAAGTAGCTGCCCTCCTTCAGCTCCCTTCTGGCCTTAAGCCTCAGACCATCCTCTGTGATCGTGACCTCTACATCCTTCTTGTCCACGCCGGGAAGGTCGACCGTTATCACAATATCCTCATCCCTTTCCTCGATGTCTACCGGTGGGACCTCGCCCATCTCCTCCATCAGGCCGGTCAGACGCTCCTGGAACCTCTTCATCTCCTTAGAATCGATGCCCATCTCCTCAAGCATGCGGTTTATTCTCTTCTGGAACCATCTTATGTCCTCTGGGGATATGACAGCCATCAGATCACCATAAATAAATTGCATCTATTAATTTATCAGCCTTGCGATGTAAGATCGGGCAGACGAAATGGCTGAGGCTGCTGAATAGAGCTGCATGCTGAAAACACCCGATGGGCCGTGCGCTCATATCACTGAAATCCCAGTCTGTCCACTGAGTTTCCAGCATCATGGGGCGCGGCACTACATTCTTAAATCTGAGACTGAGATCCAAATCACATGATAGAGATTGCGACCACCAGAGGCAGCGAGGTGGTGGATATCACCCCCCAGGTCCAGAGAGCTGTCAGGGAGAGCGGTGTGATCGATGGCATATGTCTGGTGTACACGCTCCACACCACAACAGCGGTGATCGTGAACGAGGCGGAAAGCGGTCTTTTAATGGATATCATCGATAAGATGAAAGATATCGTGCCGGGTGCAGGGTATAAGCATGGTGAGAATGGTCCTGCTCATCTTCAGGCGTCGATCCTGGGCAACAGCGTTGTTCTACCCGTCGAGGGTGGCATGCCTCTCCTGGGAACGTGGCAGAGGATACTCTTTGTGGAGCTGGACGGGCCGAGACGCAGGCGCGTTGGCGTAAAGGTGATGGGGGGTGAGGTGGCGAGGTGAGTGCCCGGATTCTTCCCTCTGCGTTCACGCCGATTGGCCGGGCGGAAAGATGAGGAGAACATGTGTCTCCGGCCATGTGGTGCTGTGATGGCAGCAGCGAGAGAAAGCTTAAATTTGTATTAGCGCCAGCAGGTCTGGCAGGAGGAGTTCTTTATGGCAGACTGCGATCTCTGTACTGTGGCAAAGCCGACACTGATACCGATAAAGGTCAAGGTGCACACGCTTGCGAATCCCGAGGGCGCATACAAGGGCGTTTGCGAGAGCTGTCTCGAGGCGCTCAATGCTGCATGGGTTGAGCGGTTCGGTCCCAAGGAGAACAAGAAGTAACATCTACGGGGGCAGTGGGCATCTGGCTTCAGAGGGAGGAGAAGATAGCGGTAGTCCTGCTTCTGATGGCCCTCTCCTCTCTGGCCGTCGCTTACTGGGCATTTGGTGTCTCTGGATCCGACGATGATATCTCACTGAGCGGAAGGATTGTCAGCATCAGAGAGACCCGCACCGGCGGTCATATCATAATCACGCTGGACTCAACCCCGATGCAGATCTTCCTGCCCGCGAGGGTCGCGAAGGAGGTCAGAGGGAGTCTGTCACCGGGCGATCGGGTGCAGGTGAGAGGGCGCGTCTCCGAGTACATGGGCAGAAGCGAGGTGGAGGTGAGCAGGCCCTCGGATATAGCAAGGCTGTGATTGCATGCGCGCAGGTGGGATCTGGCATAATCCAGAGATCTAGCGCCCTCCATCAGCTGGCGGCCTGCGACACTCATTCTCTGGACACAGAAATGGTGCCAGCCCATCCCCGTGATTCAGCGGATCGATGATCCCGCGGAAAGATGTACTGCTGGTTGACGCTGGTTTGCCAGAGCTCGCCTCTCAGATGATTCAACCATATGGGCCAGGGTGTCATTCCCATGAAGATTGTGCTCGTGAAGCCGGGCTCTCTGAAGAGGGATGAGGTTGGAAACATCCTTTACGCAAGCTCATCCGTGACGCTGATAATCTCAGACAGGATCTTGGTGGTGGATACCGGATCAGCTGATGAGCGGGAGAGGGTTTTTGATGGTCTGAGAAGAGCTGGAGCATCACCAGACGACATAGAGATCGTGGTCAACACGCATCTGCATGAGGATCACACTGGCTGCAACGATATGTTCTGCAACGCGGATCTGCTCTCCTACCATACAGGTCTCCGCGAGGGCTGCGTTCTTGCGCAGGGCGTGAGGATCATGGAGACGCCAGGGCACACGCTCGACAGCATATCTGTTCTGTGCAGCGGGGATGTGGTGATCGCTGGCGATGCCCTGCCGACCGCTGACAACCACATCAAGGATCTTCCGCCGAGAATACATGTTGACAGGGTGCTCGCCCTCAGGAGCATGCACAGGATCGCCGGCATCGCCAGGATAGTGGTTCCCGGGCATGGAATGCCATTCTCGATTCCTGATGGGCGTGACGCTGAGCTCACATGATGGTGAGGCGGGGCGCAAGCTCCCGGAAAGGATGCAACCCAGCCATCTTGAGATTATTCCCATGCAGTTCTGGGTCTGAGACGTCGCCACAATGTAAAATAATTTCGCAGTCCCAGACATCTTGAGATTGTTCCCATGCAGTTCTGGAGGCTCGATCGCATGGATGCCATCTCACCACGGTCTGGCAACGCGCCTGAACTTCCAGAGCCTGTCCAGCTTCGCGGTCGCATCGACCCCGACCTTTGTCGTTATCCCGTCCACAGATCTCGGATCCAGCGTGCTTCCCCTCACATTCGGATACACGTAAATGTCCTGATCGCCACGGACCCTGGTCGCGATCGCATACTCCAGCTCCCTCGGATCATGGATATCGATATCGGTATCGACAACAAGCACATGCTTCAGGCTCCCGTGAGCTGCCATCGCGGCCTTTATGGCTCTCAGCCCATCCTCCTCCTCTCTCTTCTCTATCTGAACAACCGCGTGGAAGTATGTGCATCCGCCCTCTGTCAGAAGCACGTTCCTGACCCTCACGACCTTTGACGCCTCTCTGTATATCAGCGGCTCGTACGGCACGCCCATCAGCATCCTGTGCTCCCCACCTGCAGGAAGAAGCGCATGATAGATCGCGTCATCCCTCATCATGATCCTCGTGATCTCTATGACAGGCTCCTCCCTCACAAGATCCATCGTGCCGGTGATGTCCACAAACGGCCCCTCCTGGGCCCTCTTCTCTGTCAGGTAACCCTCCAGAACGATTTCCGCATGTGGAACCGGAACGCCGTTGTCGAGGGTCACGACCTCAACCACATCCCCCCGCAGAGCGGATGCGTACTCGAACTCCTTGCTTTCAGGCACTCTTGTTGAGGCTGCTATGAGAACCAGCGGATCAACGCCGATGGCGATCGCCACTGGAAGCCTCCTGCCTGTCTCGATGGCTCTGGAGTACATCTGATGTGTGTGTCTTCCCGGGACAAGCCTGGCTGCCAGCCTTCTCCTGTCGAGAACCATCAGCCTGTGAACGCATGCGTTGATCCTATCATCCAGTCTCGATACGACAACGCCAGATGTTATGTACCGCCCGCCGTCTCCTCTGAAATGCCTCAGCACCGGCAGTCGCGAAAGATCCGGCTCCAGGACGTTCTCCTGGAACTGCGAAGAGTCAACCTCTCTGACATGTCCCTCATATCCGACAGATGCGAGATCGCGCGCCAGGTTCCTGGCGTCCATCCTCAGGGCACGGGCGAGAAGCTCCCTGCTTCCTAGTATGTTTATGCAGCACATGTGACCATCTGCATTGTGAAACAGCATCGGTCCCCTTCCAGCTGCGCGCATGGCCAGCTCATACTCTGTGGATACATGCTCATGGATCTCCTCGAGAAGGCCATCTGTGCGGAGATCCTCCAGGAAAGATCTGAGGCTCATGGTGGGGAGTTGGCAGCATGCTTAATATATTCCCCTCGAAGGGCCTGCAGGTGACTTCCTCCCTGCCCCTAAATGGGCAGGGCTTCCTGCGTTTCGACTTCGTCGAAACCTTTCGACGCAGTCGAAACTGTCGAAGCCCTTTGACTACGTCGAAGGCGTGGCAATGAATACTTTTAGCAACCACATTGCACAACCCCCAAGTTGCTAAACACATAAGAGCTAAGTCGAGACATCCCCTGAAGGGGGTCTTCTGCCTGCTTTCCTTGAATGCTCATTTGGCGAAATCATCGGAGAAGCGAGCTCTGTCAACCCCATTCATATGCAATCGACTTTGTCTTTTCCTGCGAGGTTGTCTCTCCGCCAAAACAGGTATGAGCCACACTGAATTTTATTTTCGTTAAAAGAAATCAATATTATAATAGTATGAAAATAATATATATTATGTATTTTTTAATGGATCTCGAATTTAATTAAAATCAGTCGTGAAATATAATTATTTGAATCTCATTCATTCAAAAACTATTTAAAGATATAACTCATTGGATATACTGATGGACCAATTAGTAGTGCTTCATGAGATATTCGAGTCGTTCTCCAGGGGCACCGGCGCCCTCCGCGAAATCGAGCCCAGGGCGGTCGAGGGCAGGTGCGCCAGTCTTGTGGTCAAGCTCCTGCAGAGCTGTCTCGATAATGATATCGATGAGGAGGTGTGTCGCGAGCTCTCCGAATGCCTGAGCAACATCTACGAGCTCAAGAGGCTTGGCGACATATGCCGGCGGGCGGGCATGCCGGAGATCGCGATGAAATGCTACGCGAAGGCGCTCTCCCAGGCGCAGGAGCCGCATGTCCGCTCTGTGCTGATGAACAACCTCGGCCAGGTCCATGCGCAGAAGGGCGACCTGGGCAAGGCGATCGTATACTATAAAAAAGCCCTGGAGGGGTTCGAGTACGCAGGAGATCCGAGCAGCGCTGCCCATGTCATGGGGAACCTCGCATCTGCATACAGGCGCGCGTACCAGTGGGATAAAGCCGTGGAGTGCTACTTCAAGGGTCTGAAGGGGTTCGAGAAGCTCAACGACAGCTTCGGCGTCGCCCAGATGACCGGATCCCTGGGAAGGGTCTACGCAGAGATGGGTGAGAGGGAGTTAGCTGTCTTGTATTACGAGAAGAGCCTGAGGATGTTTGAGAAGCTAGGGGATCGCAGGAGTGCGGCCTGGCTTCTGAGCCGTCTTGGAAGGGTATATGCAGAGATGGGGAGGTGGGATGACTCGAAGAGATGCTTCGATAGGAGTCTGTCCATCTTCGAGGATCTCGGCCAGAGCCAGAACGCAGGCATAGTTCTCTCTAACCTCGGCCGCTTCTACCTCGAAAAGGGGGATACAGATTCCGCCAGGGATTCTCTGGAGCGCGCCCTGAAGATGTTAAGAAAAGAGATGCTTCCAGTTTACCCTAACACGGTTGCTGCGCTCGCAGCCACGTACAGCCTGCTCGCGCGCAGGTACGTGGATGAGGGGGATCTGAGGCAGTCGTCGCAGCTTTATTCAAGGGCGTCTGACTGCTTCAGCGAGCTGGCGCATCATCCCAGGATCCTCATATCCGAGCTGAAGGCTGCTGCTGGCCAGGCGAGATCTCTATCGTATCTCGTGAAGCTCCGCGCAGACCCCCGTGAGGACGAGGCCGTCGCCCTCTGTGAGAGAGCGATCTCCGCGCTAGAGAGCACGATCGCCAGCACTGCCTCGAAGGACAGGGAGAAGGTCGCATCACTCGTGCGCTGCCTGCAGGGGATAAAGGAGCTCTGGAGCATAGACCTGTACACAGCAGAGCCGTGGCGGATACTCGGCATGGTCTCTGTGGCCTGCGAGTACCTGATGGGTGGCATTCGAGAGCTGGCCAGGAGCCCAGGATCGTATAAAGAGATGCACGAAGCGCTTGTCGCCATCAACGGGGCGCTGGATGATGAGAGGCAGCGGAGGGACTCTTCGGCGAACCTGAGGAGAGCTGCTGAGCATCTCAGGGCATCGCAGTTGGAGGGGTTCGAGAAGATCGCCGGGACGCTCGAGATGGCTGGGAGATCCGAGCTCGTTCAGGGAATGAGCCCGTCTGACATACTGAACTACGGGGCCCACAGAAAGGCCCTGATGAGCATCGGCTGGGCAGCCGCGCAGAGCCTGCTCTCGGAGATTGACAGGACCGGGTGGATCTATGCATGGGATGAGGCGATGAACCTCTCAGAGGCCGGACCGGTTGGCAGGACCGAGCGGATAAGAAGAAAAGCGGAGAGCATTGCGGAGATGAAGGAGGTGCCTGTGGTCGAGATGGGCGCTGTGAATCTCAGGAGCTCTCCAGTTGATTTGCCGGCGGAGAGCGCTCTCGGGAGATCCATCGTGCCAGCGCAGACCATGCTTGTGTCAGCAGCGGCACCATTGCTGCCCGTCAGTCCTGAGACCATCCGCCCTGAGACCACGCTCGAGGCTCCGTACGTCATCGAGAGCTTCGCGGATTATGAGCAGGAGGATGCATTTTACGATGAGCATCAGAGAGAGAGCGTGGATCACAGCCCTGATACCGGTTGCTCAGAGTCTGCCCATGTGGCTCACAGAAGCAATCTGAGAGATTCGATCGCCGCGAGGATCATCGTGGGGCTGATCGCGCTGGCCGGGACAGCATACGCGATAATGCATGTAATCCTGGGAGTCCTGTGATCCATGATGTGCGAAGATTTTCAGCAAGCTGCGCCGCAGAGGAGATGGATGGTATCTCCCTGTCTCAAGGCAGATCAGGCAGCTTCTTGAGGAACATCAGATTCAGGAGGAGAACGACTTCTGAGGACTGGTCATCGAAACAGGCCGATGACCAGTCACATCTTAATAGTTTGTCATCCATAAAGCCAGCAGATGTTGCGCCAGAGGTTTGTTTTCGATACCACCGCCCTCACCGACTCGCAGGCGTGGGAGAGCGAGGGCTGCAGCACGCTCTGCGAGGGCATGTCTGCCATCCTCCATCGTGTAGCACAGGCGAGGCTGCATCTGGGTATAAGCTGCTACGTTCCGTATCCATCGGTTTACAACGAGATAAGAGACTTCGTAAGGAACAACAACTGTGACATAGCCATACTGGGAAAGGTCGATACCTGGCTTGTCAAGAAGACTCCCGACAGGTACAGGGTCAAGATACCCTCGAAGATCTTCTACGAGTATGTGGACTACATGAGGAGCAGGATCAACAAGGGCATGAACGTGTCAGAGGAGGCGATCTGGGAGGCCGTCTCGCGGTGCATCTCCTTAAGTTCAACAGGCCAGAGCCTGGATCAGATGAGGGAGGAGATCGAGAGGGAGGTGGTGGGGAGCATAATAAGAAAGTTCCGCGAGAAGTACAGAGCGGCTCTGAGATATGGCATACTCGACAGCGCCCCGGACATCGATGTTCTGCTGCTCGCAAAAGACCTGGATGCTGCAGTCGTATCCCAGGATCTCGGCATCCAGAGATGGGCGGAGCAGCTGGGGCTGAGGTTCATGGAGGCGAGGGCCTTCCCGCAGATGGTCAGGGAGTACATGAGCTTCGTTCCCCTCCACACAGAGGAGCTTGAGGACCGGATGGTCTGAGACAATCTCAGACAGTCTCACAATCCCTGAAGAAACCATGCACCGAATCACTGAGATCTGGATCCTGTATCTGTATCATTGAGAGGACAGCATGCGACCTCGCGGAACCTGTGGTCTGTTATCCGTAGAATGCCGGTCCCTGAGAAGCCATTCAGTGATTTTGGCCCATGAACGGTATCTGCAGCGCCCGATCGAGCTGGCTTCATCCACCAGCGATGCAGGCATGTGTTCATCCGAACACCCACCGGCCCGTAACGTTTAAAACCTAAAAGCGCATGAGCACTCACTGCTGATGCGCCGATAGTGTAGCGGTTATCACTAGGCGTTGCCAACGCCTAAACTCGGGTTCGAATCCCGATCGGCGCATCCACATCCACTCAGGCTGGAATTACCCTCAGTGCCGTATGCTGGAGAGTGGGTATATGATGAAAGTGGTTTTGATGCTGCTGTTTTCTTCGATTCTTCTATCAAATGCAACAAGTGACACAACTCTTGATGCATCCATTAATCATACTGGCACAAAAATTAATACTTCTGTGGTTGACGCCCTCATTCGCGCTCTGAATGATGATAACTGGATGGTCCGGGAGATGGCAGCAGTCTCCCTTGGGCTGAATGGGGACCCAAAAGCTATCAATCATCTGATAAAAACCCTTCAGGATGAGAACCCTTATGTAATAATGCAAGCTGCAGCTGCTCTTGTTAGGCTGGGAAAGAAAGAATATATAAACAAAATAATAGAAAACCTGAACGTCTCCCAGAGTGAGATCCGGACCAGAGCAGCTTTGACGCTTGGCGAGATCTGTGATCCATATGCCATTAATCCGCTCATAAAAGCTCTTGGAGATGATGACTGGGTCGTCCGAGGAAGCGTCGCCATAGCTCTTGGAATGATCCGGGATCCAAGAGCTGTTGATCCTTTAACAAGGGCCGCTCATGACGATAACTGGATGGTCAGAAGAGATGCTGTCATAGCTTTGGGAGTGATTGGGGATAGCAGAGCGGTTGAATCTTTGGTGCAAGCTCTGAATGATGAAAATCCGCATGTCAGGATCTGGTCCGCATCATCCCTGGTAAAACTTGGGCACAGAGAGTACATTGATCAGATAACAAGAGCTCTTCATTCTGAGGATGGTGATCTTAGAGCGGATGCGGCAAATGCTCTGGGTGGGATCAACGAATCCGAGGTTATCTACGAACTTATAGGTGCACTGAATGATCCTGCCTCCTCAGTAAGAGCAAATGCAATCGAAGCTCTGGGAGAGATCGGCGATAGACGAGCTGCCGATCCGCTCATTGATATGCTCAAGGACGACAACCCCGACGTTATTAGGTCTGCAATTCGATCTCTGGGTCAGCTGGGCGATCCAAAGGCTGTCGGTTCTCTGATCGAGATTCTGAACAATGAAGGGCTTAGATCAGATCTTCGATCTGCTTCGGCTATGGCTCTTGGAATGATAGGGGATCAGAGGGCTGTGAATCCTTTGAGGCAAGCCCTTGAAGATGAGGATCCTCATGTGAGGTTGTGGTCTGCGGCAGCTCTGATTAACCTTGGCAATGCAGAGTATGTTAGTTATGTAATAAAAATGCTTGAAAGCCATGACGACTGGCGAGTTCGTTGGTATGCTGCAGCTATCCTAAGTCGCTCAACAGCTGTCTGGTATGGTTTATAGCCCTCTGAGAAAACATTCTCACTCTTCTATCTGCTTTGGTGGCATTGTTGTAGAGAATCGGCAGTGTGGATCTGAGAAAGATCGGAGCTCTAAGCGACTTGCTTGCAATCCCCCAATATTGCTGGAGAGACCAATACCGAATAGCACATTACCACGAGTGTTCTCCAGTTTCACTTTAAAATCACCTGGTCTTTCGGATACGACCCCAGAACCCTGACCATGTTGGCGGCCTTTTCGATGGCTTCGAGCGACTCCCTCACAGCGCCATCCTCTATGTGCCCCTCAAGGTCTATGAAGAAGTAGTAATCCCCCAGCTCCCTCCTGCTGGGCCTCGACTCTATCCTTGTGAGGTTGATGTTCCTGATCGCGAACTCTCTCAGGATTGAGAATAACGCTCCAGGCCTGTCCTTCTCCAGATAAACAACTATCGACGTCCTGTCATCGCCCGTTCTCCTCGACATCTTCCTCGAGAGAACAACAAACCTCGTCACGTTGTTCTTCGAGTCCTGTATGTCACTGTCAAGCACCTTGAGACCGTATGTCCTTGCAGCCTCCATGTTCGCTATCGCGGCCATCTCCGGGAACTCCTGAGCCAGCCTGGCTGCGTGGCTTGTCGACCCCGTGGTCCTCACCTCAACACCAGGATATCTCCGCCGGATGTACTGCCTGCACTGCGCGAGCGCCTGGGGATGTGAGAGTATGATTCTGATGTTATCTGGATCACCCCTCCCCAGAAGAGAGTGCCTTATCGGGATCACAACCTCTCCACATATGAAGAGCGATCTTCTGAGCAGAAGATCCAGCGTCAGAGCCACAGACCCCTCCAGGCTGTTCTCCAGCGGAACGACCCCGGCATCCGCTTTATGGCTCTCCACAGCATCGAAAATGTCCTCTATATCATCATAGTAGACAAGCTCTGCATCCGGAAACCGCCTCGATGCGGCCATCTCCGAGTAGGAGCCCCTTGGGCCCAGAACGCCCACTCTCAAGAGGAACCACCCAGCTCTCTGAGAAGCTCAGACGCCCGATCTATGTTTATCCTCCGCTCGGACGCCATCCTCTCAGCGATTATCTCCACCAGCTCACCCCTTGCTCCGGCCTGGAGCGCGACGTTTCTCGCATGCAGCGACATGTGCCCTCGCTGGATGCCCTCTGTGGCAAGCGCCCTGAGCGCTGCAAAGTTCTGGGCGAGGCCGACAGCTGCCATCACCCTGCTCAGCTCGTCCGCTGATCTCACTCCCAGTATCCTCACAGCCGCCCTTGCAACCGGGTGCACCCGGGTGGCCCCGCCAACAAGGCCAACAGCCACCGGAAGTTCTATCGTGCCGACGAGATCTCCGTTGGCGTCGATCTCGTATCTGGATAGAGACGAGTACTGCCCGGATCTGGCTGCGTATGCATGCGCTCCAGCCTCTACTGCGCGGGTATCATTGCCCGTCGCGAGAACGAGAGCTGTAACCCCGTTCATGATCCCCTTGTTGTGCGTGGCAGCCCTGTATGGATCGACCTCGGCGAGCGCTGCGGCCTTGAATACCGCAGAGACCACCTCTGCCCCACCTATTGCATCTGCCCTGAAAACCGCCCGCGCCCTGGCGAGACGCATGTCCGCGAGGTTCGAGATTATCCGGAGGTGAACCCTTCCGCCTGTCAGACGCTCGATCTCGGGGGCCACAGCCTCTGCCATTGTGTTCGCAGCGTTCGCGCCCATCGCATCCCTGCAGTCGACAAGCAGATGCGTGACAACCATGGGGCCGGCTCTGGAATCGATGACATGCACCTCAAGCCCCACAGCTCCCCCGCCGAGCCTGACAAGCATCGGGTCGACCTCATTTGCAGTTCTCACTATCTCGGATGCGTGCTCCAGGATCCTGCACCTTGCTCCATATGGATCCTTCAGATCGACAGCCTGTATCTGTGCTCTCATCACAGGTCCTGTCGAGCTGGTGAAGAATCCGCCGCCGTCGCGCGCCATCCTGGCACCATTGCTGGCCGCTGCTATGACCGATGGCTCCTCGGTGGCCATTGGCACCAGCACCTCGCGCCCGTCTATTATGAAGTTTGTAGCGACCCCGAGCGGGACCTGGAAGAGACCGATCACGTTCTCCACCATCTTGTCTGCCTGGTCCAGGCTCAGACCGCTCTTTATCATCTCCTTTATCTCAGCATCACCACATGCCTCGACGATCTTTCCAAGCCGCTCATCAGGAGGCAGCTTGTAGAATCCCGGAAGTCTCGAACTCATCATCTCAATGCCCCATCCAGCCAGGATCCAGGAAGGGAAAAACTTTATTCTATTCTCTCAGATTCACAAACATGACCTTTGCCTTTCCTGTGGCTCAGGAGATAGCGAAGCTCGAGAAGATCGTTGGCAGGCTCAGTCCTGTACAGAAGATGCTTCTGGGGACCGATGGCTCTGTGACGAGCCTGCTGGAGGTGATCACAGGCGAGCCTGTGGGGATCGAGACGCTGGAGCAGAGGGTGGTGCCTGCGACCGATGACGTCGCCAGAGAGCTCAACATAGAGGTTGGTGAGGATGTCAACTACCGTGTTGTCAGGCTGAAGAACGTCCGCACCGGCGAGACGCTGATACATGCGGTCTCATACACCCCACTCAGGAGACTGGAGCCCGGGTTCAGGAACGACCTGATGCGCGCCGACATCCCGATAGGCCAGATACTCCACAAGCATCGCATAGAGTCACGGAGGGATATAACAAAGACAGAGTGCGAGCATGCAGACGAGAAGATGAGCCAGCTCTTCAACATCTTTCCCAGGGAGCTGATGCTCTCCAGGAGATACAAGATCATAAGAAAGGGAGAGCCGCTGATCGCCATAAGGGAGACGTTCCCTTACAACATGTTTCAGGATACAAGAAGGGTGATCATAGAGACGCCTGCAAGGATCCACATGACGCTCACAGACCTCTGCGGTGAGGCCGGGCGGGTCGATGGTGGTGTGGGGATCGCGCTCGACAAGCCGAACATAGTCGTGGAGGGCGAGATCGACAGGGATCTGTCAGTCGAGGGAGAGCAGGCTGAGAGGGCGCTGGACGCGGCGAAGAAGGTCGCCGAGAGATTTGGACTGGGAGGGGCGCGCATATCTGTCAGAAGCTGCTACAGGACGCATGTGGGTCTCGGCAGTGGTACCCAGCTCGCTGTCGCTGTTGGAAAGACGCTCTGCGAGCTTTACGGGCATAAGGCGAACATCAGGGAGATAGCATCTGCGGTGAGCCGCGGCGGGACCAGCGGGATAGGGGTCGCGGCATTTGAGATGGGCGGGTTTATAGTGGACGGCGGGCACACATTCGGCCCGGGCAGGGAGAAGTCTGACTTCAGGCCGTCCTCCGCCAGCGCTGGGGTCAGGCCTCCTCCGGTGATAGCGCGCCACGACTTTCCTGAGAGCTGGAGGATCGTGCTTGCTGTGCCGAACATAGAGAAGGGCGCATATGGCCAGCGCGAGGTCGATATATTCAGGGAGTACTGTCCTGTTCCGCTCTCAGAGGTCCAAGAGCTCTGCTACCAGATAATGGTCAGGATGATGCCATCTGTTATTGAGGAGGACCTCGATACCTTCGGGATGGCTGTTAACAGAATACAGCAGCTGGGCTTCAAGCGTGTTGAGGTCGAGCTGCAGCATCCGATGGTCAGGATGCTGATGCAGGAGATGGTCTCGGCTGGCGCTGCATGCGCTGGCCTGAGCTCATTCGGCCCCACAGTTTACGCGATAACAGATACGAACACCAGGGAGATAGAGTCCGCGGCCCGTGATGTTATGGGCGATGTCGGCGGAGAGGTTATTATAACAAGATCGAGGAACCAGGGGGCCAGGATAAGAACCGCGTAGACAGGAGGATTTGAGATGAGATCTTTGCTTGAGAGGCTCAGCAACGCCCATGGAATCGCGGGGAGAGAGGGGAGTGTGATGCAGATCATAAGAGATGAGATCTCTCCCCACGTTGATGACGTTCAGACAGATACGCTGGGAAATCTTATCGCGACCAGGAGGGGCAAAAGGCCCTCGGTGATGATAGCCGCACACGCCGATGAGATCGGCCTGATGGTCAAGTTTGTCGATGAGAAGGGATTTGTTTACTTCGTGAAGATCGGTGGCTGGTTCGACCAGACGCTTCTGAACCAGAGGGTGATACTTCACACAAAGAATGGGCCTGTTTTCGGTGTCATAGGCTCCAAGCCGCCGCATGTGATGAAGGAGGAGGACAGGAAGAAGCCTGTTGATTCTAGGGACATGTTCATAGATGTCGGGGCGAGGGACCAGAACGAGGCGAGGGAGATGGGGATCGTCCCTGGTGTGCCGATAACCATCGACAGATCATTCGCACCCCTTAAAGGGGACAGGGTCACCGGAAAGGCTTTTGATAACCGTGCCGGCGTGGCGATGATGATAGAGGCCATGCGGAGAACCAGGACCGAGTGCATGGTGTATGCGGTCAGCACAGTGATGGAGGAGGTCGGCCTGAAGGGTGCGAAGACATGCGCGTTTGGCATCAGGCCTGATCTTGCAATAGTCACAGATACGACGATCCCGGGGGATCATCCGGGTATAGAGAAGAAGGATTCTGCTCTCGAGATGGGGAAGGGGCCTGTCATAACAGTCGTGGACGCATCCGGGCGCGGGCTGATAGCAGATCAAGATGTTCTCGACTGGCTCCAGGAGACCGCTGAGCAGTTCAGCATACCGGTACAGCTCGATGTCTCAGGTGGAGGGACGACAGATGCGACCGCGATCCAGCTCTCGAGAGAGGGTGTCAAGACCGGAGTCGTGAGCATCGCCACAAGGTACATCCACTCGCCTGTGGAGGTCCTGAGCCTGGAGGATCTCGATAAAGGAGCGGAGCTGATCGCCAGGGCGCTCGAGACCGCTCCTAAATACTTCAGGCGGGAAGGTTAATCCTCTGGCGGCAGATCTGTGGGGCTGAAAGCTTCCCGGACCTGTTGCCCATGGTGCCACAGCCGGCTGGCGCCGAAGTAGAGGTTCCACATTTTTTGTGCTGCAACGGCTCAAACAAAAGCGCTTCTCAGCCGCTCCTCGATCTCCTCGATGCTCATCTCCTCCTGAGAGCCGCTCACCATGTTTCTGAGAACGAGCTTCCCTGAGTCAAGCTCCCTTCTCCCGACGATTATGACGTGCTCTGCGCCTATTGCAGATGCGGATTTCAGCTGAGCGCTCAGAGAGCGTCCCATGACATCGATGATCACAGGGAAGACATTCCTGAGACGCTTCGCGATCCTGATGGCATCGATCTTCACATCGGGAGTGAATGCAAGAACCACAGGTGGCTTTGGTTGATCAACCTCGCCCACGACCTCCATTATCCTGTCGAATCCGAGGCCGAATCCGGTGGAGAACGTCTCTGATCCTCCAAACAGACTCGCGAGCTCGTACGACCCGCCGCCGCATATTTGGTTCTGGGCTCCCAGGCCGGAGGTGTATATCTCGAAGACCGTGCCGGTGTAGTACTCGAGACCGCGCACTATCTCGAAATCGACAGTCGCCTCGACGCCGTATGCATCGAGAAGCTCCAGCATCTCCCTGAACTCGCTCAGCTTCACCTCAGACTCCGGAGATCTGCCGGATCTTGCAGAGGCGCGTGCGCCCTCTCTCCTGCCCTCTCCGCATGCCGTCTCCATGGAAGAATGCACACTCTCCGCACACTCTGTTGAGATCTCGACAGAGGAAAGAGCAGCGCTCAGCTCCTCGGCCCTGTCAAGCGCTCCCCTTCCCTTGAGGCTGATCAGCTCCATGATGCCCAGATCCTCCGCCCCTATGCTCTGGAGCAGCTCCCTTAGCGCATCCCTCTCCTTCTTGTCGATAAGCCTCATTATGCTCTGCCTGTGAGCCTCAGGGACCTTCTTCAGCATCGATCTCATCAGTCCCAGATATCCTATGTGGATATCCCCCTTGATTCCAACTGCTCGCAGGACCTCGTCAGCCATCGCTATGACCTCAGCCTCTGAGTCAGAGCGCTTTCCGCCGATCAGCTCGCAGCCGAGCTGCCAGAACTCCCTGAACCTGCCCTTCTGCGGCCTCTCATATCTGAAACAGTTGGCGAAGTAGTAAAGCCTTAATGGCTTCGGGGAGCTGTGAAGCTCGCTGACGTACATCCTCATAACAGGTGCTGTGAGCTCCGGCCTGAGGGCGATGTCCCTGCCGCCCTTGTCCTTGAAGCTGTATATCTCCTCTATGACCCCCTCACCTGATTTGAGCGTGAAGAGCTCGAGGTGCTCGAAGGTCGGGGTCGCGACCTCGCGGTAGCCCCACCTCTCCATCACATCTATCATCTTCTCCCGAACAGCACGCCTCCTGTGGGCCTCCTCAGGCGGGAAGTCCCTGGTCCCTCTGGGTCTCTGGATCATCACCCACGGATTCGCAAAAATGCCTTTATATCTTGCGGCTATAATGTGAATCGATGTTCCGCCTGATCGGCTGGTCTCTGATACTGATGGGGATCCTCATCACAATCATCTCCCTCCTCCCATCAGATCTTTCCAGGAGCGAGTTCGGGGGAGTGCTTCTCATAGGCCCAATACCGATCGTCTTCGGCTCCACGCCGGTTATGGCACTTACAGCCATGCTTCTCGCGATGGCACTCATGCTGATCTCCATAGCGCTCTGGAGGAGATAGACTTGCTGCTGCTTGGGATTCTCATGATGGTCGCGGGGATTCTGCTTCTGATGGTCGAGAGCGTAATGCGTGAGAGGGGAGAGGAGATGCCTGCAGACCGCGGGGGAGAGATCCGGGGAGGAGCGGTTGTGATGATCGGACCCATTCCAGTGGTGATCGGATCTGATCAAAGGACGGCTGTGATTCTGATGGCTCTGGCCATTGCTCTCATGGCCATCTGGCTGGTATCTGCGTATCTGGGGCATTTCGCAGTGCTGTGAGGTATATGTTCAGCAGCATCTTGGTCAGTACCGGCCGGGGCGAGTTTCCGCGTGCCTGTGAGGAGTGATCATCAACCACAGATGGACATGGTCGCATGGTTCAGGATGACATTTCTGCTTTCTGGGCGCTCAGCGCAGAGGCTGTGATGAAAGAGCTCGCCACAGGAGCGGCTGGCCTGAGCGAGTCTGAGGCCGGGGAGAGGCTCAGAAGGTATGGATCGAATATCCCCAGGCGGCGGAAGCAGCCAAAAGATCTCGTTCTTCTGCTATCCCAGTTCAGAAGCCCCATAATCATGCTGCTCGTCTTCGCTGCACTCCTCTCATTATACCTCCACCAGAATTTGGAGGCATGCCTTGTCCTGGCAATAGTCTTCGCCAGCGGGCTCCTGGGTTTTTGGCAGGAGAGAACTGCCGCAGGCACAATAGCCAGGCTTCTGGCGATGGTTCAGGTCAGGGCAACCGTCGTGCGGGCAGGCTCCGAGAAGGAGATCCCTGTTGAGTCTGTTGTGCCAGGGGACATCGTCATTCTCAGAGCAGGAGATATAATTCCAGGAGACTGCCGCATCCTGGAGTCGAGAGATCTCTTCGTAAACGAGGCTGCGCTCACAGGAGAGACGTATCCTGTTGAGAAAACGACTGAAATCCTGCCTGAGGATACACCCATGGCAGAAAGGCGCAACAGCCTGTTCATGGGAACAAATGTCGTCAGCGGGACCGCAACCGCCATTGTGGTGCATACCGGAAAAGAGACCGAGTTCGGCAGGATATCGCATCATCTGGAGCTCGGAAGGCCAGAGACGGACTTCGAGAGGGGCCTCAGGGGCTTTGGGTATTTTCTCATGGAGCTCACACTACTGCTCGTGGTGGCGATCTTCGCCATCAATGTATATCTGGAGAGGCCTGTGCTCGAGTCGTTTCTGTTCTCACTTGCCCTGGCAGTGGGCCTGACACCGCAGCTTCTGCCGGCGATAGTGAGCGTCAACCTGGCACACGGAGCGAGGGAGATGGCCGCACTCCGGGTGATCGTCAAGCGGCTCGCCTCGATAGAGAACTTCGGCAGCATGAACGTCCTCTGCTGCGACAAAACAGGAACACTCACCGAAGGCGCAGCGAAGATGCATGCTGCTCTGGATGTGGATGGAAGGGAGAACCAGAATGTTTTCAACCTCGCATATCTCAACGCATTCTACGAAACCGGCTTCACAAATCCCATAGATCAGGCCATACTCAGCTATCGCCATCCGGACATATCTGGCTTCAAGAAGCTGGACGAAGTCCCCTACGACTTTGTTCGCAAGAGGTTGAGCATACTCGTCTCAAGAGAGGGAGAGAAGCTGATGATCACCAAGGGTGCCCTGAGGAGCGTTCTGGATATATGCAGCTCAGCCCAGACCTCTGATGGCACTGTGGAAATCGATTCCGTCAAAGAGAACATACAGAAGATGTTCGGCGATTTCAGCAGCAGGGGATACCGGGTGCTGGGTCTCGCCTGCAGGAAGATCTCTGGAGAATCTGTGACAAAGGACGATGAGAGCGACATGACCTTTCTCGGCTTTCTCATATTCTTTGATCCCCCAAAGGATGGCATAGCCAGGACGGTGGCAAACCTCGCGGGCCTTGGCGTGAACCTGAAGATGATCACAGGAGACAGCAAACTTGTAGCAGCCACTGTTGGCGAACAGGTCGGCCTGAGAAAGGGCATCGTTCTCACAGGCAGCGACCTGAGAAAGATCAGTGACGAGGCGCTCCAGAGACTGGTTCGTGATGTTGATATCTTCGCTGAGGTCGAGCCTAATCAGAAGGAGCGGATAATCCTCGCTCTGAGGAGGAACGGTGATGTGGTTGGCTACATGGGGGATGGCATCAATGATGTATCTGCCCTGCACGCCTCAGACATCAGCATCTCCGTCGAGAATGCGGTGGATGTTGCCAAGGATGCGGCTGATATCGTCCTCCTGGAAAAAGATCTGAACGTTCTTATCAGGGGCGTGGTCGCAGGCCGAAAGACATTCGCCAACACCATGAAGTATGTCTTCATGGCGACATCTGCCAACTTCGGCAACATGTTCAGCATGGCCCTCCTCTCGCTCTTCCTGCCGTTTCTCCCAATGCTTCCAGTCCAGGTGCTCCTGACCAATCTCCTCACCGATCTGCCGGAGATGGCCATAGCCAGCGATTCTGTGGATCCTGAATATCTGGTCAGGCCCAGGCGTTGGTCGATAAGGCTCATCCGCAACTTCATGGCTGTATTCGGGATGCTGAGCTCCCTCTTCGACTATCTGACCTTCGGAGCGCTTCTGTTTCTGCTCCACGCCACCACAGCCCAGTTCAGAACAGGCTGGTTCATGGAATCCGTTATATCCGCCTCGATGGTCGTTCTGGTCATACGCACGAGGCGGCCTTTCTTCAGATCTGTGCCCAGCAGATACCTCGTCGCATCAACCCTGGGGGTGGGAGCGGCCACATTTCTGCTGCCCTACACGCCTCTCGGAAGGCTGTTCATCTTCACGCCGCTTCCCCTGAGCTTCCTGGCTGTGACCATCGTGATTGTGGCCATCTATGTTCTCACAGCAGAGATGGCCAAGAGTCTCTTCTACAGAAGATCTGCTGTTACTGCATGAGGGGTGCATGAGCAGATCGAAAACACCTGGTGAGGATGGGAAGTGAAGTCCAAGCCTGGAAACATTGCAGACCGCATAAAGGCTAAATAGAGCATCGCCAAATGGTCGAGCTGTTTTACTGGAGGACTGGGTGTGATCGTCGAGGTTCCAGGACAGTACAACCCCAAGAATGTCGAGGATGAGGTCAGAGAGTTCTGGCATAGAGAGGATATCTATCACAGGGTCAGGAGACTGAGATCCGGAGGAAGACGGTTCTTCTTTGTCGACGGCCCTCCGTACACAACCGGCAGGATCCACCTCGGCACAGCCTGGAACAAGGTGATCAAGGACTCGATTCTCAGGTACATGTCAATGAGGGGGTACGAGCTCAAGGACCGGGCAGGCTGGGACATGCATGGCCTCCCGATAGAGGTCAAGGTCGAGGAGCATCTGGGCTTCAGGAGCAAGAAGGATATCGAGTCATATGGAGTTGACAGGTTCATCGAGCAGTGCAAGAGCTTCGCATTGCGGCAGAAGGACGAGATGACGGAGCAGTTCAAGTCCCTGGGGGTATGGCTCGACTGGGAGAACCCGTACATGACGCTGCGGAACGAGTACATAGAGGCAGCATGGTGGACGCTGAAGAGAGCGCATGAACGGGGGCTGCTCGAGAGGGGTTTGAGGGTGGTGAACTGGTGCCCGAGGTGCCAGACCGCCATCGCAGACTCCGAGGTCGAGTACTGGGATGAGAAAGATCCCTCGATATACGTAAAGTTCCCTGTGGAGGGTGAGGAGAACACATACATCGTGATATGGACCACAACACCCTGGACAATTCCAGCGAACGTCGCTGTCGCTGTTCATAAGGATTTCATGTACTCAAAGGTTCGCGCCTGGCGAAGGGATGGCACATACGAGATACTCATAATGGCAACGGATCTCATCGAGAATGTCCTGAAGCAGGGGAGGTATGTTGATTACGAGATACTGGAGAGCATGAGAGGGGAGGATCTGCTCTCTCTGACATACAAAAACCCGCTGCAGGATCTGGTACCAGCGCAGAGGGATTTCGTCCATGGGGTCCATCTTGCTGATTTTGTAACCGCCGAGAACACCGGAATCGTGCACATCGCCCCGGGCCACGGCCTAGAGGATTACGAGCTCGGCCTCGAGAAGAGGCTCCCGATATTCTGTCCGGTCGGGGAGGACGGGAGATACACATCAGAGGCCGGAGAGAAATACGAGGGGAAGTACGTGAGGGACGCGAACCCGGAGGTCGTGGAGGATCTCATTGAGAGGGGCGCGCTTCTCGCGAGCGGAGAGCTGGTGCATCGATATGGCCACTGCTGGAGGTGCAAGACGCCGATAATATTCATAGCCACAAGGCAGTGGTTCATCAGGATATCCGATCTCAGGGATCAGATGCTCCAGGAGATCGAGAGGGTCTCATGGTACCCGGATTGGGCGGGATCAGCTAGATTCAAAGACTGGATATCGAATGCACGCGACTGGTGCATATCCAGGCAGCGGTACTGGGGGATACCCCTGCCGATCTGGATCTGCAGGAGCTGCGGCGCCATGGAGGTCATCGGCACAGCCGCGGAGCTTGAGATGCGGACTGGCAGGCCAGTGGAGGATCTGCACCGGCCAGCGGTGGATGGTGTGAAGCTGAGATGCAGCTGCGGCGGCCAAATGGAGAGAGTGCCGGACGTCTTCGATGTGTGGTTCGACAGCGCTGTCGCCTCCTGGGCCACGCTGAACTTCCCGAGAGAGGAGAACGAGTTCAGAGTCTGGTGGCCTGCCGACTTCATAACAGAGGGGCATGACCAGACCAGGGGCTGGTTCTACTCGCAGCTCGGCGCGAGCATGGTCGCATTCGGCAGAGCCCCGTATAAGAGCGTGTTAATGCATGGTTTCACGCTTGACGAGCAGGGCAGGAAGATGTCGAAGAGCATAGGGAATGTCGTGCATCCAGAAGATGTCGTTGGGAGATACGGCGCTGACACACTGCGCTTCTACGTCCTCTCATCGAATGCGCCCTGGGAGGATCTCCACTTCAGCTGGGAGGGGGCGATGAATGTCAATCGCATGCTCAACATACTCTGGAACGCCTACCGCTTCCCCCTGCCCTACATGATTCTTGACAAATTCGACATATCTAGGGCTGATACGAGCAGATATGACCTGAGACCTGAGGACCGCTGGATCATCTCAAGGGTGAACTCGCTGGCAAAGGATATCGAGGAGAACATGGCAGGGTACATGCTTCATAGAGTTACAAGATCGCTGCAGGAGTTCATCCTCGAGGACCTATCGAGATGGTACATCCAGCTTGTGCGCCCGAGGACATGGATCGAGACCGATGATCCGGATAAGCTCGCGGCCTATGCCACCCTCTACACAGTCATGTCGACCCTTGTGAAGCTTCTGGCTCCCTTCACACCCTTCCTGGCTGAGAGCATCTACCAGAACCTCGTGAGGGGTCTGGATCCAGGCGCCCCGGAGTCTGTCCACATGTGCGACTGGCCCGGCTACAGGGAGGATCTTATAGACAAGAGGCTCGAGGAGAGCATGAGCTATGTTAGAGAGATCTCTGAGGCTGCAGCCAATGCAAGGCAGAAAGGGGGAAGAAAGCTCCGCTGGCCGGTCTCCAGGATAATAATCTCATCTGATGAGCAGCTCGATCTCGGGGATCTTCTCCACGTTCTCAGGACGCAGACCAATTCAAAGGATGTGATCGTCCTGCCTCCAGGAGAGAAGCCTGAGATGGATCTGGAGATCTCCCTCGTCCAGAAGAAGATAGGGCCTGTCTTCAAGGGAGAGTCGAAGGATGTGGTCGAGGCTCTTAAATCCATGAATCCTAGGGAGGTAAAGCGGATCATCGATAGCGGAGAGCCCATTGAGTGGAAGGGCAAAAGCTACAGGATCACAGGCGAGATGGTCGAGTTCATGGAGATACCTCCTGCGAACCTCATACCTGCAGAGTTCTCGAAGGGCGTGGTGTACGTGGATGTAACACTGACAGACGAACTCAAAGCAGAGGGATACGCGCGCGAGATAATACGGAGGATACAGGATATGAGGAAGGAGCTGGATCTGAAGGTGGATGAGATGATCAGGGTCTCCGTAGCTCTGGACAGCAGTGAGGTTCTGGGACTCATCTCAGGCTGGAAGGACCACATAAGCAGCGAGGTGAGGGCGACTCTTTTAAGAATGGGAAATGATTTAGATATTGAGGGAGAACTCACCAAGGACTGGGAGGTGGACGGCATAAATATAAGGGTCTCGGTGGCAAGAGCCTGAAACCCTCAGGGCGAAGCGAGATCTCACCTCCTGGAGAGGAACTCAAATGTCAGATGAAACCTATGAGGATGCTGGTGAGGATAGCGTTGTGCCTGTGCGCGTGAAGGGCGTTTACATAGCGGAGACGCTGGGCGGAGCCCCATCACCCGTGGTCCTCCTCGAGGACGAGAGATCGCGGATAGTCCCGATCTTCGTCGGGCTCTCAGAGGCGATATCTATCCACAACGCCCTCTCCGGGGAGGTCTCGCCAAGGCCGATGACCCACGATCTCTTCATATCTGTCCTGGAGTGCCTGGAGGCGACGATCTCGGATGTGCTCATAGACGACCTCGAGGGGGGCATATACTATGCCAGGCTCTCGCTCGTGCACGGCTCCAAGAGGAGTGAGCTCGATGCAAGGCCGAGCGACTGTCTGGCGCTGGCGATAAGGGCAAAGGCGCCGATCCACATCCAGGAGAGGATCATAGAGATCTCGGGAATGGACAGGAGCGAGATGGAAGGTCTCAGGCGGCTCGACAGCTACATGCACTGATGCGATGGTGATCTTTTGCTGCAGGTCATCTTTCTGGGCACAGCCGGTTCTCTGCCCACGCCTGACAGGAGCCTGCCGGCCATTCTTGTGAACCGGGAGGGCGATCTCCTTCTCTTCGACTGCGGTGAGGGCACCCAGAGACAGATGATGATCGCGAGGACCGGGATGATGCGGCTGAGCCACATATTTTTGACACACCTCCATGCAGACCACATACTTGGTATACCCGGGCTCCTGGAGACGATGGCGTTCCAGGGCAGGGAGGAACCGCTTGTAATAGCCGGCCCCCCGCGCACGGCCAGGATGGTGAGCATCCTGAACGGTCTCGGATGCTGCGCTCGGGATTTCGAGGTCAGGGCGGTGGAGCTGAGGCCGGGGGATGGCTTGCGAATGAACGGGTATACTGTAACAGCGATCGCGACAGAGCACAGCGTCCCTAGCCTGGGGTACATGCTGCTGGAGGACATGCGGCCTGGAAGGTTCAACAGGGAGCGCGCGATAGAGCTCGGTGTTCCTGTTGGTCCGATGTTCGGAAGGCTCCAGAGGGGGGAGAGCGTGGAGATCGACGGGAGGGTTGTGAGGCCGGAGGATGTCCTTGGCGCTCCCAGACCCGGCAGGAAGATCGTGTACAGCGGGGACACCAGGCCGACCCGGGAGATCGAGGAGGCGAGCAGGAACGCGGACCTGCTCATACATGATGGCGCGCTGGCCGATGATATGATCGACTGGGCTGTGGAGACGAAGCACACAACCGCAGGAGAGGCTGCCGCGCTCGCGGCGAGAGCAGGCGTGAGAAGACTGGTTCTGACACATATTAGCTCCAGGTACTCAGAGGACACGACGCCGCTTCTGAACGATGCCCGGAAGGTCTTCCCGGAGACTCTGATAGCATCGGATCTGATGAGGATCGAGGTGCCTCTCAGGGACGAGTAGTGGCCTGCTGGAAGCACAGATCTGCAGCATCGAATGCGATGCCTGTTTCATGCATGCGCGCCGGAAAAACCATTCGCTCTTATCCATCTGATAACTTGCCCGAAGAGGCACCAGTCATGCGATGCGGGCATGACGAGCGAATAAGCCCATTCGGCAACTGGCTTGCATCTTCTTCAAGTTGCTGAATACATAAGAGCGAAACCATTAACTCACAGCACACCTGTCGGCGCACTTCAGCATCTCTCCTGCAGGAATGGTGGCGTGACGAAATTGCTGTACGCTCTTATGTGTTTGGCAACTTGCAGGTCGTCAGCGTGGTTGCTGAACGCACTTATTCATTCATCAAGAATGCATGGCATGACCAGTGCTTCTATGGGCAAGTTATCATATGGATAAGAGCGTTGCTGTAAATTGACCTCATGCTGGCGCGAAGCATACCGATCAGTTTTGAATTTACAGCGAGTTCGATACACTGCCGCAGGAATCCTTATAGTATTCCATCATCATCTTCTCGCCGATGATAAAGAGGATTCCCTCCGGATGCCAGAGCATCGATGATCTCCTCTGTGGTGGATTCGAGGCCGGAATAATAACACAGATATATGGCGAATCCGGCACCGGGAAGACCAACATAGTGATACAGCTATCTGTGCAGACCGTGAGGCTCGGATCGCGCGTGATATTCATAGATACCGAGGGCTTCTCCCCAGACCGGTTCGTCCAGATCGCGGGGGAGAACGCGAAGGAGATCGCCTCGAAGATCGTGGTCTTCCAGCCGCTCAGCCTGGAGCAGCAGCACATGGCGATAAGGGATGCATCCAGAATCGTCGGGCAGGGCTTCGGGCTCGTTGTTCTCGATTCCGCGACATCTCTCTACAGGGCTGCTCTGGAGTCGACGGACAATCGCCAGATAAAGAGATCGCTGACATCACAGCTCTCAGAGCTCCAGGAGATCGCCAGAAGGCACAGCATACCTGTGGTGATAACAAATCAGGTCTACATGGATATCGAGACTGGCATCCTCAGGCCTGTTGGGGGCACATCGATGGAGCATCTCTGCAAGGCGATACTTGCGCTGGAGAGGCTTGGAGAGGGGCGGAGAAGGATGCGAGTGGTGAAGCACAGGTCGCAGCCTGAGGGGGAGGTGGCGGAATTTCTGATAACATCCAGCGGTTTGGTATGATGTTCATCCATGTTTAGGAAACAATGGTGGTCGTACCGTCCTTGTTTCATGGCACACTGGCAGTCCGCTCAGGCTTCCAGCTGCAGGCTCTCATTTCAGCCTCTCGACCTCTATCACGCGGAGCGGGACGGATCCCAGAGCCTTCCCGATCATCGCCTTTGCGATCCTTCCCGCGTGCTCCTCGCTCTCGGCGTTGAATATCTTTATCTCGAATATCAGGCCGACCAGGGCGGTCCCTGCAACGTGAAGGACCCCCTCCAGTGGCTCCTCACAGCTCGGGCAGTAGCTCTGGCCGACCTCGACCTCGACGTACTCCATGCTGCTCTGGTTGAGCCTCTTTCCAGCCTCGGAGATCGCAACACCGATGGCATCATCAGCAGACTTCACGTCCCTGACTATCCATGCTCCCTCTAGAGTTACCAAGAAGTTGGACATCTCATCGCTCCTGGAGAACGATAAGGATATCTAGGTTGCGGATAAACGAAGAGGGAGGTGATGCGATTGGTCCGGATACCAGGCAGAGTCGGAAAGAGCTCTGGAATGCCGCTGAGCACCGAGAAGGAGTTCGAGCAGGAGATATACGTGACGCGCGGCGAGATGGCGGGCTTCATTCGTGATCTGGCATCCGCGATCGAGGCTGGCGGCAGGGTTGAGGTCTCAAGGGACGACTGGACGCTTGGCGTCACTCCCATGGAGCCCCTGAAGATTGAGATACAGTACAAGGGGAACAAGAGGGAGCTGGAGATCCAGCTGAAGTTGAAGGAGTTTCCGTAAGCAGGCCTGCTGGCTGCAGAACAGGGCATATTCACGGGATCGGTCTAAACCGCATCCCATCTGCAGGCCGGGCGCCCGTGCAATCTCATGCAGGAATCCTGTGGTGTTCAATCTGCTGTAGCACTGCCAGCTGAAATCAGCAGGTGGAGACACCAGGCAGGATATTATTTTAAGTTGTGCGCAGCGATGCAGCACATCAACACTGCATAAAAAAAATCTAAGAGCTCAGTATATCGCGATCTTCGAGCTCCTCAGGATGAGAACAGGCCTGCTTGCCGTGTTTGCCACTCCATATGCTGTGCTTCCGATCCTGCCCTTCTTGATAGCGGTTGCACCCTGTGAGCTCATCGCGATCAGGGAGACGTCCTCCTGCGCAGCGACAGACCTTATCTGCTCGCAGGCCTCGCCGACCACGACCTTTGTGCTCACATTTAAACCGCTCTTTCTGAGCTCCTCCGCGATCTCGTTCAGCCGCTCCGTCCCGTATTTCACCGCGGAATCGATCTCCTCCTGGGTCTCACCTCTGGAGACCACATGAAGCAGCATCAGCTCGCCGATCCCGCTCATGTTCTTCAGGAACGATAGCGCTGCCTCGGCAGGCTGGGAGAAGTCTGTCGGATAAAGCACCTTGTGCAGCAGCCTCGCGCAGTATATGCCAACCGGCTTCCCCTCCATCATCCTGTACCTCATCAGAAGGAGGTGGGTGTTGCCGTAACGCAGAACGTTTCTGGAGACGCTTCCGAGAAGCAAGCTCTCGATCAGGCTCTTGCCCCTCGCACCCATCGCCACCAGAGAGACGTTCTCCTCATCTGCAACCTTCTGTATGGCGCTGGCCACCTCTCCCTCCAGGACGGAGACTGCTCTGACCTTGACATTCATTCCCTGCAGGGGGGCTGCCTCTCCCTCCAGCCTCTTCTCCGCCTCCCTGATCTCTGCAACAGGGTCCCAGACCCTGGCAAGCGGGTCCCTGCTGATGACATGAAGGAGAACGACGTCCTTCACACCCGGAATCTGACCGGCGCACTCTACGACCTTTCTCGCATGCTTAGAAAAGTCCGTGGGGATCAATATCTTCTCAAACATCATCTTCACCAGGCTTTCACATCTTTCCGCAAAGCTGCGATGCTACCAGTATATCCCTTTACCTTTATTAGTTTTGCCGGCACTGAAGTCCGGTCGCTTGTTTATTCTCCGATGCAAAACATGACCATGCATCCAGCTCATCAGCATCCTCTGGTGCAGCACGATCTGAGCGATGAGCGATCCATCCGCTCACCAGACGCCCGGGATCTGCGTCCTGCACCTGGGGCACCTGCCATCGACTATGCTGTTCAGAGTCACACGGTATGCGAAGCGCTCGATCAGAAGCTCGCCACAGTTGTGGCAGTGTGTGTTCTCCCCTTCGCCCGGGATGTTCCCCGCGTAGATGTAGCGGATGCCTGCATCTCTGCCGATGCCGATGGCCCTCCGGATCGTGGCCGCGCTCGTTGGCGGCGCATCTCTGAGCCTGTACGTGGGATGGAAGGCGGAGACATGCCATGGAATATCGACGCTCACGCCTGCGAGGAACTCAGCTACCTCTCTCAGCTGCTCATCAGAGTCGTTGTATCCGGGGATCACAAGAGTCGTGACCTCAGTCCACACTCCAAGCTTCGGGAAGAGCTCGATGTTTCTCTTCACCGGCTCCACCCTGGCGCTGCATATCTTTTTGTAGAACTCATCATCTCCCTTAAGATCGATGTTGATCGCGTCAAGGTATGGAGCTATCGTCCTCGCCGCTTCCTCTGACATGTAGCCATTGCTGACGAAGTTGTTCTTGAGCCCGAACTCCTTCGCCTTGACAGCGGTGTCGAGCGCGAATTCGAAGAATATCGTGGGCTCTGTATATGTGTAGGATATCGATTGGACTCCGGCCTCGAGGGCCTCCGCGACGATATCATCAGGAGTTCTCTCGCTGCCTATGATCATGCCCCTGTCCACGGGCATCTGGGAGATATCAGCGTTCTGGCAGTGCCTGCACCTGAAGTTGCAGCCAACAGTGGCGATCGAGTAGCTCCTGCTGCCCGGCTGGAAGTGAAACAGAGGCTTTTTCTCCACAGGATCGACATGCTCAGCCACAATTTTGCCATAAACGAGCGAGTAGAGGGCCCCGTCGATGTTCTCCCTGACACCGCAGATGCCCCTGCGACCGGGATGAATCCTGCAGTTGTGGTTGCAGAGGTTGCATCTAACATCGCCACCCTCAAGCCTCTCGTAAAACATGGCCTCTTTCATGTCAGCCATGGTAACAGAAACGCCCTCTTAAATTATATACTCTCCTGAGAGGATCCGGAATCAGAGATGTGCAGCATGAGATCTGCGCGCCAGTGAGTCCCCGATAACATCGATCCGATCAACTTATGCATGGGCTGAATCAGGTTAAAAGATCCTCTCTCCGGAGATGCTAACCCCTCACGGCCTTTCGCCAGAGCTTTTCCGCCTTATCCGGGATCGACTCTATCTGCTCGTGGATGTCAAGACGGTGCTTAATGTCAGCTGCCCTTATGCGCAGCTCCACCGACTCGCGCATGAGCTCCCTGGCCTTTGTCCTGAGCTCCTCAGACTCTATCCAGAGCGCCTCGGCCTGCTCCGGATCGAGCTGCCGGATATCCACAGACCTCTTCCGGAGCGAATCCGACTCCTCCATGGCAGATGCTGAATCTGCTCTCAGCTGCTCAGAGCGCTTCAGGAGATCCTCCATCTCCCTGCGCATATCATCGTAGCTTTTCACTGCGAACCTGCCATCGAAGATAGAACCACCTCAGGTCATCTCTAAGAGCATCCTGTGGAACCGGAGATCACCGGTGAGCTCGGGGTGAAACGCAAGACCGATTATGTTCCTCTGCCTGACTGCGACCGTGCGGCCGCCAAAGCGCGCGATCTCCTGCACACCCTCCCCGCATCTCAGGACAACGGGCGCGCGGATGAACACAGCCCTGTACGGCCTGTCGAAGCCTGCCACATCTATATCCGCCTCGAACGACTCGCGCTGTGGGCCGAAGGCGTTTCTTCCCACCGAGATGTCGATCAACCCAAGAGGTTTGACGTCGCCTGCATCGATCTCCTTCGCGGCAAGCACGAGCCCCGCACATGTCGCGAGCACGGGCACATCATTCGCAGCCGCCTCTTTGATCTCAGTGGCGATTCCCGTCTTCTCGAGCTGCCTGCCGATCGTTGTGCTCTCGCCTCCAGGTATCACTATGCCGGAGCATGTGGGTATGACGCCCGCACGCCGCACGGGGACTGCCTGGCCGCCTGCGGCCTCTATCGCGCTGATGTGCTCCGAGACGTCTCCCTGGATGGCTATGACCCCTATCCTCCTCACGTTACCTCCCGGGCAGAAGCCCAGACATCTGAGAGAAGAGCTGGATCACCATCCTCTCGCCTGCAGCGCCTCTCCTTCCGGAAGGGTGGTGACGTCTATGCCCCTCATCGGCCTTCCAAGACCTCTGGAGACCCTGGCCAGAACCTCCGGCTCGTCGTAGTGATGCACAGCCTCGACTATTGCTGCGGCCATCGCCTCCGGTCTCTCGGACTTGAATATGCCAGAACCGACGAAGACGCCATCAGCGCCGAGCTGCATCATCAGAGCAGCATCTGCTGGTGTTGCTATTCCACCGGCAGCGAAGTTCACCACAGGCAGCCTCTGGAGACGGGCACACTCCGCGACCAGCTCTGGATCTGCTTCGATCTCGCGCGCGAACTTCATCAGCTCCTCGCTGTTCATGCCCTTGAGCTTCCGGATGTCGCCCATGATCATCTTCATGTGCCTCACGGCCTGGCTGACATCACCTGTACCCGCTTCCCCCTTGGTGCGTATCATGGCTGCGCCTTCCTTTATGCGCCTGAGGGCCTCCCCCAGGTTCCTGGCGCCGCATACGAACGGGACCTTGAATTTTGTTTTGTCGATGTGGAACTCGTCTGCAGGGGTGAGAACCTCCGACTCGTCGATCATGTCCACCCCTATAGCCTCCAGGATCTGCGCTTCTACAAAGTGTCCGATCCTGACCTTGGCCATGACAGGTATGGTCACCGCATCTATGATCTCCTCGATGACCTTCGGATCCGCCATCCTGGCCACGCCGCCCATCTTTCTGATGTCAGCAGGAACCGCATGGAGTGCCATGACAGCGACAGCTCCGGCCTCCTCAGCGATCATGGCCTGCTCAGGGGTGGTGACGTCCATGATGACTCCACCCTTCTGCATCTTGGCGAAGCCGCGCTTCAGCAGCTCCGTACCGAATCGAAGATTCTCCAGCTCCATGATAATTTCATACCTCGAACGGTGAACTAGCAGCATTTACGGTAAATAAACTTTGCCCCGCGCACCGAAGCGCATGTTCTCGCCTGCCTGTAACAGCATGTGATGGGGTGTAACAGGGCGCAAACTCCGATCTTCAGGAGAGGCACCGTACTGTGAGGTGCTGTGTTGGGGGCGCCATCGCCCGCGAGCTTTTATGACCCAAATGCGCTTTGATGAATCCCCACCTGGGCCATGGCAAAGCGGGTGGTCTCACTCGACTGCTATGGCCTCTACTGGATCCAGCCTTGATGCCCTGTATGCAGGATAAAGTCCTGCCACCAGGTTGACAATCATGGAGTAGATCACCGCCCAGAAGAAGAACTCGGGCTTCATCACCACAGTCATCCTCGATACCATGTATATCTCGCTCGGGAGTTCCACAGGATACATCATGATCAGCCTGGCCGCGATGTACGCCAGGATGCACCCGATGAGGGCGGATGGTGGGGCGAGAATCAGGCTCTCAAGAATGAATATCTTCATTATCGAGAGCCTGGTCGCTCCCATCGCCATCAGTATACCTATCTCCTTCGTCCTGCGGGTTATTATCATTATCATGGTGTTGGCTATACCGAACCCTGCTATCGCGAATATGAGGATGTAGAATATGATCACAAAGCGTGACTGGGTCTCGAGGAGATTGAGAATATCACGGTTGATCTCAACCCAGCTCCTGGCTGTGTAGCTGGTTTTCCTGTTGATCTCCTCCGCCAGATATGGAGCATCGTACAGGTCTGAGAGCCTCACAGATACCTCTGACACAACATCTCCCTGGCCGAGGATATCCTGTGCGGTCTCCAGCGGGATGTACAAGAGAGTTTTGTCGCTTGCTGTGCCGGTCTCCATAATGCCCGCGACCTTTAAACTTATAGATCTGTTCTGCCTGATCAGCTCTATCCTGTCGCCGGTTGAGGCTCTGATCTCCTCCGCAAGCCTGCTGCCGATAACCGCTGAGTATCTGCTCAGCTCGAGATCCATGAAGCTCCCCTCGATCAGGTCCCTCTCGACCCTCATGAGGGGATCCTCATCTGCGGGGATAACACCCACAACCTCCACACCCCTCGCCATGTCCCTGTGCTCGACGACCGCCTTTCCTTTCAGCCTGGGGGAGACAGCCACCACCCCCGGATATGTCCATACAGTGGCAGAGAGAGTTCTGTAGAGGTGTATCTCGTTCTCGCCCTCCTTCGGCTCGATCACGACATGGGGGTTGTTCTCGATGGTCGTGCTCATGATCTCCTCCCTGAAACCGCCCATCAGGCCCATCATGACGACGATAATCGCCACGGCCAGGGCTACAGACAGCACAGTGAAGAATGCCATCCTGGGGTTCCTGACGATGTGATGGGATGCAATGATGTGCTCAAACATCTCGCTCATCCACGCAGGGCGATTACAGGATCGAGCTTCGATGCCTTGTGCGCGGGATACACGCCCGCCGCCAGGCTCAGTAGGACCGCGGCCAGCACTATGATCAGGATTTTCCAGGGGTCGATCACAACAGGCAGCACGAACTCCTCCCAGCCGGGTGCCTCGACCTCGAACTCCATGCCCTTGAGGTAGAGAGAAAGAGCCACACCACCCGCAGCGCCGCTGATGCCGCCGATCATGCCAAGAACAGCGCTCTGGATGAGGAATATGTTGCCTATCATCGCGCCTGTTGCCCCCTCAGCCATGAGCATGCCTATCTCAGATGTCTTCTCGAGAACAAGCATGTACATCACGCTCGCTATCCCGAAGGCGGCGATGATCATTATGAGAAGCATGATGATGTTGTTCTCAAAGTTCTCTATTGCGATGGTCCTGAGGATCTCGGGGTAAAGCTGCTGCCAGCTCTCTGCCTTGTAGCCTGTAGCAGAAATCTCCCTGCTGATCCGATCCGCCATGTAGATGTCCTGGAGCTTGATATCTATGCCGTTTATGACATCCCCCTCACCCACGAAGTTCCTGGCCGTGCGGAGCGAGACGAATGTCATTTCCTCAGGAAAGCCCTGTGGCGGATCGAATATGCCGGCGATCATGAGGTTGAGTGGATTCGCATCAGGAAACCTCGCGTCCACAGTATCGTCCAGCTCAACATCCAGCTTCTCGGCGAGCTTCTTCGATATCGCTATCCTGTTCTCCTGCTGGATCGACTCAAGATCTCCATAGATCACGCGCTCTGATATGCTCGGGTAGATCCTTTCCATCTCTGATGGTATCACGCCAATGAGAATGACGTTCTCGACGTTGTTCTTGTGTGAAAGCGATGTAGATGCGCTCAGGCGTGGAGAGACCGCGGTAACGCCCTCAAGCTGCCATATCCGCTCCATGAGCGTTCTGTAGAGGTAGATATACTCCTCACCCTCCTTTGGGCTCACGCTGACATGCGCGAGGTCTTTTACGATTATATCGAGGAGGTACTCCTGAAAGCCAGCCTGGAGCGAGACAGAGGTCACGCTAACAGCCACCGCCAGCCCTATTGCAATCACAGATAGAGCAGTCTGACGCCTCCGGCTTCTGATATACCGGAACGCTAGGAATGTCTCGAACAGATAACCACGCCCCTGCTGAACGTTTTCAGCCTCTGGAGCAGCATGCTCCAGAGGCTGTCCCTCCCTCCTCCTGTATCATTGCTATCAAGAACACATATTATTCGTAGATAAAATCGAAGTTATGAGCTGCTCCCGACTCTCGAAAAAGCCAGTGCGTGATAGGCAGGACCTCTGGGATTCTGTCAGGGTGGGAGCACAGTGGGACCGCACGCTTCTCCCCTGCAACCTCAAAGTATTTTAAACTTGGGGG
>JAKPCO010000094.1 GCA_029553285.1 Methanobacteriota archaeon
GCGGCGTCAGCGCTGGCGATCTTCAGGCGACCCTGCATAACATGCTGGAGAAGATACCGGAGAAGGCAGAGCTCATCCTGGATGTGACGCACGGCTTCAGGCACTACCCGTTTCTGTTCTTCACCGCATGCCTGTATCTGAAGGCTCTGAAGGATGTTAAGATCAAAAAGATCTGGTACGGAAGGTTGGATGCAAAGAACCCGGATGGTGCAACACCATTCATCGATCTGAGCATCCTCCTTGAGATGATCGACTGGTTCCGAGTCGTTCAGTCCTTCAGGGATATGAGCAACCCGAAGGCCCTTGCGGATAAGTTGCTTGCATACAAGAGAGATGTGATAAAGCCGGATACGAACATACCTCCCTCCACTAAAAAGAAATACAGCGCGGTCTCCAGCGCTGCAAAGGAGTTCGCAGAGCTGTTCGGCATAGGCCTTCCAGTGGAGATCGGCATGGCTTCAGCAGATCTGCAGAGGCTGATAGAAGAGCTTCGTGTGGAGGGAGATCTTTCAGCAATAAAGATCCTCCTGGCAGAGGATCTGCTGCTGGAGATAGAAAATGCAGCAGAGCGCTTCAGGCTGCCAGAGGGCGTTGAAAAGAAAGATCTCATTCTCGATATCGGGGAGATCCACAGGCAGGAGAAGCTAATAGATGCATACTTCGAGGCAGGTTACCACAACAACGCTATCGGGCTGATCAGAGAGCTTATCATAAGCAGGCTAATGCTCGAAGATGAGGATGGCAGGAATAGCTGGCTCGACAAATCACAGCGAGAGAAGATCGAACGATGTATTGGAGCCCTCATGGATTACAGCAAAAAGAACAGCGCAGATCTTACAAAAGACAGGAAAGAGCTTGCTGGTATATGGAGCTCCGTTATCGACGCCAGAAATAAGTTGCACCATTATGGGATGACGAAAGATATTGTGAGTGATAAACAAATCGGGATCCCGAAGTGGTGGGACGATCTGAAGCAGCGTCTCGACGACAATTCGTTTTGGGATTGCGGTTTTGGAGGTGGCTCTGGCAGGCTTCTGATCTCGGCACTTGGCCTTCACCCAGGCTTTCTCTATACCGCTCTGAGGAATGTGAATCCAGAGTTATGCCTGGTGATTGCATCACACGAAACTGTGGGCAGATGGGATGAGCTCGCCAGAATGGCCAGTTACAGTGGCGACTTCGATGTTAAGGAAATGGATGCACATTCATTTGACGATGGCAAAACCATCGTTGTCAACTCAGGGGAGCTTCTCGTCAGATTCGATGAGGTTGTGTGCAACCTGACGGGTGGCACAGCTGCCATGCAGTATGCGGTCATCCAGCTGGCAAGGAGGGCAGAGCGGTTGGGAAGAAATGTCAGATGGATCGCGGTCATCGATAATCGTTCAATTGAGGAGCAGAATCTGAACCCTTACGTCGAGGGGGAGGTGGTCTTTTTGGAGGATGCAGGGATATGATAGAGGCGAAGTTCCGTATCGTTACACCGCTCTTCATGGGCGGGGCAGATCAGAGTACGCCGGAGCTGCGCGTTCCGGGCATAAAGGGTGCCCTCAGGTTCTGGTGGCGCGCTCTCGCATGGAACTGGTGTAAAGGGGATCTCAGCAAGATTCGAGATCTGGAGGGCCGGATCTTCGGGAGCACAGAGCACGGGCAGTCCGGGGTGATCATGGATCTGTGTGGAGCGAATGCAAAATTCACAAACGAAAGCTTTTTTGAAAAACGCCAGAGAGGTGTCCGAATAAGGAAGATGTGCTCATAACAATCAGCATCCTCAAGCCTCGAATATCTGGCTCCGGAACTCTTATTCGGACAGGTCCAACGCCAGGGCCTGATGTACCTGGGATACGGTCCCATAGAGAAGGGAAAGCTGACTCGAGATTATCTTAAACCGCCCGTTGATGCGATATTGAGGATCCGGATTCGGCCGAAAAATAGCGATGAGAAAGCTCCTTCTGAATCAATCGCAGATCAGCTCTCGAAGGCCCTGATCGCCATGGGCTTATTTGGAGGCCTCGGATCGAGATCGAGGAGAGGATTCGGCTCGTTCAATCTGATCGAGCTGAATGTGGACGGCAAAACGAAATTCAAATGCCCTAACAGCAAAGATCAGCTGAAGGAAGAGATACGGAAGTTTATAAAGTGTCTGAATCTGTACGACACGCTCCCAGAATACACCGCTTTTAGCCCGAAGACAGAGATATATCTTTTTAAAAATATGAACACCGACCCCTTGGGCCTTCTGGACGGGGTTGGCAATGCGATGATTGAGTATCGTCTGGGCACAAGGGGGAAGTCAAGCGGAAAAAGGATACAGAGTAGATTCAAAGCGGACACAGCGCTCGCCAAGAAGATAGCTCTGGGGGAACAGGTAAACGGACATCCACGGCGCCTTTTCTTCGGTCTGCCTCACAACTATCACTTCAAGGATCTGGAAAAGAACCTCGAGATAAGAGGTACAAACCACAATCGCAGGGCAAGCCCGCTGCTGATCCACGTCCAGATGGTGGGCACGCAGTACACCGCGGTTGCAACCCTCATGCCCGCGATGTTCCTGCCATCAGATGAACAAATTCTGATAAGGGCCACGGAAGAAAAGAAAAAGGATGGTGGTTGGAGGATGTCGGTGGACTCCAGCAGCTTCCCGGAATCTCGCGTCAATCTGGACACAGAAGAGGCTGAGGAGCTCATGGTGATCAGGGATTTCCTTAATTCGAGTTTTAAGAGGGTGTATCCAAATGAGCATGAGCGATAGCAGTTCCGAAATAAACTTCACAATCGGTCCTGTTCAGGGGTTCATCGCGCAGGCGCGCCGTACGAGAGACCTCTGGAGCGGCTCGTTTCTCCTCTCGTACCTCTCCGGATGCGCCATGGCTGAGATACGGAGATGTGATGGCAGAATAAAGGTTCCAGATGTAGAGGGAGATCAGCTGCTCCGCTGGATCGAGAGTGATGGTGAGGGTGCACCACCCCGGATCGGCACACTTCCCAACAGGTTCGTGGCATCTGCGGAAGACCCTGCTGGCGCTGCCAGAAGCGCCGCGGAGGGTGTGAGGAGCAGGTGGAAGAAGATCGCAGACTGTGTTTGGAATAAATACGTGGAGGGCGTCGCAGATCAGGGAAAGAACACGCGTGAGATCTGGGAGAGGCAGGTGAATAACTTCTGGGAGATCCACTGGACGATCGGCGCGATGGAGGGAATGGAGGCGCGCAAGAACTGGAGGATCTGCACAGACTGGTCAGACGGTCGACCGACCATTGAATGGGGAGATCACTGCACGATCATGAGCGACTGGCAGGAGATCTCAGGCTATGTGAGATCCATTGAGAGAGAAAAGCAGGATGATTTCTGGAAAAAGATACGCCAGGAGACCAGCGGGATGGATCTCAGAAGCGATGAACGGCTCTGCGCGATCGCCCTGATCAAGAGGATGTTCCCATCGGTGGCAGAGGATGCCATAGGATGGGAGGTCTCCGCGGATCGCTGGCCCTCCACGCTCTACGTGGCAGCGATACCATGGCTCAGTGCTGTAATTGAATCAGCTGAGAGGGATTATGCGAACGACTACGCGAAAAAGGCGTTTAGCTATGCGGAGCACATACAGAGAAAGGGTGTTGCAGAGCAGATCTTCGGAAGGAAAGACCTGTTCCTGGAGATCGATGCGAACTTCTACCACACCACCTCCCTGAAGAACCCGAAGAGCACCCCACTCAAAATGACCCCGGAGGATGGGGATGAACCGGAGGATGTGAGGAGAAGGCGGGAAGAGCTTATTGAATGCCTTGAGGAGCTTTACAATAAAAAGGGGAAACCCTCTCCATTCTACGCCATGCTCCTCATGGACGGGGACAACATGGGGAGGCTGATCAGGGAGAGTGGAGAGGCTGTGAGCAGAGCTCTTGCATCCTTCGCAAAAGATGTTGAGCGTGTCGTGCACGATAACCTTGGAGTCCTGGTGTACGCGGGTGGAGACGACGTCCTCGCGATGCTGCCTGTTGAAAGAGCGATGAGCTGCGCGTACAGGCTCTCTGTCAGTTTCGCGGAGTCGTTCGAAGCTCAGGGGATGGAGGCGACCATATCAGCGGGATTGGTCTTCGCCAGCCATCGCGTGCCGCTCCGCTCTGTTATGCGAGAGGCGCACTCCATCCTGGACGGTATAGCGAAGGATGAGAACGGCAGGGGAAGCATGGCTGTCAGCGTCCTCAAGGGCAGCGGCAGGTACTGCAGATGGGTCAGCTCCTGGAAGGGTGCTGTATCTCCAGAGAACGAGGTCGTTCTGGAGCGGCTGGCGAAGAATCTCTCAGAGAAACCTGACGGCATAGAGGCGTCGAGCTCGTTCTTCTACAAGTCGAGAGAGCTGCTGCTCATGCTCGCCGGCGAGCAGAGATGGAGCCCGGGAATGTTCTTCGATCTCTCACATCTCGGAGGTCTGGATATAGAGACGCTCCTGCAGGCCGAATACCTCAACGCGCTTGAGCACAGATCTGAGATAACAGAGGAGGTACGCGACAGCGCGGTGAGATACGTGAGAGATCTTCTTTCTGTGAGCCGGAGGCACCGGGGCCCTGAGCATGAGCGGGCAACTGGCAAGGAGATCTGCGCGGATGGCATGCTGCTTGTGAAGTTCCTGTCACAGAAGGGGGTTCAGGAATGATTTATCTCAGAATCACCCCGGTGGATTCCTGGTTCTTCAGGGACGGAAGGCCGTTCCATTTGGGAGAGGCGACATCAGACGTTGGGGGGCTCTTTCCCCCAAGCGCGTTCACTGTGGTCGGAGCGATAAGGGCGCACCTCGCCCGGAGTATGGGCTGGCGTGAAGGGAAGTGGAGTGAAGAGATCTGCAGGGTGCTCGGGGATGGGTATGATCTGGCTGGTCTCAGGTTCAGGGGACCGCTGCTCTGCAGGGAGGGAGATCGCGGTCCAGAGATGCTGTATCCAGCGCCGCTGAACCTACTCGGGAAGAGGAACGACAGCGGGTACGAGATGAGGCTACTCCGTCCCGGGGAGGAGGTGGAGTGCGATCTTGGAAGGGTCAGGCTTCCCACAGCGGAGAAAATCGATGGCATGAAGCAGCTGTCAGGATACGTAAATGGAGATCAGCTGAAACAGGTATTGAGGGGAGAGGTTCCGGAGGGACGGGTGATCCCGAGGGAGGAGTTATGGGGGACGGAGTACGCTGTCGGTCTTGAGAGAGAAAGGGATACAAGAACAGCTAAGGAAGCGCATCTTTACTCGATAAACAGGATCAGGCTTGTGCGCGGAGTGCATCTGATCATGGACGTTGAGGGGATCGATGAGGGCCTCCTGGAAAAGCTGGACGGCGCGGTGATGCCCATCGGCGGAGAGGGGCGGATGGGGTGTGTCGAGATGCTCAGCCCCGGAAAAGGCGTCTCTGAGATCAGGCAGGAGATCGGGCCGATCGACGGACGGGTCAGATTCACGCTGGTGCATATCACCCCGGCGTTTCTGGGGAGGTGGCCCCGTCCGGGAGAGAGCATCCCCGGGGTTCCTGGGGAGGTCGTATCAGCCTGCGTGGGGCGAGCCCTTCGCATCGGTGGCTGGGATTCTGTTAACAGGAGACCTGTGGAGCTCAAGCCGTTCATTCCACCGGGATCCGTCTGGTTCTGCGAGGCTGAGGCGGATGAGCTGAACGATGTTATGAGCGTGAGCAGGATAGGAGAGTACACAGGATTTGGTTTTGGAGAGATTGCTCTAGGCATTTGGTGAGGTTGGAGATCATGAGAGGCATGATGCTCGGCATGCTTGCCGAAACCCACATACATTCAGGAGCAGGCAGGTCTGAGGGTTTTGTGGATCTGCCTGTGGCGAGAGAGGCTGTGACCAGCTATCCGGTAATAGCTGGATCCAGTCTGAAAGGCGCGCTGAGGGACGCTGCCAGAGAGAGAGGGATGGACGAATCGATTTTCGGCGACCAGGACAGGGCGGGAGATGTGCTGGTATCCGACGCCAGGCTTCTCCTCCTTCCGGTGAGGAGCCTCACCGGATCTTACAGATGGGTCACCTGCCCCCACATCCTGGAGAGGCTGAGCAGGGACATGAGGCTCTGCGGCATATCTGATGGATTTGGGGACATTAGCGTTGAAAGGGGTAAAGCCTGCTGCACCGACGATCTAAATCAGATCTTCCTGGAGGAGAGGGAGTTCCAGAGATCTAACGGGATAGATGGTGCGCTGATTGATGCTCTGAAGAAGATGGTGCCTCACAAGCAGACCGCATCCCGGCTGGAAAGACAGCTTGTGATCATCAGCGATGATGATTTCGGGTGGTTTGCCAGCTATGGTCTGCCTGTGATCGCCAGAAACAAGCTGGATGACAACAAGAAGAGCAAGAACCTCTGGTACGAGGAGGCGCTAGCTCCAGACACCCTGATGTATGCGATGGTATTCGAGCGCAAGGATGGTGCGCTGGGCAAAGTGCAGTCTATGTTCGAGACGAAGCCCTACCTACAGCTCGGCGGGAACGAGACCGTGGGGATGGGGTGGTTTGCTGTGAAGATCCTGGAGCAGGGTGAGGGGAGATGAGTGAGAGGAGTCTGGAGCAGGAGCGTGCGAAACATGCGCTGGAGGCTGTGAACTCCATCAGGGGTGAAAGCTGGGCGGGCAAATTCCGGAGCTATGTGGAGCGCCTGCCTCCTGCCATAGTGATGAACGGCCTGGGCCAGGCGATGGCTGGCGAGCTTGCAGCTGCGGGCAGGGCGGGGGAGATGAGTGACGACAAAAAAGCCCATAACAAGCTCTACGAGCTGGTCGCGGGCTGGATTCGCACGAGGAGAATCTACTCAGCTGAGGAGAATCTGATGAAGGCGATTGTTGATGGCGATCAGAAGCAGTACGTTCTCGCCCAAGCTGAGGCGCTGGCGTACCTTGAATGGCTGAAGAAGTTCAGCCAGGCCTTCCTGGAGAAGGATAAGGAGGCGTGATCATGCCACTGCCTCTTTACAGAACCATCTCTGAGCCCAAGTGTGTGGAAGGAAACGCAGGGCTCTGGTACGACAAGTTCTGCGACATGTGGAACGATGATTTCAACAGCCTGGGGGATAACGGCAAGAAGGAGTGGATCAGGACTGTTGTGAGGAATGTGGGAGATGAGGCTCTCCTCAGGGAGATCAAGGAGCGTGTGATCTCTCTGATCTCAAAGTCGTGCGGAAAGGCCATGCTCTTCAGGACCACCGCGCCGTTCGTCACAGGCCTCGGGAGGAGCCATCCTGTGGAGAACGGCTTCGCGTGGCACCACACGCTCGGCGTCCCATACCTTCCTGGCTCATCTGTTAAGGGAATTGTGAGGGCCTGGGCGCGGCTGTGGAGGAATCTGGACAACGGGGAGATCTGCAGGATCTTCGGACCGGATGGCGCAGGCAGTGTGGGATCCGTTATATTCCTGGACGCCCTGCCGGTCAGACCTGTGGAGCTGAAGGCGGAGATAATGACGCCTCACTACGGGCCGTACTACAGAGGTGATAAACCTCCAGAGGGCTGGCCTGCTGACTGGCACAGCCCTGTGCCGATACCGTTCCTCGCTGTCGCTGAGGGCCAGGAGTTCCTCTTTGGGGTGATTCCGAGAAAAGAAGCCACTCAGGACTGCGAGAAGGTGATCGGATGGCTCAAAGAGGCGCTGCAGGAGATCGGCGCGGGCGCAAAGACCGCAGTCGGATACGGCAGGTTCGCCTTCATAGAAGAAGTGGCTCCAGCAACACCGGGGCGCGAGTGGCTGGAGAAGCTCGTCGAAGGAATGGGAAAGAGCGTGGAGGAGATTTTCAAAACCGACCACAAGATGTTATTTGATAGCTGGAATAAAATCGAGAATGCGGAGCTGAAGCGTGCAGTCTTTCAAGAGATAAAAAGGACGTATCAAACTAAAGGATGGTGGGATAACCCACTCACGAATAATATGAAAAAGACACTGAGTAAGTACAAGGAGTACGAGACAAAGGAGATTGAGGGATGAAAGCGATGCTCTGTCTTATCAGTGAGCAGCACGTGCCGAACCTGCTGGGCGTTCACGAGCTGCGGCCGGATCTCCTCGTGCTGCTCGAGACCGAGGGGATGAAAAGGAGGGAGGCTGCAAACAGATTCCTGAAAGCCCTTGCGATCGGAGGTCAGGATTACCTCACAAGAAATGAGATCGTGCCGCTGGAGGATGGTGACTCAATAGAGGAGACTGAGAGGGCGCTGAAAGGGGTCTATGAGAGATACAGAGATGCGGAGTGGATCGTGAACATCACAGGCGGCACGAAGCCGATGAGCATAGGAGCATACGGGTTTTTCAGGCAAAAGAAGAATGCCAGGATAATCTATGTCTCCGCGTCTGACCAGTCGAGGGCGCTGGACTTCTCGGGTGGAGCGGACATACCTCTGAGCCACAGGATATCTGTGGCTGAGTTCCTCGCAGGCTATGGGTTTGATGTGCTCCATTACGACAAGGTCCAGGAGAACGAGGGGCGGAGCGAGAGGTGGCTTGGTCTTGCAGCGGAGATCGCGGCGAGGAGCCAGAATGGCGCCATTCTCGGGCTTCTCGCGAATTTATCGAGGATATCGAACGAGCGGAGGGGCAGGGACAGGGGACTCAAGATCTCAGAATCAGATGGTCTATTTCTGAACGATGGTCATCTGCGTGAGATGATCGCTTCGAGCTTTGGTCTGGCATGTGATGGTGGGCACTTCACAGGCGCCCTGGATAAATACGCTGTCAGGTTCCTCACAGGCGGCTGGCTTGAGGTCTTCACATGGGGGTTGCTGAGGGGGCTTGATCGTGTCTGGGATGTGCATCTCGGTTTGCAGATTGGAATGAAGAACGAGAAGCTCCAGAACGATCTGGATGTTGTGTTCATGACAGATCAGTCCCTCAGGATCGTGGAGTGCAAGAGCGGCGGGCAGGAGCACGACAGGGAGGGGAGTGATACGCTGTACAAGATTGAGGCGATACGGAAGCAGCTCGGAGCACTTCGTGTTCGATCCTATCTTGTCACGACCTCTGATAACGTTATCGATTCCGAGACCGGTAATATCAAGGAGCATCTGGAGGACAGATCGAGGCTCTATGAGTGCAACATTGTGAAGCCTGAAGATGTTCGCAGTCTTGCGCAGATGTACCTCGCAGGTGACGTGCGGCTGAACGCGAGGGTTGCGCAGGTCTTCAACATACGGCAGGCGGTTTGATGGAGAGCGTTGTCTTCTACCACATCGGGGTCGAGTCGCCGATCGCGCCGGATGAACCGCTGCCGCCGCTGCCGCCCATCCCGCGGGGTGCGCTCGTCGTCGTGGAGGGGCGTGCGCCGATCTGGAGATACGGTCTCGCCCTTCATCGCCTCCACGGCTCTCCCGCGGGGGCGATCGCGGTTTTTGACCCCCGACTCGGCGCGGTCGTCGTCGCGTCGCACACACCTGCGTACAGGCCCGGGCAGGTGGTGGATGTATGAAAACGATCGAAGAGGTCATTCAGGAGGCTCAAAGCCTCCCGAAGTACGACGACCTCGGGACGAGGAACCTCTGGTCCGTTCTCGGAATCCTCGAGGGGTACACCACATCCCTCGAGGACTTCACCAAAGCGGGTTTCCGCCTCGAAACCCGCCCAAAGCTGGGCTGCGCTTTCGTCTACCATAACCCGGCCACTGGCGAGGACGTGGAACTCGCCACAGTGGCGGCATGGGATATCGAAAAATACACATCTCCAGCACCGATGTGGATGGTGCTGGAGTGGGGTAGAATTGCAAACCGAATGGGACGAATTGACCCAAACAGGGGAGACGATCCTGTTTGGGTGAGGGAGGAACGCGAGGAGTTCCAGAGGCTCCGGAAGGTGCGAGAGGGCGACTCGAGACCCGTCGCCATCCCGTTTCATGGAGAGAAGGACTGGTGGTAGCGGTTTTGTCCGCTTCAGCCGTTTTCTGTACATATATATTTCGATTGTGTGCCCGCGATACCCGCACTTGCCGCACTCATCGTCTACCCAGTCCGGGAACACGATGTCATAAAATTCCCGTCTGGGGTATGAAAAAAT
>JAKPCO010000098.1 GCA_029553285.1 Methanobacteriota archaeon
AAAATCGAAGTTATGAGCTGCTCCCGACTCTCGAAAAAGCCAGTGCGTGATAGGCAGGACCTCTGGGATTCTGTCAGGGTGGGAGCACAGTGGGACCGCACGCTTCTCCCCTGCAACCTCAAAGTATTTTAAACTTGGGGGGGCAGGGGTTCATCTGTTTGCTCATATCCATGTGATAACCTACCTTTATAGGCACCATGCGCCTCCTGGCGCGCGAATGAACGCAGCCGGCAACCGGCCTGCATCTCCTTCAAGTTGCTGGATACATAAGAGCGTGCGCTTTTACTTATCTCCGCTTGGTTCAAATTGCCCTGGTATTATCATGAAAGAGCTCGACTGTCATCATGAGTCTTGCGAATCCGCACACTTTGACGCTTTCATCCTTTTGGCACGCTTTTATTACATGTGCAGTCATCATGAGTCCGGACAGTTTGAACGCTGTGGATTTCAATGATCTAGGCACACGACACAGGAGGTTAGCTCTCCGTCTCATGCTTTCATCGACTTCGGAAATTATCCTTGATTGAGCTTCGCAAATCATCCTGCAGCAGTCTCCGCCCATCTCATGCTTTCATCGACTTCGGAAATTATCCTGCACACTTAGCCGAAACGCGGGCCTCGTACTGCTCCGCAGGATCTTGGAGCCGCAGGAAAAAGCTTTCAAATATAAAGGCAACATTGTGGGGATGCAAGCGATGAGGTAACCTATAAATAGTTAAAAAATACACTTTCATCAAATGGAGCTCAAATTAACATCAAAAGAGAAGCTGGTACTTTACGGCCTGACCAGATACCCCGGGCTCAGCGATATTGATCTGGCTTCCTTTATTGATGTAGACAGATCCACAATATTCAAAAGCAAACGCAAGTTTCGAGACTGGCAGCTCGTAAGGCTTCTTAACGTTCCATCCGGCGGGGCTCTGGGCGCCGAGATCCTGAGCGTGGTTTTCATGCGCTTCTCTCCAGGGATCGATGGCAGGGAATCCCTGTCTGAATGGAAAATGAGCCCCAGCTGTGTCTACTGTGTGGCAACCGCTACAGATGCTTTCTCACTGGTTTACTCAAGGAACCTGACAGAGTTCAAGAAAAGATCTGAAAGTATTCTTAGCAGATACCGGCAGAGCGGCGTGCTTGAAGATTTCAGGTGTGTGCATCTCTGTGTGGAGCTTGCAAGCTATCAGTACAATGTTCCTGCAGCAGTAGGCGAGATTTTCGGGCTTGATAGAAAGGATGTTCCACCTGGCTCTGTTCCGCTGATGCCCGTGGATGCTTTAAAGATGTCTGAGAAGGACAGGCTCACGCTCTACGCCTTCGTCAGATACCCCAGCCTCTCGGACCTGGAGCTCTCAAAGAGGACCGGGATATCCAGGCCGACGATATCCGGGAAGAGGAGCAGGTTCTTCGATGCCAACATTCTCCTCAGAGAGGCGCATGTTGAATGGCAGAGGATATGCTGTGAGCTCATGTGCTTCTACCATCTTCGCATGAGGGAGGATGTGGCCCCACGGGAGGCAGGATCTCTCCTGAGCATGATGGGGTCGCAGCTGTTCTACCACATGCAGCCAGGGGACGTCTGCGGCGCGATGCTCTCATCCAGCTACTCTGATCTCAAGGATGGGTTGGATGCATTTGTCAACAGCGCATTTGAGAGAGGTCTCATAGATGGCAGACCATACATGGTCATCATGCCACTGAGAGCTATGAGGGTGGAGAAGCTCGATTACGCGCCTGCTGTTGCTGAGATGCTCGGGATTGAAAAGGAGATATGAGCGAGATAGTGATAATCTGCTCATCCTCTGATCCGGCCAGCTTGAACATAGCCTCGAGGCTGCTCGAGCTCGTGGAGTGGGAGGAGCATGGGGATCTCAGGTTTCACAGGAGCTGCTGCATGCTGTGCATCGAGGGTGAGCTTGTGGGGCTCAGGAACCTGGAGGGTATGCTGGATCGTATGGGCCTCTCGCCGAGGCTGATCGTCTTCGCATCCAGGCACAGATCAAAAGAGTCGGTGGCATGGCTCGGAGGGCACTTCACCGGCGTTGTTCAGGAGGGGTCTTTCGAGCTCTCCAGACCAGCGCCGTATGCCCTGAAAAGACTGCTCATTGCCCTGCAGCGTCACGCCCCCTCCACATTTCGCCTCTCCGCCGAGGCCACACACCACGGGCCCGTGGATCTGCGCACTCCATCGCTATTCGCAGAGATAGGATCATGTGAGCAGCACTGGATCGATCCGGCAGCAGGAACCGCGGTCGCACGCTCGATTCTCGAGCTTGAGAGGTATGAGGAGCATGCTGGCGATCCGGTGCTTCTCGGGATCGGCGGGGGTCACTATGTGCAGAGGCAGACAGAGCTGATGCTCTCCAGGCCCGTCGCATTCGGTCACATGTTCTCGAAGTACCAGGCATCGATGCTAAGCCTTGATGTGATGAGGAGAGCGGCTGAACTCTCAGGAGCATCCGGTGTCTATCTGGATGGCAAATCCTTCCGCTCAGAGGAGCGCAGGAGGCTAGAGGATATCGCATCGAGCCTCGACCTGAAGGTTATGAGCAAAAAGGATGTGCTGTCTCTTCTGTGAAGATCCAGCTGAAAAATGTATGCAAAGGCTGCGTTCAGGCGCGCGATCATCGAGTCCAGACGCATGCGACCTTAGAGATTCATTGGGTCATGCAAATGTCCGCCAGCTCCGAGAGTCTCTTCCACCACCGCAGCCCACAAACCTGAGCTCAGTCCTCCATCTCTTTGAACAGCTTGCTTATGCCACTCTTGGCGATCGAGAATGTCGGAACGCCCCCTGTGATCATGCAGATCTCCAGAGTCTCCAGGATCTCCTCCTTTGTTGCACCGTAGTTCACGGCAACCCTCGCCTGTGGGTATACACAGTCCTCACACATTCTCGTTATAACACAGGCCAGCGCTATGAGCCTCTTCGTCTTCTTGTCGAGGGCGCCATCCTCCAGGAGCACCCGGTCGAGCCTCTCGATGAGCTCCACGAGCTCAGGCCTGTGGTCGTATATCGCCTTGAGCGTCTCGGGAACATATCCGCCCATCTTATCCCCAAGAGCTCGCATTATCTCGCCATGCCTGTCTCCACATCCACACATGGTTTTTTACCTCCTTTTCTGCTCTGAACAGCTCTCACACCACAGATTCTGCCGTTCTATCCACAGGCCCTCCTGCTGGAGAGATGCCTCTGAATTTTATGAGCTTTCTGTTCATTTGTTTTATGTCTCTGAGATATATGGTTTGCGGGATTGCTCTGGCCGAAATTTGCTCTGCTCCGGAACTCTCACTTTTCCAGGACGATGGTCACTATATCCCCATCGCTCAGGATGTGATCGAGGCCTGCGCGCTGGCCGTTATGTTTTGCAGATGACCCCCAGACGGTGGCGTACCTGAACCGTTGCCTGAAGTCCTTGTGGATCCTGTCACAGAGGTCGCCTATGCTGGCTCCCCTTCTCATTATCATGGGCTCGTCGAGATCTGGCGGCCTTCCCTGCGGCTTCATGAATATCCTTATGAGCTCGAGCCGGTCGAATATCTCGTCCTTCAACCTCTCGAGACCTGTGCCATCGATGGCCGAGGCCGGTATCACATCACCATCGGGCTCCCGCTTCTCAGGATCCAGAATATCCACCTTGTTCATCACATGTATGGCCTTTATGTAGCGCCTGTTGGCCTCGAGGGCATCTATGAACCTCTCCTGGCTGAGCCTCTCCCTTATCAGGACATCTGCGCTGTGTATCCTGTACTCCCTGAGTATCGCCTCGATCGATCCCCTGTCTATCCCTGGGTCGACGGTGCTCGTCACACTTATGCCGCCTCTCGATGTTTTTCTTATCAGGACCGATGGGGGATTCTGGTTCAGGCGGACACCGCTCTGGTAGAGCCTGTTCAGGTAGGGATCGAGCGATCCTCCATACGGCTCCGTGACAAGCAGCACCAGATCAGAGTCCCTCACCGCGGACAATGCATCGCCGGAGACCGTTATATCAGGCACATCGAGAATCTGTATCTTGGCGCCCCTGTGCTGCAGGATTCCGGGGGTTATCTCCATGGAGTACGGATCCTCGCTGGTCCTGGCCCCTGTGAGCCGGCTCACAAGTGTGGACTTTCCGGCGCCCACCGGCCCCACAAGAGTGACCGTGGCATCCCCGGATTTTCTGACACCCCCACCCTTCTTCGCCCTGGCGGCTGTGCGCCTCTCCTGCTCCTCGCGCAGCCTGGCTATCTTCGCCTTCAGGCGGCCTATGTGGTGCTCGGTCGCCTTGTTCTTCTGCGTTCTGAGGATCTCCTCCTCCAGGGCCCTGATCTCCTCCTCGATGCTCATCGGGCTAGCCCCGCAGCTGATCTTCGGTGTATAACCATACCAATGTCCTGAGGGTCAGAGAATGACGGTATCTGCTAAAAGAGTTTCGATGAGCTCGATGAGGCGCTGAAAACACATGACCTCCTGGAGCTACCAGGAGATCGCCCTCCAGAGCCAGTTGCATATGAGAGTCCAGAACTTCTCGAATCCGGATCCCTTCTCGATCTTCATCCTCTCCTTCTCAGAGTACTTCTTGCTCTTGGTCCATGACATGCCTATCACAGATGCTAATGAATGGCATCGTCATATAATCATAACGGTTGATGTTTTACGGGAGTTGGGCACGGTCTGCACAAACCCGACGCTCCATTCGCATCCTGCACATGCCTCATCATTGGATGTGGGTGTGAGCGTGCTCATCCCTGTGCGCGTGTGGATGCCTGTGGATCAGTCTGCCATGGCGGTGCATGTGCTCATGGATGAGATTCGTCTCCAGGAGCAGATCCATGTCGTTCAGAACGTCATCGACGTCTCTGTCCACAACAATCCGGTGGTTCTCCCCTATGACGACCGCCCTTCTGCTTATCTTGTCTATTATGTCCAGGTCGTGTGTGGCGGTGATGATGGTCTTTTCGCAGCTTGCGAGTTCGTTCAGAAGCTCGATCAGCCATAGCTGACTGCGCGGATCCAGTCCAGCGGTCGGTTCATCGAGCAGGAGCACGTCTGGATTCGTCGCGAGTACAGATGCTATGCAGACCTTCTTCTTCTCGCCGCCGCTGAGCGTGTGAGGCGCCCTCTCCCTGAGCTTAGTTATGCCGAGCATCTCCATCAGCTCCTCCACTCTTTCCCGGACCTCCTCCACCGGCATATCCAGCTGCAGGGGGCCGAATGCTATCTCGTCGAAGACCGTGGATGAGAAGAGCTGAACATCTGGGTTCTGGAATACGAATCCCACCTTGCTGCGGAAGAAACGCTTGAAATCGTTATCTTTGAGCGTGCCGAAGAGCTCCTCATTCACCTGGGTTCCGAATGCATAGTACCTGCCTGACGTTGGATAAATGAGAGCATCAATTATGGCGAGGAGCGTCGACTTTCCCGAGCCGTTGGCACCCAGGAGTGCGACCTGCTCCCCCTGGCTGATCCTCAGATTTATGTCCTCCAGCGCCTTCAGCCTGCCATTGTAGATGTAGGATACATCCTGCAGATCGAATATCACGTTCATCTCAAACCATCTCATGCGTTCGCCATACCGTGCGTCAGGAGCAGAATGCTGATCACCACCGAGATCCCAAGAGCGATGTAGTCGCGTCCACACATTGCGAATTCATAGCTGAGCCTTACATCGCCGCTGAATCCTCTGGATATCATCGCCATGTGGACCTTCTCGCTCATGTCGAGCGCCTTTATAAGCATGTAGCCTATCCTCCCCCCGACCCATCTCTGCTCCGCGAGGGTGCCTCTGCTTTTGATGGTCCTGCTCCTTTTCGCGATGTAGAGATCCCTTACCATCTCCATGAAGAGAAAGATGTACCGGTTGGCCATCTCGAGCGTGAGAACGTAGACCTTCGGCACGCCGATAGATCGCAGGGATTTGAAGAGCACCTTCTGGGGGGTCGTGAGAAACAGCAGCACGACTGCAGAGACACATGCTGCGACCCGGAGGGTGAAGAGAATCGCTGCCCTGCTGCCCTGAGATGTTATGTATATGCTCTCCGGAATCGCGAAAGGCCCGATGTGCACGCTCCGGCCGAGATCAACCAGAGGCAGTATGACATCACCGGGCAGGAAGATGTTGAGCGTCATCGGAATGGCAATCACACCTGTGAAGATCGGTATGAACAGCCATACTCTTTTTATAAAAAACGCTATACTTATTGAGCTCAGATACGCAAAAATCAGTGTAGCAAGATAAAATAAAGCTATAATCTCCAGGTTTCTCGTCATACTTATTGCGAATATCATGGAGAGCATCGAGATCAGCTTGACCCTGGGGTCGAGGCTCTGCAGGAGGCCTCTTCTTGAGGAGATCTCCTCAGTCGTCATCGCCTCCTGGAAGAATGTGATGACGCTGTCTATCGTCTTTTTGACAAAGTCCTTCCTCGCGGGAGGCGGTGGAGCAAACTCCTCATGTGTCAGACTGACGCTCTTCATCCAATCAGGTATCATGATGCAACCTGGTGTGACTCTTTTGTGAAGACGTATTAATATTTTCCTGAGGATCGTCCGGCTTGACGGGATACTGTGAAGGACGGGAGGCCATACACTCGAAGCTCGGCGCCATCTCAGGTCTCCGATATGATGGACATGAGCCATGCGCTTTTACACCCTTCGGCGGGTTCAACTCGTCCATTCATGAAAGATCTCGACTGCCATCATGAATTTGTGCGAATCCGCATACGTTGTACGCTTTCATTCTTGGTTGCGTATTCGGATCATTGAACCCAGCAGCATATATCATCACAGGGTTTCCGATCTTTACGCCAGTGCGTGCTCCGGAATCTCCATTCGGTGATCCGAACACACGACCCCATCCTTCTGGCACGCCTCTGCTGTCGCATGCGGGTTTTTCGCGTGCACCGCGGATGGCAAGCTTTAAAGCCTGAAGGGTATGATTAGAGGCCATGCGCATAATAGCGATATCGGTTCTGCTCATGCTTTTTGCGCTCGCCGGAGCTGCTCATGCTGGCTGCCCCACAGGGACAGGCGGCGTGAACTGGCTTGGTGGGTATGAAATAGGATCTGATACAGGCACGCCAGTCGGCTTTGAGAGGCCGAATATGGGCATGCCGAAACCGGTGACAAAGCCAGATATGTCGATGCCGGAGCCGGGTCCTGTCAGGACAACCACCGGGTCGGGCAATGCCTCTGCAGCAAATGAGACCAACACGACCGCAGAGAGCGTCAATATAAAGCAGCGGGCGCAGATCAACCTGAGCGGAAGCTGGAGCATGAACCTCTCTGACGGCAGACATGTGGAGCTTCTGCTGTATCCTGTTGGCACGGTATTTTACGGTACAGGCAGCCTGATCGAGGGGAACTCGACGATCCCGCTCAAGGCCAGGGGCTCAGTTGGAGAAGACGTGCGCCTCGACCTGATCCAGGTCTTCGACGGTGAGAAGTACAGAGAGGATGTGCTCTACAAGCTGACCCTGGTGCAGGAGAACAACACGATCTCAGGGAGCTACAGCAGGTTCGGCACCAATGGAGATGCAGCTCTCGTGACCGGCACAGGCACCGTCACTGACGTCGTGCACACGTGAGCCTCAGCCCTTTTGATTCAATCATTTTTTATCAGCGATCTGCCGCTCATTGATTCAGGTTTTTCTATTCCAAGCAGATCGAGCATCGTGGGTGCGACATCCGCGAGGATCCCGTCCTCCCTGAGCGTCCTTACGTGATCGCAGCCGACCAGGATGAACGGCACCCTGTTGGTCGTGTGCGCCGTGTGCGGCTCTCCTGTGCTCTGCTCCACCATCTTCTCCGCGTTCCCATGATCTGAGGTTATGAGAGCAACCCCACCTCTGGAGAGGACCTCATCTACGACTGTACCAACACCGCGATCGACGGCCTCAACAGCACGCACAGCTGCCTCGTATATGCCGGTGTGCCCGACCATATCAGGGTTGGCGTAGTTCATGATCACAACATCATAGGTCCCAGATCTGATGCGCTCCACAACCGTGGCTGTGACCTCTGGCGCTGACATCTCAGGCTTCAGATCATATGTCGGTATCTTGGGAGATGGTATCAGAATCCTGTCCTCGCCGGGAAACGGCTCTTCCCGCCCGCCATTGAAGAAGTACGTGACATGCGCGTACTTCTCGGTCTCTGCTATCCTGAGCTGTGTGAGACCAGCCTTGCTCAGAACCTCACCAAGCGTCTCCTTCAGGTACTCTGGAGGAAACGCGACCGGAGCGTCGATGCTCTCATCGTACTGTGTCATGCAGACGAAAAGCGGTCTGAGATACCTGCGCTCAAACTCCTTGAAATCGGGCTGCACGAAAGCTCTGGTTATCTGGCGTGCGCGATCGGGCCTGAAGTTGAAGAAGATTATGCTGTCCCCCTCACGGACAAGACCCTGCGGATCGATCACTGTCGGCTTGAGAAACTCATCGGTCTCGCCCCGGGCGTATCCCATGCGAACCGCCTCCTCTGCACTGGCCGCATGCATCCCCAGACCCTCGGTCATGGCCCTGTAAGCAGCCTCGGTACGATCCCATCGCTTATCTCTGTCCATCGCATAATAGCGACCGGATATGGTGGCGATTCTGCCGGTGCCGGTCCGGGCGAGCTTGTCCTCGAGCTGTGAGACATAGATCAGTGCGCTCCTCGGTGGAACGTCCCTGCCATCGAGTATGGGGTGCACATAAACCCTCTCGACCCCAAGCTCCTTTGCCATGTCAAGTAGCGCGAAGAGGTGTGTGATGTGACTGTGGACGCCGCCATCTGAGAGGAGACCCATCAGGTGCAGGTTTCTCCTCGAGTCCCTTGCATTCACCATCGCATCGACAAGCTGCTTCACATCCTTCAGCCTGTTCTGCTCGATGGCCAGGCTTATGCGTGTGTAATCCTGGTAGACGATCCTTCCCGCGCCAAGGTTCAGGTGACCCACCTCAGAGTTTCCCATCTGCCCTCTGGGAAGCCCCACATCGAGCCCTGATGCGCCGAGAGATGTGTGGGGGTAGAGAGACTTGAGCCTGTCCAGGTTTGGCTTACGGGCGCCTGCCACTGCATTGCCCTCTTTCTTCTCGGAGAGCCCGTAGCCGTCCATTATTATAAGAACCACCGGCCTCATGATGCCAGCCGGGTTTGTCCCCCAGGCTTTTTAGTGGTTGCGGGCGGAAGCATGGGCCGCTCTTGACTCTCCGGAAGAGACACCAGTCGTTCTATGCGCTCGTTTCGACTTACCTTCGAGGCGAAAGCCTGGCGAGCGTATTTGCATTCAGGCTCGTGCACTCGTATTACTGAATTCAGAGACCTGAGACCCAATGGGGTTCAGGCAGTATCATGCTGAATCCTGATAGTCAATTCAACTATTCGAGCACGCAACCGCATTCATCAACCGGTCTATGGCATCCAAGTTGGTGAATACAAGAGCTTTACTGGAATGGAGAGCACAAAGGTTATCTTCAAAACCACATAGTAAAGCTCGGATGAAGATAATCGTGGTCAACAACTACGGCCAGTTCAATCATCTTATACACAGAAGCATAAGAGAGAAGGTTGAGACCAGGATTGTCTCAAACGAGACGCCTGTTGAGGAAATCGTCGCAGACGGCCTGATACTCGGCGGGGGACCCTCGATGGAGAGAGCAGGGAGGTGCTCGGATTACCTGCGAACCCTGGATATTCCTGTTCTCGGCATATGTCTTGGGCTGCAGATAATGGCCGTGACCTTCGGGGGCAAAGTCGAGACCGGCAGGATCGGAGGGTATGCGAACGTCGAGATCGAGGTCCTGGATGAGGATGGCATTCTGAGGGGACTGCCACGCAGGTTCATGGCATGGGCATCGCACGCGGATCAGGTGACCGTCTGTCCCAGGGAGTTCAGGGTCATCGCGCGCTCCTCGATCTGTGAGATGGAAGCGATCTGTCACGAGAGCAGGCCGCTTTACGGCGTCCAGTGGCACCCGGAGGTTGCGCATACGGAGCACGGGGAGAAGGTGTTCGATAACTTCCTGGAGATCTGCAGGAGATGAGGGGTCGAGATGATCGATCTCGAGATTGCAGGCAGGATATCGGTCGAGGTGCTGGCCGAGAGGATAAAGGCGGTGGGGTTCAGGTGTCAGCGCTGCGGCGAATGCTGCAGAGGCCCGGATGCCGAGGTCCTGCTCTTCCCCTCTGAGGTGAGGAGGATCATATCTCACACAGGCCAGCACTGGATGGAGGTGGTTGAGCCCCCGAAGGCCGGTGTCTGGGACGCTGAAGGAAACTTCCACACGCTCGAGTGGATGCTGAGGCGCGACGGAAATGGCTGCGCTTATTACGATGCTGCATCAGGATCCTGCAGGATATACCCGGAGCGTCCTGATATCTGCAGGACATATCCATTCTATATTGATGGTGATGAGCTCTGTATCTCAGAGTGCAGGGGTCTGGGGATGGAGATTGATGATGAAGATGCGCTGCGTATCGCTCAGGAGCTGAAGAGGCGTCTCATCTCAGAGATAATGGAGGAGAGGGAGGCCAGATCGAGATTCTCCGGATTTGCAGCTGCGGGCCGACCGGAGAGCCCCACAGGCGTGTGCATAGTTCACGATGGTGAGGGGGCTCACCGTCTCCCGCTCTGGATAGGCGAGCCAGGCTGAGGGAAGAAATCCCGCACGTTATTGCATACCGGAGACGCTCTTAGTGCTCAGCAACTTATGTGCATGCAATCTGGTTGCTGGAAGGACCTGTCACTCTCAAGTAGCGCATAGCAGGGCCGGTGCTTCTTTTGCAAGTTATCAGGGGATAAGAGCGATCGGAAAAACTAAGTACTACAGACCCTGAAGATGTAGAGGAGGAGTGTCTGTGGATACGCATGATGTTGAGGCGGTTGGCGCCAAGAAATATACAAAAGTCAGGTCCGGCATACCAGGCTTCGATGAGCTTGTCAATGGCGGCTTCAACAGGGGGACTGTCAATACCGTTACAGGTGGATCCGGTACGGGAAAGACTGTCTTCGCCACCCAGTTTATATATGAAGGTATCAAGATGGGCGACAAGGGGATGATAATAACGCCCTCTGAGAACGCAGAGTCCCTCAAGAGGGAGATGTACTCCTCCTTCAACTGGGATCTGTGGAAGCTGGAAGAGGAGAAAAAGCTTGTCATAGTCGACGTCACAGATCCGGTACTCAGGCTTCAGAAGAGCATAGATCTGGATCCAGTGGATTTTCTCGTCAACTTCAGAAAGCTGGTAGAGCGGAAGGTGAAGGAGGAGAACCCACAGAGGGTTTTCATCGATGATCTGATGGCGTTCTTCTACGCGGTTCAGGCGCCATTCAAGATAAGGTCGCTGGCAGACGATCTCTTCTCGAGTCTGAGGGCCACAAAGGCGACGTCCGTCATAACGATTGGCACCGCGTTCGGCATGAACCAGATACTGGAGTACGGCGCGGATTCTTGCACCATGCTCCGAAGGGAGAGAATCGGCAACGCACTTGTCCGCTCCATCTACGTTATGAAGATGCGGGGCTCGAAGATTTCGAACAGCATAAGGGTTCTGGACATATCTGATGATGGGATGGCGGTCTCGGGCCTCTCGCCCTATCCATGAGGGAGATCATGATACAGAGATGGATAGTGATCGCAGGAGAGGAGGCAGGTCCGGTCTCAAACAAGATGGGCGGCATATGGAATGTGATAGATGCAGAGGCCAGGACTCTAGCAAAGCTGATCAGCAGCGGCGATATCGAGAACGACATCAGGATCCTGGTGGCAGGCCCGTACTTCCCCACAGCTGGCGCAGACTGGAACAGGGGGAAGATGCGTGTTACAGACATATCCGGCCTCGAGCCTCTGAGCATGGGCGACGAGATCAAAACAGCCCTTGAGCGGCTCGAATCTCTTGGGATAAAATCAGTATCAGGCCAGACGGTGTACCATGATGTTCCTGTCGGCTACATACTCTTCGACACGCATTACTATGACAGCTGCATAGTTCGAAGGGACACCAGGGAGATGACGCTCACGAACGCGATAAAGGAGGAGGCATGGAGGCTTGTGGGCCTGGACTCGCTCAGGTACGAGCGTCTGGGCAACGCTCCCGAGTACAATCACTACCTCTGCCTCTCCTATGCGATCTCAGAGCTCGTGCGTGTTCTGAAGTCCATGGCCGAGGAGCCTGCAGAGAAATATGCTGATAAGGCGGTGTCAGAGTTCGCGCGCTCTGTGCTTCCGAAGATAAGAATATCGCTCCACTGCCACGAGTTCGGCGTCTTCTATGCGCTTGCGCGTCTGAAGGCTCTCGGCCAGCCCGTCCGCACGATGGCGACGCTTCATGCCACGGTTCCTGGAAGAGCAGCAGGGTACAGATCTCTGGAGATGATCGCCAGGAACGAGAAACACTGGCCGCCGAACACCCCTGTATCGATGGCGACGCTGGAGGGTCTGGCGAGGTATGCGGACATCGTGACCTTTGTCGGCGATTCCACGATGAAGGAGGAGATGCTCTTCCACGATCTGAAGGGCATCGTCATAAGAAACGGGATAGAGGTGGAGCAGGACCACATAGACTGGGAGAAGAAGAACCGCTGCAGGGCCAGGATACAGAAGTTCATCTCAGATACGCTTTACAACCTCTACGGTGGGGAGAAGATCGATCCTGAGAACATAATACCCATATTCACCATATCGAGGATAGAGATAGAGAACAAGGGGTATCCACAGCTTCTCGACGCGCTGGTCCTCCAGGATCATCTGCTTAAACACAGAGCGATGAAGCAGAGGTTTGCCGAGAAGCTTCGAGTGGCCTGCCTCCTCATAGCGGCGCACGGCCCGAAACAGAAGGACAGGCTCCCTCAGGGATTTCCGATAAACCTGACGCACGAGGTGCTGGTCTGGGAGGAGCACAGGCTCTACAAGATGATACAGGAGAAGGGGCTGGAGCCGTGGAGGCTCGTATCAGGAAACCGCATAGTATCTGCGATCCTGTATCCTCAATGGGTTGGGCCGGATGACGGCGGGCTGAACATGAGGGCGGACGAGATCATGGCGGGCTGCGTTGCAGGCATCTTCCCCTCACAGTACGAGCCCTTCCTTCTCACAGGACTCGAGGCCGGAAGGGAGGGGACGCCGAGCATAGTCAGCAGAGCATGCGGCTTCAGTGATGCTCTGAAGAAGATAAAGAGGCTGACAACAGGCATGGGTGGGGTTGTTGTGGTCGACAACATAGAGCAGACGTACAACGAGATGGTGCTCGATTACGCCCTTGCCCTCGATTACTTCACCTGGAGCCAGGTGGCGGATCAGATCGAGTACAGGCTCCTCTGCGAGGAGTCATTTGCGCTTGCGAAGTACATGGACTGGAGGGAGCCTGTGATGGAGTATTACAAGAATCTGGTGGTGTGATGAATATAGCATATCTGAGCACAGAGTACCCGCCGCTGGTCTACGGCGGCCTTGGAGTTTATGTGGATTCGATATCGAGGGAGATCGCCTCGATGGGGCACAAGGTCTCTGTGTTCACCATGGGCAGGCCGGATCTGAAGCGGAAGGAGACGAAAAAGGGAGTGACAGCGTTCAGAGAGATACCTCTTCCCCTGGGCGATGCTCTGGAGATATTCTATTCAGAGGAGACACTCTCATGGGGCACGGGCCTGGATTTCCTGAACAGCCTCCTGAGCTACAACCAGCTGGCTGCAGCCCGTTTGAGGGACTCCGGTCCTTTTGATCTCTGTGTTGCACATGACTGGCTCGCTCTGCCCGCGGGGATGGCACTGCGTCAGAGCATGCCGGTGATATACCACGTCCACTGCACCGAGATCGGACGCTCCGAGCATCCGAATCCACAGCTCGTATCCCTCGAGCTGAAGGGCGCCAGGCTCGCGGATCTCGTGCTCACGGTCTCAGAGGCGATGAAGAACGAACTCCAGGGGCTGGGGGTGTCACCGGAGAAGATAAAAGTGTGCTACCACGGTGTCGATACGAAGCTCTTCGATCCATCATCTGTAAAGCCAGAGCGGCTCGAGATGCTCAGGGAGAGTTATGGCCTGAAGGGATCTGATAAAGTCCTTCTGTTCCTTGGAAGGCTCGAGCCTGTCAAGGGCGTCTCCCAGCTTCTCAGCGCCCTCCCCATCATCCGCAGGAACCATCCAGATGTAAGGCTTCTCGTGGTGGGAAACGGAACCCTCAGAGATCACGTGAGATCTGAGGCTGAGAGGCTGGGCGGTGTTCTTCTCGTCGACCGCTACCTCTCCCCCCAGGAGAAGGCATACCACTACGCGCTCGCCGACCTCTGCATATTCCCCAGCCTTTACGAGCCCTTCGGGATAGTGGCGCTCGAGGCCGCATCGATGGAACGCGCCTGTGTCGTCGGGGCCAGCGGCGTCAGCGGTCTGAGGGAGATCGTCATGAAGCCTGAGACTGAGAAGCCCACTGGCGTGCATGTGAATGCCCGCGATCCGAACGATATCGCGTGGGGCGTCAATCTCGCTCTCGAAGATCCAGAGCGTCTCAGGGAGTGGGGGAGGAACGCGAGGGAGCGGGTCCTGGAGATGTTCACCTGGAGGAAGGCAGCTGAGAATACTCTGAAGATCTACGAGGAGGTTATCGCATACCGGAGCTGAGGCGACATTATTTTTTGGAGGAGTACTGCGTCATAGCGAAGGAGCGGGCCAGGAGACCCACAGATTTCATCCGGCCGAGGGAGGCGCGTGCATCGAAGGAGTGTCCGTTCTGCCCGGGGAACGAGGAGATGACTCCGAAGGCTGTGGCCGCATACAGAGACGATGGCGTCTTCGTGGATGGCGATACGCGGATCAGGGGATGGTGGGCGAGATGCATCCCCAACATGTACCCTGCGATGGTTCCGGGCCCGGTTGCGCCGACGTTGGAGTGGGTGGCGATGCCTGCAAGGGGAGGGCACGAGGTCATAATCGAATCGCCGGATCATGATAGCAGCCCGGCCACCTTTGATGATGAGATGGTAATCAGAATGATCAGCGTCTATGCAGACCGGTACAGGCACCACACAGATCAGGGATCCTCTTACGTGTCCATATTCAAGAACTGGGGGCGTGAGGCCGGTGCATCTCTAAGCCACACGCACACACAGCTGATAGCGCTTCCTCTGATCCCTCCGCTTGTGATGCGCGAGATCTCCGCGATATCATCGATGCCTGCCTGTCCCTACTGCAATATCGCCGAGAGGGAGGCGGGCTCTGAGAGGTTAATATTCAGAGAGGGGGAGTGGGTGTGCATAGCTCCGTTCTGCTCCCAGACACCCTATGAGATGTGGATCCTTCCATTCAGGCACATCAGCAATCTTTTAGAGATTGAAGAATCGATGCGTGCAGACCTTGGCAGGGCTCTGAAGGAGGCGCTCCGCCGGCTTTCTGCGCTTCTGAACGACCCGCCGTACAACTACATGCTCTTTCAGATGAGCTCCGGATACCATTTGAACATCCGAATCCAGCCTGCTATAACCAAAATCGCAGGCTTCGAGAAGAATACGGGGATCTACATAAACCCTGTTCCGCCTGAGCAGGCAGCCTCGGAGCTGAGATCTGTCTCATGATAGGGGATAGCAGGGCGCAGACTCCCAGGAGAGGAAGTCACAGTCTCACGTTACATCCCGAGGAGCTTCCTCGGTGGGCATCTGAGATCACATGCAATGAAATTTCGTAGCAGATTGCAATGTGCTGCAGGCGGTTCAGATTCTGTAAGCCGGTGAGCTGAGCGGCACAATCAGAGCAGAATTTCGGGAGATGTGAAAGAGTTAAATCATATCAATCCATTAAGATGTATTGTTAAAGGTGAGCGGATGCGTATAGGTATGTTCTCCTGGGAGAGCCTTTACTCGGTGAAGGTCGGCGGCGTGGCCCCGCATGTCTCTGAGCTGTCTGAGGCTCTCGCCAGGATGGGCCACGAGGTGCACGTCTTCACAAGGCGTGGCGATTTCGATTACTATGATGAGATCAATGGGGTCCACTACCAGCGGGTGGATCACGACCCCACAGGGGATATAGTTCACCAGATGGACACGATGTGCGATGCGATGGTCGATCGGTTCGAGGCTGTCCAGAGGATCTTCGGAAGGTTCGATGTGATTCACGGCCACGACTGGCATCCTGTGAATGCGATCGTCCGAATAAAAAAGAGCCATTCCATTCCGCTGATATTCACCGTCCACAGCACCGAGTGGGGAAGAAACGGTAACAGTTATCCCCATAGTCCAGTATCAAGAGAGATATCCCATCGCGAATGGCTCGGAGGCTACGAGTCCGCGCGGGTGATAGTGACAACAGAGCAGATGAAGAACGAGCTTATGATGCTCTACTCCATACCGGGAGAGAAGATCGAGATAATCCCAAATGGGATAGTGATCGGGAAGCTCAGAAGGTCTCTCGATGCCGGCAGGGTCAAGGAGAGGTACGGCATACATCCGCTCGCGCCTGTGATCCTCTTCTGCGGCAGGATGTGCTACCAGAAAGGCCCGGATCTCCTTGTCAGAGCGATACCAGATGTGCTCAGGGAGAGGTGGGACGCGAAGTTCGTCTTCGTTGGCGATGGCGATATGAAGTGGGAGTGCGAGAGGCTGGCGAGAGAGCTCGGCGTCGAGCATGCATGCAGGTTTCTGGGATACGTTCCGAGCTCAACCAAAGAGGATCTGATGAACGCATGCGACATCATATGCCTTCCGAGCAGGAACGAGCCGTTCGGTGTTGTCGTGCTGGAGGCATGGGATGCCGGAAAGCCCGTGGTCGCCACAGAGGCGGTTACCATAATAAAAAACTTCGAGGACGGGCTGCTGGCATACATACAGCCGGAGTCCCTGGCATGGTGCATCAAACGCATGCTAAACAACCCTGATGAGATGAAGAAGCTGTCTGCCGCAGCCAGGGCAAGGCTGGAGCACGACTTCAGCTGGGACAAGATCGCGGAGATGACCGTGAGGGTCTATGAGGATGTGCTGGATCAGCGTGATAACCCTGATGCGTGCCCATCAGGCCGATCTGTTTCGCGCTTGAGACAGTCTATCGATGCCGGCGGCATCATAGATCGAGCTGGATCGTGCTGCCCCTGAGCACATCCTCCTCGTCGACGCTCAGCTCCTTTGCAGTCTCCGGGTTCATGATGACATAATCTCCCTCGGCTCTGACGGCTCCGTTATCTCCGGTCGAGTAAGGCAGGCGGAGTGTGTAAACGTTGTTCGCAGGTGCTGTCTCGATCGCATATGTGAACCTCCTGCCCTGGTTTGTTGTTATATTGAGGATCGCAACGACGGGCCCGCTGCTCCTTCCGGTGACGACTGCTCCGGGGACGTGCTCGAAGATCTTCACACTCGCGGTGCTCGGGCTCTCTCCCCTGAATGTGCCAGACTCGTACACAAGCCTCAGATGGCTCATGTTCAGCCCGTCATAGAGCTGCAGGCGGGCGAGCATGGTTCTTCTCAGCCGATCTGTGAGCTCTATGCTCAGATACTTCCCCGAGGGGGTGTATCTCAGATAACCTGAGGGATCCTCACCGATCCAGCGCGCCGCCGATGGAAGTGTAAGATACAGCATCTCCCATGATGTTATGACATACCTCGCTCCCCTTTTATTCAGAATCCCCTCCGCATCGCTCTCGCTCTCGGACAAAAAGAACCCCGTGGAATCTGCCACCCCGGCCTGGAAGTTGTTCGCGACCACAGGCCGTTCCCCGAGGTATATTATCCAGTTGCCATAGCTCCAGCTGCTCATTATGCCGTACTCCGGCCTTCTGGAAGGATCATCGAAGAAGCTGGTCGGTGGCGTCTCTTCCTTCAGCCACTTCAGCGCAGTCACCCAGTCTCCCTCGATATCAGGAGCATCATCCGAGATCCGGCTGAGCCTCCACAGCGATGGGATGGACATCACAACAAGAATGACAAGCGTGACTGCCACCATCTGCCGTCTCTCCCTTCTCTCAGCAAGCATGCAGATCTCCGAGAAGAGGACGGCGAAGAGGATGGACATGTTCAGCGCGAGAATGTAGAGGAACCTCTTCTGCCCGAAGGTGAGAAGCAGGGCGATGAGAGTCCATACGATCAGAAGAATTTTCTTCCGGTCGTAAATGTGCCGCATCGCCACCAGCACCAGAACCGCCACTGTGATGAGGATGTTCAGCCCCAGAACCGATTTGAGATCCATTGTCAGAAGCGGGCTTGCCTCCTCTATGAGCCCTGACATCTCGCCCCCGATGATGTAGGGAAGCCTTGTCACCAGTGTTGTGTAGAACAGAGATGTGACGCCATCTCTGAGGGCGTAGACCGCCACCAGAATGATCAGACCAGTGAATATCATGATGCCTGGAAGCGAGTACCATGGCAGCCGCTTCTGCGAGAGGATGTAAATCGCGTATCCCAGAACAGATGCCCCGAGCAGAGCGAATATTGCGATGGCCGAGGGGAGCATCCAGTGACTGCTCCAGAACGGTAGCACGAGAAGCGAGGCGATCGCGGGCGCCATCACGAGATCCTTCGGCGGCTCTCTGCCATCCCTGAGATCCAGGGACATCCTGGCGATGGTGTAGATAAGAACCATCAGTACATACGCGGCTGAACCCATCCATGTGTAGGCGAGGAGTGCGATTGAGATCCCGGCGGCTACAGACCATCTGATTCCGCTGGCTGATCGCAGAAGCGATAGCACGATCAGCGCTAGCAGCAGCATCTCGAGGGCATGATGATCAACGTATCCGAAAGAGTTCACAGCCACCGCGTATGAGGATATCGTCAGAAAGAATGCAGATGCCAGGCCGATCCGCTCATCAAACATCTCCCTCGCGGCGAGGTATATGACGCCGACGGTGAGGGCGCCGAGAACGGGCGGAAGCAGCGATGCCATCATCTCCGCGCCGTGTGTACTTCCGCCAAGCGATGCCACAGCAGCCCCGAGGACATCGAAGAGCGGTGGCCAGGTTATCTCAAGCCCGTGTGGGTAATCCACGTATGAATCGAACCAGAGCGTGCTGGGAAAGTGGTCAACGGTATAAAGAATCCTGCGCATGTGGTAGTAGGAGTCCGGGCCGTAGAAGAGCAAAGATCCATCTGATAGAGCGAGCCTTCCAGCATAGAGCCTCAACAGAAATGCCGAGATGATCAGGATCACCACAGCCCGGAGAGTGCGCTGCGACCTCATGAGATACCCGCCTGTTGCTGAACAATCTATCCTGCGAATTGGGTCACAGTATCTCCAGCAGCCTGATCTCGTATATCAGATCGACGCCTGCAAGCGGGTGGTTTGCGTTCAGCACCACCTTGTCCCCGATGATATCCATGATCTCCACCTTGATCACCCTTCCATCGTCCTCCACGATCTCCAGAGTCTCCCCTATATTCAAATCCGCTGGCAGCCTGGACCTCTCGACCTCGACCTCAAGATCCTGCCTGTAAGGGCCGTATCCCTTCTCAGGGGGTATCCTCACGGTCCTCACATCCCCCGGGCTCATACCAATGACCGCCTCCTCGAACCCGGGGAGCACTTTGCCCTCTCCCAGAACAAACTCGAAGGGCTCCCCGCCCTCGGAGGTGTCCACAATCACTCCTCTCTCGAGCCGCGCAGTGTAATGCACACGGACCCTGTCCCCCAGCTTAGCTCTGACCATAACCACCCTCCTTGTTATCAGGATCCTGTATGCGGAGCATGTATAATACCTTGCTGCTGCATCCCAGATCGAAACATACTCGACCGTAAAATACTTATTCAGTTATAAACAACTCCATGATGGAGGTCTGGGATGGATCAGCTGGTGGCAACAGTTGTGCCGATATTTGCGGCAGGTTTCGCGATACAGCAGTTTCTTGAGATACTGGATCCGATAGTCGTGAGGCTGATAGGGGAGAGGGACAAGAAGCTGATCCTGGGGATAATATCGCTGATCGCGGGTCTTCTTATAGCCTTTGGCACAGGCCTGCGTGTCCTGGCACCGCTCTGCATCTACAGCGATATTCAGGAGGGATATTACTTCGACCTGCTCGACGCGCTGATCACAGCGTTCATAATAAGCGCCGGCACAGAGGGCATCAACTCTGTGATGAAGTTTCTGGGATACGCGAAGGAGAGCAAGAAGGGAGATGCAGCAGCTCTGAAGGCGTGGGTGAGCAGGGATGTGGATGCCAGGGACATCATGTACAGAATGGACAGAAAAAGAGAGAGATGAAGGATCAGCTCAGGGTCACCCCAGTTGGAATCGCGTCTATGACGACAGTCTCGCTGGGTATGCTGTCCTTCACGAAGCTGACCAGGTACCTTCCGGGATCGGTTATGTTCAGTGACATGTGGCTGTAGCCGGCAGGCATGACCACACGGTTCACAGAGACCTTCAAATCGGGAGATACCTTGTACACATCGGCCATGCCCGCTGTCTTTGTGTAGGCGAGAAGCCACACGCTCGAGCCGGCGGGGGCCTTCACATATCTTGTCAGGCTATCCGCGCCGTGGATGTAGAGATGGTTGCTCTCTGTGTAGAGGGGCGCTGATACATATGTCGTGTAGGGCACAGGAGTGCCGCCGATGTAGACGTATGAGGGCGGCGATACCATCTCGAACCTTATAAACGTCCCCTCAGGAGTGTACGCCCATCCACCGGCATTTCCCGAGCCCCATGCCCAGCTCCTGTCTGGTGGCAGGTTCGGTGGGGTCTTCCACTTCGATCTGAAGTATGTGGAGCCCTTGACGTAGAAGACATAGTTATCGTAGACTGAGAGACCTGCGCCAGTTGGGTCCTCAAGGAAGTTCAGGGTACCCTCATGGTACGTCTCGAGCATATCATCCGCAAGCCACGACCTGTTCTCATCTGCAGCGCTGGCCACAGCTACAAACGCCAGCACTGCGATCACAAAACCAAAACCAATTTTCATTCAGGATTCACCCCATGTTTCCCCAGACTCAGTGAGAATAACGGGAGGATTTAAAAGCATTTCTAAGTATGCTCATAATTTGCCGGATGTGCGCAAGAATCCGCGCCGTGCTTCAGATGTTTCTCATGCGGGCATCAGTTTATGGCATCGTATTGCAGAACGCCGCTCTCACTCAGACTCCTGGATTATCCTGTTCATGGCTGTCGGTTCCAGCAGGGTCATTGAGATGTTCGAGACGGGCCGTGTCACCTGTATCTGCTGACTATCGATTTATCTATCCATATCTTCACAGCTCTCAGAAGCCTCGCGGGGATTGTTATGCATGTTCTCCCGTACACCCCCACGGCCCTGCCGCAGCCTGTTGAGATGAGTGCAACAGGGTTCTCGGTGCATGCGAGTATCGAGTACTGCGCCAGCGGTCTTCTCCTAATCATCCTTTTTAGGTTCTCCGCCATGTGCTTCGCCTGCCTCTCAGCCTCGATGCCTGTCTTTGTCGCGAGCTTCTGGTCGATCTCGACCCAGGCGCAGTCCCCGATCGCGAAGATATCATCCTGTACGCGCAGATACGGATCGGTCAGCAGCCACCCCCTCTTCTTCGGGAGCCTGAGATTCTCCACGAACTGCGTCGGCTTTATGCCCGTCGTCCATATGGTCATGTCGCAGTCCAGTGTTGTGCCATCCGCGAATGTTATGCTGTCCCTCTGTATCTCAGAGACCTGAGTGGATGTGAGGATGCTCACACCCCTCTCAAAGAGCATCCTCTCCACCAGGCTGGAGATCCTCTCAGGGAACTGCGGGAGTATCCGGTCCTGCATCTCCACTATGTATATGCTGGACTCCAGAGAATCGGCGAGGACTGATGCGACTTCCACGCCGGTGAGCCCGGAGCCGACGACCATTATCCTGTCCGGGCTCTCGCGCTCTATGAACTCTCTTGCATGCAGCGTCCCCTCAAATGTGTTCACAGAAAACGCATTCTCCGAGCCCTTCACGCCGTAAAAGTTCTGCTCAGCCCCCACAGCTATAACAAGAATATCATATTCAACGCGCGATCTCTGGCAGACGACAGCTCCGTCATCGAGATCAAGCGCGCGCTCGCTGATGTGAATGGCGCCGGAGCGCTCGCAGAAATCGTCCAGCGGGGCGATCATATCGTCGATGCCGACCAGACCTGCGAGGTAATCGGGGTAAAGAGCCTGGCATTCGATCTGGTGCTTCGGCTCTATGAGCGATATCTCAATCCCTGTATTTGCGAGCAGCCTGATGAGCTCCGCTCCGGCTATTCCGCCTCCAACGATCACAAGTCTGGGCGAGCTTCGCATGGCCTCTCACTACGCACCAGCTGCGCTTAAAAATCCTTTGGCTGGTGCACGATATCACAAAACGCTCACCTTCACAAAAGCACCGCGCATCAGATTAGAGACATGAGATCTGGTTGTCCCTCGCAATTCATCCGCGCTCTTATGTGTTTGGCAACTTGCAGGTCGTGCAATGTGGTTGATGAACGCACTTATTTATTCACCAAGAATGCATGGCAGGACCAGTGCGCTTCTACGGGCAAGTTATCATATGGATAAGAGCGTTCATCCAAAAGGCGCGCATCGCAGGACCGGTGCCTCTGAAGGCAGGTTATCATGAGCGAACATCAGATTGCCTCTTCGCCCTTGATATCGATTCCAGTTATCTCTCCAAGCAGAGAGGGGGTTTTCATTATCGATGTCCCGATGAGTATCGCATCGGCGCCTGCGCTCATCATTCTCATAGCATCATCTCTCGATCTCACCCCGCTCTCGGCGACCGTGAAGAGGCCGAGATCCCTCGCAAGAGGGCCTAGAGACTCGAACCTTCCCAGATCAACCTCGAGGGTTCTTAGATCCCTGTTGTTTATTCCAACTATCGTGGCGCCGGCATCCGCGGCTCTATCAAGCTCATACTTATCGTGAACCTCGACAAGAGGCTCCATTCCAGCAGCCCTGACATCCTCTATGAGCTCCTCGATATCTGCTATGGATGCGATCAGCAGCACCAGATCCGCCTCAGCCTCGCGGATCTGTTTTCTGTTTATGATGAAATCCTTCCTGAGAACCGGAATGGATGTGGAGGTTCTGGCCTCCTCCAGGGATGATATCGATCCGAGGAAGTAAGTGGGCTCTGTGAGGACCGAGATGCCGCATGCGCCCATGCTCTCGTAGAACCTCGCGATATCACCTGCCTCGCCAGCTCTCAGGGGCCTGGATATCGCCCGCGGCTTTATCTCTGCTATCACCGGTATCAGGCCTTTCTGTCTTGCAGACATGGCGGAGCCGATGATATCCCTGGATTCCAGGCGATCAAACGACTGTTTCACTCCAGCCATTCGGAGCTCTGTAGCGCTCAGTATTCCCTCTATGAGAGGATGCATCCTCCACCACCTCCACCCAGTTCGATATGATCTTCATCCCGCACGGTGTGAGAACAGACTCCGGATGGAACTGGAGCCCCTCTATCCTGAGGTTCCGGTGTCTTATCCCCATCACCACCCCATCATCGCTCACTGCAGATACCACAAGATCAGGCGCCAGAGTCTTCACCGCCAGGGAGTGGTATCTCCCTCCGATTATGGGGGACTCGATGCCTCTGAACACGCCCCGACCGTCGTGTGTTATTTTAGAGACCTTTCCATGTAAAGGCCTTGTGTGGGATATGCTCCCTCCAAACGCGATGTTGATCGCCTGATGACCTAAACAGACGCCAAGTACCGGCACGCCTGATGATCCAAACGATCTTATTATCTCGATGCAGTTCCCTGTGTCCCTGGGGTTAGCCGGATGCCCCGGGCCCGGAGATATCACGATGCCTGCCGGATCTATATCCCTCACATCCCTCAGAGATATCCGGTTCGGAACGACCAGCGTATCGGGGTAGAGCTGCGATACATAATCCACGAGGTTCCATACGAACGAGTCCTGGTTGTCCACGAAGAGGATCGTCCGGCTCAATCGATCACCCCCAGCGCCCGCTTCATCGCGCCCATCTTTCTCTCCGTCTCCGCCAGCTCCCTCTCCGGATCTGAGTCTGCGACTATTCCAGCGCCAGCCTGTATCCTCGCGGTGCCATCCTTCAGGATTATGCTCCTTATGGCTATCGCGAAGTCTGCGCTGCCGTCAGCTGAGAAGTATCCTATACCCCCGCCGTAGATACCTCGGGGTTCTTTCTCCAGATCATCTATTATCTCCATGGCTCTCATCTTCGGCGCACCTGACAGGGTTCCTGCTGGAAATACCGCACGTGCGGCATCGAACTGGTCGCACTCGTCTCTCAGCACGCCGGAGACCGTGGTCTCTATGTGCTGGACGTGAGAGTATCTCAAAACAGACATGAAGTCCTCGACCCTAACACTTCCCGCCCTGCATACACTTCTGACGTCATTCCTTCCGAGATCCACGAGCATCACATGCTCGGCCCTCTCCTTCTCGTCGTTCAGCATCGCCCTCGCCAGGGCCTCATCCTCCTCAGGGGTTCTTCCCCTGGGACACGTTCCAGCGATCGGGTTGACCCTGAGGGTTCCGGCGTATGTGTTGAAGAGGGTCTCAGGAGATGCGCCCACTATTGCGAGATCCCCGAACTCGAAGAGGTAAGTGTACGGGCTGGGATTGATCCTCCGGAGGTTTCTGTAGAGAGCTATGGTATCCCTGCATTCGACATCTGTCGACCGGGCGAGCACCACCTGGAAAATGTCGCCATCGATTATGTGCTTCTTTGCGGCCACAACAGCCTCGATGTACTCCGCGGGATCACCGGAGCGTATAACCCTCCCGTGGAGCTCAGAATTCTCCGGATACTCGTCAACGCCCTCGATCCTCTCGATCAGATCCGTCTTCGCACCTGGAAGCATCGGAACGACCGCGAAGTATACCCTTCTCATGAGATGATCGAAGATGAAGGTGCTCTCGACTATTGCGAACTGCGCATCAGGAGTTTCTGATGTTGAGACCTTCCCGAGTCGCTCCTTGACCATATCATAGGCGATGTATCCGATGCCGCCGCCGAGGAAGATCTGCCTCCCGAAGAAGTTCCTCTCGTCAGATCTCGGGCACGGTATCGCAGCTCTGAGAGCGTCGAACATGTCGAACTCCGGAAGCAGTCTTCCTTTTATCAACCTGTTTGACTCCTCGATCTCCGCGCATCCTGATAGCCTCCGGCTCAGGAACTCCTCCCCGCCGTTGAAGACCTCGACCTCTATCTCCCTGTTCTTCAGCCTCACAACCGCTGATGGATCTGCGCCGACGAACGAGAACCTGGCCCTCTGGCCCGATTTCTCAACAGATTCCAGGAGGTATGGATACCGTCGATCCCTCAGGGAGAGGTAGAGCGAGAGCGGCGCATCCACGCTGATCTTGTCTGTTACATCGATAAGAACCGGATATGTCACTGGCAGGATCTCACCCTCCTGACGAACTCCTCGATCTTCGCCGGGTCCTTTCTTCCGTTCGTCTCGACGCCGCTGGAGACATCAACAGCATACGGTCTCACCGCATCGATCGCGTCAACGATGTTCTCTGGCCTCAGACCGCCTGCAAGTATCAGGGGAGCGTGAAGCGTTGATCTCATCCTCGCTGTCACAGACCAGTCGTGCGTCCTGCCGGACCCTCCCAGACCGCCGGAGACTGGCGTGTCGACGAGAATTGCATCGGCGACCCTGCTCATCTCCGCAGCTCTTTCGGATCCGGGAGGCACTGCGACGATGATCCTCTGAGATACACATCTTCTGATCTCCGCGATCTCCTCTAAAGAGATGCTACCATGGATCTGAAGCGCATCGCTCTGAAGATAGTCTGCGAGCCTGACAGCATCCTCCACACAATCCGGCTCAATCACAGCGACACTTGCTGTGAACGGCGGGACCATCTCTATAAGACCCCTGGCCTCATCCACAGAGAGGCGATGCCTCGACCGCTCTATCTCCACTATGAATCCGACAGCATCTGCGCCTGCTTTCAGCGCGCATCTCAGTTCATCCTCATCAGTGAGCCCGCAGATCTTGACCCTAGTCATCGAAGATCACCGAGAAGTTATTTTGCGCGGTGGCGATTTCACAGGAATCTCCTGAGCCTTGCAGGATCCCCGTTCTCCTCGACCAGGGTCTTCAGGGCCTCCAGCGCGCTCCCGGAGCTTATTGCACCCTCTGCTATCACACACCCCTCTCTGAGGGTGGATGCCATTCCTGAGATGTACACAGCCGCGCCTGCATTCATCGCCACCAGATCCCGCGCCCTGCTTTTTTCACCCTTGAATATTCGGACAAGACGCTCTGCGTTCTCCTCAGGAGTTCCTCCGGCGATATCCTTCAGGTCTGCAAGCGGGTATCCGAGATCTCTGGGGTCTACAACGTAGTTTCTCACCGCCCCATCGCAGAGCTCGGAGACGAATGTGCTGCCTGTGTTTGATATCTCGTCGAGACCGCTGCCGTGCACAACCATCGCCCGTCTCGTTCCGAGGAGCTTCAGGACGTTTGCGATCTTCTCGCAGAGCGCTGGAGAGTATACTCCCACGACCTGCGCCTCTGCTCCGGCCGGGTTTGTGAGGGGCCCCAGAACGTTGAACACGGTCCTGATCCCCATCTCCCTTCTGATATGCGCGACACGCTTCATCGCTGGATGGAAGAGAGGGGCGAGCATGAATCCTATCCCTACAGACTCTATGATGCTCTCCACCATCTCCGGAGGACAGGAGATATTGACACCCAGAGCCTCGAGGACGTTGGCGCTTCCGCATCGCGAGCTCACAGCGTAGTTCCCGTGCTTCGCGACCGGCACGCCGCACGCGGCTGCAACTATCGCGGCCGCTGTGCTCACATTTATCGTGTTCATGCTGTCCCCGCCTGTCCCGCATGTATCAACCAGCGTCCCGGAGACTTTGGGCCGTATTCGAATCGCGGACTCGCGCATCCTCTTTGCCATGCCTGCGAGCTCCTCAGCAGTCTCGCCCTTCATCCTCAAAGCGGTGAGAGCCGAGGCGATCTGTGCGTCAGTGGCGCCATCGAAGAACGCGCCCAGGAGAGATTCAGCCTCCTCCATGGTGAGGTTCTGCCCCTCAATCAGCCTCGCCAGATAGTCCAACAGGATCACCTTTGTAGATTAGTGTACTTTGATGACTAAATTCGTACATCATATATAAGATTTGTGTAGGAATGATCAAAATATAACGGAAGCGTTTTCAAATCAGGAGACAGTGAGATTCACGGGCTCTGTAGGATCATGAAAGAAACTGTGGTCGTGAGCTCGAACCACTGAGCAGCATCTCAGTACCGAGATTGAGTAGCGTAACAGAGCGCGAAAATCAAGATCGAATGCTGTTGATCGCCATGGTACAGGGCCCAGCTTTTTAAACCCGGCTGACGCTTTGTTATGTGATGCTGGAGCAGCCAGAGTACCTGCCGATCTCCAGGAGAGAGATGAAGGAGCTTGGTGTAGATCAGCTCGATGTGATTGTCGTCACGGGCGATGCATATGTGGATCACCCATCCTTCGGAGCATCTCTCATCGGCAGGGTTCTGTGGGATTACGGTTTCACGGTGGGCATCATCCCGCAGCCCGACTGGAGGAGATCAGAGGACTTCAAGCGCCTCGGAGAGCCGAGGCTCTTTTTTGGGGTGACAGCCGGAAACGTCGACTCGATGGTCAATGCCTTCACTCCGAATCTCAAGAGGAGAAGCAGTGACGTGTACTCTCCGGGGGGAGAGATCAGGAGGCCGGATCGAGCGACTCTGGTCTATGCTGACAGGCTCCACTCGATATTCCCGGGAAGGCCCATACTGCTCGGCGGCATCGAGGCCAGCCTCCGGAGGTTTGCGCATTACGACTACTGGTCGGATTCTGTGAGGAGATCCATACTCGCAGACGCCCCCGCTGATCTCCTGGTCTTCGGCATGGGAGAACTGGCTGTGGTGGAGGTGGCATCCAGGCTGGATAGTGGGGAGAAGATCGACGAGATCAGGGATGTGAGGGGCACTGTCTTCAAAATGAGCGTTAAGGAGTGGAAGAGCTCCAGCCACGAGGAGTACACTGTTATACCTTCATTCGATGAGGTCTCCTCGGACAGGAGAAGGTACGCAGAGGCGTTCAGGCTCCACTACATGGAGCAGGATCCGTTCAGGGGAAGAGCCGTTGTGCAGCCCCACCCAAAGACGGTCATAGTCCAGAACCCGCCCGCGAGGCCGTTAAAAACAGAGGAGCTCGACAGGATATACGAGCTGCCATACAGCAGAAGGGAGCATCCCTCATACAGAAAACCAGTGCCGGCGCTGGAGAGTGTCAGGTTCTCCATAACAAGCCACAGAGGGTGCTTCGGATCCTGCAGCTTCTGCGCGCTGACACACCACCAGGGGCGCATTGTGCAGTCCAGGAGCATCGACTCTGTCCTAAAAGAGGCGCGGAGGCTGGTTGAGATGCCGGGGTTCAGAGGTGTGATACAGGATGTGGGTGGGCCGACAGCAGACATGTACGGTATGGTCTGTCCGTTATGGGAGTGGGGAGGCTGCGGAAGAATATGCACGCCGGAGTGCGATAATATCGAGATATCCCACAGAAGATACCTGGAGCTTCTGCGGAGGCTCAGAGCGATACCGGGCGTCAGGCATGTCTTCGTCAGCTCTGGAATACGCCACGATCTTGTTGTTAGAGATGAGATGTATGGGGATCTCTTCCTGGAGGAGCTCTGCCGCGAGCACGTATCTGGACATCTGAAGATCGCGCCTGAGCACATCTCTGAGGGTGTGACGAGATGCATGCGCAAGCCCCCTGTCGAGGCCCTGGACGAATTCATGAAGCGATTCCAGCATTCGGTGAGTAAATCCGGAAGGGAGGAGTACGTGCTGCCGTACCTGATGTCAGGCCATCCCGGATGCACTGTGAGGGATATGATCGAGCTGGCGGAGTACCTGCGCGACCATCAAATGAAGGTTGAGCAGGTCCAGGACTTCACGCCCACGCCGATGACCGTCTCCACAGCGATGTATCACACAGGGCTCGACCCCTTCACCATGAAGCCGGTTCATGTCCCCAGGGGGAGGGAGAAGAGGATCCAGAGGGCCCTGCTCCAGTACTGGCTTCCAGAGAATCGCAAGCTCGTAAGGGAGGGGTTGATCTCTGCGGGCAGAGCAGATCTGATCGGTGATGGGCCGAGGTGTTTGATACCTTAACCCTTCGACATCGGCACGTACTCGACCCCGGGACGTCTTCTGCTTATGTCCATCCTGTAGAGCGCCATGAGATCATAGACCTCCTGTGGAACATCGGTCCTGACGCGATCCCCCAGGAGGGCCTTCACGTCCTCTGCAAGGAATGGATGGTCGTGGGTGTACTTCCCGGAGACCATCTCCTCGATGATTCTGTTGACAGTCTCCTCATCACATCCTGAGCATACTATCCTGCGGAGGAGCGCCTTCATCTGCTCCACTGCCTTTCTCGCCTCCTCAGCCAGTATCAGCGTCTTGTCATCGATCTCGTCTATCTTTTTCTTCTCAACAACCTTCAGTATCGATGTCGCCGGATATGCCCCGGTCTGGTCGCCAAGCTGCGGGTCCACGGGGCCGAGAGCAGCGTTCGGGTCCATGATTATCTCATCCACCGCCAGGGCGATCAGGGTTCCGCCGGACATCGCATAGTGTGGTATTATCACGCTCGTCCTTGCAGGATGGTTCTTCAGCGCCAGGGCGATCTGCGTCGCAGCAAGCGCGAGCCCGCCGGGGGTGTGGAGTATGATATCGATGGGCACATCCTTCGGCGCGCTGCGTATCGCCCTCAGCACCTCCTCGCTGTCATCGATGTCTATGTACCTTGCGAGGGGCAGCCCGAGGAAGCTTATGACCTCCTGTCTGTGTATAAGAGTGATCACAAGCGATCCCCTCTTCTTCCCGAGCTTCACAAGGAGCCGCTTCCTGGCGATCTGAAGGGCATTCCTCTGGACCATCGGCACGAGAAAGAGAAGCAGAAAGAGTATTACCCAGAGATTGCTGAGTATCTGATCCACGGGTATCTGACTGTACACCTCGTCCACGTGGTGATATGGGTGCTCTCGATATTTATTTCTTTGGAGGTCACATCGTATCACCAAATACGTTGACGAAAATCAGCACCCTGAAGATATCACGATCAGACCGTGGGCTAGCATCACCGAACAACCTGCCACGAAATCGATATCCACAGGCACAATGTCTCATAACTACTGCGAGGCCGCATGCTGTTGATCTCAATGATGCGAGCACACAACCCACGACCTCAAGATTTGTGAATAGGTAAACTTGAAACGCATTTAGACAGTTCTGACTGCATCCAGAATGCGACATGAACAGAAGCATGCAGCTCCTCCCCATTTCGAGGTCACATTTATATAGCAGAACGCCATCAACATCGACGCTCAAATGGACATTCACATTTCCATGTACCGGTTGTGGGAGTGATCTGAGATGATTACCAATATCATTTGGGGCAGTCCACCTGAGGGCTGGCTGAGGGGAAGGTGCAGAACAGGCAGCTGGTTCAAGAGGTTCAGATGCGATGGGGGCTCCGCGGATGTGGAAGGTTGACGACTCCATCGCCCTCTACGGGGTTCACGGCTGGGGCGACGGCTACTTCTCGGTCAACGAGAAGGGCAACGTCGTCGTGATGCCGAACAAGAGCAGCGAATGCTGTGTCGATGTGATGGAGATTATCAGGAGCCTGGAGGCATCCGGAGAGAACCTGCCGGTGCTTCTCAGATTCCCCCAGATAATCGAGTACAGAATCTGGGAGATATACAGAGCATTTGCCGGATCCATATCAGAGTTCGGCTACCAGGGAAGGTACCAGCCGGTATTTCCCATGAAGGTGAACCAGAGGAAGGAGGTCATAGAGTACATCCTGAATTACGGCAGGGAGATCAACATCGGACTGGAGATAGGCACAAAGGCGGAGCTGCTCGCCGCGCTGACGCTCGATCTTCCTGAGGACTCGCTGCTCATCTGCAACGGATACAAGGATGACGATTTCCTCCGCCTGGCCCTGATGTTATCGGACAAGCACAGGATAATAATAGTCGTGGACCTCTTCGAGGAGATCTTCAACATTTTGAGACTGGCCAGGAGCATGGGGGTGAGGCCTCTCCTCGGCATGAGGGTCAAGCTCTTCTCGAAGGGGAGCGGCAGATGGGCCGAGTCCGGCGGCGAGTCGGCCAAGTTCGGACTCTCGACCATCGAATGCCTGGAGCTCCTGAAGATACTTGAGGAGAACAACCTGCTCGATCGCCTCAGGATGATACATTTCCACATCGGATCTCAGATCACCGATATACACAGAATAAAGCACGCGATGAACGAGGCCGCCAGGATCTACGCGAAGGTGAGAAGGGTCGCTGAGATAGAGTACTTCAACGTGGGAGGCGGCCTGAGTGTTGATTATGATGGCTCGAAGAGCTCCGGGCCCTCGAGCGCGAACTACACTCTGCGGGAGTACAGCAACGATATCGTTTACACGCTCCAGAAGATATGCGAGGAGGAGGGTGTGCCGTCCCCCACGATAGTCTCGGAGAGCGGCAGGGCGATAGCTGCATACCACTCATTCCTGGTCTTCAAGATAATCGGCAAGAAGAACTCCAAGGACGGGTTTGTGGCGTTTCCGCTTGAGGGCGATCCCATACAGATAGAGGATCTCTACTTTGCCTTCAAGAACATCAACCTCAAGAACTACAAGGAGTACTACCACGATGCCCTCCATTACAGAGATGAGCTGCTCGACTCGTTCAACCTGGGCAATATCGGGCTTGAGGAGCGCGCGAAGGGGGAGATGCTCTTCTGGATGGTCTGCCAGAAGGCAGTGAGCCTGGCGAGACAGGCGGGCGACAACTCCGAGGAGTTCAGGGAGCTGAAGAAGCTGGTTGGGCAGAAGTACATAGGGAACTTCTCGCTCTTCCAGTCGGTGCCGGACATGTGGGGCGTGGGCCAGATCTTCCCGATCATGCCCCTCCACAGGCTCAGGGAGGTGCCATCAGAAACCGGGACCATAGCGGACATAACATGTGATTCCGATGGCGAGATAAAGAGCTTCGCAGGAGGAAAGGAGGCCATAGAGCTCCACAAGCTCAGCAGGGACGAGGACTACTACATGGGCATATTCCTTCTGGGAGCCTACCAGGACACGCTCGGAGACTTCCACAACCTCCTCGGCTGCGTTACAGAGATCCATGTACTGGTTGAGGGTAGCAGCTGGAGGATATGCAGACGCATACCGGGAGATACATGCGAGAAGCTCCTGAGGTTCTTCAACTACGACACAGATGCTTACCTCCAGAGGCTCAGCGAGAGGTGTGCGACTGACCCGCAGCTGGAGGCGGTGCTTGAGGAGGTCAGGAGTGCGCTCAGGACGACCACATACTTCAACTCCCCGTGCCTGGCCTCCGGGGCAAGGGAGGATGGCAAGCAGGGGCCGAGGAACAGGGCAGCTCTCAGGGTTATTGAGACCGGTCGCATCTGAGGATTGGTCTGCCATCTCTGGCAGCCATCCATCTTGCTGCGAGCCACGAATGACAGGGGGGCGGTTTTTGCATGTGCTGTGGGTGAACTTGGCCCCCCTCTCGAGATCCGATGCGCATCGCGTGCGCCAAGAGCGGCCAGGCAGGGATGCCTGGACGTCACAAACGTCCGTCTCTCATGCCGTGCCGGATCCTCAGGCAGCGCCCTCCTGGTACACCACACCCGGCCACGATGATGCATCAGCTCTGTACGCTGTGAAGGTGCCTGTCATGGGGCTTTTGCTCGAATCGATCTTGAGCCTGTAGATGGTGTATTCGGAGATGGCATCCAGCTCGAGCGTGCTGCCCATGACATCTCCTATCGCGGATACCTGCTGGGTCGAGCTGTTCTCGGATATGGTGCCATGGCCGAAGACGGTATCGTCAAGCCGATAGAGCTGGAGCTCCAGTCTCTTCGATGTCAGGTCCTTCAGCACGAAGCTCAGCCTGCCAGAGATCTCCGGCGCCTTCCCCTCAACCACAGGCGCGGGGGATGCTTCCGATATGTTCTCAGGGGGCGATTCCATTTCAGAATCTGTGCTCGACTCCTTCCTCTCCTCCCAGAGCCTTCTGGAGCTTCTGGGGTCGGCTGGGAACCTCGGGTCGAAGACAGGCTTGACCTCACCCCGTGAGGCGCTTATGTACTCATCTACTGATGTCGATTCTGCCCTGTCGCCAAGAACAATCACGCATGCAAACGCTGCGAGGATCGCAGCCGCAAGCATCACAGACGTAAGCTCTCTCATCCACAGGGAGATTGACGGATCTGGTATTTTAAGCTGCATGGAGAGGGAGACAGGAGCGATCAAGGGATTGATGCGACTTGTTCTCATTTATCGCCGGGATCGGTGTGCCCCTGTTGGTGCCATTCTACAGAGCCGACCCGCCCCGCTCAGGGGAAGAGCGTTCGACGCAGCCCATCACCCGCTCTGCAGATCTGAAATTGCATCTGGAATGAGATGTGGAGCTTGTAAGAAAGAAGAGAAGTGCGAGCAAAAGCCGTTGTGGGATGTAGGAGGGAGGAAAAACAATCTCCGACTTTTGCCCAATCATCCTTACGGCTTTCGTCGAATATAAGTTTTTCGGTTAAGGCGATTGACGAGATACACACACCCTAAACGCCGAGCTCCTTCACATCGAACCGCCTGATCCTGGATCCGCCGGGAGGAAGGAATGCCACTATCTTATCAGGGGACGCGATCGCCTTCAGGTACCTCCTGTCCTCGCAGATCTCGAGAAGCTGCCTGTAGATCATCTTCGCGAGATCATCAGGCATGTACTCGCCCGGCTCGAGCTCGATCGCCCCTGAACTCTTGGATCTCACAGCAGATACCGGCCCCCCTATCAGGGACCCATCGACGATCGCCAGCGCAACCCCCAGAGGAACATCTCTCAGATACCTCCGCTCCCCGCGGACGACAAACGCCCCCTTTCGGAGGAACTCGCCGTGCTCAGGCGTCTTGGTGACCTGCTCACCTCTGACCATGTAACAGTCGCCCGATGCCACGCCCTCCCTCCAGAGGTTGCTGTAGCTCACAGCGAACTCCGCTGCCTCCTCCACTGTCCTCTCCGGCACCTCCCGCCCCTCTGTCTTTATCACCGTCAGCGGCGCTCCAGGGTAGTCTGTGTGAAGCGCGAGGTCCCTCTTCTCCAGGTACTTGAGATATATCTCCTCGTTGCCATCCGCATCCCTGCCACCTATGACCAGGAATCCGTCTGAGGAGAAGAACCACCTGAACCTCTCGAACCATCTCGGTTTCTGCTTTCGCTTCAGAACTGGCGCCTTTCTGTGCTCTTCTCCATGCTGGAGGAGCTCTTCTGTCTTTTTGAGAGCCTCCTCCGCTCCTGCAGCCTTCTTCGCCAGCTCCTTCGCACGCTCGTAGTACCTCCCCGCATTCTGGGGCAGTGTGAGACCCGCATTCAGCTCCAGAGCGACTCCATCAATCTCTACTATCATCTCGCCACTGTGATCCAGAGATTTTATGGCAGACTGCCCTGAGCTCTGTATCCTCTCCCAGATCTCACTGTATGAGAACCCTTTCTCCCTCGCGCCTGCTATCGCCTTCAGAATCGAGTCGATCTCAGAATACCGCTGGTATATGAGATCGCCCATCGAGGCCATTTGGATCTCCCTCGCTCTGAGCTCATCGACAGCAGCCCTCTGGAGCTCCAGCCTCCTCTCAAGGGGGCTGGGCTTCGGCGTCTCAGGCTCTGCCACGAAGAACTCATCGAGCGCATCGCTGAACCTCTCGAAGGATCTTGCCTCGAGTCCCCTGTAAACCTCAAGAGGGAATGGTATCACATCAAACGGCTCTCCGTCCATGTAGACTATCTGAGGCCTGATCTCCCTGAGATCGAACACATCTCTCAGGGCCGAATGCACCCTTGAGATCTCCTCTTCAGATAGATCTGCTGCAGGGGTGTTCTTCTCCACACCTGCCCTGAGGCAGACCTCCTCTCCGTACGTCCCGCCCATGTTCAGGTTGCGGACAAGAGCTCTCACGAGATCCGTATCTGAGCTGCGCAGGATCTCCCTGAGCCTCTCGATCGACACACTTCTCGGATCCTCTGCTCCAGCATGATAGGCATACTTCTCGCCAGCGATCAGCCTTCTGTCCCTGAAGCTCATCGGCCTGAGCGGTAGTATGATCCTCATATCCTCATCGAGAAGCAGTATGTTCCCCTTCGGGAAGAGTTCTACAACAAGGCGATATCTTCCGTCAGCTCTTTCAACACATATCTCCAGCACCCTGTCGAAGTCGTGCTGCTCAACGCTCACGATCCTCCCGCCGGAGAGACGGGAGCGGAGCATCGCGGGGAACTGGGGGGGCGTCCTGCCCACCACCCTCTCTTTCCTGGTGACGTGCGCCCTTCTTCCCGCCTCCAGGATGATATCGAGCCTGCCCTCGCGCGCCTGGACCGTGAGCCAGATCGCATCTCCAGAACTCTGGTACGCCTTGCCAAAGAATCCCCCGACCATCCGGGACTGGAGCTCAGCCGCGATAGCAGCCACGTCCACGTTGCTCATCGCTTTCTTCATGTGACTCTCCGCTGATGGGAAACCAGGCATTCAGAAAGGTGGCCTCGAGTGTTTATTTGCATCTCTCTTTACGGACCGTTGTACACAAACTCTATGTTGAGATCGAGGATCAGTCTTCTCAGCTCATCACATGTTATCGGTCTCTTGAACTCGCTCGCGGTCTTCACCTTCTCAGCAAGCAGGCAGAGATCCTTCTTCTCCAGGTCATAGCCCATCTTCTTCGTGATGTACTTGAGCGCCTTGGCCCCTGTGTGCTTCCCGATGATGATCCTCCTCTCAGCCCCCACCATCTCAGGGGAGTATAGCTCATATGTCCTGGGCTCCTCGAGGACCGCGGCGACATGGATCCCGGATTCGTGGGCAAAGGCGTTCTCCCCGACGACAGCCTTGTTCTTTGCCACCGACACGCCCGAGTACCTCTCGACCACAGAGGATATCGACTTGAGCCTGCCCAGATCGTAGCGGTCTATGCCGTAGTGAAGGCGGAGGTTGACCAGCAGCTCCTCAAGTGGCGTGTTCCCGCTCCTCTCGCCGATGCCGTTGACGGTGGTGTGGAGCTGCTTCGCACCGGCCTCTGCGCCGGCAAGGGTGTTTGCCAACGCGAGGCCAAGATCGTCGTGACAGTGAACGCATATCGGCACGCTCACTATCTTTCTGATCTCGCTGATCATGTAGTACATCGTTCTGGGGTTCATTATGCCGACCGTGTCAGCCACGCTCACATAGTCGGCGTGATACTCCTCTGCCTTTTTGTATAGCTTTTTGAGCGTGTTGAAATCTGTTCGTGTCGCATCCTCAGCTGAGAATCTGACTATGAGACCATGCTCCTTTGCATACTCAACCGTCTCAAGCGCGCACCTTATCGCCTCTGCGCATGTCATGTGCAGCTTGTATTTGAGGTGGAGATCTGAGGTCGCTATGAAGACGCTCACCATATCAACACCACAATCGATGGCAGCATCGACATCAGACTGTCTGGACCTGGAGAGGGCGGATATCTTCGCGTTCAGGCCGAGATTGCAGACCTCTTTCACCGCGTTCTTCTCGCTCTTTGAGACCACCGGAAATCCGGCCTCTATGATCTCAACGCCGATCTCGTCGAGCATCCTGGCTATCTCGAGCTTCTCCTCAGGCTTGAACACGACCCCTGGCATCTGCTCCCCATCCCTCAGCGTCACATCGCATATCTCTATGTTCAGAGGAGGGGTGCCGGCCATCTCAAGAAACTGATTTACGGAGAAGTCGCTCATCCATCTCCGTTCTCAGCCTCATTTCTTAAATCGATTTCGCAGGAAAAGATGTTCCTGTGTCCACAAAATCAAGCTTTGCATCAGGTCTAGAGGTGTCCGAATAAGGAAGAATTGCTCATAACAATCAGTATCCTCAAATCTCGAATATCTGCCTCCCCTTATTCGGACAGGTCCCGTCTTCTGCATGGAGAAGTCTCGGAGCATCTTCCCCTGACAGCAAAGCGGGCAGGCTGCTCCGAAAAGTATATTTAATGATTTTTGATGATATATTCTTGAGGTGATTTCCATGTGCGCAGTTGGAGGCCCTCCGGACATGGGTGACCCCGAGTCGTTCTTCCCCACCGATTATGTCTGTCGCTCATGCGGCCACAGGTTCAAGGGAATCGGCGTCGGGCCGAAGTGCCCTTCATGCCGCTCTGAGGATGTCGAGAGGGTAAGGTAAGCGCTTCTGCCAGGGGCGTCTGCGAGACGAGTTTTCCTGCTTGGGGGGTGCAGAGTTAACTGCCCGGGACTTCTCTGGAGTCAATCAAACCGTTACGTCTGATCCAGCGGTGCTTAGGATCATGCTGTTCAGGATTTTTCCGATAGCGGCAGCGTGAAGAAGACTGTACATCCCCTTCCCAGCTCTGACTCAATCCATATCCTTCCGCCATGAACCTCGATGATCCTTTTGACGATGGCCAGTCCGGCGCCGGTGCCCTCGGATCTGTTATCCACCTTGTAGAAGAGCTCGAATATCCTCTGGTGGTTTTTGGGGTCTATCCCGATGCCGTTATCTTTGACGTAGAATACAGTTTCTCCGTCTCTCATGCACCCGATCTCTATCCTCGGCTCTCTCTGATCACCCATGTACTTGGCGCTGTTCTCTATGAGATTGACGAGCGCCTCCACAGCCCTCATCCTGTCGACGTGGACGACGGGCAGGTCCTCTGCCACATCCACAATCACACCCCTGGACCTTATCCTTTCAGATGTCTGCTCCAGCGCCTCCCTGACGATCTCAGAGAACGGCACGTCCTCAGGCGGGTTCATCATCCGGCCGATGCGGCTGAGCTCCAGCGTGTCCTGTAGCAGCATGTCCATCTTTGTTATTGCGCCCTCAATTATCTCGATATCCTTTCTGACCTTATCCCAGGCGCCCTTCTCGATATCATCCCTGAGGAACCCTATGAACCCGCTGACAGTGATCAGAGGTGATCTGAGGTCGTGGGAGACGGTGTATATGAACCTCTCCATCTCAGTTGTCTTTGACTCGAGCTCTTTTATGAGAAGCTCCTTCTCACGCTCCGAGGCTATCCTCTGATGCAGCTCCTTCTGGGCGGCCGCGTAAAGCATTGTGTTCTCCTTGATCGCGATTATCTGTCTGATCACTATCAGCAGTATTATCATCCCCACGCCTGCGGCGAGATGGTGCTGGCGGATGTACAGATTTACATCCTCATGCTCAATGCTCCAGATCAGAAATGCGTATGCTGAGATGGCACAGATGTATGGAAGGTAGAGGGGCCATGTGAACGCTGGTGATGGCCGCTCTGCAGATGGTTTTACTGGCACCCCAGCGGATTCCACCTGGAGCACACCTGCAAGTCCGGTGAGTATGTAGGAGACCAGCCAGAAGCTGTCGCCGAGCGTTGCGGGTACATATGTCTCCCTGAGGGCCTCGACCATGAATTTCGAGTCTGCAAATATCAAGAAGACAGCGCTTGCTGCCAGGAGAATGATGGGGGGCTGGGCTATATGCTCCATTCTTCTGAAGATGAGCGCGATGACAGAGAATGTGAGAACAAGATCTGCAACCGGGTACGCGACTGCGATCACGTTTGCGAGAGGATCCGATTCCTCAAGCGTTGCGATCGTGGGCGCGATGAGAAAGCTCCAGAGCACTATGATCGCGAATATCGTCACGATGCCTGTGTCCAGGATGGACTTCAGGCGCTCGAAGGTGCTCTGGTACGGTGCTGGCAGCAGAAGAACGCCTATGAGGAAAAACGGGTAGTAAGCGAGGTAGGGGCCATCAGCAACCGACGGAAATGGCGTCTCCCCAAGTCCTATCTCCAGGATGCTCCAGAGGACGTCTCCCAGGGTGTAGAGCACCTGCGCAACCGCGAAGAACGCCCATGCGATGTACATCCTCTCATCCTGCGATCTTGTGGTCCTCGCCGCTCTGATGAGAGAGAGTGCAGCAAGCCCGTTGACCACCGGGAAAATGATATCGTCTATGATCACACGCTGCTGCTCCTGATCTCCCAGGTATAGAATGATCGCGGATCTGACGATCAGGATCGCCGCGCCGAGCAGGAGGGCACGGCGGAATGTCAAAGAGCGGTGCAGTCCCCCACCCACCTCAGATCCGTCATAACCTTGCTTCATTGCAGATCGACTACAGCGAACCCACACTCCAATTTCCTTTTCTGTCCCCCAAAATATGAAATTCCAGCATTCTATCTAAATCTTTTGAGCCTTTGAGCATATCTCCATTCCGGGAATCAGACAGATACACGCACAGAAATCAGCAGCCTTCGATTGAATGACCGCAAAGCGGGTGTTCAGGAGATCTCGTGATGGTGGAATATTCATCTAGGTGCTCAGCTACCTGTACCAGATCTTCGCTTACCCGTTTTACAAATGTGCACGCAGCTCAGCTCGCAGTGTATTTATCTCGGTCTGAGTGAACTGCAATTCATGTACACATGGGATCCGGAGGAGTACGAGAGGAGCTCCTCAGCCCAGCAGGAGTGGGCCATGAGCGCTCTCTCCGAGCTGAGGATCAGAGGAGACGAACGCATACTCGATGTCGGGTGCGGGGACGGGAAGATCACCGCGCGCATCTCACAGCTCGTGCCCGACGGCTCGGTTCTCGGAATAGACATCTCCCCGGATATGATCTCCTTCGCAAGGCGCAGGCATCCGTCAGATGTGTTCAGAAACCTCAGATTCGAGCAGGGCGACGCACTCGATCTCCGCTTCCAGGAGGAGTTTGATATAGTGGTGTCATTCGCATGCCTGCACTGGATCAGGGATCATCTCTCAGTCCTGAGGGGCATATGCAGGAGTCTTGTGCCCGGAGGCAGGATGTTCATACAGTGCGGCGGCAGGGGAAACGCGGCTCAGCTTTTGGATACAACAGCAGAGGTGATCATGGAGGAGCATTTCGCCCCTTACTTCGAGGACTTCGAGTTCCCGTACTTCTTCTACGAACCTGAAGATTACGAGAGGTGGATCCCGGCCGCAGGCCTCCACATTGTGAGTGTGAGGCTCATACCCAAGGATATGGTGCACAGCGGGCGCGACGCGCTCGAGGGGTTCATAAGGTCCACATGGCTTCCATACCTGCAGAGACTTCCCCCAGAGCTGCGCCCTGACCTCGTTCAGGAGATAGCCGGGCGCTACATCGATCGATATCCATCTCCTGATGGCATGATCCACGTGAGAATGATGCGGCTGCAGGCTCTGGCTGAGAAGCGGCCGGAGTGAATAAATCGCATCTGCTCCAATCATTCTCTCATGTGTTTGGCGACTGGAGGTCGCGCAGGCTGGCTGCTGGAAGCATATATTTGTCCGGCTGAACGCATACAGGACAATGCCCCTGCGAAGATCAGATGGATGAACGCGCTAGCATCAGCTTTTGCAGGCCGTCCTCAAATGCCCATCGTATGGCCGAGTGCGAACGCGCTCGAGACGGCTGCTGTCACTACCACGCCTGCTATGAGCACGCCCAGTGATATCGATAGGAATGCTGGCAGGAACCTGAACCCCAGGAGAAATGCAAGAACGCATCCGGTCCAGGCGCCGGTCATTGGGAGGGGGATGGCGACAAAGAGCATCAGGGCGACAGATCCAATTCCCTCTCTGCCCTCGATGTATTTCCTCCTGGTTCTTGAGAAGAGCCATGTGAAGAACCTGTCCCAAGCCGGGTATCTCATCAGGAAGGATGATACCGGACCCAGAAAGAGCAGCAGAGGTGCCACGGGGATCAGATTGCCCAGGACCGAGATCGCGTACGCCTCCAGGGGCGAGTAGCCGCAGGCAATTGCCAGGGGTATCGCCCCGCGAAGCTCGGATATGGGTGACATTGCCAGCAGCATGACCATCGCCCATCCAGGGATATCACTCATAAAACCTCCAGAGAATGTCTGAAGCTCCATTCTTCTTGGATCCTGGTGTACAGGCATCGGAAACCCCGGTCTTCAGGCCGGAGCAGTTGACGCGGTAGCAGGTAACGAATCTGTTCGGCGCCGAGCTTGAATGGCTGAATGGGACGGCGGGAATCGATAGCTTTGGACGTGATGTTGCACGAAGCATCTGGGACTGAATGCTGCAGATCTCAAGAGGGAAACAAGATCTCATTTTCCCAGAGATCCCCTTATCTCGACCCGGAAGACCTGCTCCTCTCTGGGTGAATACACGGAGATGGTGAGATCGACCGGTATCTCTCCAAGCGATACGGTGACCGGAGCATCAGCTATCTTGAGACCTGAAGAGACGAGCTTCGCCAGGGACTCCGCAACGCTCGAGAGCTCTCTGATATCGATGCCGACAGCTCCATCCACTGATACCGACGCGGGCAGAGGCTCCCCATCGCTCGATATCCTCACCCCCACAGATCCATCCTTCCCGCTGCCTGTGACCTTCGCGACTATCGGATACCTCTCGAGGCTCTCATCGCCCTGCAGCCTGGCCTTCGCGTCCGCATCGACTTTTATGGATACCATCATACCACCGCTCTGCTGTATGTGCAATCGATATAAAAGGATGGCTCACAGGGGAATTCCGCGGGGGAGTGACCTCAGGCATAATAATCGATGCTCAAAGAGCGACATTCTGCCTGCGCAGCACAGAATTGCCTCAAGAGAGCAGCAAACCTTCAGTACTCAGCTCGAGCAAGCCCTACAGACTCCCGCGCCCTCTCCAAGAATAGCCAGAGGCTCTCGACATCCTTTATCTCCTTTCTCACGAGAAGCTTGAGCCGCTTTCTGATCTCCACATCGACCCTGACTCCAGTAGGACGGAGGTACTCCTCCATCTTGTGGGCGATCTCCTCCCCACGCGCATCCCAGTCGGTCATCAGCACGATCTCACTGTACGATCTCGCGGTCTCCTCTGCAAGCTCCAGGCACGATCTCTGGGAGGACATCAGTATTGGACCAGGAACGCCGATCCTGCGGAGCGCATCCCTGTCGCGCGGCCCCTCAACGATGACCGCTGCGCCCCGCTCCGATGCATCAAGAAGGGCCTCGATCTGCTCCTCGAGCGCCTCAAGATCGTAGCTCCTCCTGTGCGCTCTCATCAGATCACCCGAGCGCTCTCCTGAGAGCCTCCAGAACAGATCCGGCATCGATGCCCCTCATGAGAACCACCTTCCTGTGGCTCCTGTGTCCGCTCATTATCTCCACATCGCCCTGCGAGAGCCCGAACGCCCTGGCCAGCTCCTGCAGCAGCTGTCTGTTGGCCCGGCCGTGATCAGCCCTCTCCGTAAGCCTGATCTCGATGCTGCCCCTCCAGGCATTGAAGCCCGCTGGAATCACAAGCTCCGACGATCCTGGAAGAACATCGATGTGCAGGATCACGCCATCAGGGTGGCGCTCGACCGCATCATCCAGACTCTTCACGCATGCATATTCGCAGCATTGTGATAAAAAATTGACTATCCGGGGGGTCTCGAATGAGAGCATCATACCGGCCTGCCGAAAGAGCAAGCGCATTCTGCATATGGTAGTAATTAATATAATATTAATAACACTAAGGGATGCATATTTTCAGATTCGTGTGATAGAGGGCCTTCGAGGGCAACCTTAAAATATTGTCGCTGCATTGCATGTCAAGGTTCCATGAAGCTCAGGCAAGCTGTGATCCCCGCCGGAGCCTCTGAACGGGCGAAGGAGATGGCAAGGGAGCTGCAGGAGCTCGGCCTGGATATCCTCACCCTTTCAAATCCGGCTTTTTCTGTGCCCGATGACTGGTCCGGGAGGCTTCTCATCTACGACGAATCTGTGATGTCAAGCTCGAATGGGCGATCGCTGATAAGATCTGCCATCCACGGCGGCGGCGCTGTTCTTGAATGTGATGACAGAGAGATGTTCGAGGCTATAAGGAGAGATCTGAATCTCGCAGATGATGTGAGAAGGCTCGCTTCCGCCTCAGCACTTTACAGGTGCATGGCCTTCGACGCCTCCGAGCTCTCCTCGCTCCAGTCAGACATGTACTGGCCCAGGTACAGCGTCAGCCTCTTCGAGAAGGTCCAGGATCTCAGATACGGGGAGAACTGGCACCAGCGGGCAGCACTCTATGCAAGGCCGGGAGGGGTGGGCCTCTTCAGGGCGGTCAAGCTCAACGGCAAGGAGATGTCCTACAACAACTTTGTGGACGCAGAGACCGTTCTGGAGATGCTCATCGATCTCTCAGAGTATGATGGTGTGCCGACCAACAGGCCGCTCGCTGTCATAGTGAAGCACGCGAATCCATGTGGCGTTGCGTACGGAAGGGATCTCGAGGAGGCGTACAGATGGGCGTTCGCCACAGATCCGAAGTCAGCGTTCGGCGGTGTGATCGGATTCAACATGAAGGTCGATCTCGCAACCGCAGAGGCGATAGGCGAAAGCTTCGTCGAGGTTCTCATCGCTCCAGGATACGAGCCTGATGCGCTTGAGCTCCTCACGCGCAACAAGCCGAACCGCAGGATACTGGACATCGGGGATATGATCCAGAGAAAGGAGGAGCTGTACAGGGGGCATGCGTTCAGGAGCATGTTCGGCGGGATGCTGCTCCAGGACTACGACAGGGAGGACATCCTTGAGTGGAGGGTTGTCACACAGCGCTCTCCCACTCCTGAGGAGAACAGAGCGCTCAGATTCGCCTGGAAGGTCACGAAGTACGTCAAGTCCAACGCGCTGGTTTACACCACTGCAGACCGGACGATAGGCATAGGCTCAGGCCAGGTCAGCAGGGTCGACTCTGCCAGATTCGGCGCCGAGAAGGCCGAGGAGCATGGTCTCGATACCAGGGGCACCGTGGCAGCGACCGACTCGTTCTTCCCGTTCCGCGATGGTCTTGACAGGGTTCATGAGGCAGGGGCGACCGCTGTCGTCCATCCAGGGGGATCGATAAGGGATAAGGAGGTAATCCAGGCGGCTGATGAGCATGGTATGGCCATGGTGTTCACAGGGATGCGCCACTTCAGGCACTGAGCATATGGATGCCATCAGGATCGCGATCATACTGGCTCTTCTCTCATCACCAGCTCTGGCCCTGCACATCATCCCGGGGCAGGATGTCCAGAGCGCAATAAATTCAGCCTCCCCCGGAGATGTCCTGATCCTGGGGGCAGGTGAGCACAGGCCGTTCGTTGTGGACAGGCCGCTGACGCTCATCGGAGATGGCGCCTTCATACGCTCTGATGTCCAGTCTCCAGCGATAACAGTTCGATCAGACAGTGTTAGGATAGAGGGATTCTCGATAGCAGGGGTGAAGAGACCATCTGAGGAGAAGTTCAAGTACTACATGGAGCGATACCAGGGAGGCTCTTCAGGAGGCACATCAGGAACTTCAACCCCTGCAACGTTTGCAGGCAGTCTCAGACTGGACCTGCCGAACGCTGCAGTCCTCGTTTTCGGGAGCAACGTAACGCTCGAGAACATGAGCGTCAGGGATGCTGAGGTGGGTGTTTTCGCCGAGGGACTTGATGATCTCCTGATAAATGAATCCACATTTCAGAGCTGCAAGACCGGCGTGCTGATTATCAGAGCCTCGAACGTGATCGTCGGCAACACCGGGCTGATCGGTTGTGAGAAGGCTGGGCTGAACGCCTCGAACTCCAGGTCATTTACGGTCACTGGATGCAGTGCGATAAACAACACGCATGCCGGACTCTTCTTCAGGAACTGCGAGGATATCGATGTCAGTGGTAACACTCTGAGCAAGAACTCTGAGGGGCTGGTCTTCTGGGGCACGAACCACAGCTCTGCGACAGGAAACCGCGCGGATCTGAACTACTACGGAATTCTCCTTGCGGACTCTCACAACAATACCATCTCCGGAAACACCCTCATCAACAACAGGAGAAGCGAGATCGTGAGCGGATTCGGAGTGGGCATGAGCGTCCAGGCGAACAGCAGCTACAATCTGGTTTTCAAAAACACAGCGTCAAACAACTATAACGGAATGGAGATAACAGAGAACTGCCAGAGAAACGCGCTTTGTGGGAACAACATATCCAGGAACATGCATGGCGTCAGGGTCGACAAGAACTGGAACAACCTGATCTACAGGAACAACTTTGTGGACAACGTGATAAGCGCTTATGACAATCAGACGAAGAGCATATGGAACACAACCGTCGGCAATTACTACAGCGATTACAGGGGTTCTGATGGTGACGGAGATGGCATAGGCGATACGCCCTACACCATACCGAAGGGCAGCTCGGTGGCCGCGGACTACAGACCGCTTGTGATGCCATTCACAGGAGAGATCGATCCAGATGAGATCCTGGAGGATATAAAGCGATACGCCCATTACAATCCGGAGGAGGGCAGTACCATCAGGGTCAACGATAGCGGAGCCGCGATAAAATACACGACACGACGAGGCCCTCCGGTCTTCGAGGAGAATACGAATACGGTGGTTGAACGCCCGCCGTTCACGCCTGTGATATAAAATTGGTGATCGCATCATAGGGTTCAGCCCTACAATCTTGTCTGCTGTTGATCAAAAATGCTCATGTGGTTGAATCGCCGGAGAGGCGAGCTCCGGCAAACCAGCGTCAACCAGCTCTGCATATTTCTGCGAGATTATCGATCCGCCGAATCACCAGCATGAGCCATAAAAATGATGATTCATTGTGCCCCAGCGGGCACGAACCTCTCGCCTGTGATCCTCTCGTACAGCTTGATATAAATCTCGCTCGTCCTTTGCACGATCTCATCCGGCAGGGGTGGAATCTCCGGCTCTGGCATCTTCGAGCTTCTTGCCTGATAGAGCAAATCCTTGTAGCCGATCTGCCTGTAGTATTTCCGCACGTACTCCTTGCTCAGATCGACGTACTCGCCCTCCTCGTACAGAGCTTTATCCCAGAACCTGTCCTCGTCTGCTGTCCCGTAGACATCGACCACCATGATCTCCCTGTTCTCATCAAACGCGAACTCCTTCTTTCCATCCACGTGTATGAGACCCCTGGGTTCCACGCATCTCCTGATATCCTCGTCTATCCTGATTATCGTCTCCGTGATCTCCTCGAACTCCTGCGGGCTGAGCCTCGCGAGCTCCAGCGCCTCATCCCTGCTCAGAAGCCTGTCGGTCTTCTCCAGTTTGGTGGAGACCTCTATGTACGGCTCTGGCAGCTGCTCTGCATAGGAGACCTTTCGCCCCCTGGGGAACCCGAGAGTCTCCGGGTCCATCTCCCCGGACTCAAGCCGGTCGAAGAGTGAGCCTGCAACGTACCATCTGCATATGAACTCCAGCGGTATCAGGTGTCCTCTCGTCTCCCTGGTTATACGCTCCGGAGGCACTATGCTGACCTTCCTCACAATCATACCAGCGGGCGGGAGGTATCTCACGAAATGGTTCCTTATTCCCATCCGCTCAGCCCGCTCGAACCAGAAGACGCCCTCCCTGCAGAGCGTCTCGCCCTTGTACGGTATCTTTGTCGGTATGATCTTGTCGAAGACAGAGATGCTGTCCGTGAACTGGAACTCCAGCTCCGAGCCGAGATCGTAGGCCTCCTTCACCTTGCCCCTCATCAAAAGCTTGCGGTTCATTGCACATAGATCCAACAGGAATTTGATAACGCTTTTGCTGATCGGTGAGCTGCACTCGCGCACGAATCTGCGGTCGCTCTGACGACTTTCCTGTAGCTGCACTGGCCATGCTATGCGATTCTAAAGAGCGCTTCCAGAAACCAGCCTGCGTGACCTTCAAGCTGCCAGACAGGAAATCAAAAAAAGCGGGAGAACCTCACTCTCCCATCCAGTCGAGGATCTCCAGAGCATTATCCCTGTAAGCATCCATGACGTAGGGTATCCCGGAGATCCTCGCGGCATCCTCTGTGAGCGCCATGAGATCCTTTCTCGATATGGAGGAGATGCTGAAGTTCCTCGAGCCTGCCATGAGCTGTTGCAGCCCTGTCCTGAACTTCTGGCAGTACGTGTAGATCGCGACAGCGCCAAGCGGTATGTTCTTGAGCTCCTCTCCATATTTCGCCCTGAGCTCCTCATAGCTCACGAATATCTCCTCAGGCCGCTGCCCGTACTTCGCAACCGTCTTTGGTAGATCCCCTGTCTCGAGCCACTTCTGGATGTTCTTCCCGACCATGCCAGGGATCATCAGAGCCCTTCCCATGCAGACAGCCTTCACGTACGGACTGCCCATGGCGATAGCCTTGAAGACGCCATCCTCTGTTGAGAAACCGCCTGCCATTGCCAGGTCAGGGACGCGCATGCCCCGCTTCGATAACCGCTCGCAGAACTCGTACGCAAGAGCCTCCAGATAGAAGGTGGGTATCCCCCACTCGTTCATCATCGGCCACGGGCTCATTCCGGTGCCGCCCGGCGCTCCGTCTATCGTGATGAGATCCAAATGCGCCTCGGCGCCGAATCTTATGGCCATCGCGAGCTCGACCATGGAGTAAGCGCCTGTCTTGAGGGTGATCCGCTTGAATCCGAGGTCTCTGAGACGATCCACCTCTCTCAGGAAGCCCTCCTTTGTGACAAAACCGAGGCGCGAATGCCGCTCGAACTCCTTTATTCCGCCCTCCTTGAATGCTGCCTGGATCGCCGGATCCTCCGGATCTGGCTGCACCACATAGCCCCTTCTCTTGAGCACCAGCGCCCTCTCCAGTGATGGCACCCTTATCTCACCGCCGATGCACTTCGCGCCCTGCCCCCACTTGAGCTCTATCGTCTCAAGGTTGTGCTTCGATGAGACATATTCGGCAACGCCCAGGCGCGTGTCCTCGACATTCATCTGCACCAGGATCTCGCCATAGCCCTCATGGAACCTCCTGTAAGTCTCTATCCTTCTGTCCATCTCAGGAGACTTCTTGACCTTGTTGTCGCTTCCAAGCACCAGGTCAGGATCGACGCCGCATACGTTCTCTCCGCAGACAAGCGTTATGCCGGATATGGCTGCACCGATTGCGAAATGCTCCCAGTTCTTTCTGGCTATCTCTGTGGACCCAAGAGCGCCCGTGAATATCGGCACTCTCATCCTCACCTTCCTGGCCCAGCCATACTCTGTCTCAGTGTTGACATTCGGGAATAACGCGGTGTCCGGATCAGGCTCGATGCCCTCAGGGAGACCGTAGGCACCGACAGCGTAACCCTGTATGTTCAGATGCGAGTAATCCACAGGATAGTTCTTGTCGGCTCCCGCAGTTATCTCTCCAAAAGGACCTGGATAGAGCACCTCTCTTCCTCTGAATGACGAGAGCCAGGTCTCACAGCCACCTCTGCATCCATCCACACACCTGCTGCATATGCCGGACATCGGGACGACATCCCGCGAGCGGTTGAACGTCCCTGTCGCCTCATTGGCATTCGGCCTTCTAAGGTTCATTCCAAGACACCCTCTTAAGATTCCTGTTAGACACACGGCTCGATGAGAGCCGACAGGTTGCATCCTTTCTTCCTCTATAAAAGCGTTTTCAAAATCTATATTTACATGATGCAGGATATCATTTTCCGATCATCGGAAAAGAAGGGCATGAGATGATAGCCATAGTGGACTACGGCATGGGCAATCTCTTCAGCATATACAACGCACTTTTGAAGGCGGGTGGCGATCCTGAGATAAAGAGAGAGCCCGATTTTGCGGGAGCTGCGGGTATAGTCATACCCGGCGTCGGATCGTTCGGAAGGTGCATGGAGAGCCTTCGCAGATTTCAGGAGCCTCTGGAGCAGAGGATCGCTGAGGGCACGCCGGTGCTGGGAATCTGCATAGGCATGCAGGTGATGATGGAGGAGAGCGAGGAGAGCCCCGGAGCCAGAGGCTTCGGCTGGATCCCCGGAAGGGTCGTGCGGCTGCCTGAAGGCGTAACCGTGCCGCAGATGGGGTGGAACAGCCTTGAGATAAAGCGAAATCTGGAGCTGCTGGATGGAATAAACCCAGGAGATATGTTCTACTTCGTTCATTCGTATCACTGCGTTCCATCTGATAAAACAGCTGTTGTGGCAACCACACACTATGGTGTGGAGATCGCAGCGGTTGTGGCAGAGGAGAACATCTACGGAACGCAGTTCCATCCAGAAAAGTCCGGCCCAAAAGGACTGAGGATACTTGAGAACTTCGTGAGGATGGTCAGATGCTAGCCCGCAGAATAATTCCATGTCTGGATTGCGATCTAGGAGTCCCGGACGGCAGGGTTGTCAAGGGGATAGAATTCAAGCAGATAAGATACGCAGGGGTTCCGTGGGAGCTGGCGACCCGCTACTACGAGGATGGGGCTGACGAGATCGTGTTTCTGGACATCACAGCCTCCCACGAGCGCCGGGCGACGATGTTCGATGTAATCAAAAAGACATCAGAGCATGTTTTCGTGCCGCTGACAGTGGGCGGAGGCATCTCAAGCCTGGAGGACGCGCGGAATGCGTTCAATGCAGGTGCCGACAAGGTGACTGTGAACACAGCAGCACTCAGGAGGCCGGAGCTCATCAGAGAGATATCAGAGAGCTACGGCAGCCAGGCGGTCGTGGTCGCGATCGACGCGAAGAGAAGGTATCAGGATCTGGACGGCAGGATAACAATAAACACTGAGAGCGGACGGTGCTGGTTCGAGTGCTCCTGTTATGGGGGCAGGCGCTTCACAGGGGTCGATGCGCTCGCATGGGCAAGGCGCGTTGAGGAGCTCGGTGCAGGGGAGATACTGCTCACAAGCATGGATCGAGATGGCACGTACGATGGCTTCGATATCGAGCTCACTAGTGCAGTATCAGGGATGGTGAGGATACCCGTGATCGCATCAGGCGGATGCGCCAGCCCTGAGCACATGTACGAGGTGTTCAGAAGAACAGGTGCATCAGCAGCGCTCGCCGCGAGCATATTCCACTTCAACCAGTGGAGCATCCGGGATTGCAAGAGGTATCTCCACGAGCGCGGAATAAACGTGCGGATCACCGATTAGGTCAGAAGCATAGCTTCGAGAGCTCGTGCGTTGCTGCATCTGCGATGATGTAGATGCTCTGCCGTCCAAGCAGTATCTCTCAGTCGCCATTTTTATTTCTGGCATCGCACAAGCCGGGCGTGAGGTGGGAAAGGCTGATGTCCGTCGGCCCATCTCTTCCAGGGTTACTGCGATCAGTGCATCGGACCGGTAAATTTATAGAATATGCGATGGAGCTTCGCGGGGGTTTCGATGATAGAGCTCACAAAGGCGCCATGCAACTCACTGCTCGAGGTCAAATCCTTCACAGGAATGGGCGGCTGGCAGAAGCGGCTGGAGGCCATAGGGATCAGGAAGGGGATCAGGCTGAAGAAGATCGCATGCCAGCCGTTTGGGGGACCGGTTGTTGTCGATGTCAATGGAACAAAGATATCACTGGGCCGCGGGATTGCGTCGCGGATACAGGTCGAGCTTGCCCAGCATGTGAAATGATGGGAAAGAGCGGGCGCTCTGGTCTTCAGGTCGGAGGGGGGTTACTCGCTGGGGATCTGAGCCGATGAAGAACCCTCAGCTGAGTCCAGCCACTGCGAAAAGACGAAAAAAGTATACAGGAGAAAGCAGAGGTTGATCTGCGAGATCACTGGAACTTGCTCAGGACCTTCGAGATCTCCTCGAATATCTGGTTGATCTCGCCCGCGCCGTTAATGTTTGCGATCAGGCCCGCCTTTGTATAGTAGTCGATCAGCGGCTGGGTCTGCTGCTTGTAGACCTTGAGCCTGTTGAGTATCGCCTCCTCCTTGTCATCATCCCTCTGGTAGAGCTCTCCTCCGCAGGCATCACACTTTCCAGGAACCTTTGGCGGGTTGAAGATTACGTGGTAGCTCCTGCCGCACTTGCACATCCGCCTTCCGCTGAGCCTTCTCACCAGCTCATCATCAGGAACATCTATGTTGAGAACAACATCTATCTTCTGTTTCAGCTCAGGCAGCATCTTGTCCAGCGCCTCTGCCTGGGGGATGGTTCTCGGATAGCCATCAAGCATGTAGCCACCAGCCACATCCGGCTTTGAGAGGCGATCCTTGATAATCCCTATCAGTATTGAGTCCGGCACAAGCTGGCCTGCATCCATGTACTTCTTAGCCTCTTTCCCCAGCTCAGTTCCGTTCCTCACGTGCTCCCTGAGTATATCCCCGGTGGATATGTGCTTCACATTGAACTTCTCAGCGATCATCTTGGCCTGGGTCCCCTTCCCAGATCCCGGTGGGCCGAGCAGAACTATATTCATATCAAGCCTCCTTTACCGCAAGCTCCAGGCGATCTGAATCGCTTGCTCGTCTGGGTTAAAGTCCTGGTTGTTAAAAAACCTTTCGTGATTGATGCAGAGTGCTTTGGATGTTGCCATGAGCGAGTCAAGAATCTCCGGATATGGTGTGTACGTTCCGCTTATTGGCATCATCTGCAATAGCTTCAAGATATTCCAGGACTGCCAAAACGAATGTGCAGTGAGACCACATCAGTGGAAGAACTGATCTGAAGGTGCCATCATCACCGACCTGCTCAGGCATCAGGCCTGTAGAGGATGTGTGATCCGCACACCATTTTATGAGTTCCAGAGCTCGATCCAGGTTTCCCACAGCGATATACCACTGTGCCATCCAGAGCGTACAGATGATCCAGCTGTTCATATAGCCGTGGTAGGCATCGTGTACGTAACGGGCAACACCTCCTGACGGACGGGTAAGATCTCTCTCAATGGCTCGCATCGTATTGACCACTTTCAGATCATCGGCCGGCAGCAATCCAAAGTACCAGATGCTGAAGACCGACGCATCAAGTGTGGGATCCGAAGGGGAGCGCCTGAAATGCATGAGAGCTTCATCATAAAGATCCAGCGCCGCATTCCTAATGAGTTGTGCAGCTTGCGACCACCTCGAATGCAACTTTTCACTGCCGAGAATCCTCGCGATCTCTGAGGCTCCGCGGAGGCCAGCATAAACAACAGCCGCAGTGTAGGCATGCGACCCCCTCCTCTCCTCCCACAGGTCAAAGCTCTCCGCGGGCAGATTTGTCTTTTTATCGATTGAGCCGACGAGGAAATCTGCGGCCGGTCTCACCAGCGATGAAAAGTAACGCCCTATTATCCAGACATCTTTGGACATTAGCCAGTTGTGGTACAGAGCATAAAGAGGCAGGCCGGTCTCGTCGAGCTGAATCATGGGTACTGGATGCCACGTGCTACCGAAATCACCTGCCGGTGTGTATTTATGGAGAAAATAACCATCTTCTGTTATTATCTTAGATAGAAAATCTATAATTTCTTTGCTGAGATGATGATATCTGGCCCTGTCCAGTGCTATACAGGCCCAAGAAGCATCTCTTGGCCAGCAATAGGTATAAAGATCCGCCCCGAATTGCTTTATCTCCGAATCGCATGAGGCGATGATCGATCCAGTTAAATCCATATGAGCAACCGTAGCCATGAGGCTTCGGTAAAATACCTCCCTTACCTTCTCCGGTAACTTACAGAGACTCCCGCACTCTGGAAGAGCATTGACGTGCTCGATAAATGCCTTCCAGAAATTGAAGCTGATGCGATAGACATTGGCCGGAGTATTCTCTTTCATTTTTTTGTGGATATTGACTACCTGGCGATGCTTCCTACCAACAACGATCCACATGTGTATCCATCTCGACTCTGCAGGTCGAAGCCCCGATATCCTCCAGCTGATGGTCGAATCGATAGATCCATGCGCTACTACGTTGCAACTCAGCAATCCATCCTCTTCCATATCCCTCCAGGTACCTTGCATGCCCTTCCATTCAGCAATCCCTACAGCGTACTGATCGAAGCGCGGGCAGCTGCTGTGAAGGAAGTACCGATCACGTTTATAATGAATCAACATATCTCCATCCACAAATGCTGTCTCACCAATCTTATTCTCGAGTATGTTGTAGTTCTGGTTTGAGAAGAGCCTGATATCCCTGGAAGACGATGACATGTTCATAACATCAAATAATCTATAAAAATAATTTGATGACGGATGTATAGCATCCAGCACCCTTACCTTCAATCCCAGCGGCTGGCTTTCGAAGATGGTTTCACCAATATTCGATGCACAAAAGCCAGCTTCCATATTTTCGTGTCCATCCGTTTTGAGGCCATCCAGAGACTCGAAGAAGTTCTTCTCGAAAGATGATTTGTATCTCTGCTGAACCTCCCATTTATCAAGCCAGCTGAATACGTGAAGATCCACGTCGTAAATCCCTGCACGTATCATGTTGCAATGATTTTCAAGACCCACGTAAGGATAGTATATGTCCCGGATGACACCCCGCTCATCCTCGCATATCAGTAATCTCCCATTTCCGAACAGCAGCGGCCTCATATATGCTTGTTAATTGTTACCATCGCTTTTAAATTTCTCTGACTGACTTCTCGATGATATCACTCCCGCTCCCGGGCCCGCTGGTTTATTATCCTGTCGGAGCGCTGGAGTGCGCTGTGGGTGTCGCCGAAGTGCTCCGCAGCCTCCCTCATCGCTCTCCTGAAGCCCTCCACATCCCCTCTCTCGATCGAATCCGAGAGTCTGATGCACTCCTCTATGAACGCTCTCCTCACATCTTTCGCAAAGGGGTTCATCTGAATCGATGCATAGAGCTCCGGGTTCTGGTCGAGTATCCTCCCCACGAAATCGAGCATCACCTCATACACAGGGCTCATGAACCTCCTCGACCTTGAGACGTCGAAGTTCAGGGCGCGAAGGGTTGAGCCTATAGCAATGTATGAGAAGTGCGTCAGAGCCTGGACCACAGCCATCATCCTGTCGTGCTCCTCTGGAGTGAGAACCTCAACCCTGGCGCCGTCCCTCTCCAGAATCTCCCTGATGTAAGAGGACCATCTCCCCCACCGCCCCTCTACAGGCGTGATTATCACAGTCTGTCCCCTCACCGAGGGCATCGTCGGCCCGAACATGGGATGGGCTCCGAGGACCTCAACATCCGGATGGGAGGACTCGACCATCGCCCGCACAGGCTCAACCTTGAGAGATGTGAGATCCATGAGCAGAGATCCGCTCCTCATTGCTGGCCCGATCCTCCTCGCCACCTCTGGCGTTCTGTCTATCGGCACGCTCAGCACCACGATATCGCTCTCCCCCACCTCGCTCATGAGATCGTGCGCGTATCTCACTCCGAGAGCGTCTGCAACATGGAACTTTCCGCTCGGACCCCATATGCACACATCGAATCCATGATCCCTGAAGTACCTGGCAAACCATGATCCGGTCTCCCCTGTACCGCCAACTATCAGCATCCTGCCCATTCCTCATCCCCTGTCTTTTACGATCGCGAAAGCTTCAGCCATCCCACCCGGAAAGCGCGCAGCAATACCGCAAACCATCGGTTCCAGATGCAGTCGTTTATCCTTCTTGCAGCCACATCCTTGGATGCCACATGATAGATCCGGTCAACCCCTGAGCGCAGCTCTGACCGCACCCTCCATCACATCTACCGGAGCATCGAGCCCTGTCCAGATCCTCAGGGCTGCAGCTCCCTGGTAGACGAGCATCATGACCCCATCGATCGCCTTCGCCCCGGCCCTCCTCGCATCCCTCAGAAGCTCCGTCTCCCTGCTGTAGATTATATCGAAGACGACCTGCTCTGCTCTCAGCATGCTCCCGTCAAAGAGTCTGGGGTCGCCATCACGCATTCCCACAGATGTTGCGTTTATAAGTATGTCTGAGCCTCTGACAAGCTCCTCGATCTCCACGAACGGGCGGAACTTCAGGCCGAGATCCCTCGCGAGCGCCAGCCCCCTCTCAGGCGTCCTGTTTGTTACTACGATCCGTGCGCCCTCTCTGGATAGCTGATATGCGATTGCTCTGGCAGCGCCTCCTGCGCCTATGAGAAGTACCTTTGCTCCTCTGACATCCACGCCGTAGTGTCTCAGGGCAAGTGACGCGCCGATCCCATCGGTGTTGTGCCCCCTGATCCCCCGGCGAAATGAGACTGTGTTCACAGCGCCGATCGCCTTCGCGGTCTCGTCCGGCTCGACCACAGCCATCGCGCCCTCCTTCAGAGGAATCGTCAGGTTGAGCCCGCCGAAGCCCATGGCATCAGCGCCCAGGATCGCGTCCCTCAGCCTGTTTATCCCAACCCTGAACGCATGGTAGCTCGCCTGCAGCCCCATTTCACGGAAGGCGGCGTTGTGCATCACAGGCGAGAGGCTGTGCTCTACCGGATCTCCGAGGACAGCATAGACCTTCAAATGAGCACCCCCATCAGAGCCCCGACAATCCCGCCGAATAGCGTTGCGACCAGGTTGACTCCGTTGTTTGTGAGCACCCCTCTTCTCTGAAATATCGCGCCCATCAGGCTGTCGAAGTTGGATCCGAGAAGACCGCTCGTAATGGCGATCAGGAAACCATCCACGCCTGTCATACCTGTTGCAACAGCAACCAGTCCTATTGCTGCACCGCCAGCCAGCGATGCCATCTCGCCGAGAGGCGTCACTCCACCGTCGACCCCGGGGTCCACGGGCTTGAGTGTGGTTATCATCCTCGGCCTGGACCTGCTGGTCTCACCTATCTCGCTTGCCAGCGTGTCCCCATTCGCAGTGGCCACAGCGCCGAGGAAGGCGTAGAAGAAAATCTCGTTGCCATATATCCCATAGCAGAGCGCGGCCACAAGTGGAACCAAGCTGTTGCTGTACACGTTCTTGTAACCCCTGACGCCGCACTTCTCCTGGGCGATCCCCATGCTCTGCTTGTATGAATATCCATAGCGCGTGAACGCGCCGCCCATAAGGTAGAAGCACAGGAGGAGCAGAAACCACTTCAGTCCGGCGAAGAGAACCACCAGGATGCATATTATAACCTCGCTGAGCACTGCATCAACATCCGCAGCCTTCGCCCAGTAAGCTCCAACTCCTAGAAGCACAGCAAATATGTATATCATCAGGATGTTGCTGAGCTCTGGGAGCGGGTATTCGAAGCTGAACAGCCACATGACCATGCATGCGCCAAATGGCACAGTGAAATCCATCTCCCTGGAGACATGCTGCAGGAATGCACCGCTCAGCCCTCCGAGTATGGTCATGAAGAGTATCTTCTCCTGCAGAAGATAGGGTGCGGAGAGGTATGCAGCCGGATAGCCGATAGCCACAGTGGCCATTATGTATATGAAGCTGCCCGCGAGCTGCTGGAACCTCTTTGACACAGTATAGGCCACGGTAGGCGGGATGAAAGATATCGCCACGACATACATAGGGAGATCCAGGTGCGTGTATGTCAGCGCCTCTCTGAGGAGCAGAAGCAGCATGAGCGATGCACTCAGCATTCTGGCAGGTCGGTGAATGATGTATATGATGGCGAGAAGAACTGCTGTGAAGACGCCTGTCACTGGGAGCAGGAATGCCAGCGCACCCATCGCGAGCCTCAAGGCGTCCTCTTTCTGCATGGCCAACCAGTCGCCATCCAACCAAAAATACTTTGCCTTCAAGAGCCTCCTGAGAACAGCTGACAGTCCATCTCAGAATCGATCTGTTTCGATCGATGCTCACGGAGAGAGTCACTTGATATACAAATTATATGAAAGGCTCCTTGAAAGGGAGGTCATGAGCCATCCCAGGCCTGGATGTGTGGCGTTTGTGGTATCATCGTTCGACGGCCAAGGCCTGGAGAAGTTCAGGGATCTGATCGAGTGGAGCGCGTCTCTAGGCATCGACAGCCTGCTGATACATATTGGGCAGTACGCCGGGGATCTCGCGTCCTCTCTCGAGTCCATCCTGAGGGACGCACCCGCGGACGTGAGCATCATCGACGCTGACAGATCAAAATCGACGGGGAAGGGCGGGATCGGTGTCACAATCTCCCTGGGCTACGGCGGGAAGAGGGAGGTCACAGAGGCGATAAGGTCTGTTCTCATGGATGTCGCTGCAGGACTGATGGAACCGGATGAGATAGACAGGGAGACCATAGAGCGTTACCTCAGGTTCAAGCAGAAGCCGGACCTGGTCATAAGGGCCGGTGGGAGAAGGCTCAGCGACTTCATGATCTGGCAGGCCGCGTACTCAGAGCTGTACTTTACAGATGTCGACTGGGCATCCCTGAGGCGATTGGACTTCCTGCGCGCGATAAGGGATTTCCAGAGAAGGGAGAGGAGATTTGGAAAGTAGAATGCGATGAGGGTCCCGAGCTGGTTATGGATGACCTGAATCAGAATCGTCCGCTCGTAATACTGCATCAGCAGCAATGTGGATCTTGCGGGATTTACCAGTTCGCTCTTATGTGTTTGGCAACTTGCAGGTCGTCCCATGCGGTTTCTGAACGCACTTGTTCATTCACCAAGAATGCATGGCATGGCCAGTGCTTCTATGGGCAAGTTATCATATGGATAAGAGCGTATCAGTTTTTGGCCGGTAAATGTCGGTCCCGTTAGCAGTCCCAGACCATAGCTGCCACTGGATAAAAGCAAACCCCTGAACCGTCGACCTCCTGCTCATATTCAGCCTCAAAACGTTTATCTCCTTGAAATATGCTCTCCATCGCTAAAACAGGGGACCCATGGATATGAAGAAGGACACAGATAGCAAAAAGCAGAGCAGAAAGCGCCTGCCCGAAAGATACTGGTATGCGGGACTTGGTCTGCTGTTTCTGCTCTCCATCTACCTAAGAGCTGTAGTTCCATTCAGGAATGTGTTCATCGGAGATGCGGTCAGGTTCAGCAGCGAGAGCGACGCATGGTATCACATGATGCTCGCAAAGACGACGTTCCTCCACTGGCAGCGTCCGTGGTTCGATCCGCTCACGAACTTTCCGAACGGGACGCCGCTCCACTTCGGTCCGTTTTTGAGCTGGGGCGTGGCCCTGCTCTCAAAGATCGTCGGACTCGGCGGCTCGGATCTCCACACAGTTGATGTGGTCGGGGCGTTCTGGCCTGTGATTATGGGATCGCTCCTGATACTGCCAGTATACCACATAGGAAAGGAGATTGGAGGTAGGGGTTGTGGGATAACAGCTGCTGCCCTTTCTGTGGTGCTTCCGGGACAGCTCTTCTCCAGAACCGTTCTCGGATTCACCGACCACCACTCCTCTGAGATACTGCTGAGCACGCTGTCGATGCTGCTCTTCATTCTTGCATTCAGAAGCGGTCGATCGCTCGGCTTCAGCACGCTCCGGGATCTCACCGCGGTCAAGCGCCCGATCGTCATGGCGGTGCTCGCGGGAATCGCCCTCGGTCTCTACATCGATGCCTGGTCCATGGGAATCCTGTTCGAGGGCATACTCCTGATCGCGATAGCCTTACAGAGCGTGGTAGAGCACTACCGCGGAAGGAGCGGGGAGTACCTGGGGATCATAGGTGCGATAGGCCTTTTCTTCGCCTTTCTCATGGTGGTCCCGTTTGCGCACTCCTACAACAGATTCAGCCTGATTCAGTACTCGCTCTTCCAGCCATCGATGCTGCTCCTCGGATCGCTCTTCTGTTTAGAGCTTGCTGTGGCATCACGCGAGGTCTCGAGGCGGGGACTATCATGGGCGCTCTATCCGGGATCGATTGCAGCTGTTATCGTTATCGATCTCATAATAGTGATCCTGGCAGTTCCAGAGCTCTTCAGCGCGGTCGTCTACGGCCTCAAGACGTATCTTCTTCCACGCACCGGCGGCGCTGCAACGGTTGCAGAGCTCTCGCCCATATACATGGACCTCGGGCGGGGGGTCACGGGGATAGACGAGAACTTCCCGGGACTGATCCGCATACTCTCCCCGTTCTACATTGCCATCATCGGCCTCGGCCTGCTGGTTTACAGATACATCAGAGACTCCAGAGCCCCGTACCTCCTGGTCGTGGTGTGGAGCATTGTAACCCTGATCATAACGCTTGCTGCGAACCGCTCCGCTTACTATTACGCGGTCAACGTCGCTCTGCTCTGCGGTTACCTCGCGTCCATGGTCTATGCGCGCGCAGGCCTCTCGGATATAGAGGATGTTCTTGCTAGATCACCGTCGAACCTGGCCAGAGATGTGCAGCCCGAGCGGCTGGCCACAGCGGCTGCTGTTATACTCATAGTGATAATACTCGCGTATCCGAGCGTTCTCAGCTCACATGCGATCGCGAGATACTCGGTGGGGCCGAATCAGGACTGGGTCAGCTCCATCGAGTGGCTGCGCAACAACACTCCTTATCCAGGGCTTGATATCTATAATGTCTATGAGCGGCCTCCGGAGGGAGAGTACTTCCAGTATCCTGAGACAGCATATGGCGTGATGTCATGGTGGGACTACGGGCATCTCATAGAGACCATAGGCCACAGGTATCCTAACGCCAACCCGTTCCAGGAGGGGATCGGAAGCAAGACAACAGGAACACCCGGCTCATCCCCGTTCTTCCTGGCTGAGAGCGAGAGCGAGGCTGAGGATGTGCTCGCGCGCCTGAACGAGAGCAGATCTCCCTACATGAATGCGCGGTACATAATGACAGATGTGGAGATGGCGGTCACCAAATTCCATGCGATAGCAGCCTGGAGCAGCATACCTCTCACAAGATATACTGGGGCTGTGTACCAGCCGCAGGCTGACAGCCTCGTCCCGATACAGGTATGGAGGCCGGAGTACTTCAGGACAATGGTGGCGAGGCTTCATTTCTTTGATGGAAGCGAGGTCGAGCCACAGGATCCTGTGGCGATCGCATACACGCGAGTCACGATGCCAGATGGCACCCCACTCGCAGTTATAACAAAATCTCCGCTCATACCCAAGAGCGAGAATGAGCTTGAGAGCTTCATAAACGAGAGCCTGAGCGAGGGGTACAACGTAAGCGTTGTGAGCAGGAGCTTCGCGAGATCTCCTGTGTATGTCGAGGCGCTGCAGCACTACAGGCTAGTCCACGAGTCACCAACACAGGTCACATCGGAAGGCAACAGGTACGTCAAGACGTTCGAGCATGTCCCCGGCGCGGTGATAAAGGGGAGGGCATCTCCTGGATCGAAGGTTGTGATAGAGGTCCCGATCATGACGAACCAGAAGAGGCTCTTCATATACAGACAGTCAAACGTCACAGACTCCAGTGGAGAGTTCGTCCTGGTGGTTCCGTATTCGACTGAAGGTCCGGTGGCCGGCGGCACGAACTTTGACACCGCGCCTATAGGCGCATACAGGCTCACAGTAAATGGGATGACCAGAGAGGTGCGGGTTTCGGAGAAGGATGTGCTGAGCGGAGGTGTCGTTGAGGTATGATCCTCGGGGAGATGAGCTGGCCTGAGATAGAGAAGGGGCTGACGAAGACAAGGACAGTGATACTGCCAGTGGGGGCCGTCGAGGAGCACGGCCCGCATCTTCCAGTGACCACAGACACCCTCCAGGCGCTGGAGGTGGCTTACGAGGTCGCAAGGAAACGGGATGTGTTCGTTGCGCCTCCAGTGCACTACGGCATATGCAGGAGTACAAGGGGCTTTCCAGGAACGGTGAGCGTTGGATTCAACGCACTCAGGGATTACGTGTACGACATTCTTCTCGGGTTTTACGAGAGCAACTTCAGATATGTGATGGTTCTGTCCGGGCATGCCGGAGGCCAGCACATGGCATCTCTTAAGGAAGCGTGCCAGAGCGCTGTGAACGATACAGATCTCAGAATCAGCCTGCTGACAGACTTTGATCTCATAAGGTGCGATACTCCAGGGGATGGCCACGCGGGAGATATTGAGACGTCAAGGATGCTGCTCCACAGGCCGGATCTTGTCAGGGGCCTCCCGCACGCGAACTATCCGAAGCGCCCCAGGCACCTGATCCTGAGATCGGTGAGGGAGTACATGGGCAACGGGATCATGGGTGATCCGAGCAGGGCGAGCGCCGAGAAGGGGGTCAGGTACTTCGAGATGGCTGTCCAGGGCGTTCTGGAGGCGCTGGACGAGCTGGAGGGATTCTCAGCTGAGTGAAATGCTCCGGGCGGTAGCTCAGCAGTCTGTGATTTGGACGTTCAGGGCAGAACTTTTGTAGGTGCAGGTATTTTCGCCGTACCTGAGGTTGAATGATGTCTTATGGGACGTCTCGGATAAGGAGAGGGTGTTTACGATGGAGAAGATTCAACCACTTATTCAGGAGATGTCTCAGGTACACAGGAGCGGTGGGATGAAACAATGGCATCGGAGAGAGATTTGAGGATTCTTGAGGCCATATCGGATGGATGCTCAAGCCCGCAGGAGATCGCTGATCGTCTTGATCTAAAAATAGAGGCTGTTCTATCGGCAGCGGAATCTCTTGCAGAGAGCGGGCTCATCAGTGTGGACAAAAAGGTTATCGAGCGTTTCTCGCTGACCGAGGAGGGGAGGCGATATGCGCGTGAAGGCCTCCCTGAGAGAAGGCTTATCGATATCATAGGCGATGGAAAACCGTTATCAGAGCTCCAGGATCCGGCGCTGAAGATCGCCATAGGATGGGCCAGGAAGAAGGGCTGGGTCCGGATCGATAAGGGCGTTCTGAGGCCGCTCGGCAGACCTGCTGAGGGAGAGGATGAGATCGCGCTCAGGATGCTTCTTGATGGAGAAAAAACCAGGTCAGAGATCGGCAGTGCCGTTGATCTGCTGATCAAAAGAGGTCTCGTGACCTCGAGCAGGAGCAAGAGCTGGAGGTACGGGATAACAGATGAGGGGAAGCGAGTGCTATCTCAGATCGGTGAGCATGCAGCTCCAGCGACGGAGATCTCCCAGCTAACCCCTGAGATCATAAAGAGCGGCGCATGGAGGGGGGCGAGATTCAGGCCCTACAACGTCAGGGTTCCGGGGGAGACCATCTATCCCGGAAAGATCCACCCGTACAGGCGTTTGATGGATCGGATGAGAAGAATCATGCTTGAGATGGGGTTCACGGAGATAAAGGGCGAGATAATACAGTCGAGCTTCTGGAACTTCGATGCGCTCTTCCAGCCGCAGGACCATCCGGCCAGGGAGATGCAGGACACGTTCTATCTGAACACCAAGGCAGAGATCCCTGATTACAGAGCGGTGAAGGAGATGCACGAGCGCGGCGGCGGGATAGGATCCACAGGATGGGGCGGCGTGTGGGATCCGGAGATCGCCAGGCAGGAGGTCCTGAGGACGCACACGACCGCGATAACCATAAAGTATCTGGCAGACAACCCCGAGCCTCCGGTCAAGGCCTTCTGCATAGATCGCGTTTACAGGCGTGAAGCAATTGATGCGACTCACACCCCTGAGTTCGAGCAGCTTGAGGGGGTTGTGATGGACAGGGGGGTAACGTTCAGCAATCTTCTTGGAATACTGAAGGAGTTTTACTCGAAGATGGGATTCGAGGAGGTCAGGTTCAGGCCAGGATACTTCCCCTATACAGAGCCTAGCGTCGAGCCCGAGGTCTGGATAGATGGACTCGGGTGGGTGGAGCTCGGAGGCGCTGGTGTTTTCAGGCGAGAGGTGACCGCACCGTTCGGCATAGAGCATCCAGTGCTCGCATGGGGTCTGGGGGTGAGCAGGCTGGCGATGCTCCGTCTCGGCCTGAAGGACCTGAGGCTTCTCTACCAGCCAGATATCGGATGGCTGCGGGATACTCCCGTATCCGTCTTCAGGGGTGTCTGAGATGCCTGTCGTGCGTTTGTACTACGAAGATCTTGAGGAGATGGTCGGCGCCTCAAGAGATCTGATACTCGAAAGGCTTCCGATGATGGGCGCGGATGTCGGCAAGAGCTCTGAAGCGGATTACATCGATGTGGAGTTCTTCCCCGACAGGCCGGATCTCTACAGCGCTGAGGGAGTGGCCAGGGCGCTGCAGGGGTTTCTGGGGATAAGGCCAGGACTCCCTGAGTACCAGGTCCACATGGGATCTGTGGAGATGTGTGTGGATGAGTCTGTGAAAAGCGTGCGCCCGATAATTGGATGCGCAGTCGTCAGGGGTCTCAGGTTCACGGATCCGTTCATAGAGTCGCTCATGAGCCTCCAGGAGGATCTCCACTGGGGTCTCGGGAGGAACAGGAGGAAGGTCGCGATAGGAGTTCATGATATCTCCAGGGTAAGACCTCCGTTCAGATACATCGCAGAGGATCCAGACAAGAGGAGGTTTGTGCCGCTTGATTTCGATGAGAGCATGAGCATGAGGGAGATACTCGAGCGGCATCCGAAGGGCGTTGCATACCGTCATATCCTGGATGGATTCGAAAGGTTCCCCCTGATCGTGGATGCTGATGATAACGTTCTGTCATTCCCGCCGGTGATAAACGGGGAGCTGACCAGGGTCAGGGAGGATACAACAGATCTGTTCATAGACGTGACTGGCACAGATCCTGTTGTTCACAGGGCTCTGAACATAGTAGTCACCGCCCTGGCTGAGCGTGGCGGCAGGATAGAGGGCGTGAGGATGATCTCTGAAGAGGGAGAATGGATCAGCCCGGATCTCTCCCCTGCACGCTGGACTGTGACCGCGTCCGAGGCCAACAGCCTGATCGGCTTCAATCTATCAGCAGAGGATCTCGCGGAGTGTCTCAGACGCATGAGGTTCGGGGCATGCCCTCTCGACAACGAAAGTATTGAGGTGCTGGTTCCTGCGTACCGCGCGGATATAATGCACACATGGGATATCATCGAGGATGCGGCCAAGAGCTATGGATATGAGAACCTGAAGGCTGAGATGCCTGGGACGCTGACGATCGGCAGGCCTCATCCGATGGAGGAACTCAGGGAAGAGGTCAGGGACCTCATGGTCGGGCTTGGCTACCTGGAGGTGATGCCGTTCACGCTGACAAACGAGAGGGTCCACTTCGAGATGATGCGCAGGAGCGTCGGAGAGTGCACGCGCGTCATGCACCCGATAAGCGAGCTGCACACCATTATAAGGACAGATATACTCCCTGGGCTCATGGAGATACTCTCGATCAACCAGCATCATCCGCTGCCACAGAGGCTGTTCGCCGTGGGAGATGTTGTCATTGGCGGAAGGACAAAGTGCCACCTGAGCGCGGTATCGATACACAGCGGAGCCGGGTTCGCGGAGATCAGCTCTGTTATTTCCGCCATCCTGAGAGAGCTCCGGATCAGCGCAGAAGTGATGGAGTCGAGCGATGGCGCATTCATACCTGGCAGGGGCGCGGATCTCATGCTCAATGGGGCCAGAATCGGATGCTTCGGCGAGATTCATCCAGAGGTGATATCCGCGTTCGGCCTGGAGCACCCTGTGGTCGGAATGGAGCTGGATATATCTCCTTGAGGCGGGAGGAGTCACGAGACAAACAGACCGCGATCCACATCCCCTGTCTTTGCAGATCACAAAACCGGAATGCTGCGGTCTGTAGAAACGTTTATATACTACTATGTAATAGGTGCGAGGGCCAAGATGTGGCGAAAGGATCGCGGAGAGAGGCGCGGTGCAGACGGGCAGAGATGCCTGGGATGATGGCACTGGTTTCCGCTCTGCGGTACATTTTGTTGGGGTGGAGACGGGAGTTTGAGCTCCCTGTCTGACGTT
>JAKPCO010000100.1 GCA_029553285.1 Methanobacteriota archaeon
CGACGCAAATGCGGGGAGTGGTCGGTAGAGATCGACGGTGAAGACGCCGGAGGAATCGGTCATCCAATGAATCCCGGAAAGACGTAAACGTCAACCGAGTCGGCGGTGCTTGCTGCGTCTTTCATAGCACGGCCTACGGCGCAGCCACTGGAGACGGTCGCATCGACCTTAGAGGTTTGGGAGTCGCCATAGACCTTAGCGCCTGCCGTGATGGCCTGTGTAGATGATGCAGCAATCTTAAGGACTACGCAGGGACCCTCCTCGACAACGTAGAACAGGTCGTAGGCAGCAGCCGTTGCGGTTGCAGCGTATGCTCCGTCGATGGGTTTGGCGGGTTCGCCGTCGGCGGCCAGTGCGTAGGCGTGCTTGCCGAGATTGGCGAATTTGCCGCTGGCGTCCTTGAAGCCGATGAGTTCACCGGCGGTGAGGGTCAAGGTGGACCCTGTCATGTTACGGACGACGCGGAGTTTAACGGGCATGTCGAAGTCGTCATCCCAGACGGTGTAGACCTGCCCTTCGATCTGGAGTCCGTCGGTGGCTGTCGGTGTGAAGGCCCCCTGAGAATAGGTCGTGCCGCGGGGGAACGGCAGTTGCGGGTAGTCACAACGCATAGAAACGTCTCCTTATTGTCAGGTGTTTTGGGATCGTCATATTACAATCACGAGATGTCGGCCAATTTAACGAAGAAGGCCGGGCTATCGACACGGAGGTTGCCGAAGAAGTCGAGCATGAGGGTATCCGTGGCGTAGGGGTCTGTCGTCTTGTGGAGTTCGACGAGCTGGGACTGCATGGACATGAGTTCCATCTTGTCGGTCGTCAGGAGGTAGACGGCCCCTGCCGGTGCGAACGGGTCGCTGAGCATTTCAAGACCTTCGAACATGAGGGTCTTGATCCCAAGATCGACGACCTGGGATTTGGCCGTGACCTGGAGTTCGGCGATGTCGTCGGTGGCATCGCGGGCAGCGCGTTCCATTTCCGGGTGCATGATCATGATATCGGGGTCAACGCCCTGGAGGGCCTGGAGCCAGGTGCGTCCGTAACGGACGGCACGACGCCAGTTGGTGCCCCAGGTCGCTGATGTGCCGACATCGAAGGCCGAGTTATCCCAGTCCACGATGATCGGACTCCAGGCGGCGTACTCAGGATCGAAGACGCCTTCGGGGTAGTAGCCGGAGATCAGTGCCCCGCCGAGGCCGCCAAGGGCGGTAGAGAGGCCGGCGTAGGTATCGTTAGGGTTGCCGACCTTGCTGCTGGAGACCGGACCGCTGTAGCCGAAGAAGGATTCCAGCCCGTGTATATCGTAGGTGCCTCCTTCGCCGTCGGCGTAGAGGGTCCGCTGGAAGTAATACTGGAAGTCCTCCATCATCCATTTGACGGTATTTTCGACAAGCCGCGGGAAGGCGGTGTCGTCGTTACGTCCGATGAGCTTTTCCAGTTTCGGGATAGCTTCACCGAGGACGTATGACCGCCAGGGTAGGACGGCAGTCGTGATCCGGTTGGGCAGGTCGAAAGTCACGTTAATCGGATAGCCGACGCTGGCGGTGGGGGTGGCGCGTTTATAGCGGACACGCCATCGGATATCGGAGCTATCGTGGTTAAACGTGATGCGCCCTTTCGCCTTGAGGACGCCGAGCAAGCGGGCGTTGACCATGATCGGTTCGCTCAGCTTGCGGATATACTTATTGATGGCAACCGCGGTAATGCGCGGTGTTCCGGAGATAACGGACATATCGGATGCCCTCCTTTAGAGACTGGTGAACGAGAGATTGCCATGTAACAGAGAGGCCTGTTGCAGGCAGCGCCCGGCGGCTAGGTGTCGGGTACGGGCTGATCCACGGGGCCGCAGATGAGGGTGGAGAACGGCGGGTGTCCCTGATCAGCCCAGCCGCCTACCCGACGTTAAGGGCCATCCTGGAGGCTTGCACTCCAGAGCCGCTAGGGATGGCCGCATCAGGGAGGGGTGCTCCTGGGGTCATTCGGAGAGTTCGCGCATTTTTTTGTAGGCCTCAACCAGGCTGTAGCCTTGGTCGATGAGGTCTTCAAGGGTGACTTTTTTAGTCTTCTGGGTCTTCTGGGGTGTATGCATGGAGGCCAAGCGTGGGACTTTGGCCTTTTTAGGTTGGACCTGCTGGCGTGACATGACGATTTCCCAGGCGCGCTGGAGGGCCTTGGTGTGTGATTTGACACCGTCTTCCATGAGCTGATCGGCGAGTTCCGTGATTTCCATGCCGAGGGGCGTCATCGGGGCGGTCGGGTCGCCCCCTTCGAACAGCAGGTGCCTGTTCTCCTGTGCCCATTCGGAGAGGGCAACTTGTTCGGCTGCTGTTGTAACCGACTGTTCAATCTTTCTTGATATGAGTTGATCAATGCTCTTGGAAAGCTTTTCTGTAATGATGTTCTCAATAAATCGGCGTGGGTTTCGTGCGAACTCATTGACGACATTCTCCCTGTGTCGGACGAAGCGGAGGACTTTATCGACGATATCGGGTGGTGCTCCGCGGGCGGGGACGAGGTTGCCCTCATCGTCGCGTGTGACCATAGCCAGCCAGCGGTCGTCCCATTCGATTTCGTCTTGTTCATTTTGTTCATTGCTCTGGGCTTGTTGCTGTTGGGCCTGCTGGATAGCGGCAGTCGCCTGGCCGGAGACGAGCATTTCGAGAAACTCGTCGCCATATCGCTGACGGATCATGCTGAGGACTTTGGCGTCCTGGTCCCGTTTACCGATGGCCTTACGGGCGTTGAGAAGTCCCTTAATGGCCTCCAGGTCGTTTTTGTAGTGACTGAGGTCCTCGCCGAAGTTTTCCTTGATGAAATTGATGAGGGCCGTCTGACACTCTTCGGACTGACAACTTTCTTCTTGGTCTCCATCTTCGCCGGTTTCTTCTTCTTCGCCGCCTTCCTCCTCTTCTATCTCCTCGTCATTTTGCGTTGCTTCTTCTGGTTGTGCAGCTTCTTCTGTTTCGTCTTCTTCGCGGGCGTAGTCGATGAGTGACATGTTTTCGTCTGTTGCTGGCTGCTTCTCGCGTTTTGCCATAGGGACCTCAATTCAGATTGACGGGTCTGTAGAGTTCGGACTGGTAGGTCGAGACGTAGATTTCAGCCTCACCGGTGGTCTTGAGGATGATGGTTACGTGTCCATCTTTGCAGGTGTAGCGAATCTGCGACTCGCCGTCCGTAAAGAGGATATAGTCTTCGGGGAAGTTTTTGAGCTGGCGGACAGAGTTGGTGATGCATGCCGTGAGGATAAAATGCGGCATGACAGGGAGGCGGTTCCAGAGCTTGAGAATGAGTTTCTGGAGCGCTTTGGTGGTCATTCAGTCGTTCAGTCGTTGTCACGGATGGGGTGCCAATCGGGATCGGTCGGCTGGCCCTCGAATTCGACCAGGGCAAAGCATTCAACATCCATGTTTTTGAACTCATATTCGATATCGTCCAGGAGGTTCCAGGCTCCCCCGGGGGCCTCGCCGTTGAGCGGCTGACCGTGGGCGTCCGCGCCCCAGGAATTAAGACGGTAGAGCGCTCCGAGGTCTTCGTTGTATTCAATCCAGCACATCTGGTGTGCCCATGTACCGGAGGGGACGAAGACGTGATAGCCCTTATAGTTTCGCGGTTCCATGCGGAAGCCGCGCAAGCTGGCAATTGTGAGGGGCCGTCGGAAGTCGCGGATCATCTTAACGGCTTCATCGACGGATTTGACTTCGACGCAGAAGCACGGGTTATCTGAGGCGACCCCAAAAAACTTCTGATAGACGGGTTGGCTGACGTTGGACCGGCTGCCCCATTGTCGGGCCAAGGAGCCGGAGTAGGACGGGACATCTTTATCGTCTTCGAATAGGACGCCGTATTTCATGACGGCTTGGGCGGCCCAGACGCCGAGGCTGCCGTCACCGCTGATGCGTCCCTGGCCGATCTGGTTGCGGCTGGTCGCGTAAATCCACGGGGCGAACCAGCGGCGGAATCGTTCCTCCTGGCCGGAGGCGATCTCGATCAGGTGGCGATATTCCCCGGCCTGTTTCATGCCCCAAGAGACGCAGTCGCCGATTTCCTGACGCCCGGCGGGAAGGACCTGGCCGAGGACTTTTTTGGAGGCCTCCCAGGCGGTTAAGGTTGGCTTTCCTGTATTGCCCTCCTTGGCGATGATGCCCGATTCGACGGCCTGATCGAATGAGACGACGAGACCGGCCTCGCGGGCCTTGGCGACTTCCTCGCGGGCAAGTTCTGGACCGGCCCAGCCGAATAAAGGTGTAATGTTCGGTTCACTCATGGGGTATCCCGTGCTTTCAGTCGGTGACTTTATCGAGGCCGTTGGCGATAGCGTTCATGATCCCGCTGTAAACGGGAACATCAAGGATCGTCCCAGCATTCTGGGCGAGTGAATAGGCAATCTCGTCAGACCATTTATTCCAGCGGGCGGTATTGCCCTTGAGGGCCTTGAGGGTGTAGTCGCGAACAAGCTCCCGGGCCTTGCGGAGGTCAGGGACTGTCGATAGCTGGGCGACGGCCTCACGGATAGCGGCAGCAACGGCCTTGGCCTCTTGCTGACGCGGGGATGGGACGTACTTCATAGCAAGATCATAGGATACCTTTTCCCATGACTTTGTTGGATTATCCGGCGGCGTCGGGTCTGGGTTTGGCTCCGGGGCCTGCCCAATCATTAGTTCATGAGTCAGGATAGTGATATTTCCGGAGTTACCTTTATCGGCGACAGCGGCGATGACGAGGTAGGTTCCTGTATTGGGTGTTGCGAAGACGACGGTTTTTCCGGCGTCGAAGACGATCCAGTCCTGATCGCGGACGACATCCTTGGAGCGGTCACGCGCGACGATCAGCCAGTCTGTGGCGATGGATTCCGGACCTGTGATGCGGAGAATGGCCAGTCGGCCCGCCTCGACCTGTTTAGGACCGTCGATCTGGGCAAGAGGGGCCGTCTGGGCGAGGCATATTGAGGCCGCCAGGATGTGGAGTGTAGCGATCAGTGTGATAGGTGTTTTCATGTTGACTTGTTGAGGAAGAGGGCGACGACATCGAGGGTGGCGCCTGTGGCGTCGATATCAATATTTTTGACGGTTGAGGAAACGACTGTGGCGTTTTCTGGGTCGTAGGCGAGATAGACCCCGCCTGCCGGAACGGTAATGGTGCCGGAGCCGAGGGGCGTGTAACCGTTGCTAGCGCCTGCAGCGACAGTTGCGGGTCCGTTTCCGCTATTTTCCAGGAGGAGGGCAATCATCGCGTATCCTGTCAGGTCGATGGATGTGTAGATAGGATCGGATACGGCAGTCAGGTCCAGGGTGGTATCGGTGGTGAAGCGACCGACGATCCGTTCGGTGACGGTGCCTTCTTCGGTTGACAGGCTATCCTCGGCCCCGACGTTGGAGATGGCAAGGGTTCGGGTACTGAAGTGTGGCAGAGTCTTGTCGTCGAGTTGGTCGCTGACGATGATTTTGGCAAGAACGGTGGCGTAGAGGGATCGTGTCATGCTGTCAGGAGCTTAAAGATGGCGACGGCGACCTGGATAATAAGCTGGATGATCAAGGGATCGATGCCGGAGACGGCGGCCTGTTCGGCGGCGAAGCCGAAGATGCTCTGATCATCGACGTGCTCGTCAGTCCCCATCGTGGCAACGATGCGCTGGATCAGTTTGACGATGGCGACGACAACTTGTTTGTTACCGGCGAGTTCGTTGAGGGCGTCAACGAGTTTGTCGTCGGTCGTTGTCTCCGTGAGGGATGCCACGGTCTTGACAAGGTCCATGACCTTGAGGAGCCATTCATAGACGCCGTCGGCGTCGTCGAGAACGGGGACGGGAAAGAGTTCGATGGCCTTACGGACGATCTTGACGATGGTCAGGGGGGAGAGGTCGAGGGCGGGCATAGGGTTACTTTCTCCTGGGCGATTTGAGTCGTTGAACAATTTGCTTGAGGCAGACGGCGTAGCGTTGTTTGGTATCAGGGAACTCCTGTTGCATGACTTGGTCGGCCATGCAGCGCTTGATAAAGTCTTGGCGTCGTTCGCGTTTTTGCGGGCTGGGGAGCGGCATTATGGTTCGTCAGGGAGACGGTAAATCTGGAAGCCGTCAAGGGTATTTTCGTCGTCGTCTTGGTCGTCGTCGGAAAAGTATCTGTCAATGTCCTCGGGGAAGTAATTGGGCTTTGGTTTTCGGCGTTTCTTACGGCGGCGCCGGTCGTCGGATGGTGTAACGTAGGTTGGAATGCGCCATTCGGACTTTGGCACATGGCGGCGACATTTGCGACAGTAGTAGGAGAACGTCGCCTCCATCGCGTCCATTTCGCGCTGACACCCGAGGCATTTGGTCATGATCAACATACTGGTGATATTTAATTATTACTAATTATATGCAAATACTAAGGAAAAGTCAAGGGGGCGTGGTCTGATTTTGGTTGGTTGCGAATGTGACGCTCCGCCTGGGCTAAAGCCCAGCGGCTTCTTGGGCAACCCCCTGGGATGGTGCAAGATTGATCGTGAGCTTGTGACGCTTCGCGAGTGAATCAATCGGCGTGACGCTCCGCTAGGGCTAAAGCCCTTGACATGGTACTCTCCTGTTATTGTGTAATCCACAACAATGACTGATTGCTGTCTAGGTGTTCACGTGTCAACTCATAGGCCCTCGGATTCTGGTAGGCCGTTTCAATTCTTAGCTCCCTATGCCCGCCATGCCTGGTATTGGACGTAGAATTGCGTGTTGTGGTCTGATATCTACGCCAACCATGTTCCATCAGTTTGTGGTACACTGGATGATCATAGCACGACAATACCACAGAGCCTTTCACATTCAACAACGCATCTACCAACCGCTCGTGATAGTCTCCATCGATTTCGTGTCTGTATCCTCTGCCTTTTCTTGTGTCTAGATGATACGGTGGATCGCAGTAGAACACGGCATTTTCAGAATCCCAATAATGTATGCAGTCAATCGCATCTC
>JAKPCO010000112.1 GCA_029553285.1 Methanobacteriota archaeon
CAATAAGAGATGTCCGCTGTACACCCTCTGTGAAAGACGTACTGCCAGGTACATGCATCCCTCTGCCAGTTACACTTTCACTGATTGCGACTCGTGATAAGGACGCTCTGGACAAATCGGCCCGTAAAGCCTTTCACTCTCGAAGCTATCGAGAATCCATGCATTCAACATCTACGCATACTGGTTCCAATTCGGGTGTGGAACATTAACTCTCCATTTTCAACACCTCTTCCATCCAGGCCATCGGAGTTCCAGCAAGTATGCAAAAGCTTGCTGAAACATTCAACAGCCTGCACTTTCAATCATCCACGCTGCCACTACGCAGCGACAACTGCGAGGTTCGCCCCGCAGCAGGACAGACGTCAGCATTACATTTGGTGTTCCCATATATAAAGTTTTTGATATGCTTTCTTACGGTTTGCATACTTTTCAGTATTCTAGTACTGAAACTCTATCTGCTATTTGTTTTGATTGGTATTGGTTTTATCGTCAAACAGTCTTCATTCGGATCGTAGACAATTCGCAGCTTCTTCACACCACGCGCACCCCAGCACTGTGCAATCGCATGTGGTAGAACCACTCTGTAACTATACAAATTTTTGTTTAAACTCCTAACATATTTCAGCATTTTTCGACCTCCAACTCTCGATGAGAACCAGCATACTGTACCGTGCCGCAGTGCATGCCACATTCTCATCACTATATTATGATACGTAAAATGTAAGATATAGTGATTGGAATCCGAACATGCGACTATGGAGATTCGCGGTGCGGACCAGCTGATGCGCGGAGCGACAGGGTACCCACGCATCCAACACATCCGCTATACTTTACTTTCACTATAACAAATTATTTTCCATTATCCACAAAATATATTCTACAATCACTTAAAATGGGAAAATTACGTTGGATGTGTGGGTAGACCCACATGCCGCGTTACCGCTCAGCCTGCAGCTCCCATGTACCTCCAGTAAGAAATCGCACCGGTTCGCGAACGGCGGGTGACAGGATTCTGCATAAGGTGTCGGGAAATTATTTATATTCGGATGGGCCAAAATAAGCTGGAAGCAGCGGTGAAAATGGTCAAAAATCGACGTGCTGCGAAGAAATCGAAGATTTCTGATGCAGCACGGGTCAAAGGCGCAGGATTGAGGGTCCTGTCACGTAGGTGTTCGCGGGTTCGACTCCCGTCCCCCGCATACCTGCATATCGATTTTTGATTTATAAATCCCAGAGAATTTATATCTGGGATGCAGGATTCTCTTTCACCGCATCGATCACCTTCTCGTTGTTCTGCGGAATCTCGTATCGAGCCGAAGACCTCGGTATATGCATGGCCGAAGCTCTGGTTGTATCCCACGTTCCGCATCAACGCTCTGTTCCGTAGTATTTTTCGCATAATTAAATGAGGGCATGCTCTTATGTGTTTGGCAACTTGTAGACTGTGTGGTGCGGCTGCTGCAAGCATTCATTCGTCTGGCATGCCTTCGACGCAGTCGAAGATAAGTCGAAACGAATGCATAGCAGGGTCAGTGCCTTTTTGGGCAAGTCATCAGAGGATAAGAGCGATGAGGGCATACTATGGTGCCCTCTTCATCTCGGCAAATTTTCATCCCAGCTCTTCATTGGCTGAACTTGATAGCCCTGTCATACACGATCTCTGAGTAGGATGGGCCTGTCTTTGTAGCCTCCTCCAGGTAGCTCCTCCACGCAATGAAGAGCGGCTGATCCGGCTCTATGCCGTAAGCTCCAATGCCATAGGGGACCTCATAGCAGTGCGGATCACCATTGCAGTTCCTGGCCAACTTGTATACGTAGAGGTATTTTGCATTGGGGTTGTTGGGGAGATACTCTTCTGCAGTCCCATTGAACTCCTCGTCAGTGATTGCTTTGAGACCGTTGAATATATCTGCCCCGTAGATGGCAAAGTTCGAGTACGTAGCCTTCCCTGTAGCTACATGGTTGACACCATAGACAATTATGAATTCGTTAGTATCGTTGCTTAAAGTGATAGCAGGATCCCTCAAGAAATCATAGTAAAGCGATAGATCGGGGAAAGGAGGTGTTGGCGAAGAGACTGTTTGGCTTGCCGACCATAGATAGCAGCAATCGTTATCGGGGCCCAGGGCATCTATCCCTCGCTGAATGGCATCGCTTCCTGATTGAGCTGCTATACTGGTTGGAAGCTCTGTGGCATTCAATCCGCTGTATCTGGTCATAATCGCAATCCTCAGCTCTTCGAGATCATCGACGAGGTCAAACTCCGTCGTCCCCGTTCCACGGACTCTTAACTCCGGATAATCATACGGATCCAGCTCCGCGCTCTCTTTTGGGGTTATGCGGAATACTTTCGCAGGAGCGTTATTGAGATAGTCCTCACCGGCTTGCGGATCTTTGTATAGAGCGGGACGAATTAGCATGATAAACGTATCCGAGCTATCCTCTACTCCCATATTCAGCATGGAAGAGGGAAACACCTGGGTGTTAAATGTGTCGACCGAATATCCTGCTGATACAGCTGCTGCTCGGATTCGTTGATCGATGCCTCTGTCGGCCGTAGCGACTATCATAGTAGTCTGATTGAAGGGATTTCCGGCCGCCCCGCTGGGCGTCCCTTCAGTATTGATAACCAGATTGTTTACCGTATCGCCCAATGGGGCAAAGATCCATCTTGTCTCGTTTCCATATGTTCGGGAGAGCAAGTAATGATCGAAGCTGAAGTACCTGCACTCAGGTGGAGTTCTTCCCACGAAAACAATCGCTTCATCTGGGCCAAGATTCCAGAAAGCTGATGCCCCCTGAGACATTCCAAGTGCTTCGGTTATCCGAGAAAATAGCTCAGGTACATCATGGCCTGGCGCCGGTGGAACGAAGTACGTCAGATATTTTGTGCTTGGATTATTTCCGTAAGCGGCTGGCAGCACACCCAAATCGCATAATTTTATAAGATCCAGGTATCCTATCCTGCCCTCCTGCACAGTGAATCCATCTTTCTCCAGTGCTTCCCGAAACGCATTCACGTCACCTGATGTCTCATTCTGTGCAAGGCTGGACCACATCAACACGATGAATCCAAGCACAAGCATTACAAAAACTCGCATTTATAAATACCTCTATATTATGTGTTTTAATCTAAACTATAAAAACTTATGTATAACGTTGAACACCCTCGCATCTGTGGTCGCTCTTATCCATTTGATGACTTGCCAGAAGGAGCAGGAGTCATGCTGTGGGTTCATGGCAATGAATGCCTTCAGCGACCACATTGCTCTAAGTTGCTGCGCACATAAGAGCGTACACCGAATATCTCTCCAAAAGCCATTTCAGTATTATGATTCAGAGAGAAGGGTGTAAGATGACCACAGGAAAATCCTCAATCGTCGGGTCAACACCAGTCGCTGAAAGATGTAAAAATGAATAAAATTCCGCGCTCAGACTATGAGCGGGATGTTCTCGACGGACTCGGGGTTGGCGAGGGCCGAGATGTCGCCTACCGGCTTGCCCAGGGCCTTGGCCTTTATGACCCTGCGCATGATCTTTCCGGATCTTGTCTTCGGCACGTCCTTGACGAAGTAGACGATCTCCGGGTATGCGACAGGCCCGAGCGCGCTCCTGACGTGCTTCGCGATATCCTTCTTCAGCTCCTCGCTCTCCTTCACACCCTCCTTGAGGATTATGAAGGCCACGATGACCTCGCCCTTGACCTCGTCGGGCTTGCCGATGACGGCTGCCTCAGCGACCGCTGGATGTGAAACTGCAGCTGACTCGACCTCGGCGTTGCTGATCCTGTGGCCCGCGACCTTGAGGACATCATCGATCCTGCCCTGGATCCACCAGTAGCCGTCCTTGTCCCTCGTCGCCTTATCGCCTGCCAGGTATGTGCCGGGCTTGATGTCCCAGTACATCTGCCAGTACTCCTTCATGTACCTCTCGGGGTCCCTGAAGAACGCGCGGAGCATCGACGGCCAGGGCGTCTTCTGGACGATGTTGCCGCCGTAGCCGAGTGGCACGGAGTTGCCATCCTCATCGTAGATGTCTGTGTTGAATCCGGGCAGCGGGAACGCCACAGAGCCGGGCTTCTCAGGTGTCATCGGAAGCGGAGCGATCACGTGGCATCCTGTCTCGGTCTGCCACCATGTATCGATGATCGGTGCCTGCCCTCCTCCGATGTTGTTCCTGAACCAGACGTATGCCTCGGGGTTGAGCGGCTCGCCCACGGATGCGAGAATCCTGATCGACTTGAGGTTGTACTTCTTCGGCCACTCATCGCCGGCCTTCATGAACATTCTTATGGCGGTCGGCGCTGTGTAGAAGACAGAGACGCCGTACTCCTCGATGATGGACCACCATCTGCCGATGTCCGGATAATCGGGAGCGCCCTCGTAGAGTATGCTGGTCGCGCCCAGGCAGAGCGGGCCGTAGACGACGTAGGAGTGGCCTGTGATCCAGCCGCAGTCGGCTGTGCACCAGTAGACATCCTCCTCATGGACGTCCAGAGCCCATGCGGTTGTGTATGCGGGACCGACACAGAATCCGCCATGTGCATGCTCGATGCCCTTTGGCTTTCCAGTTGTGCCTGATGTGTACAGAATGAACAGCCTGTCCTCGGGATCGAGCTCCTCTGTGTGGCACTCAGCGGGCTGATCTTTTACAAGATCGTGGTACCAGATGTCGCGCCCCTCCTTCATCGGGACATCGAGCCCAGCCCTCTTGACCACAACAACCTTCTCAACGCTCGGGGCGTTCTGGACAGCCTCATCGACGTTCGGCTTGAGCGGGAGCGGCTTGCCACGCCTGTAGAAGCCATCAGATGTCACGACGACCTTAGCCTCTGCATCCGTGACCCTGCTCTGCAGGCCTCCAGCGCTGAATCCCGAGAAGACAACACTGTGGATCGCGCCGATCTTCGCACATGCGAGCATCGTGATCGGGAGCTCGGGTATCATGGGCAGATATATGCTGACCCTGTCGCCCTTCTTGACGCCCAGACTCTTGAGACCATTTGCCATCTTGTTGACGGCCTGGTAGAGCTGGTAGTATGTGATCGTCTTTGTGTCGCCAACAGGCTCGCCGACGAAGTAGTACGCGACCTTGTTCCTGCGCCAGGACTTCGCATGCCTGTCAACTGCATTGTGTGCGACGTTGCACTTACCTCCGAGGAACCACTTCGCATATGGCGGGTTCCACTCGAGGATCTGGGTGTACGGCTTGAACCAGTCCGCGTATGTCTGGGCCATCTCATCCCAGAAATCGAGGTAGTTCTGGGCACACCACTCGCGCATCTCCTTCTCTGTCTTGAAGCCCTTCTTCTTCATCCACTGGTAGGAGTTCGAGTACTCGATGATCCACTGGGGGGTGTTGAATATCCTGGTCTCCTCCTGCAGAACAGCAGTCTTTGCAGTCTCAGCCATTTACATACCTCCATTCATCTAGATAATGTGCTTCCGTCCCACGATGCCGCTGGCATGAGCTCCACCCGAGAACTCCTCCTGAGAAGAAGCGGGTCAAGAAGTCCTCCTGCCAAACCATAACTGCCATGCCGCGATCACCTATGAGCATTGGGAGACTCCGGAAACACGATAATTCCATACGTATTCCGTATTTATAAAGCTGTCGATATAGAAATGTCACCAAAAATTTGTAATAATTATTTTTCGTGATAAAAGTGTTAAAGATTATATGTAAATTAACGATATCGATATCCAGCAGAAGGGACCATGATAAGAAAACACACGAAGTCAGGCCAAAACAGAGTATCACATAAAATCAAATAAAATAGGTTGACCGCTCACTTGATGAGCGGTATGGCGTCCACAGCCTCCGGGTTCGCAAGCGCAGAGATGTCTCCAACTGGATTGCCCAGGGCCTTGGCCTTTATGACCCGGCGCATGATCTTTCCGGATCTTGTCTTCGGGACGTCCTTGACGAAGTAGACGATCTCCGGATATGCGACAGGCCCGAGCACGCTCCTGACGTGCTTTGCCAGTTCCTTCTTGAGATCCTCGCTCTCCTTCACACCCTCTCTGAGTATGACGAAGGCCACGATGACCTCGCCCTTGACCTCGTCGGGCTTGCCGATGACTGCTGCCTCAGCGACCGCCGGATGTGACACGAGCGCCGACTCAACCTCAGCGTTGCTGATCCTGTGGCCCGCTACCTTCAACACATCATCAATCCTGCCCTGGATGAAGAAGTAGCCGTCCTTGTCCCTCGTCGCCTTATCGCCCGCCAGGTAGACTCCAGGCCTGATATCCCAGTACATCTGCCAATACTCCTTCATGTACCTCTCTGGATCCTTGTAGAAGGCGCGGAGCATCGACGGCCATGGCGTCGGGTTGACTATGTTGCCGCCCTGTCCTGGAGGCACTGGGTTTGCGTCCTCATCGTAGATGTCTGTGTTGAACCCGGGCAGCGGGAATGTGGGCGAGCCGGGCTTGAGCGGTGTGATCGGCAATGGAGAGACCACGAAGCATCCAGTCTCCGTCTGCCACCATGTATCCATGATCGGGCACCTGTCGCTTCCGAAGTACTTTCTGTACCATATCCAGGCCTCGGGGTTGATCGGCTCACCGACAGAGCCGAGCAGTCTCAGGCTGGAGAGATCGTACTTCTGCGGCCACTGCTCGCCGGCCTTCATGAACATTCTTATGGCTGTTGGCGCTGTGTAGAAGACAGAGACCTTGTGCTCCTGGATTATGCTGAACCATCTCCCGAAGTCTGGATAGTCAGGGGCGCCCTCGTAGAGGATGCTCGTCGCGCCCAGACAGAGTGGGCCGTAAACGACGTAGGAGTGGCCCGTGATCCATCCGACATCGGCTGTGCACCACCAGACATCGTCGTCCTTGAGATCGAATACCCAGTGAGTTGTTTGTGCCGGAGTCACGCAGTAGCCGCCATGGACGTGCTCGATGCCTTTTGGCTTTCCTGTCGTGCCTGATGTGTAGAGGATGAACAGTCTATCCTCAGAGTCCATCTTCTCTGTCTCGCACTCGTCAGGCTGATTGGCCACGAGCTCGTGATACCAGATATCACGGCCCTCCTTCATCGGGACGTCAAGCCCTGCCCTCTTGACCACGACGACCTTCTCAACGCTCGGGGCGTTCTGGACTGCCTCATCGACGTTCGGCTTGAGCGGGAGCGGCTTGCCGCGCCTGTAGAATCCATCGGTTGTGACGACAACCTTCGCCTCTGCATCGAGAACCCTGCTCTGGAGGCCTCCAGCGCTGAATCCGGAGAATACCACGCTGTGGATCGCCCCGATCTTCGCGCATGCGAGCATCGCTATCGGAGTCTCAGGAATCATGGGCATGTATATGCTGACCCTGTCGCCCTTCTTGACTCCCAGACTCTTCAGGCCATTTGCGAACTTGTTGACAGCCTTGTACAGATCGAGGTAGGTTATCTTCCTCACCTGCTGATCAGTCGGCTCGGGTACGAAGATGTATGCAACCTTGTCCTTCTTTGCGCCCTTTGCATGTCTGTCCACAGCGTTGTACGCGACGTTGCACTTCCCACCAACGAACCATCTCGCATACGGCGGCTTCCACTCGAGGATCTGCGCGTATGGCTCAAACCAGTCCGCGTAGGTCTTGGCCATCTCGTCCCAGAACTCTATGTAGTGCTGGCCGGTCCAGGCGCGCATCTCCCGCTCGCTTGTGAATCCCTTCTTCTTCATCCACTGCATGACATTTGAGTTCTCAGCAAGCTCCTTAGGGGGATGGAACACTCTTGTTTCCTCAAGAAGAACCGCAGTTGTAGCAGCTTTTTCCTCAGCCATTTTGTGACACTCCTCAACAGTCATTCTGCCTCCAGCCCATCCCGATCTGTTGCGAATCTGCCCTCCCAGCAGACAAATCAGGATGTGGAGACTCAGAGGCATTATTACGATTGATAATTATCTCTTTCGTTTATAAAGTTAACGTTTGAATGAAATTAATGTTTAATAATGATATTGAAAAATCATTGAAGTAACCTCGAAGCAAACAATTCATTTTACAATATTACATCTTGTTGGATCGTCGTCTATATCGAATAGCTCCAAAACTATATAAAATTATTTAAGAAACTCTCGGCTGCAGACAAATCCGCAGCATAGAAATTTAATAAAAATAAAAATTGCGGACGTTCTACACAATCTTCGGTATAGCGTCCACTGCTTCTGGATTTGCAAGTGTGGATATGTCTCCGACAGGCTGCCCCATCGCCTTCGCCCTTATGACCCTGCGCATGATCTTTCCGGATCTTGTCTTCGGGACGTCCTTGACGAAGTATACCGCCTCAGGCATTGCAACAGGCCCGAGTGTCTCTCTGATATGCTTTGCGATGTCCTTCTTGAGCTCCTCGCTCTCCTGCACCCCCTCTCTGAGTATGGCGAATACTATTATGACCTCGCCCTTGACCGGATCCGGCTTGCCGATGACAGCTGCCTCTGCGACCTTCGGATGTGAAACTGCAGCCGACTCGACCTCCGAGTTCCCGATCCTGTGGCCTGCGACCTTGATGACATCATCGATCCTGCCCTGTATCCAGAAGTAGCCGTCCTCATCCCTTCTGCCCTTGTCGCCTGCCAGGTACGTTCCGGCCCTGACGTTCCAATAGGTCTCCCAGTACGTCCTGAAATACCTATCGGGGTCTTTGTAGAAGTCTCTCAGCATCGATGGATACGGCTCAAGTATGACGATGTTTCCGCCCTCTCCTGGAGGCACAGGCTTTCCAGCCTCGTCCCATACATCCATGCTGTATCCCGGCAGAGCGAACGTGCAGCTTCCTGGCTTGAGCGGCATGATCGGAAGCGGAGAGCCTATGAACGTGCCGGTCTCGGTCTGCCACCAGGTGTCCATGATCTGGAGCTCATCCCTTCCGATGTTCTTCCTGTACCAGACCCAGGCCTCCGGGTTGATCGGCTCGCCCACGGTGCCCAACAGTCGCAAACACTTCATGTTGTACTTGGCAGGCCACTGCTCACCGGCCCTCATGAACATCCTGATCGCGGTTGGCGCTGTGTAGAGCACGTTCACGCCGAACTCTTCGATTATAGACCACCATCTTCCGAAGTCCGGGTAATCAGGAGATCCCTCGTATATTATGCTGGTCGCGCCGAGCGAGAGCGGGCCGTATACGATGTAGGAATGTCCTGTGATCCATCCGATGTCTGCTGTACACCACCAGACGTCATCCTCTTTGAGATCGAAGACCCAGTGGAGAGTCTGCGGAACGCCAACACAGTATCCGCCGTGCGCGTGCTCTATGCCCTTCGGCTTTCCTGTCGTGCCTGATGTGTACAGAATGAACAGCCTATGCTCTGGGTCAAGCTGCTCGGTCTCGCACTCAGCAGGCTGATCCTTTACGAGATCATGCCACCAGATATCCCTGTCCTTGTTCCATGGGATATCCTGGCCGGTTCTCTTGTAAACGATCTGATGCTTTACTGTTGGAGCATCCTGAATCGCCTCGTCAGCCTGCTTTTTGAGCTCCACAATCTTTCCGCGCCTCCAGAATCCATCAACGGTGATCGATATCTTCGACTCCGCATCGATAACCCTGTCAGCATACGCCTTCGAGCTGAATCCTGAGAAGACAACGCTGTGGATCGCACCGATCTTTGCGCATGCAAGCATCGCTATCGGGAGCTCAGGAATCATTGGCATGTATATGCTGACTCTATCGCCCTTCTCGACGCCCAGACTCTTCAGGCCATTTGCGAACTTGTTAACCTCTCTGTAGAGGTCACCATAGGTGAACTTCCTCACGTCGCCCAGCGGCTCACCCACACCGATGTACGCCACCTTATTTCTCCTCCAGGACTTCGCATGCCTGTCCACCGCGTTATAGGCCATGTTGACCTTGCCGCCAACGAACCACTTGGCATACGGAGGCTTCCAGTCGAGGACCTGCTTGTAGGGCTCGAACCAATCTGCATACGTCTTGGCCATCTCGTCCCAGAACTCAACATAGTTCTTTGAGCACCATTCCCGCATCTCTTTCTCTGTCTTGAAGCCCTTCTTCTTCATCCACTGCATCACATTTGAGTTCTCAACCAGCTCCTTCGGGGGATGGAACAACCTCCTCTCCTCGAGAAGGACCGCAGTTTTTGCGGTTTCCTCGGCCATTTTTATAAACCTCCTTCCATATCCATCCGCCGCGTGGTCTGAGGGCTATAGGGCGGCAGATGTTAATGGTAGATTATGTTCATTATTAATAAATCTATTGGTTCGTGCTATCATTTGCCCACCATTCCCAAGATAATATAATAAATAATAATTATAGATTCTCGAACAACATCTCTTTCGGGTTGGATGAGTATACCAGATAAATATCCAGAGCATATGGTATGAAAATAGTTCTCGCAAAGGTCCATTTTCATCCACATTGGTGACCTTGGGTCAAGGGTGTTTTTGTGTTTTTTTATAATGCAGATGAAAATCAATACCGTCCACCCAAGCACCCCGTTCAGATTGTGCAGATCCCGGATCACACCTTTTGCCCCGGCCGTGCAGGAAAGCCTTTAAGCCCATCAGATGCCTCAGAGACCATCATGAAATCCTCTGAGGAGCTGCTCTCGAAGATCAAATCGCTCATTGATGCCCTGGAGGAGCTGCGCCTTCACATCGGAGTTAAAGATATCTCCATCGGATCCAAGAGGTTCAACGCGCAGCTCGTCTTCTGCCTGGCCAACGCATGCCTCAGAAACAGGGCAGTTTTGCTCTACGGCGGCATGGGCGCTAACAAAACAACGCTTGTGAACATTCTTGGTGGTGTGTTCATGAACATGAGCTTCGATGACGTGGAGAACCTCATGGTCACAGGACACCCAGAGCAGACAGAGGAGAAGATCATTGGCTTCATAGATCCAAGACAGTGGATGCAGCCCACCAGCTCAGAAATCAGAGTTCTCTGGACGCCGTGGGCGAGATCCAGGTGGAAGCTCATCAACGAGATCAACAGGTTTCCTGCTGGAAAGCAGAACCTCTTCCTGGAGATCATCAAGAAGAGAAAGATAACCTATGCGGGCCAGGTGCTGGAGCCGGGGGACACATGCTACTTTGCCACGATGAACCCGGAGTTCAGCTCCACCTACCCTGTTGATGAGGCCCTGATGGACAGAATATCCGCATGCATCCCAGCGGTACAGCCCGACCTTCTCGCCGGCCTGAACCTCGCGGAGCGCACAGAGGAGATACGAGATCTGGCGGAGCAGCTCCCGAAGTTCTCAGCAGACGAATTTGATGCACTGCCTCACGCGGTTGAGGGCATACCGCTGGATTTCCTCACAGAACTCTGCATAGTCTCACTGATCCGCGACTTCACGCTATGCGAGCGCGCGCCGTGTTTTGATAAAACACAGCTCTCAGGCAGGAATCCAAGTCATGGTCTCTGCTCTGGATGCCATTACTACAACAACCCTGAGGTCTGCTGCTGGCAGATCGATGAGGGCCTTTCTGACAGGGTTCGACAGGATCTGAGGGCATTCACAAAGGCTGTCTCGTTTGTCTGTGGTATCAGTAACGGATCCAGAATCGAGGTGTTGAGGGCGGTTGCACCCTATATCATATGGCATAGGGTGACACCGAACCGCTCAATGCTCGAGAGGCCTCCATACTATGGAGCAAAGCGCCTGGAGTACATCTCAGATCTGGTTCAGAAGAGCATAGACAGGACTGTGAATGAGCGCGGGGAGATGAACATGATATTCTCAAGGGCGGTCGATGGGGAGCTCACGGTTGAGAGAGCGATAAAAGAGCTCTCAGAGCACGACGACCCGATCGCGAGGCTGGATTACATCCCGATGCTCGAGAGGCTGAGGTAGTTTACAGTAGATCCACCGAATCTGGCGGCATGTGAATCCAGATGTGTTGTGATGTGGGCGCGAATCGCTGAGAAATCAATGGGATTCATGTGATAACCTACCGGTTATTTGATCTCGATTTCGAGGGTGATGACAAACAGTTCGATCTGTATTCCCGTACCGGGGCTGGGATGATGGGCCTGAAGGATATGATGGAGAACGCATACGGCGGAAGGATCCGGCACAGGAGGCTCGAATCCGGCAGAGGTGATGGGGTCATAAGCCTGGAGGACCTCGCCGACAGGCTCCCGGATCATCCGGAAAAGAGGGAGATCGCGGAGCTTGTCAGCGATGATGTAATTCCAAGGCTATTATCGAGCAGACCTCATGGAAAGAGGGAATCCGTGATTTTGGGGTATATCACAAGCATCGCAGCAGAGAGATCAAAACAACCGGTCACGGTGCACCCAATGGACTTCGCGGGGCTTGAGCTCTCCCGTGGGACTCTCATCCTGAGCAGTAATGGAAAGAGCAGACCATCACATGTGGGCGAGAGGATGAGCTCCGGCATAATCAAGATGTGCGATGCCGGAGATTACCTCGGCCAGGGTATGACCGGAGGAGGGATAGTCGCCTCCTCATGCGGAACATATGCGTTCAGAAACATGAGCGGCGGATGGGGCGTGATCCTCGGAGATGCGGGCAGCTTCATCGGAGTCAACAACTCAGGAGGAAAAATACTCGTGAAGGGCAATGCAGGCGAGAGAGTGGGCTGGCTGATGCGCTCTGGGCGTATAACCGTGTTGGGCGATGTCGGGGATTACGCAGGCATTCTCGCGAAAGGCGGCCTGATAAGGATCCGCGGCGGTGCTGGAGAGAACGCCGGCTGGAGGGCTGGCGGTGTCAGGATCGAGATCGGTAGAAGATGAGATGCTCAGGATATGGGAGACGGCACGGAGCGAGTGGCACCATCCACAGCTCCCGCGTCCTGTCATATCCACTGATGGCTCAGGCATCTTCCCATTCGATAACTACAGGATATCTGTCAGGGAGGAGGATCTGAGGGACCCGTTGTATCTGGAGAGCCTCTTCGAACACCTTATCCTCCATTACATCCTCTGCCCCAGGTCGCTTGAGGTGGCTGGAGAGCTCGCCCTCTCAGCTCTGAAGGGCATCAAGAGGAACGACACGAACTTCGCGAGGACGATCGTGAACATATTCAGCGATATAGTGATTGACTCTTTCAGGCTTGAGAGGAGTGAGTATGACGAGCAGAAGGTAATCCTCCTCTGGAGGCGCATCGCGGAGTCTGCAGAATCCGATCTTGATATGGCAGTTCTGTCTTTCATCGAGAAGTACTGGTCAGCCGATATCTGCGGTGCAGCCGAGACAGAGGAGACGAGAATTCTGCTCCAGATCTTCGCCCCCGGCGTTCGGGAGAAGTCTCTGTGGAGGAGACAGTGCCAGCAGATGGCAATGGTTCTCTCACCACTCGCCCCCGGCTCTCTAGGAAAAGAGGAGGTCAGATCCCTGGAGATCCTTCGCGGGAATGCGAGATCCGCGCCTCTCGCGGGTCTTGCATCTGAGCTCGAGCCAGAGGAGTACATCAGGTGTCTGGACGTGCTGGGCATCAGGGGAGACCTGAAGCGGTGGTACCGCGATCAGGGGTACAGGATAGAGATCGTGGCGAGCAGGTCGAGCAGGAGTGATACATATCCCACAGGCACATCGAGATGGCGCTTCGACGATCCACCGAGCGAGCTGGATGTGAACTACTCACTCAGTATGAGCCCCAGGCTTGTCCCCGGGGTGACCACGTACAGGAGAGATCGCGAATCATGCGGCATGACTCCGGGCAGATCCGATGTTCCTGATCTTCTTGTGGTTCTCGACAGCAGCAGGTCGATGGATGGTCACAGGAGAGGATCCAGGACATTCTACGCGACGCTGGCCGCGTTCAAGGCCGCGCAGTTCGCCTACGAGCAGGGTGCTGAGATAGCCGCGATAAACTTCAGTGAGAGGTTTCTGGTACAGCCATGGTGCAGGGACCTAGACGCTGTGGAGGATGTCCTGATCGAGTACCTTTGTGGAAGAACGAACATACCCGGAAGCAGGATTCTGGAGCTCGTAAAGGAGAGGAAGGGCTGTCTGATTCTCTGCATAACAGACACAGGAATACAGAACCTCTACACACAGTGGGATTACCTGAAAGAGGCATCCTCGCTTGGCAGGTTTGTGCTCTTCTGCATAGATGAGAAGGGCAGGGACAGATACGTCCTAGAAGCGCTCGGCTCTCTCGGCAGGGTTTATTACATAAACACTCCGGAGGATCTTATATCTCTCGTCGTTGAGACCACAGAGGATGCGTACGGGGATGCGCCTGTTTAGCATCCAGGTGGCTCTGATTCAGGCGGTCCGATCGTGTGCTCATGTTCTGGCTCCAAATACCTCACAGGAGTTCTGTCAGGATCCCTGAGGGCACTCTCCAGCACTCCAGGCCACGACCGGCAACCCCGAACGCCCGGATGGCCGAGAGAATGAAGGCACTCAAAGCATAATAAGGAGACCTATGGAGCGATGTTGATGGACCGTGTTCGGCAGCTTTCTGTAAAACCTGGGATGAGCGTGGATGAGCTGGTGAGGGGCATGGAGGGCTGCGGCTTCGGCGCACGCAGGCTCGCGCATGCCGCTGAGATCTACCAGGAGATGGTGGAGGAGGATTACAGGAAGTTCTTCACCCTCGCAGGCGCGATGGTGCCCGCAGGCATGAGGAATCTGATCTCAGATCTCATAAGAAGGGGGATGATAGATGTGCTCGTCACGACCGGAGCGAATCTGGTGCACGATATCGTGGAATCTTTCAGCCATCACCGTCTGGGGTATCTCGAGGCGGACGACTCTGAGCTGAGGAGATCTGGAATATCAAGGATATATGATGTATACATAACAGACGATGACTTCGTCAGGTTCGAGGAGCTGGTCCAGAACCTGCTTCCAGATAGAGAAGCTCCGATCTCTGGAAGGGATCTACTGGCAGAGATAGGATCGGGGATAGACGACAGGAGATCGATACTCAGAAGCGCCAGCGATTGTGGTGTTCCAGTCTTCTGTCCTGCAATAACAGATTCGATGATAGGGCTCCAGGCATGGCTCCACAGGCAGACGAAAAAGCTGAACATAGATGTTCTTGAGGATGTGCGTGAGATAGTCGATATATGCTACGAATCAGAGAGGGCTGGAATACTCATGGTCGGTGGGGGGGTTCCAAAGAACTTCGCACTGCAGTCGATGCTTGTGACCCCGAACAGCTTCAGGCTCGCGATCCAGCTCACAACAGATCATCCAGAGGCAGGGGGACTCTCAGGCGCGACGCTCTCAGAGGCGATATCCTGGGGAAAGATAGATCCAGAGGGGAAGCACGTCACAGTCTACGGGGACGCGACCATAACGCTTCCGCTGCTTGTCGCATCTGTAATCACCAGGATAGAGGAGAGGTGTGAGCGTAATTAGCAAGGTTTTTTCGGTGGAGAGCGCACCATTCCTGCTGAGGTCGTGCAGGAGGGTGCCATGATCAGCGTGCAAGGATGGCGAAAAACTTCTTCGAGCCAGATAGATCACATTGATCTGGATGCACGGCTCCCACCCGTCTCCTCGACATAGATCTCCCCGTCCTCTGTGACGTAGATATCAAAGCTCCTCTCAATGAGTCGCCTTCTGGTGAGATGCGGGGCGATCTCCTTCAATCCCGCCAGGATATCTATTGAGTTCACCGGCAGCTTCAATCCCCTCGTGTCGGCCTCTCTGAATATGATCCCGGGAAGGGCGAAGAGGTCTGTGCCCTCAGGGATACTGACGGCAACAGGCGCGTGGATCATCTTCCACTGCTTCAATGTCTCAAGTGCGCGGTCTATGTTCTGCATCGCCCTCTTCTCCAGGATGCTGACATTCGCTCTGGTCGTGCCAAGGAGAGCAGCCACCTCCTCCTGCGACATCCCACTCCTTCTGAGGCGCAGGACCTGGATCTGCCTCTCAGTGAGAAACCCGCGCGAATTCATGAATGAACCTCCAGTCCACAGGCCTCAGCATTCCTGCATGCAGGAACGCCCTCACATCATCAGAATCAGAGTTCAGGAGTAGATCCGCGGATCCGGATGAGACCACCCTGCCATCCATGATGATCACAATCCTGTCAGCCAGACGCACCGCCTGGGGCAGGTCATGGGTAGATACCACTGTGGTCATTCCTCTCATCTTCGCACGGGATATCAGCTCTTCTATGACATAAGATGTTCTGGGATCGAGATTGGCGGTCGGCTCATCGAGAAGCAGAAGTTCAGGGGATATCGCGAGAGCTCTTGCGAGAGCCACCCTCTGCATCTCCCCTCCTGAGAGGACCTTTGCGGGCCTTCTCTCGTATCCTTTGAGACCGACATCAGAGAGAGCAGCTTCAACCCTCTCATCGATCTCATCCTTCGATAAACGACGTATCCTGAGACCATAAGCCACGTTATCGTAAACAGTGCCCCGGAGCATGACAGGCCGCTGGAAGACCACGCCGATCCGGCGCCTGGCTGCCAGCCTCTCGCCCTCGTTCTTCGGAGCTTCGCCTTTAAAAAGCACGCGACCTTTTGACGGAAGATCGATGAGATCCATCACTCTCAGCAGCGTCGTCTTTCCAGCGCCTGTTGGGCCGATTATGCCCAGCGTCTCGCCTGTCCTGACCTCAATGTTGATATCGGTAAGTATCTGTCTGCCGTTCTTCTCGATGGAGACGCCTTCAAGCTGTATCGTCCTCACCACCCCTGGAGTCTGCCGACCACTGTGTTCACCACCAAAGCTATCGAGATCAGAATCAGGCCGAGAGCTATTGATATCTCCAGGTTCCCCATGGATGTCTCGAGAGCGATCGCTGTTGTGAGAACTCTTGTGTATCCTCTTATGTTCCCACCAATCATCATCGCGACGCCCACCTCCGAGAGGGCTCTTCCAAAGCCGAGGAGGACTGCTGCAAGCACAGGTCCCCGCGCCTCCACTATCACCGTCCACATCGTCTGAAATCTGTCGGCGCCGAGCGAGACGGCCGTATCTCTAATATCTTCACTTACACTGCTCAGAGCCGATATCGTGAGCCCGAGGATTACGGGCGTTATCAAAACAGTCTGACCGATGATCATCCCGTAAGGAGTGTATAGAAGCCCGTAGCCCCCCAGTGGACCCTCCCTTGAGATAAGCAGGAAGACGAAGAGTCCGACGGTCACTGTGGGTATACTGTAAAGGGTCTGGATGAGATTTATCAGACCACTCCTCCCCGGGAAGTGATGAAAATGTATCAGGCTTCCAAGAGGTACGTTGATAAGAGATGCGATGGTGACCGAGGTGAGTGCGATTAAAAATGAGCGGAGCGTGACCTCGATCACCTCCGGATTCAGTTCGATTATCAGCTCAACAGCCCTGATGAAACCTCTTGCAATCTCATCCAAATGCGCTCACCATCTCTCCTGGACATTCTGTGGCATTGCATCCGATCTCCGTGCAGTGACCTGCGGCTGGATAGAACAGCGCTCTCCCGTAGATATCCTTTCCGTAGCCGGCTATGATCTCCTGTCCCTCTTGGGAGAGAAGAAACTCCACGAACCTCTCCGCGAGATCCAGATGTTTCGATGCGGATACGGGTATTGCAGCGTACACGTTGAGCAGTTCATCGCTCTCCGTCACCAGCGGCACAAGGCTCAGGTTGCCCGCGAAGGCCATGTAAGTCGACATATCCGTGAGCGTGTACGCTCTCTTCTCATCTGCCATGATCAGTGTCGCGCCCATCCCCTGGCCTGACTCCAGGTACCATCTCCCGGATGGCTCGATGCCGGCGCTCTTCCACAGCATCCTCTCACGTGCATGCGTTCCGGAGTTGTCGCCGCGGGAGACGAACTGCACGTTTGGATTCTTCTCTCCAGCATCTGCAATCCTCCTGAACGCCTCGGATGCGTTCCTGCCCCTTATACCTGCAGGGTCACCGGCAGGGCCGACGATGTAGAAGTAGTTGTACGCAAAGCATCTCCTCTCAGTGCCATATCCATCATCTATGAACTCTCTCTCTCGATCTTTATCGTGAACGAGGAGGAGATCCACATCCCCGCGCCTCCCCTGCTCCAGCGCGAATCCGGTCCCGCCGGAGATTATGTCAAGAGCTACTCCGTGCTCCTCCTCAAACCGGCTCTCCAGCACATCGAGAAGCTTTGTATCATAAAGGCTCGTTGTCGTCGCAATTCTCAGCCTCTCATCCGTTGTCCCACCCACAGAGAGCATGCAGAGCAGGAGCACCACAAAAAGCAGCTGAATACAACGCCTTATCCGAATCATGCTGCACCCTCCTGTAAACACTGTCGTTAACAAAAATACTCATATATAAGCGTTTTGGTATCAGAACAGAGATGTCGGGATGAAGTGTTCATAACAATCAGCATCCTCAACCTCGAATATCTGGCTCAGAACTCTTACACGGACAGGTTCTCAGAATCCATCCGGGCTGAGCGATGCGACGAACGATAAAAAAAATGAAGATGAGGAGTCAGCCCTTGCCACCTCAACCACCTCAACAAGGGCAGACCAGGGGATCCGGTGATATTTCAGTCCCCTCGGGCGACTTCGTGTCACACGTGCATGCCGGTATGACGGTTCCCTGCGGGTGCTGAGCTATATGCCTGCCATCTGTCCCTTTATCGCATCGACGACAATTCTGAGCTCCTCTTCGCTGATCGAGAGGTCCGGAGATTTCTTCACACCCAGCTCCGTTATCACAACACAAAGATCCGGCTGAAATCCGCAGAGCTCCAGGCTCTTGCGGCAGCACTCCAGGGAGCATCCATCTATGGAGACTATCGCGTCTGCACCCTGCGCAGAGGCTGTTATACCCCGGATGCTGGCTGTTATCCCGGCCAGGCACGAGATCCTGCCATATCCCTGTGCGGTCAGCTCCCTGCCAGCGGCATTTGCGAGCTGGCCGACGTTCGAGCCGCCAGAGCATGTGAATATCGCGCGTCTGGCCTCGCAGAGGCAACTCTCTGCCATATCTACCCCTTCAGCAGGCCCTTGATCTCTTCCACGCTCAGAACGCGGCCAACGGCAACCGTCTCTCCGTCGATGCACAGCGCTGGGGTCATCATCACACCACGCTCCATGATCTCCATGATGCTGTCCACCTTGACTATCTCTGCGTCTATGCCAAGCTCCTTAACCGCCTGGCGCACATTCTTCTCCAGGCCCTTGCATTTGGCACATCCTGTGCCCAGAACCTCTATCTTCAAGTTGCCACCTCCGTGATCAGAATCTTCCGAGCTTCCTGTACCTCTCAGCCTGTAACTCCACAGCGGTGCGTTTCTCGAAGCGCTTGGTGATCCCCCATGCTGAGAGCTCAACGCTCAGGTTGTATACCCCTGCGGGAACGCCAGATGCGTCCCAGGTGCCTGTGTAAACATATGCGGATGCTGGATGCAGCATGACCCGGTCGATCTCTTCATCAGAGGTGTCAGTCACAACAGCCACGATACCAACAGCTGTCTCCGGGCCTGCGGCCCCGGTCTCTGCAGCGCCGATAACGTTCACGACCTTTCTCCCAGGCGATGTGTAGTTTCCGAGACGCACGCCGGTGCTCTTATCCCTGCTGAGGCCGCCGGTGTATATCGTTATGGGCTCGCATGTGACGCACCCCATCACATTCATGCTGTCGTTTTTCGGGCTCTCAGAGAACGTGGCGGTTATCTTGACCATTCGCTCCGTGCTCACATCTGCTCTGAGGTCTGAGAGCTCCATTCTGAGCTCTGGCTTGTGATCAAGCCAGTCCAGCCATATGTAGAGCCTCGCATCGTATCCCATGCTCATGAGGGCGAACCAGACGAGGGATGCCTGTCCGCCGTTCAGGCTGTAAACGACCACCGGTCTCCCCCGGTCGAGATTGAAAAGGGGAGCGAGCTCGCTGGTGTTCTTCAGTCTTCCATTGCTCAGGATAGATGACGACTCTATGTTCACCGCTCCGGGGATGTGCGCGGTCTGAAACTCAGCTGCGCTTCTAGCGTCCACAACCTGTGCAGCGCCGCTCTTAACATAATCATATGTGGCGAGGAGTTCCGGCCTGAGCTCGGGGGTGTAATTCGCTGGAGGTCTGATCGATGGTCTCTCGCTCATGTTGGCTCCGATTGTCTCCAACTCCAGGATCCTGACATCCTCCTGTCCCAGATAGCTCAGCAGCCAGCAGATGTATGTCGGATCGCCGCACTCCATGCAGCTCCCGTAGACGACGACAGTATCATTTCTTGTCAGGCCATGTGATCCGAATATCTCACAGATCTCACGTACAGAGCGAAGCCTGCCGTCGGCGACGAACTCCGCACGCGGAACATGTATCGCGTCCTGTACGTAGTAACGGGGATTGTCGTTGCTCACATACATGATCACATCCGACTGTGAGATGTTACCGGCATCAACCACACCCATGGAGGATGCCGCCGATGTGAGAATGAGAAGCACAAATGCGCTCCCAAGCAGTGCGGGAGCAGCATGTGAGCTTTCTGAGTGGCGATTTACCCTAATGCGCGATACCCAGCCCACAGGGCACATGAGATTCATTTCATGCATCATGATCTGATTAGCGTGGATTTATTTTGGTTATAAATTTTGTGTTTAACGCCTGTGCAAATCGCTGACTAGTGATAATCTATCCATGTATGTTGATCTGTTCTGATCTGAACGCCCTCTACATCCGCACGCCTGCATTCATGCTTCCGCTCCTGTATCCCTCCAGATCGAGCGTGATGTACACAAATCCAAGCCTTCTCAGCTCATTCACGATGCTCTCCCTCTGCATCAGAACCCGGTGGATATCAGATGGCAGGACCTCGATCCTGGCGAGATCTTCATGGGCTCTCACGCGAACCTGTGATAGCCCCATATCCCTCAGCAAATCCTCTGCCTGCTCCACTCTTTTAAGCACATGTGGAGTTATTCGCATGCCGTATGGAATCCTGGATGCAAGGCATGCAGATGACGGTCTGCTCCAGAAATCCATTCCGATGGATCTTGCCATCTCTCTTATCTCAGGTTTCGATATGCAGGCGTCGACAAACGGATGGCATATGCCTTCTTCATCGCATGCTTTTATCCCCGGGCGGTAATCATTGTAGTCAGTCGTGTTGACGCCATCTGCCACGCAGCCGATGCCGAGAGAGCTCGCGATGCTCCTGAGGAGTCTCGCAGAGGATTTCTTGCAGTGGTAGCATCTCTCCGGGCTGTTCTCAACGACGCTCTCGAGATCGAGGACGTCATGCTCGACAACGATGCATTCTATCCCGAGACGCCGAGCAACGGACCTCGCATGCTCGATCTCCCTCCTCGGCATCAGCGGGGAATCAAGGATAACAGCCAACGCTCTCTCTCCGAGAACCTCTCTGGAGATCGCAGCGAGAAGGCTGCTGTCAACACCTCCAGAGAAAGATACGAGCATGCTCTCCCTGGATGCGATTATCTTCCTGAGCAGATCGAGCTTCTCAGCCATTCCGGACATGCTCATCTATCCCGTATCTCACTGAGACTGCCACACCCCTTTTTATCTGAAGCATCTCTTCAGGCGCCAGAACCGCCCTCCCCGTGGCGATAAGCCTGTCGTTCTCATCAACGACCAGCACCTCATCGCCCGCCCTCATCTCAGGATCTGCGTACAGGACATGCCTCGCGAAGAGGTTCTTTCCGGCAGAGACGAACGGCACAGCCTCGGGGGATGCGACAACCCTCAATCTTGGATGCGGAAATGCCATGTGCAGCCTCTCAGCGCCGAGCATGCTCAGCGTCAGATGTGAGTCCCGGGCGCGCACGGTCGCTATCCTCTCATCCCCTGAGAGAAGATATCTCAGCCTCTGCGTGCTGGAAAGCTGGATGGTCGTGCCATCCGGAAAAAGAGCGGCTCCCGCTCCCCTCCCGAACTGAATGTCTGCAAGCATCCTGGCAAGATGAATCATGCGATGAGATGGGGCGCTGAGGTTTTAAGCTGTTCCCAGCATGTTTAATATTTTATTTTATAGAAAAATTCCCCAAAAAGGTTTTACCTTTGTAGTGCGTTGGGTTTGGGGATGTTCAAGAAGATCCTGGTCGCAAACCGTGGGGAGATTGCAATCCGTATAATGAGGGCCTGCAGGGAGCTCGGCGTCCTGAGCGTTGCAGTGTATTCGGATGCGGACAAGAACGCGCTCTTCGCAAAGTACGCGGATGAGGCGGTCTACATCGGGCCATCCCCATCATCGGAGAGCTATCTCAACATGGATAAGATCGTAAAGGCAGCGCTCCAGACCGGAGCTGAGGCGATACATCCCGGGTACGGTTTTCTGGCGGAGAATCCGGAGTTCGAAAGGCTGTGTGAGGAGAATGGAATTGTGTTCATAGGGCCCTCCAGCAGCTCAATCGATGCGATGGGCTCAAAGATAACCGCCAGGCAGATGATGAAAAATGCAGGGGTACCGATAGTGCCGGGCACAGAGCGTGGCATATCCGACCCGGAGGAGATAGCCGATGTCGCGGAGCGAATCGGCTATCCTGTCATAATAAAGCCAGCAGCTGGAGGTGGTGGGATAGGCATGAAGATCGTCGACAGGCCTGAGGATCTCGCCACTGCTGTGGCATCGGCACAGTCGATAGCGACCTCAGCGTTCGGCGATGGCACAGTTTATCTGGAGAAGTATCTGACCGAGCCGAGGCATATAGAGTTCCAGATAATGGCGGACAGCAGGGGGAGAACGGTCTACGTCTCGGAGAGGGAGTGCTCGATCCAGAGACGCCACCAGAAGCTGATCGAAGAGGCCCCATCCCCGATAATGACCCCGGAGCTCAGGAAGAGGATGGGGGAGATAGCGGTGAGGGCCGCAAAGGCCATACGCTACAGGAGCGCGGGGACGGTGGAGTTCATGTATTCTCATGGGGACTTCTACTTCCTGGAGATGAACACCAGGCTCCAGGTGGAGCACCCGATAACAGAGATGATGACAGGCATAGATCTCGCAAAGGAGCAGATCTCGGTGGCGGCAGGCGAGGATCTGAGCTTCAGTCAGGACGAGATAGAGATACGGGGATGGGCGATAGAGTGCAGGATAAACGCAGAGGATCCCATGAACGATTTCGCTCCATCGCCCGGCAGGCTCAAGAGGTACAGGAGCCCCGGAGGGCCCGGAATCCGGGTCGACAGCGGCGTCTACACAGGCTATGTCATCCCACCGTATTACGACTCATTGATCTCAAAGCTTGTGGCGCATGGAAGGGACAGAAACGAGGCGATAGCCAGGATGGAGAGGGCGCTCTACGAGTACATAATAGTGGGAGTCACGACGAACATACCGTTCCACAAGGCTGTTCTGAGAAACGAGCGGTTCAGGAGAGGAGATATCAACACACACTTCATCAGGGAGGAGAACATCCTGGATGATGTGAAGAGGATAGTGGCCGAGGAGAAGGAGAAGCGCGAGAGCCTGGCCTCCGCGCTCGGTGCAGACACGAGAAAGATCGCCGCTGTCTCGGCTGCTGTGGGCGCGTACCTCTCTATATACAGATCTGATGAGGATGAGGGAGAGGCGAAGAGCTGAGGAGATCTCCTGCAGCATCATCCGCAGACTCAGGACAGCTTCCGGAGACTGGGTCTCGGGAAGGGAGATCGGGGATGCGCTGGGGATGAGCCGTGCAGCTGTGTGGAAGCACATCATGCAACTCCGCTCGATGGGCTACAGGATAGAGGCCTCCACGCGGCTCGGCTACAGGCTCCTCGGCCCTGAACCGCTGCATCTTCAGATCCCGGAGAGCATCTGCAGCAGGCTCATAATGCTGGAGAGCACCGGGTCGACAAACGAGTTCGCCAGGGGGATCGCGGACGAAGCCGAGAGCTGGACGGTGGTGATCGCTGAGGTCCAGACTGCTGGCCGGGGGCGGCTCGGCAGGGAGTGGCTCTCTCCTCCGGGGGGCGTATGGATGAGCATAATCCTGAGGCCAAGAGCCCCTCCATCGGAGGCGTTCAGGTACACGATGGCGGCATCTGTCGCTGTCTGCGGATCCCTCAGGGATCTCTACGGTCTGAATGCGAGAATAAAGTGGCCCAACGATGTGCTGGTGAACGGGAGAAAGATCTGCGGGATACTGACGGAGATATCTGCGGAGCTTGATATCATAAATTACGTGATCATCGGGATCGGTATAAACGCGAACATGAGCGTCTCCTCACTGCCGGAGGAATGGAACGCGACCACAGTATCTGCGGAGCTTGGTAGGGAGATATCACGGGGGGAACTCATCGCAAGAGTGCTTGGGGAGATGCGGACGCTGCTGGAATCCGGGGATGTGTACAGGGAGTGGGTGGGGCTCTCCGACACGATCAACCGGCGGGTCAGGATCCAGGGGTTCGGTGATGTGTCCGGACTGGCCGAGTCGCTGGATCCAGATGGCGCCCTGATTTTGAGGAGAGATGATGGCGAGCTGGTGAGGGTTCTGGCTGGAGACTGCATCCATCTCAGGTCTGCTGAGCAGAGCACAGGCGCCAGGGTCGGAGGTCAGCAGATATGCGCAGGGTTAAGGGGATAGCAGGGGAAGCTCTGGAGTTCATACTGGAGGTGAGCAGATCAACGATGCCCCGAGAGTTCGCAGGGCTGCTCCGGGCCAGGGATGGAGTGATATCTGAGATACTGATCCTTCCAGGGACAGAGTCCTCTGAATGGATGGCCTGGGTCCCGATGTACATGCTGCCTAGCATGCCGATCGTCGGATCGTGCCACAGCCATCCCGTGCCGAATCCCGTTCCATCACGGGAGGACCTGGAGTTCTTCTCTCACACCGGCAGCTACCACATAATCGCATTTCCACCATTTGATGAAAGGAGCTGGAGATGCTATGACTCCTCTGGGAGGAGGAGAGATCTCATGGTGATACAGGAGTAGGCATCACATCGTGCTGCAGATCAGAGTTTCTGCGTCAGGTACAGGGAGGTATTATGACAAGAGTGATGGCGACCGGCACTTTCGATATACTGCATCCAGGGCATCTTCTCTACCTCGAGCGCTCAAGAGCTCTGGGGGACGAGCTGGTGGTAGTTGTTGCAAGGGATATCAATGTGAGGCACAAACCAAAGCCTGTGATTCCCGAGGATCAGAGGCTCCGGATGGTATCAGCCCTGAAGATGGTTGATCTGGCTGTTCTGGGAAGCATGACAGACATCTTCGAGCCGGTCAGGGAGCTGGTACCGGATATAATCACCCTGGGCTACGACCAGTACATGGACGAGAGCTGGCTTCAGGGGGAGCTCAGAAGGAGGGGTTTACAGGCGAGGGTTGTGAGGATATCTGAGAGGGAACCATGCGAGCTCTGCAGCTCGAGGCAGATCGTGGAGAAGATCATCAAGGAAAGATGCTGACGGATTGCGCAAGCGGTAGTTACTTATACCGATCGCTTCCTTCTGGCGCACGTATGGCCAGAGTTGCCGTAGGTGGGACATTCGATCCGATTCACGATGGCCATCTCGCTCTCCTGAAAAAAGCGTTCGAGGTCGCCGGAGAGGATGGGACAGTGGTGATAGCCCTCACGTCAGATGAGATGGCGAGGAGCCAGAGGAGGAGGCCTGTCAGGGACTTCGAAACCAGGCTCAAAAATCTCAGGAGGGTTCTGAGGGAGAAGCTCGGCGTGGAGAGTTTTGAGGTGGAGAAGATCAGCGACGTCTTCGGATCAGCCATAGAGAAGGATTACGATTACATCGTTGTCTCCCCTGAGACCGCGCCTACCGCATACAGGATAAACGAGATAAGGCGCGAGAACGGTCTGAGGCCTTTGAAGATAGTGCAGATAGAGTACAAGATGGCCGAGGACAACATAAGGATCAGCTCTACCCGCATCGCAGAGGGGAAGATCGATACACACGGCAGGGTGCTGATCTAGCAGGGCTCCTTTCAGGCGCTCGCATTGTATCGCTCTCACGTCTTCGGCAACAAACTCATGCGATCGTTGCTGGAAGCACCAGTCATATTCATCTGATAGCCTGCCAGTGCGGGTCCGGCCATGCGCCCATTTGGCGGGCGAATCATACATGTTAATGCATTACCCTTCTGCAGATCTTCTTTGCAAGCCTCTTTGCCACAATCCCGAATGGAGTTCTGCAGCAATCTATCTCTGTTCTGCTCTTCCTTATCTCCTCCAGCACATCATCCTCGCTCGCTGCGTCCAGGATTGTGATGCCCAGGCCGACCGTCTCCGCGATATGGGCGTCACTGCCCGCCACCATCGATATATTCCGCCTTCTGGCCTCCAGCCTCGCTCTCAGATTCGATATCCCAAGGATGTACTTTGAGTTGCAGACCTCCACAGCATCCACAGGCGGTATCCTTCCTATGGAGTGCCTGAATAGATGGTAGGGATGCGGCAGGACTGCAATCCCCCCGAGATCATGCGCCTCCTCTATCGTCTCCTCTGGTGTGCTTCCAGGCTTCGGCATCTCATCAACACCAAGTACTATCAGATGGCCCTCAGAGGTATCAATTTCAACACCCCTCACGACGATCAGCTCCCTGTAGCTCGATCTGCGGATCCTCAGCGCAGCCTTCGAGCCATCGAGCGTGTTGTGATCTGTCACAGCGATCCCATCGAGCCTCTTTCTCCTCGCGATCCTCAGGATCTCCTCTACGCTCGCCCTGCCATCGGAGTATCTGGAGTGGATGTGGAGATCAAACCTCATATGTCCCTTGGATCTGCGATCTTTCCTGTGATCGCTGTGGCTGCAGCGGTTGCAGGCGACGCCAGGTAGACCCTTCCGTTTCTGCCCATCCTTCCCGGGAAGTTTCTGTTTGACGTGGATAAACAGACCTCCTCATCTCCCAGAACCCCCATGTGCGCCCCCAGGCATGGACCGCAGCCTGGAGGCCCGATCATCGCGCCCGCCTCGACCAGAGTCTCCATTACCCCTGATCTCAGAGCAGCGAGGTATACCTCCCTCGAGGCAGGGATCACGAGAGTCCTGATCTTGACTCTTCTGCCTTTCATGATCCGGGCTGCGACCTCCAGATCCTCCAGCCTGCCGTTTGTGCATGTGCCTATGAAGACCTGGTCCACCTCGGTTCCGGCGAGATCCATGACAGGGTGAACGTTGTCAACGCGGTATGGGGCTGCGACCATTGGGGGGAGATCGCTCACATCGTACTCGATCTCCCTGAAGTATGATCCAGGGTCTGAGTGGATGTGTGTGTAGGGACGCCTGGCTCTTCTCATCAGGTATGCGTCAACGCTCTTATCTGGGGGAACGATCGCTGCCTTCGCCCCCATCTCAACGCCCATGTTGCAAAGAGTCATCCTGCCTGATATGCTCAGCCTCTCCACAGCTTCGCCGACGAACTCCACGGCCATGTAGTTGGCGCCGTCAGCACCCATCTCCTTAACCACGAAGAGCGCGAGATCTTTTGCGGATACCATATCTCCCGGTGTGCCCTCAAGGCGCATGCATATCGTCTCAGGCACCCTGAACCAGAGTCTTCCCCTGGAGTAGATCTCGGCCATGTCTGTGGCGCCCACACCCGTTCCGAATGCGCCCAGGGCGCCGTAGGTGCATGAATGAGAGTCAGCGCCCACGACGAGCGCCCCGGGAACCGCAAAGCCCATCTCGCAGAAGACCTGATGGCATATGCCATGGCCGCAGTCGTAGAAGTTCTCGATCCCCTGCTCTCTCGCCCACCTTCTCACCTCTGCCTGAAGCGTCGCTGCTGTCTCATTGTTCGCGGGCACAATGTGATCGAATGGTATCACTATCCTGCTTTTATCCCAGACCTTCTCAGACCCCATCTCCCTGAATGCCTTTATGGCAAGGACGCTTGTACCATCATGAGACATCGCGTAGTCTATCTCAGCATCGACAATATCTCCTGCCTCTGCCTCAGTTCCAGATGCCCTGCTGAGGATCTTCTCACTAATTGTTGGCAGTGGACCACCCCAGTGATGCTCTGCTGCAAAAGTAAATACGTTTTTGGCATGTATCGCCCATGACGAGCAGAGAATATCTTATGAGTTCAAATACCTCTCAGCTAACATTTACTGGACCGGAGGATCGCTGATTCCGGATTCAAAATCAGAGGCGTACGGCAACATCCGGTCTCCCTTTTAGCGGTGTCTTCATGGTGATGCATCTCATTCCCCTCCTCTGGGCAGCAATGCACCTGCAGTCAATTCGCTGCAAAAGATCCGCGCTCTTACCCATATGATAACTTGCTCATAGAAACACTGGTCCTGCCATGCATTCTTGTTGAATGAATAAACGCCAGTAACCACATTGGACGACCTGCAAGTTGCCAAACACATAAGAGCGAAGATCCGCAGGAGCGATGGACGCCCTGCGGATCTCATCTCAGGGTGTGCCGGTGCTCTCAGTGGCCTCTCCTCGCAGCCTCTGAGCAGCCTCCAGGAGTGCGAGCCCGCTCCTGTAGGATGTGCCGGTCCGGTTGCTCACCGCATATGCAAGACTCCTTGTAGACGGTATGCTCTCGGTGCTCACATTGGCTGAAGATACGTTTGTTGCGGTTATGTTGCCGGGCACCTCTCTGGGCAGCGTCCAGCCGCTGACCTCTCCAAATGGGTACCGGTCGATCGCATTCGCGCTTATGAGCTTCGCGAACCCTGTGCATGGCCGGCCTGTGCATCTGTGATCGCTCCAGTAGTTTCCGCCCTCCTCAGGCCCCATGTCCCAGAAGTTGCCGAATTCATCAGATGCCTGCTCCCCGTTGTCGATGAGGTTGTTGTGGTAAATTCTGTTCTCATATGAATTCGTCATCAGTATGCCCATCACGTTATTGGTGATATTGTTTCCGCAGATGATACTCTTGTTGTTGTTGTCGAACCATATGCCCGCCTTTTTATTTCCTGAGATCGTGTTGCCGGTGATCTCGTTCTCCCCAGAGTAGTTCGACCTTATACCATACTCGGTGTTGTTCAATATGAAATTCCCTTCTATCGAGTTTCTGTAGGAGAGAATGAGAGCCAGTCCGTTGTCCCCGTTCTCATTCAAGCTGTTGTTCTGAACCAGATTGTAGGCCGTGCCGCGCAGGAAAATGCCTGTATATTTTGTACCTGTGGCTGTGTTGTTCTTTAGGCTGTTGTTTGTCGAATCGATGAGACGGATCCCGCCGTATGAGCCCCTGAGCGTGTTTCCCTCAACAGTGCTGTTTGTGATCCCGTAGAGGAAGAGCGCATCATGTGCTACCATGTTTCGAGAGATATCGCACCTGTCACAGTATGCCACTGTCATGTGTGCCGCTTCGCGATCTGTGATCCTGGCATTGCTCTGGTTGAACACATATACCACAGGCATGCCATCTATGAGGTTGGTATCTGATATGCTGTTGGAATATGCCTCCCTTGTGCTGCCGTCGACGAAGAGCCCCAGCTCTGCATCTCTGATCCCGTTATCCCTGATGGTGTTGTTGAATGAATCTACTATCATCAGACCGGTTGTCACTTTCTCTATCGAATTCCTCTCCAGGAGACAGGAGCTCGCTCCGACCAGAACGATGCCATCGTTCGCTGAGGAGATCACGTTATCGATTGCAGTGCTGCTGCTCGTCGCGCCGAGAGCTATCGCCGTTCCGGTATCATTCAAAACACATCCGGAGAGCGTGATCCTGCTCGACCCCTCGATCACAATGCCGCTGAGTGCATCGAGGATACTGTTCATGGTTGCCTGTGTGTCAGTTGCATTAATCAGGTGCAGACCCTCCCCTGCAGTGGTGATGTTGTTCCTCTCGATGATGTTGTGGTATGCCTCCTTTGCGATTATCGAGTAGTTGCACCGGATGATCTCATTACCGGCCACGCTATTGCTTCTCGCTCCTCTGTAAAGGACTATTCCTCCGGTTGATTTCTCAACCCTGTTGTTCTCTATCCGGTTGGATTCACCGCCCTCGATTATGACACCAGCGCGGTTCTCACGGAGGGTGTTGCCCTTCACGCTGTTCCCGCTCGAGGTGAGCAGGATTCCAGCCTCAGAGTATCCGGTGATGGTGAGCCCCTCCAATGTGCAACCATTGGCAGCGACCTTAATCCCCACCGATTTGCCATCAGCCCTCAGAACACACTCTCCCCTCTCTCCGAGAAGCGGCTTTATTGTCAGTGTTTTGTCCACCAGAACCTCCTCGCTGTACACACCGGGCTTTATGTATATTATATCACCATCAGAGGCGGCCCTGACAGCGCCGCCTATGCTCTCCGAATCCGCGAACCCATCGTCATCGACTATGTAGTTTCTGGATGTACCTGTGGTTATCGCCAGGAGAATAACCAATGCAGAGATGACCCAAAGCCTAATCATGGACGAGAGGAGAGCACAAGTTCCTCATATACTTAATGCGTGAGTTGCTACTCAAAGGAAGAGATGCTGTGTCGATGGAAAATGCAGCCTTACGGATGGCAAATGGCCTTCGCTCTTATACGCTTAGCAACTTGCATAGCATGCAATGTGGTAGATGAAAGCATTCATTCACACGAACGCATAGCATGACCTCCTGCTCCTTCGGGGCAGGTCGTCAAATAGATAAGAGCGTCTCTATTTATCCGAATGATGTCTTTTCTGGATAGACGATGGGCACTATATCAGTTTTTTTTTTCGAATGGATATGTGCTTCTGAATACAAATTTGTGCTCAAAATTTCAAAATATTTTAAAAGTAAATCATATAAGCTAATAAAAAGATAATATTAAATAACAAAAACATCTCAACATGATCAGGCCGCATTATTTGTAGGTCAGCGGTCATCAAATAAGATTTAGATGGAGGAAGAGCATGGGACCAGCGAAATCGATTATCACGTTGATCGTGATGTCGTGCTGTATCATCACCCAGGCGGCGGCTGGGGATTTTGTACTGCACATATTCGGAAATGCGAACATGGACGACCGTATCGACGAGAATGATCTGGAATTCATTCAGATGATCATCCAGGGTGAGAAAAATGCCACCGATCTTTGCGACGCAGATCATAATGGCGTGGTGGATACATCTGATATCTCCCAGGTGGAGCGCATCATTAACGGAACTGCAACCGAAATCAACGTGATCGATTCTGATGGAAAGGTGGTGACCCTTCCTCAGCCGCTAGAGAGGCTGGTAATCTACAATCATCAATGTGCTGAGGTTCTCCAGCTCATGGGGGTGGATGACAGGGTGGTGGGTGTCAGGGATACTTTTGCAGAGCAGCGAAACCGTTTCCCTAGACTGAGTCAGGTGACAAGCATAGGGAGTGGCGGTGAACCCAACATCGAAGCGATACTTAAGGTCAACCCACAGGTGGTGCTGGCATACACATTCTATCCTGCTGAGGATGTACTTGACGCAAAGCTTCCTCCGGAAGTAAAGGTTCTGCGTCTTGACTGTGAGTGCAGTGGTATCGGGCCAGATGCCATGCGGGAGAAGATCACCATGATGGGGTATATATTTGGCACCCGGGACAGGGCGGAGAAGTACCTGAAATGGCATGATGCTATCGTCTCCCAGGTTGAGGAGAGAGTGAAAACAATCCCTGAGGATAATAGGGTACGCGTGTATCTCGAAAGCACGCCAGAAGGGAAGAATCCTCAGACTTCAAGAACCGCCATAGGTAGTGGCCACGCTGCAAACAAGCTTGTTGAGATGGCTGGTGGTGTGAATATAGCAGCTGGTCACCTTCCAAAGTATCTCGATACCCCTACGGAATATGGGGAGATCGAGACGGAGTGGGTGATATCCCAGAACCCGGATGTAATAGTCGGAAGGGCCATGGGGAAGGGAATAAGGCCCTACGAGAATGATAACTCCAGCGCTCTCCAGAGCTATGATCGGGAGATCAGGAGCCTTCCTGGTTTTGACAAGGTTAAGGCGGTGCAGGACGGACGGGTCTACATAATAACCAATGATTATGCTGTGACACCGAACTACCCCTCTGCGCTGCTGGCACTGGCCAAGTGGTTCTACCCTGATCTTTTCCAGGATGTCGACCCGGTGGCTACACATCAGGAGTACGTCAATATGATGGGGCTGGATTTCGATGTGAGAACAAGAGGCGCCTTTACGTTCCATGCAGGTAACTCAACCTGAGGAACTGGCCTTTTTTTGCTTTTATCCATATGATAACTTGCCCATAGAAGCACAGATCCTGCCATGCATTCTTGGTGAATGAGCGCGTTCAGCAACCACATTGCACGACCCACAAGTTGCCATAAGAGCGAAATTTTTATACAGTTGCTTGCACGGTATATGCATGTCTTGATAGACCACCGGTAATCGGGCCGAAGCTGACGCCCATTCAGCTCGAGCAAGCTGTGCGATCGACGATCTCCATCATGTGACTTATCGCAGACTCAACCCTTGAGCGTCTCTCTCTGAGTCTGGACGATGCTGATTTCAGATATTCTTTCCTGGCATCCAGCATCCTTGAGACCTCAGCCGGCGCAGGGCCGCCCGGCCTGGCACGCATTGCGACGTTAGTTCTCGCATCCAGAGCCCTCTCGAGATCTTCAGCAGTGAACCCCATGAGGCTCGGCCGAACGTTTGCCACCTCCATGGCTATTCTGTCGAGGTCCTCCAGGCTGGGCTTCCCTGGAAGGCGCGCGATCTTCCCCACAATCTGGTGGGCTGTTCTGAATGGTATGCCCGTGATTCTGACCATTGAATCCGCAAGCTCGGTGGCGGTTGTGAATCCATCTGTGGATGATCTCTCAAGCCTCTCAAAGTCGAACCTTAGCGTTGATATGCATCCCCTCATGACCCTCAGTGAGGATCTCGCGGCTCCAATCCCGCGCCATATGTGGGGCGTGAGCTCCTGCAGATCCCTGTTGTAGCTCATCGGGAGCGCCTTGCAGATGCTCAGCGCGCCGACCAGTGAGCCGATGGCGGTCCCGCTCTTCGCTCTCACGAGCTCAGCCGTATCCGGGTTCTTCTTCTGCGGCATTATGGAGCTCGTCGAGGCGAAGAGATCGTTCACCTCCACATATCCGAACTCCGAGGTCGACCAGAGTATGATCTCCTCTGCGATCCTGCTCAGGCTGATCATCAGTATCGATGTGTCTGCGAGAACCTCAAGAGCGAAGTCTCTGCCTGACACAGCGTCCATGCTGTTCTCCACAATCCCTGAGAAGCCGAGGAGCTCACATGTCATGTGTCTGTCTATCTCGAATCCGGTGGATGCGAATGCAGCTGCGCCCAGCGGGCTGAGGTTGACCCTCTCGTAGGCGTCCTCGAACCTCTCGAGATCTCTTATTAGAGCGTCTGCATGCGCGAGGAGATGGTGTGCGAGAGTCGTGGGCTGAGCGTGCTGAAGGTGCGTGTACCCGGGGATGATGCGCTCCCGGGTATCATATGCGATTTGTACCAGAACATCTATCAGCTGGATGAGCTCTTCCATAAGGCCGAGCATCTGCTCTCTCAGAGCGATCCGGATGCATGTGGCCACCTCGTCGTTCCTCGATCGCGCAGTGTGCATTCTGCCACCGGCTGGCCCCACACGCTCTATGACGTAAGCCTCGATCGCCTCATGTATGTCCTCACCCTCGCCGAGCACATCAAACCCCTCTGCGAGCAGCTCTTTCAGCGCCGTGAGTATCCTGGCGCAGTCCCCCCGCTGTATCAGCCCCCTCTCGTAGAGCATCAGAAGGTGCGCCATGTCCACAAGAACGTCAGCCTCTGCTATCCACAAATCCGCATCCCTCGAGGAGATGAAATTCAGCACCTCCCCGGAGATATCTCCCAGCCTCGATCCTCTGAGCAGCATCTCCCGGTTTTCCTCATTTGCTCTCGAAGCCACAGATTCATGATGACAGCTGGTGCACCACCAGCTCTGCTCCTGCCTCTCCTGACAGGAATCCCGCCGAATTGGTTACGACGCGATCCCGAGTGCGATCATTTGGTTGCCACTATTTTTATAACATCCCCGTCCTTAAGCTCGTACTTCTCCCCGACACGCAGCTTCCTGCGTGCATCTATCGCGAAGAGAAAGCTCTCGCCCAGGTCTGTGTGGACCCTGTAGGCTAGATCGCGCGCTGTGGACCCCCTCTTCATGAGGTATGCATCAGGCAAGACCACGCCGTTTCTGTCGGTGAACTTGTTCTCGTCCTCCACGGGGTAGACGGTTATGTAGTCGAGGAGATCGAAGACCGCGCGGTTGATGCACTCCTGCACTCCGGTGGAGCCATACTCTCTCAGGAGTGCTCTTATCTTATCAAGGCCGGCCTTCTGAGCCCTGTTCAGCTCGCCCACGATCTCAAAATCGGGATCTCCCGGGAGGTATCTTATAACGCCTGCCTTATCAGCCATCCGCAGGGCGATCTCCGCAGCCCCGCTCACAGGCACCACGATCTCATCAAGCTCCATGAGCCTCCTGATGTTCTCCCTGGGCGCGAGATCTATTTTGTTGGCTGCTATGATCATGGGCTTGCTGGACTGCCTGAGAAGCTCTGCGAACCTTCTGAGATCATCCCTGCTCCAGCTCGCAGGATCAGAGTCCATGCGGGAGAGGGCCCATCGCACATCCTTATCGGCCACGCCCGCGCCACCGAGCTGCTCGTATATGATCTGCTCCGGCTTCGCCTTCTCCGAGGTGTACTGGCGCATCAGCTTCGCCCAGTTCCTCTCCAGGATCCCGAAGAGCCACATGCTTATCTCGTGCTTGAGAAACTCAACATCCCTCAGAGGATCGTAGTTTCCGACGCCAACCGGATTCCCCTCGGCATCTGTGGAGCCTGATGCGTCGAGCACGTGGATCACCGCCTCAGCCAGGCGGAGGCTGTCAAGAAACTCATTCCCAAGACCCCGCCCTAGGTGAGCATCCGGGACCAGCCCTGCGACGTCTATGAGCTCCACAGGCACGAATCTGCTCCCATTGATGCATCTGCCGCATCCGCCCTTGATGCCGAGATCGAGGCATGGACACCTCACCCTCACGTATGATATGCCGTGGTTGGCATCGATGGTTGTGAACGGATAGTTCGCTATCTCGGCATCTGCAAGAGTTGCAGCCTTGAAGAACGTCGATTTCCCGGCGTTCGGCTTTCCAGCAAGCCCTATCGAGAGCATACGATCTTCCCATCAACCCATGACTCTTTCGGCCGGACGCAAGCGCATGGGCTTTTAAATTCTCCTTATATCCAGCTTGCATCTGGACGCGTAATCCTCGAATCTGGAGACCTTCTCGGATGCAAGCCTCTTCATGAGAGCCATGCCCTTATCCGTCAGCGCCTTCTCCTCGATCACGCCTGCAGAGAGCGCGGATCTGTATATCCCCTCACCGGCATCGGTCCTCACGAGCACCGTGGACCATCCGCCCGGGGATCCGACGCTGCCCACAGAGACATCCGCAAGCTCCGCTGTGAAGTCGAAGCATGGACCGCATCCAGCCCATGTGAACTCATCCGTCTCCTGGAGGGGCACCTCCTTCACGCCATCCTTTGAGATGACCCTGAACATGCCTCTCTGTATCTCAAACCTCTCAATATCTGTGGGCTGCAGATTCATCTTCTCCTTCACCAGACCTGTCATGAGCCTCTGGTAATCGAAGTTCTCCATGCAGAAGAGACCGATCAGGAGGGCGATCTTATCCTGGCCGAACTGGTATGGCTCTTCAAGCATCTGGGCCTTGCGAAGAGCCTGTATCTGGCAGGGCGTCCCCGTGAACCCGATCTTCGTGAACCCCTTGTCTATGGCCATCTGAACTCCAACAACGCTTGGGGTTATGGTGTACTTGGTGCCTGCAGCTGCAATGATCTCCTCCGGGGTGGTAGCGACTTTTGGTATCGTCTGCCACCTTGAGTTTCTATCGGTAACAACTGCGCAGTCGATCACGCCGGTCTCGAGCGCGTGTACCAGAAGAGCAGTTACAACCCCACCATCCTGAACCTTGCCGCGAACTGGCGCTGCCCTCGCGGCCATAGCGCTCCGGTATATCCCCAGGGCCTCGTCAGACCCCCTGGATCTCCCGAAGAGCTTCCTCTCAAAGAATGGCATCTCGAAGAAGCTCCTCGGGCAGTATGCATAGCATAAACCACAGTGGGGATCGTACTCCATAAGTGTTGGCTTTCGATTCTGCTGCCCGATCCTGGGACAGAGGGCTATACAGGTGCCGCACAGACAACAGATCCCCCGCTGGACTACCTTGTAATCCAGATCGGCGAACCCGCATTCCAGAAAGGTGGGCTCAGGGTACATCTCCTTAGCAGCCATGATGAATCTCCGGAAACTCCATGGGCTTCATACCTAAAGCTTTTATGGTAAGGATATGCCTGCAGAAGTGTGATTCTCGGCGTCGACATTGGCGGGGCGAATACAAAGGCTGCGAGCTCCGACGGGCGGTTTGCGGAGATCAGGTACCTCCCCCTCTGGAAGAGATCCCCACTGGGGGATCATCTCGCCGGGCTGAGCTCCAGGTTGAGGCCTGATGCAGTGGGCGTGGTCATGACCGGCGAGCTCGCGGACTGCTTTGAGAGCAGAAGGGAGGGGGTTATGTTCATAGCATCAGAGGTCAAGAGGGCGTTCGACTGCACCGTGCATTTCTGGGGGCTGGGCGGATTTCACGAAAGCATTTCAGGAGACAACGCCCTGGATTTGGCTGCTGCAAACTGGTCCGCATCTATCGCTCTTCTCCTCAGAGATATCGGGGAATGCATCTTCGTTGATATGGGCTCGACAACCACTGATATCATACCTGTGATTGACCGCCCGCTCTCCGGCTGTACGGATCTGAAGAGGCTGATGCGTGGGGAGCTGATATATACAGGGGTGCTGCGCACAAACCTCGCAGCGTTGCTCCCTTGCGTCTATCTCTCCTGCGGTTCTGCACCGCTCTCATCCGAGCTCTTCTCAATAACAGCAGATGCGTACCTCGCGCTGGGGGATATAAAACCGGATGCGTATTCGTGCGAGACGCCGGATAGCGGGCCGAAGAGCCGTGAGGGAGCGCTCAGAAGGCTCGCGAGGACGGTGTGCTCGGATCTGGATGAGCTCGGGGAGGATGGGGCGCTCTCGATCGCAGCGCAGGCGAAATCCCGGCAGATATCGATCATATCCAGTGGCATATCAAGAATAGCTGAGAGGCACAACATCCGGAGGATTGTTGCAGCTGGCGTGGGCGAGTTTATTGTGGAGGCTGCATGCGAGCGCGCCGGCCTTGAGTGCATCCGTCTCTCAGAGATCTACACTGAAAGGCTGTCAGATGTATTTCCTGCTTTTGCCGTGGCCCGCCTCCTCTCAGAGCGGTATCCCGTGAGCCAGATACGGGCCGAGAACTGTGAAGATCAGCGAGGATATCACGAGCCATGAGAGCGCGGCCACAATACCTCTTGTGAACCGCTCGGCGCTCCTCTCGCTCATCACCCTGTCGAGGAGCGTCCGGATCATGTCGCGAACTATGTGGCCTCCATCGAGCGGTATCGTCGGCAGGCAGTTGAATAGACCCGCGTACATGTTGATCCAGCCTATCCAGAGCAGGAGGTTTGCGATCCAGAATATTTTACCACCCAGTGGCTTCGCCCAGCCGGTCGGCTCGAAGAGGTACAGCATCGAGCCGCTGAAGCCCTGGAACCCGTCTGATGTAAAGCCGCCGATGCCCGCAAACGGCAATCCCATGAGCGTGTTGAACCCCCTCAACCCGCTTGATGGGATCGATCTCATGAGCGAGAGGAACCTCTCCGCCTGGAACTCCTGAAGGATAACCCCATTGATGCACAGCGCCGTGCCGGAGATTGCGACCCCCATCATGCCGGTGCCATCACCTTTGGGTGCGAGCTTCACGCTGTAGGTTCCCACAGTGGTGTTTATCTTCAGAACCTGTCCGGGAGATGTGGAGTTCATGTAATCCCTGAAGCTCTCAAGAGACTCGATTCTTGTGTCATTTATCTCCGTGATCACGAACCTGTCCGGCATTCCGGCATCCTTCGCCGGCGATCCGTCAAATGTGTCGACCACGAGCACCCCCAGAGCCGGCTCTCCGGAGATCGATGCCCTGCCAGCATCGTCAAAGAGCTCGAGGGATCTCCCCTCCGACGCGATCCTGTAAAGCTCCTCAAGGCTGCCCGCGCCTGATGCAACCATTCCCGCGCGTATGTCGCCCGCAAATCCGCTTTCAGGTTCGACGCTCACAACAATGACCCTGTCGACTGGCGATAGCGCGTTTATGACAGGTCCGAAGAAGAGGGTCAGTGCCAGCGCAGCTACCAGAAAATTCGCGATGACTCCTGCAGACAGTATCCTCATCCTTGCCTGTCGTGTTGCCTTTGGGGGATTCCTCTCGTCCCCGAAGAGCTCGGAATCATCCGGCTCGACGAAGGCGCCTATTGGGAAGAGCAGAAATATCGCACCCATCGATTTTACCCGTATACCCTCGACCCTGCAGAGGATTCCATGTGAGAGCTCGTGAATCACTATCGTGACGCAGAGAGCGATCCATCCCCACACAAGTGGTATGTACTGATTGACTCCGGGTATGAGCAGAACGTTCCGCGGAGAGCTGTAGCTCCCGGGCTCGGGTGGCGCCCTCCACATCACATACACCATCAGAAGCAGCAGGAGCATAAAGTAGATCATTCCCGCAAGGACGAGAGGCATGCAGAGTGTCGTTGTTAAACGCCAGAGACGCCTCGCACCTGCAAGCCTGTCGAGCAGGCCGAGACCCCTGGTCGTCCTCACGAATATCACAGGCCCCCAGCTGCTGATCCCCCTCTCGCCGCCAATCGCTGTCCCGAGGAGAGAGAGCAGCCCCAGGGCCAGCACGATCAGAACAAGCCACTGCTCGCTGCTGAAATCCATTTCAGAGCTCCATCTCCAGGAGATCTCTCCGCTTCCTCTCAAGGAAGCTGTAAACGTTGCCGTGTGGCGCGCCGTCGATCAGCATCTCGAGCGCAGAGCGCACGACCTTTATCTGCTCAGGGTATCCGATGATGGATACTGTCTTTCCGTAGACGGAGATCCTGGCCCCTGTCAGGCTCTCCATCAATTCCCTGGTCCTGCCGTCCTTGCCTATGATCCTTCCCTTTATCCGGATCATGTCGTTCTTCGTCGCGGCCAGGCTCGAGAGATCCATTATGTCAAGCATGAGCATGTCGTCGTCGAGCAGTGCGAATGCCCGCTCTGGCGAGAAGCCCCTCGCTATTGCCCTGAGAACATCCATCGCCTTCATGGCTTCCAGGGCATCCCCCTGAGAGGTCACGGTGACAACACCGCTCTCGCTGTCTATATCAAGCGATATTTTGCACCTCTCCTCCAGGTATCTCTTCGTCTCGCCATTCGGGCCTATTACCGCGCCGATCCTGTCGCTGGGAATCTTGATATTCATCTAAGAACCTCTATCTCCATGCGCACCTTCATCCTCTGATTCTATCCTGCTCCAGATCTCATCCTCAGATCCCACGCCGTAGCGCTCCCTGAAGAACCTAACCAGATTGGATATATCCCTTTTGAGAAACTCCATCGAGTTCGGGTGGTCGAGCGTCACAGCCTGGCCCATGTCTATCAGCACAGGCTCCCCATCATATAGTATGTTGAACTCGCTCAGATCCGCATGGACGAGCCCCGCGCGGTTGTGGAGGGCGACAATATAATCCGCGATCCTCCTGTAGACGCGCTCCGCCTCCTCTTTCTCAAGCTCCACCTCTCTGAGAAGAGGCGCAGCAACTCCATCGGTCCCAATGAGGTCCATAACCAGGATGTTCTCCCTGACGGTGTAGGGGTGTGGCACACGCACGCCGACCTCCTCTGCCCTGAGCAGGTTCCTGTACTCCTTCCTGGTCCAGGCATTCACAAGGCTGCGCTTGTTGCCCTTCACGCTTCTGAACCTCGGATCCCCCAGGATATAGTCCTGCATCGCCTTGAAGTCGCTTGTAGCGACCCTGTAGATCTTCAGGGCGAGATGCCTGCCCCCCCGGCCGAGCGCGTGGAATATGTTTGCCTCCTTCCCACGGCTGATCGAGCCCCCCAGGGCCTCGACATAGCCCTTCTTGGACAGATAGTAGAGGTTCATGAGGGTGCGCGTATCAAAAACGTCATCCCTTACCTTCAAATCGTTCGAGTCCTTTATACGCCTGCGGAAGAGATCGATACGCGCGTCGAGCTCCTCCTCGCTCCTTCGCTTCATGGTGTTGATTTGAGGTATCCCTTGCGCTCAAGCCAGTCGACCTGAGGGCCGGTGTATCTCCATATCACATCCGCCTTGTCGTCCTGAAACTCCCAGGGAACCACTATTACGACGTCCCCCTCGCGGATCCATATCCGCTTCTTCATCTTTCCCGGTATCCTGGCGATCCTAGTCTGGCCGTCCATGCATCTTACCTTGATACGGTTCGAGCCCAGGAGGCTCTCCACGTACCCGAATACCTCCCTGTTCTGCTTGCGAGGGACCCTGACCCTCGTTACAACAGCCTCGTCAACATCTTTCTGATGCAGCCTATCACCTCAATCATTTTTTATTTGCTGAGCAGATTTATATCGTCCATCAGCCTACATCATGTATTGGGATATCCTATATAAATAGTTTAGACGCGCCTGGACTGCGACCCCGAAAGTCCCGGATCACGCTTTTCTAAGCTATCCCCGGGGAGAATGCTTTCAGCAGCCCTGCTCGTGTTAGAATACGCTCGGACCTCCCGGCTGGCTTTCAGCAGCCCCAGGGAGATACCTGCTGCCATCAGCAGCGGTCTGCTCCTGAACGAGTGGCTGGCAGGTAATCAAGATGATGCCAGTGGGATCTTATGTTTTTGCCAACTTATAAGTTGTGTGTGGCTGCTGGAAGCGGCCGTTCACCAGGAACGCATTTCAGAAACAGTGCCGCTCCGGTCAAGTCCAGATTGCAAGAGCGAATCGCTTTTTGAGATCATGATCCGATTCTTAGAGACGCTCTTCTTCTGAGGCAGCATCTGAGCCCTCTCATCTCGATCTGCCTCTGGATGTACAGCTGCAGATCATCCCGCGATGAGCATCCTGATGAGATCCTTCCCCTCGACCCTTCCATAGCCTCCCCTGGACGCTGAGATCTCGTCGAAGACATCTACAGAATCCGCATCTATTCCAGACCCGGCTATCGCGAATGGCACCGGGTCGGTGGAGTGTGTTCTTATCTTTATGGGCGTGGGATGATCCGGGAGAAGAAGCACACGCCACGGCTCTCCAGATCTCTTCAGGCCGCTGATCATCGGGCCAACCACCCTCTCATCGAAGAGCTCTATCGCTCTTATCTTCTGTTCCACATCCCCCGAGTGTGCGGCCTCGTCCGGCGCCTCTATATGAAGATAGACGATGTCCACTGATCCAAGAGCTCTGAGCGCGGCCTCGACCTTGCCAGCGTAGTTGGTATCGATCGTGCCCGTCGCCCCCGGAACATCGATCACGCGCCAGCCAGCGTAGACCCCCAGCCCTTTCAGAAGATCAACCGCTGAGATCACCGCGCCATCCAAACCGTAGATGTCATGAAACCTGGGCATCGACGGCGCAGGCCCCTGCCCCCAGAGCCAGATCATGTTTGCGGGCTTCAAACCCATGCTCACGCGCCTGCGATTGACAGGATGGTTCTCGAGCAGCGGCCGGGCCCTCTCCATGATGTCTATGAGGATGTGCGCATCATCCCCCCTGGGAAGATGATCTGATATGGGTTTGCCCATTATATCATGCGGTGGCGTGCAGACCGCATCCCTGCATGCTGTTAACACAACGATGTTCCTGTAGCTCACCCCAGGATATATCCTGCCGCCCGGCACAACATTCTTCAGGGATCTCGCTATCTCAGCGCCCTCCTCAGATGTGATATGACCGGCGCTGTAGTCGTCCATGATGCCATCAATCACAGTGACGAAATTGCATCTGAACGCGATCTCGTTCTCCCCAAGAGGTACCCGCATCGCAGCAGCCTCAAGGGGGGCCCGCCCTGTGTAATACCTCCTCGGATCATATCCCATTATGGAGAGGTTTGCCACATCGCTTCCAGGGGTCATGCCCTCAGGCACCGTCCGGGCGAGACCGCATCGCCCTATGCGCCCGATGAGATCCATGTTCTGCTTGCATGCAGCCTGCAGGGGCGTTCTCCCGCCCAGAGCCTCCAGCGGCCAGTCGGCCATTCCATCTCCGAGAAGCACCACGTACTTCACGCGCGATCACTCGGTTCTCTTCGATTCCATTTCAGCGAGGTGTTTGTTCAGGACCTTGGCAAGCGTGTTGAGCTTGCTCCTGCCACATGTCGCGCCTCTTGTCACTCCGGTGACGATATCCACAACAGTGCCCTTTGTGACCTGCCTGCTCTTCGGTGGCATGACGACCCGCGTTTTCACGCCCTCCTTTGCGAAGTCCTCGAAGTCCACCGGGCATTGCGATACGACGACAGCAGGAATATCGACAAACGCGAGGATGTCTCTCGTCTTGTAGATGACATGAGACTTCACGTTGCCGAGGTGTATCACGGCTATCTTGTGCCGCTGTATCTGCTCGATCTCCTTCGGGGTCAAACCGAATGTCGGGCCGTAGCCCCTCGACGCCTGCGGGAAGGAGTCAGGAACGCCAGTCCCGGCCTCCAGAACCAGAACGCTCGTCTGTATGCCCTCCCTTCTCAGCCCGTAAGTTATCTCGCAGACGGGTTTTGTGATGTGCCTCCTGCCTGGGGACATCGCGATCGCTATAACATCCGGCCTCGCAGCCTCTGATAGGGTGCCCCTCTGCGCGAGCCCACCACCCTTTGCCAGCCCCATGCTCTCCCTGCAGTCCACGACCTGGGTCTGCCTGCCGATCATGCATCAGACTCTGAGCTCAATGCTGATATAGTCTTTGCCCTGCAGCGAGAGGTTTCGATGCCCACATTACCATTTGGACTCGCAAAGCCTGTTTTTTAGAATTCCAACAGAGAGGTATCGATCATCTTGACGAACAACAGAATCGATCTCCATGTCCTCAAGGTATCAAGAGCTGCAAGATGCTGGATCCTGGCACATTCCACAATCAAGCATCTAAGAGGCTTCTCGATCGCCGCTTGGCCTCGAGCCTCTCCTCCCTGAGCCTCTCAGCCCTGTACTCCTCGATGATGCTCCTGAGCCTCTCAGCCCTCTTCTCCGCCTCGTATGCCTTTCTCTGCTCCTCCCATCTCTCCTTCGCGGCCTTCAGCATCTCAGGATCCACGAATGATATCCCGTCTATCGTCTTTATTGAGAGATCTTCTGCGCTGAGCACGGGAACGGATTTCTCCATGAAGTACTCCCTCATCCTCTGAGGCATATCCTTCATGACAACCACAGCCTCCACTTCAAGATCTGCGATGAGATCAGCCGTGTTCGGGCCACCGCCCGACGGATCCTGGAGCAGGATGAGATCCCCCCTGCCAATGGACCACCTGCTCCTCGCGGAGAGGATCGCCTCCTTTGAGAAGACAGGAACAGGCTTCAGCTTTCTGTATCCTGCCATCTCCTCTATCCGCTCCGCCTTCCTGATCCTCTGCGCCTCTGCCCGGAAACTCCGCAGGCGTTTGCGCTCGGCCCTCAGCAGATTTCTGAGCCTATCGATCTCCTTATCTCTTATCCGGATCTCGTGGTCGCGCTTCATCTCCCTGTAGGCCCTGTCCTCCAGCTTCTCCAGCTGTCTCTTCAGCTCCGAGATCTCTTTATCCTTAGAGGATATCTCAGCCCGGAGGTCCTCCACGTACTCCCTGAGGTTTCTGACCTGCTCTGTCAGAAGCCTCAGCTCCTCAGGCCTGGGCTGCGGGATCTGCGGAGGCTCTTCAGGTGACTGCGCAGGCGCCTCATCAGCCTCCAGAAGCTCCGCCATCGCCTTCTCGATGGAGTAACCCCTCACCACAAGCGCCTTCACCTCGTCCGGGTTCACATCCCTCGAGATCTTCTTCTCCACCTGGCTGAACTTGTTTCTGTACTTTTTGAATGCGCTCATGGCAGCTGCAAGCGCGTCCCTCTCGTGATCGTTCCTGTAGTTGAACGGCCTTGCCAGCATTATCTTATCCTCCGCGGCCAGATCCTCTCCGGGCGAGAAGAGAACCGCATTGAACGCCCGCTTGATCTTCTCCACGGCCCCTGGTGCTGGCGAGACGTCCGTGGCCACTATCAGGGGTCTTCCGCGCGCCGCTATCCACTCAATGACATCCGAGGACGACATGGTTCTGGCCGAGACGATATCGACGAGCTCTCCCCTGAGGTTGAGGGCTGCGAGCCCTGTTGTGGTCCCGGGATCTATGCCAACGATTATGTAGTCCCTGCGCTGCTGCAGTGGCACGAACTGCAGATGCTGCCGCGGTATGGGTGCAACGCGTATCTGGACGTCTCCCCTCGAGCTGGAATGCACCGGCACCCTATCCCTGGGCGCCTCGACCACGAACTCGCATCTTATGTAACCGCCGAGCCCCTCCACAGCCTTCATTGTGAACTCCAGCCCGCTCTCTTTGAGATTGTGCTCGATCTCTCTGGAGAGAAGCTTCACGTTTCCGTGTATCTTCCTGGAGTATCTGTTCTGGCTCCATCCACCCCTTCCGGGAGAGCGCCTCCGGCTCACCTTTATCCAGGTCCTGTCCTCAAAGACGGATACAGCACACCCGATGCCCTTTGCGGCAAGGCGTGCACACGCCTCAGCCTCGTGCATCGGATTCAGCCTGTCAAAGACGATTCCATGCCACCTCGCCACCTTGACAAGCGGCTCTGGACGATCCCCTCCGGTCACCTGGACGATTCTGGTGCCGGGGGGGAACAGCCTCATGAGGACTGTGAGCTCGTTCCTGTCCGCGGCGAGCTCGTAGATATTATCCACAGCTATGATGTCCGGCTTCTTCTCTCTTATAATCCGGATGAGCTTCTGCCTGCTAATCATGTCATAGCAGTAGCTGCTCTCCCCATCTATCACAAAAAGCGCGTAGCTCGGCTGGCTCCTGCCTCTGGGAGAGCCGCTGGCGATATCCACACCGAATATCCTGCTATCCATCATCAACCTTTATCTTTCGGATGACTTCTTCTGGTTCCAGATCTATTTTGTATCTGCGCTTAAAGTATTTCAGTATGTTGGAGACATCCCTTGAGAGAAGCTCCTCAGCGCTCTCGTGATCCCTGCCAACTGCCTGAGGCCAGTCGATAATGGTTATGTCATCCCCCACGATGACATTGTACTCGCTCAGGTCTGCGTGTATCACTCCGAGCCTGTAAGCCTTCCTCATCTCCTCAAGGATTCTGTTGAGATAGAATGCAGGATCATCAAGATCGGTCTTTGTGAGAAGCGCCCCGGGGACCCTCTCCATCACAACGGCATGCCTGCTTCTGGCAACTGGTCTGGGGACAGCCACAGATGGGTAAAGCCTTCTCATCACCTCAAACTCAGTTCTGGCCGCAAGAGCTGAAGCATATATCCATGCGACCTTCGGCCTGTCCCTGAGATAGTCCCTGACCCTTCTCACCCTGGAGAAGCTGGTCCTCCCCTCCCGGTGGAACTTTATAACCAGCGGAATGTCATTCAGGGCCTCATGGACGACGGACTCCTTGCCGACGCCCAGCCTGTCGCCAAGCGATGCCACGAAGCCCCTCCTGACGAGATCGTGAAGGGCGAGAAGATCGTATGCTGCAAACTCGATCTGGTACCCCTCGTACGGCACACTCGTGTAGGAGACGAGCTTTCTGCCTGAAAGCAGCCTGAGATAGTACTCAGCCTTCGAGGCCGGTATGCCGGAGATGGCCGAGATCTCCTCGAGGGGCACCCACTCCCTCCGGCGCATTCCGGCCTCTATGGCTTTCAGTATGCACACATCCTCGGATCTGAGGCTGAGAAACCGCTCTGCCAGCTCTATCACGCTGATGATCTCGTTCTCTCAGGCTAAATCCCTTTGCCTGTGTATGAGAGCCATCTGCTCTCAAGATCATCAGAGTTCATCGTCGATATAACGTAGTCCGCAAACTCCCTGCCGGTGGCACCTCCCGGCCTGCCGGTCATCACCAGTTTCCTCTCGAACTGGCAGCAGATGTCCAGGGCCATCTCGAGCTTCCTCGCCTTTTCAACCATCCCGACGTGACGGAGCATCATCGTCGAGGCGCGCATGATGCTCGATGGATCCGCGTACTGCGCCCTTCCCTCCTGTACCATCCTCGGGGCTGAGCCGTGTATCGCTTCGAACATAGCATATCTTTTGCCTATATTCGCGCTTCCCGCTGTCCCCACGCCTCCCTGGAACTCCGCAGCCTCATCAGTGAGTATATCTCCGTATAGGTTTGGAAGAACTATGACCCTGAAGTCCCGCCTCCTCTTTGCATCCACGAGCTTCGCCGCCATTATGTCGACGAACCAGTCGTCGAAGGTTATCTCAGGGTACTCTTTAGCGATGGATCTCGCGATCTCGAGGAACTTCCCGTCTGTTGTTTTCACGACATTTGCCTTTGTCACCACAGATACCCTGTTGATTCTGTTCCTCCTGGCATAATCGAAGGCAAGCCGTATTATCCGCTCCGAGCCCTGTGTGGTTATGACCTTGAAATCGACCGCAAGATCTTCGGTGACGTTGAGACCCTTGCTTCCGAGGACGTACTCGCCCTCGGTGTTCTCCCTGAAGAAGACCCAGTCTATCCCCTCGGATGGTATCGAGACGGGTCTCACGTTTGCGAAGAGATCAAGCTCGCGGCGCATCGCCACGTTTGCGCTCTCCAGGTTTGGCCATGGATCCCCCTTCTTCGGCGTTGTGAGCGGGCCCTTCAGTATCACATGGCACTTCTTCAGGGCCTCAAGAGCATCATCAGGCAGAGCCTTCATCGCCCTTGCCCTCTCCTCTATGCTGAGCCCCTCGATCTTCCGGAACTCAACATCCCCGCGCTCTATCTCATCCCTCAGGAGGCTCTGGAGGACCCTTATGGCCTCGCCTGTTATGTAAGGTCCGATTCCATCGCCATCGACGTATCCTATGATCAGCGGCTTCAGATCGCTGTAGTCTATCCACCCGCCGGCAGCCTTCATCTGCTCAACCCTCGCAAGCTGCTCCTCCAGAAGCCTGCCGAAATGCTCCTTCGCCCTCTCTATAGCCTCTTTATGGTTCATACCAAAACACTACCATGTGATATCAGATCAAGCTTTTTGTCGTTGGCAACTTCCTGCCCCCGAAGGACAGGGCTTCCGCTGCTCTCCAGGAGACTGAATCCCGGGTGGAGCCTGGAATCAACCTAATTTAATAATTTCATATCTATCTTTGTTTGGGTTGACCAGAAGCTCCTCCGCGATCCTCCTGGCCACAGACTCCGGATCATCTCCGTCTATGTAGAGCTTCCAGATATTGGCCCGCTGCACAGATCGGATCATCTTCAGACCCAGCCTCTTCACCAGACGATCTTTTATGGAGATGGCCTCGCCGTCCTCGATCCAGAGGCTCACCTTTACAGGAACACAGCCGTTGCTCAGCTCGAGGGAGCCCACTGAGACCGCGAAGTTCTCCTTGTTCTCGTTGACGAGCTCTCGGGTGAGCTGTTTTATCAGAGAGTCAGGATCGCTCACGTCATCAGACTCTATGCTCAGGAGCCTTTCGCGCCTGACATCCCTTATGATGCCCTGGTAGCCCATGCGCCTCAGGAGCGTGTTCTTCACAGTGGCAGCCTCTGCGTCGGGTATCTTGAGCCATACTCTCAGATTGATAATCATAATCGCCTCTCCTCTATGTATCTCCTCATCGATTCGAAGACGATCCTTCCAGGGCCATATCCCCGTACCCTGGGGTGCTTCCACGGGAGCTGCCATGCGAAAAACGCCCTCTCCGGATGCGGCATCATCCCCAGGACGTTGCCCTCAGGGTTGCATATGCCGGCGATGTTCTCAGTGGATCCGTTCACATTCACTGGAAACTCGCTGATTATATCTCCTCGCTCGCTGCAGTACCTGAAAACGATCTGGTCATCCTCGATGAGCCTCTCGATGACCTTTTTATCGGATGAGACAAGGTTCCCCTCAGCGTGGGCGATCGGTATGCTCAGGATCTCCCCCCGCCTCAGAATGTAGGATCCGCTGCATCTCCTCTCCTCAGCATCATGCCTGAGCATCGTCCAGGCGCAGTAGTAGCCGCGACGCACGATCTCTCCCCCTCTGATCATGACGTTCTGCGCAAGCGCCAGCCTCACACCATCCCCGAATGGAAGTATTCCTGACTCCACGAGTATCTGAAAGCCGTTGCATATCCCTATGATCGGCTTTCCATTCGCAGCCTCCTCCCTCAGCGTGGCCATGACCGGCTCCTTTGATGCTATCACTCCCGCACGCACCCTGTCCTGGTATGAGAAGCCTCCAGGTATCACATACCCATCGAACTCGCAGAGCTCCTGCTCAGGCCGGTTCCATCTGAAGATCTCCCCATCCATGCCGCACTCCTTTACAGCCACAAGCGTCTCATGCTCGCAGTTCGTGCCCGGGAACTGTATCACAGCGATCCTCATCTCATCGCCTCCCTCAGGCCAGAGCTCCAGGCGTCTCTTGCATCCTCGAGATCGAGCCGCACAAGCATCTTCCCATCCCTCTCGATCTCGATGCCTCCGGTCGATACCCTGCCGATCCTCACCGGATTGAGATTATAGCTCCTGGCGATCTTCACGAACTCCTGCTCCGCTCCATCCACAACCTCCACTATGAATCCTGAGGACTCTGAGAAGAGGAGCCTGTCTGGTCGCATATCGCCGAGACTGGATATGTCGATGGATATGCCATGATCGGAGAGCATGCACATCTCAGCCGCTGTTATCGCCATCCCGCCGTTCGATATATCGTGAGCTGCCCGCAGGATCTCTCGATCCACAGCATCTATGACTGTGTAGATCATGGATCTCTCCAGCGGGAATCTGACAACAGGCACGTTCGCCCCTGTGATGCCCCAGATGACACGGTAGTATTCCGAGCCGCCGAGCTCATCAAACCTGGGCCCGAGGAGGTACACCTCATCACCACTTTCCTTCAGCGGCATCGTGATGGCCTTGCTGATCTCTTTCATTATGCCAACACATGCGATGACAGGCGATGGGTCCACAGCCCCCTCAGGGGACTCATTGTAGAAGCTCACGTTTCCGGAGACTATGGGGACAGGCTGGTCTGGATAACCCTTGAGCCAGAGGTTCCTGGCAGCATCAGCGAGACCGCGAACCGATTCCCTGAACTCCCAGAAGGCCTCGGGCTTCTCCGGGTTGCCGAAGTTCAGGCAGTCTGTGAGCGTCGATGGGGTCGCGCCTATGGCGGCGACATTCCTCATCGCCTCAGCCACTGCCGTGGCCCCTCCCCAGTAGGGGCTGATCCTCCCGTAAAAGGGGTTTGAATCCACAGACAGCGCGATCCCGAAGTCCTTTCCCCTGACCGGAGCGATGAGGCCTGCATCAGCCTCTCCAGGTCGAATCACAGTGTTCCCCTGGACCTCTGTATCATAGTACCTGTAGATGTGCTCCCTTGAGGCGATATTGGGAGAGGAGAGGAGCTCGAGCATCACCATGTTGAGATCTTCTGGCATTTTCACAGCAGGCTCGAGGAGATTTCTGATCCTGGGCCGCCAGGCCCTCTCGTATCTTATCCCGCCGGTCAGATGCTTTATGGGGACGTTCACAACCTCCTCGCCTCTGTGACGGACTATGTATCTGTCGTGAATCGTCATTCTGCCTATCACGCTCGCCCTTGCGCCCTCGTAGACATTTGGCAGGTCCCAGTCCTCGTTGTATATCCTGAGGATCCTCTCGCGTAGTTCCCTTGGAGCAATAATCAGAAACCTCTCCTGGGTCTCGGCTATGCACAGAACCTCAGGCGGGAACTCTCCGGCGACGTGGAGCATGTCGAGGTCGAGCTCCATGCCGTATCCCCCGGCAGCCCCCATCTCTGAGGATGCACATGTGAGCCCTCCACCACCTAGATCCTTGAAGCCTATCTCGACGCCCTCCTCGCGCACCAGCCTGAAGAGATCCTCGTTGGCCTTGAAGAGAACGTTCTTGAGGAACGGATCCGGGATCTGGACCGCGCCGCGGTTCGCCTCCTCCTCTTCCTCCCTGAGCGTATCGGATGCGAAGACCACGCCACCGAAACCTGATGAGTCGGTCGGCTTTCCAACAAGTATGACATCGTAGCCCTTCTCGCCAGAGCCTGGAGGCGCACGCGATCTTATGATCTCATCTCTTCTGACGACACCAATTGCAACCACGTTGACGAGACAGTTGTAGTCGAAGCATCTGCTGAAAACCACATCTCCCGCGATGACAGGCACACCCAGGGCATTGCCATACTGCCAGATCCCATCGACCACACCCTCAGCAACCCAGCGCACCCTGCTTGACTCCCGTCCATACGGATCTCCAAAGCGGAGGGGATCTGCGGTCGCGACGACCCTTGCGCCCATGCAGTTCACATCGCGCACGATCCCGCCAATCCCGGTCGCAGCCCCCTCGTTCGGGAGTATCTGGCTCGGGTGGTTGTGGCTCTCGTGGGAGATTACCACACACCATTCATCGTCTATGCTCACAATACCGGAGTCCTCGACAGGGCCGAGAACAACATTCGGACCCTCTGTCGGCAGGAACTCTCTGAGCACGGCCCTGCTGCTCTTGTACGAGCAGTGCTCGGACCACATGGCATCGTAGCAGAAAAGCTCGGCCAGCGTCGGATCCCTTCCCAGGATTGTGGCTATGGACCGCGCCTCTGATACAGACATGCCGATCCCCGCTTTCCTCAAACTGGATTCAAGCTCGCTATCGGCAAGACCGATTACCTTCAATGGACCACACCTCGGATGTGAGCTCTCGGGTCAGGGCCGCTTATGAAGATATCGATGCAAGGAGAGGATGAACAGGGATTAGAGATGCGCGGTCAGCTTCCTTAAATTGGAGCCTGCAGTCTCTCCATTGACGCAGGCACAATAACCCAAACAGGAGTCCGGCTCTGATACATGCGATGTAGACGGCACTTCAGCGCATGCGAGAGTTCGGTCCAGTGACTGTAATCAAAATGAAAAGAGTTAGCCTGCATGCCACGCTGGCCGCAGAGCCAATTTGCATCAAAAATATGCCGCATGTGAATGCGGCCTTCAGTTCATCTGATGAAGCTTGTAGAGCCCGGTCTGGACGATCGGGACGGGACTCCCTGGGGTCCAGTCCTCTCTGAGGAAGTCGTAGATGGCGTATCCAGAGGCGAGAAGCTGCTTGTCCTTGTTCTGCCAAACAGCGTAATCCACAGGAGGCTCGAACTTGCTTGGCGTCCAGTCGCCCTTCAGAACGCCGTATATGTCAGCAGTGCTGTTTGCAAGTGTCTTGTTCTTATCCGGCCATATCGCTGTATCATTTATGGGCATGAATGTGCTTGGGGTCCAACTGTCGTTGAGAAACGCTGCCATCGACTCTGTGGTCACGATCTCTGACTCAGGGGATAGATAGCTCACATCAACCCCCATAACCGGGATCAGCATCAACAAAGCAACTGTGAGTGCTATGATCGCTCTCATGATTCCCGCAATACTACGGTAATGCGGATAAAGCTTTCTGTCGTCGAGCGACAAAGATGCGCAGAACACCATCTCAGGGCGCAGAAGCCCATGCGCTCTGAATGGCCCATCTCAGCGCATCACCGATATCGAGCGGGTCCTTTCCGGGATCGATGGACTTCATTCAGCGGTTGTATGCATGCTCTTGCTCCGGACCTGTCCGAATAAGGAAGATGCGCTCATAATAATCAGCATCCTTAAACCTCGAACGCTCTTATGCATCTGATAACTTGCCCGAAGAGGCGCCAGTCATGCCATACGATCATTGCGAGCGAATGAGTCCATTCAGCAACCGGCTTGCATGTCCTTCAAGTTGCTGAATACATAAGAGCGACCTCGAATATCTGGATAAGAACTCTTATTCGGACATGTCCCTTGCTCCAATCATCTCCATGGGATCAACGGATCTACCTGCTTATTTCACCAGCAAGGTTTACCCTGCGGAAGCACCCTCTCCCGGTGGTCCCAAGAAAGCTCTTCAGCTCCTCTGTCCCAGCATCCGGTCTCTCCTCGAGATACCTGGCGACCTCTGGTATGTGGACGAGCACGCAGTTGATGCACGACCAGAACCTCTTGCCTCTTTTCGTCCTCACAAACCTGCCAAGCTCCGGGTCCTTGCAGGGGTAGAGGGGACAGAAGCAGTGGGTGCAGTCCTGCCCCTCGAAGTGATGGCACGGATAGTACTTGCAGTTCTCCCTGCCTGTGTTTACTGGAGCAGCTTTAAGCACATCCCTTATCGCGCAGGGGTTGTCGGTGACCAGACCATCCGCCCCGAGCCTGAGCAGCCACGATGCTCTATCAGGGTTGTTGACCGTCCAGGGGTAAACTTTAAGGCCCCTTTTGTGTGCGACCTTGAAGATGTTCGGGCTCACCCTCTTTGGAAATATCGCATCCGCATGCACATCCAGGGCTAAATCCACCGGGTTCACCGGCAGGGACGATATGATGATGCCTGTTCTTATGCCCTCCGCGCCCCTCCTCTCCCTGAGAAGCTCGCGGAGCTCAAGCACGCTTGTGTGGTAAAACGATGTCACTATGGCTTTAGATCCGAGGAGCTCCTCGAGAACGATCTCCTCCAACCCCTCCTCCTTCATCTCAACGACCGGCTGGATTCCGAGAACTTCCGCGAGCCTCAGCGCCTCCCTCAGCGTCGGCACAGGCTCTCCGCCTGCATCCAGGCACCTGAGCTCCTGGATGCTCAGATCCTCAATCCTGCCGGAGCCGTTCGTTGTTCTGTCAACGGTCTCATCATGCATCAGAACCAGAACCCCGTCGGAGGAGAGGCGCACGTCCATCTCCACCATGTCGGCTCCGCATGAATGCGCCTTCCTTATTCCCTGCAGTGTGTTCTCGGGAGCCAGAGCGGGAGCACCACGGTGTCCAATCAGTGAGGCCATCGATCGAGTATGGTGGAGCCATGTATATTCCATTTTTGGAGCCGAACACGCTCAGTACGTCATACATGGAGAAATGCCCCATCTGGCTCATCTCTGCTGAGGAGATGGAAAAAGTTATCACGAATGCAAATGAGCACCATTCTGATGCCATCCAGTATCACATCAAAGCTCGATAAGTTCAGGTGCATGAAGAGGAGCGTCTCGGAGATAAACCTCGACCCGCTCCAGAGGGGCGGAATCCTCACACGGGAGGCGAGGGCTGCTCTCGTCGAGTGGGGCGATGGTTACTCTGTCTGCGACTTCTGCGAGGGGATGCTCGACAGGGTGAGAAACCCTCCTGTGGAGGAGTTCGTTCATGAGATCCTCCCCCAGTTTCTGGATGTTGATGAGGTGCGCATAACCCACGGGGCCAGGGAGGGGATGTACGCTGCGATGCATTCTTTATGTGATGCAGGCGATTACATCGTTGCAGATGGGAATGCACACTACACAACTGTTCTCGCCGCGGAGCGCGCAGGCCTCGAGATCTCATATGTGGAAAACAGCGGGGAGCCTGAGTACACCATAAACCCGGAGGGATACAGGGACGCGATAAGGGATGCTGCAGACCAGGGTTACAGGGTGAGCCTGGCAGTGCTCACGTATCCCGATGGCAACTACGGGAATCTTGTGGATGCGAGAAGGGTTGCGGAGATCTGCCACGAGGAGGGTGTGCCGCTGCTCCTCAACGGGGCGTACTCCATAGGGAGGATGCCCGTGAGCGCCCGCGGGCTCGACGCTGACATAGTTGTTGGGAGCGGCCACAAGTCCATGGCATCATCAGGTCCTATAGGAATTTTGGGCGCGAAGCAGGAGTACGCGGACATCATATTCAGACGCTCGAAGAGCAAGAAGAATAAAGAGGTCGAGCTGCTGGGGTGCACCGTTCGCGGTGCGGGGCTTCTGACCATGATGGCAAGCTTCCCGCATGTCCTGGAGCGCGTCGGAAGGTGGCAGGAGGAGGTTGACAAGGCGCGATGGTTCTCGTCACAGCTCGAAGAGCTTGGAATCGAGCAGCAGGGCGAGAAGCCTCACAACCACGACCTGATGTTCTTCAAATCCGAGAGGCTCTACGAGATCTCGAAGACCGCCAGGAAGGGCCGCTACTTCCTGTACCATGAACTGAAAGATCGCGGGATATGCGGCATAAAGCCCGGCCTCACAAGGCAGTTCAAGCTGAGCACGTATCTCATCCCCAGAGAGGATCTGGAGCGTGTGGTCTCAGCGTTTCAGGAGATCATCGAGATGGGCTCCAGGGTGCAGGCTGAATAGATGAAGACTGCGATCATGCACACCTCTCCCTGATCTCGGCGAGCTCGATGAGTGGCTCCAGCACCTCTCGCGGTATGAACATGCTACCACCGATTCTGTTCATGGCGACCCATGTGTTGAGGGAGGTGCATATTGTAAGAACAGACCTCTCATCAGAGACCCTGCATGCTATCTCTGAAACGATCTCGCTCTTGTTTGTGATCTTCAAACCATGAGCGCACTCGATCGCCTTCAGGTGCATCAGCGCCCTTCCGGCGACCCTCGACCCGGATCTCCCCATAACACATTCTCAATTAACCTCACAGGCCATAATTTTTTCGGTAGAATCTGCTGTGTTGGATAAGTCCTGAAAATCAGTAAGCAGAAGACGATTCCAGGAATGGATGGGGAACAGACCGGAATCGACATCTAGAGACGAAAATATGGAAAGCTATCCAACACAGCAGTGGAATCTCAGAACGTGTCCTGAATGAGACGATGCCAGAATTTGTGCCGGATCCTGTCTGTTGTAATCACCCTCATCCGGACGGGCTCGAATCTCATGGGGTAGGTTTATTACACATGAGATCGAGCTGCATTAACACTGAAATATGGAAAAGTAGCAAATGGAGTTTTGAGGATGGAGGACATAGGACTTCTTGTGCTCGGGCATGGCAGCACGCTGCCCTACAACAAGGCGCTGGTGGAGGAGCTGGCAGGGATGATAAAAAGAAAGCATCCGGGGCCGGTCAGAACAGCTTATCTCAATGCCAATGATCCGAAGATACCAGAGGGTCTCATGAGCTTCGCAGGCACCAATGTGAGGAAGATCGTGGCCATCCCGCTCTTCCTCGCAGCCGGGGTGCACACGCTGGAGGACATCCCCCGGGAGCTGGGAATACCGAAGGGCAAGCACGTTGGTGTTGTTAAAATAGACGGCAGGGATGTGGAGGTGACATGCGCCGAACCGCTCGGCGTAGATGAATGCATTGCGGATCTCGCCTATCGGAGGGCCAGAGAGAGCTTCTAGGGCCTGTCGCAGTCCTAGACTCGATACACGGCGCGGGGATCATAGCATCGAGGCTCAGAGAGCTCGGCATCGATGCAGAGTCGCTCGAGGTATACCACAACACTCATAACGTGGAGAGGTTCTCGCTCGTTATTGCTCCCGTGCACCTTCCCCCTCAGAACAGCACACTGTCATATGCCAGACGGCTTGGAAAGAGGATCATATCGCATCACAGAGCTGTGGGGATGATCCTGGGCGAGAGGGACTTCAGGGCTGTTGAGATAACAGGGACGAGGGGGAAGACGACCACAGCCCTCCTGCTGGCGCTTATCCTCTCGCACGATATGCGCGTCATCTCGCACACCACCAGCGGCATCGAGCTATGGAGCCGCGGAAGGAGGTCGCTCATCAGATCCGGCCTGAGCATAACCCCCGGAAATCTCATAGCCGCTCATCAGATCGCATCAGAGGAGAGAGCTGATTTTCTGATCTCAGAGGTCTCGCTAGGTGGCACCGGAGCATTTGATGTGGGGGTGATAACAGACCTCGCGGGGGACTATCTCATTGCAGGAGGAACCATGTGGGCGAGCACTGCCAAGCTCCAGATGCTCTCTCTCTCAGATTTGGATGCGAGGATCGTGGCGAACACGGATGCGAAGCTCTCCTCTGATATCACATTTGGCCATAGCGGTGATGTGAGGATCCGGGGGAGATCTGTTGAGGTCAGAGAGAAATCGCTTCCCCTGTCGCTAGGCGAAGCGCTGGATATTCCTGCATATTCCGATGGGATCGCAGGTGCGCTGGCAGCCGCCATCTCGATTGGAGTGGATGCGCAGAACGCGGTGGATGCCCTTGATGGCTTCGAGGGGTTCCAGGGCCGGATGGCGCGGTATCAGCTCGATGGTGTGAACGTCATAGACAACTCCAACTCCGGGCTGAAGGTCTCCGGAATCGAGAGGGCGCTCGATCTCGCCTCTGGTGGTCGTATATGTCTCGTTGCGGGAGAGGATGCGGAGAGCGTCTGCGAGGGTCTGGATATTGATGCTCTTGTGAGGATGATCGAGTCGAGAAGGGATGAGATAGATGAGCTCGTGCTGGTCGGGAGAAGACTTGAGCCGTACGCCCCGCGGCTCGGGGGATGCACGGCACGCAACTTCCAGGAGGGTCTCGAGGTCGCCCGCAGATACACCTCAGCGGGGGACCATCTGGTTTTATGTGTTAAATGCTTCAGGTGATATCGATGAATACAGAAGTTCAGGTTATTCACCCACGCCCCAGCTCGATAGTGGCTGCCCTTTACACTCTGCGTGATCTCGGCGTGGATGTGATCATACTCCATGGCCCCAGCGGATGCTGCTTCAAGCACGCTAGGCTCCTGGAGGAGGACGGCGTCAGAGTTCTGACCACAGGCCTCGATGAGAAGGGTTTCGTCTTCGGAGGGCAGGAGCAGCTTGTTAGGCTGCTGAGAAGGGCTGTGGAGCTGTTCCATCCGAAGATCATAGCTGTCGCCGGAACATGCAGCAGCATGATCATAGGCGAGGATCTGCACAAGGCCGTGGTGGATGCGAATATCGGCGTCCCAGTCGTAGAGGCTGAGGTTCACGCTGGATACAGGGACAACACAAAAGGTGTGATCATAACACTTGAGGCTGCTAGGGATGCTGGAATAATAGATGATCAGGAGCTCGATCGACAGAAAAAACTCCTAGAAAAGGCGACCGAGATAGAGCGGCTTTATGGGGCAGCAAGCAGTGAGTACCTGCCGCCGGAAAGGGGCGACGTCAAGTTCGTCGTTGCCTCCAGACTCATAGAGATTCTCATGGATGGCAAACGGGGTCTCAACATACTGAACGCGAAGAAGGAGACCGCGTACATGTTCGCGGACATCAATCTCTCCCTCATAGAGATTGCCAGGGCTCTGGGGTGTGAGGAGAGGATAAGAACGCTTGCGAACCTCGACTCTGATGTGGGGCTGCCAAAGGTCAGAGGGGATGCGCGGAACATAGCGGATGCTCTGAAAGAGAGAGGCGTGAATTTCGAGATCACAGGAGGTCTTGATGAGTATCCGGTTGCAGGAGAGCGTGTGGCGGATATGATTGAAGGAGAGGAATACGACTTCGCCGTGATATCCGGGGTTCCGCATGCGATACCGATCGCTGCACTGGGTGGGATGGAGCTCTTCTCGATAACAAACGGCCCCCGCCAGGTCAGGCCCCTGAGGGACCTGGGCCATCATCATGTTGTTGTGGAGATAGATCTCCACCCCAAGACGATGGGCGTCAGCACGCTCGTCGAGTCTGAGTTCGGCGCCACCCTCAGGGAGGTCGCCAGGAGAAGGGGGATTCTTTAAAAGCAGAGGCTGCATACAGATGCATCGCGTGTATGCATCTCGATGGATGCCCCCGGTCCATGGGTGATGGGCTCCGAGTGGCGAGCTGATGGATGGACCTTTCCTTCATGGGGTGTCATCCACATATCCGGACATCTCCTCACGACCGCTGCCGCAGGAGCTACAGAAGCTCAAGCGCCTCGCGTCCCGACATCCCCTCTTTTATGCCGAGCTTTCTTGCCGCGCTGTTCGCCTCGAATACCTCCCCTCTAAGGAGATCGTCCACGGTCGCTATCAGCCCGCCGGTGCTGGACCTCACCCTTGCTGCCGGATAGCCATGCCGATCGAGGGCGCTGACATCATATGCGCCGCATCCCACCATTCCACGGTCGGTGACCGCACAAACCAGCTTGATGTATCCGAGATTTATCACGTAGCCATCCGCGACCTTCCTGCTCAGCTGGACTATCTCGTGAATCAATCGATCATGCCTCCTTCATCCTTTTGATGTTGAGTTGTGAATCCGCACTTTTTAGATCAATACACAGAACCCATGAGGGTCTATACCAGATGCCGGCCCCCTTTTTATCCTATTCAGTGATCCGGGCCAGCTGCCTCTAACACGTCTGGAAGTATATCTTCCCGTCGCGGATGCTCCGGGATATCCTTCCCGAGTCCTCCAGTATCTTCAGGTACTTCACCGCGTCCTCATAGATCAGGCCAGATTCGCTCTGGAGCTCCTCCAGTGTCATGGGCTCACGAAGGAGCTCCGCGATCCTCTCCTCCTCCCCCTCAGGCACACTCCAGTCCCAGTCCGGTATCAGCTCAGCGCCTTTGAATACCCGCAGCATCCTGAGCATCTCATCTCTCCCAAGCGGCAGCACAGGCTCGGCTGGCGGCCTGACCACAGTGTTGAGCTGTATCCTGTCCGGCTCGATCTCCTCCGCAGCCCTGGCGATCATCGGTGCATCAACCTCGTTTATGCTCCGGACAAGCATCACCTCGAGCCATATCTCTCCGCCAAACTCAGATCTGAAGGCCCGCAGCCCCTCTATGATATCCTCTATCTTCAAACCCGCAGCCGGCCTGTTTATCCTCTCGAAGGTCTCCTGGGTCGCCGCATCCAGTGAGGGGAGGACGAGATCTGCCCGGGCCACCTCCTCCCTGACATGTTTGTCAATGAGAAGACTGCTGTTCGTTATGACCGCAATCGGTCTGTCGATATGCTTCCTCGCAGCCCGTATGATCTCCCCAAGGCCTGAGTGGAGCGTCGGCTCTCCCGATCCTGCGAACGTCAGGTAGTCAAAATCGATATCCGATACCCCGGAGATCTCCCTGATAACTGCCCCCTCAGGAACGTAACGATCCCTCCTCATCGTCAGACATGTCGTGGCGCCTATCTCACAGTAGCAGCAGTCCATGCTGCACGTCTTGAGCGGCAGAAGATCCACGCCCATCGAGAGGCCGAGCCTCCTTGAGAGAACAGGCCCGAAGATGTACCGCATCCCTTAACATCGATGGGATCTCATTATATCTAAGTTTTGAGGGGATCTCATCTCATCAGTCTCACTGCAGCTCTGCTCACAGTCTCTCAGGAGTCATCCATTGATACGTCTCGGACGCATATCCTGAGATCTGACCGCCCAAACCGTCAGATTTATCAATGTGCATCATCAACGTAGTTGAACTGCATTTAAAGGTGAAAGAGATGAACGCGTGGGATCGCTTTATCGGGCGAGATAAGATTTCTCGATACCACACTGCGTGATGGCGAACAGACACCTGGTGTCTCCTTGAGCGCGGATGACAAGCTTCACATCGCGCAGCTTTTGGATGAACTGGGCGTTGATGTGATCGAGGCAGGCTCTGCAATAACATCTGATGGGGAGCGCGAATCGATCCGTGCCATCGCTTCCGCAGGGCTGAGGGCCGAGATCTGCTCTTTTGCGCGTGCCAGCCGGAAGGACATCGACGCTGCGCTTGATTGCGATGTCGATTCCCTCCATCTCGTCGTTCCGGTCTCAGATCTTCACATCGAGAGGAAGCTGAGATCCGACAGGGAATCCGTCCTCAGAAAGGCTGTTGATGCCACTGAATACGCGAAGGATCATGGACTGATCGTTGAGCTCAGCGGCGAGGACGCGAGCAGAGCAGATCTCGATTATCTCGAATCGATTTACAGAGCCACGATCGAGGCGGGCGCGGACAGGCTCTGCTTCTGCGACACAGTGGGCGTGCTTCTTCCTGAGAGGACTGCGGAGATATTCCAGCGCCTGAGGTCTCTGGGTAGACCAGTGAGCATCCACTGCCACGATGACTTCGGGATGGCCACCGCGAACACCGTGGCAGCCCTCAGAAATGGCGCTGCACAGGCGCATGTCACCATCAACGGCATCGGCGAGCGTGCAGGCAACACCAGCCTGGAGGAGGTTGTGATGTGCCTGGAGAACCTTTATGGTATAAGGACGGGCATAAAGTGCAATCTTTTATATCAGATCTCCAGAGTTGTCTCGAAGAAGACAGGCATACCTGTGGCGCCGAACAAGGCGATCGTCGGGGAGAACGCATTCACTCATGAGGCAGGCATACATGTACATGGCCTGATCGCAGACACATCCACATACGAGCCGATGCGCCCGGAGCAGGTCGGCAGGAAGAGGCGGATCGTCCTCGGAAAGATGTCGGGAAGAGCGGCTGTTGAGCTTGCCCTCAGGGAGTTCGGTATCACAGTAAACGAGGAACAGCTGAACGAGATAGTGAGCAGGGTCAAGGAGCTGGGCGATAAGGGCAAGCGGGTCTCGGATGCGGATCTCCAGTCGATAGCTGACACGGTGCTCTCAAGGGAGCTGAAGCCCAGGGTGCTTCTGGAGGAGCTCACCGTGGTCAGCGGGAACAGGGTGACGCCAACCGCGAGCGTGAAGCTGATCCTGGACGGAAGAGAGACGCTGGAGGCCGGTGCAGGGGTGGGCCCTGTGGACGCTGCTGTGAATGCAGTCAGAAGGGCTATTTCGGGCGTAACAGATATTCGGCTTGAGGAGTACCACGTGGATGCCATTACGGGCGGAACAAATGCCCTGGTCGAGGTATGGGTGACGATGGCTATAGGAGATAGAAGCATAACAGCCAGGGGCGCAGGGGCCGATATCATAATGGCCTCCGTTGAGGCTGTTCTGGAAGGTATAAACAGGCTGATGCTTTTGGAGGATAGATGATGGTCAGGATGACAGGAGCAGAGGCGATAATAGAGTGTCTCAGGCGGGAGGGAGTAGAGGTGATATTCGGCCTTCCCGGCGGGGTTCTGCTTCCGCTGTACGATGCGCTGTACAGCTCTGAGCTGAGACACATACTGGTCAGGCATGAGCAGGCGGCTGCGCATGCAGCTGATGGATACGCTAGGGCTACTGGCAGGGTAGGCGTATGCCTGGCCACCTCTGGTCCTGGCGCGACCAACCTGGTCACAGGCATAGCCACAGCCTACATGGATTCGGTGCCGATCGTCGCAATGACCGGCCAGGTAAACACAGGTCTTATCGGGAAGGATGCGTTCCAGGAGGCGGATATCACCGGCATAACCATGCCGATAACAAAGCACAACTACCTGATCAAGAGCTCCAGGGATATACCCAGGGTCTTCAGGGAGGCATTCTACATAGCGAGAACCGGCAGGCCGGGACCGGTGCTGATAGATCTTCCGAGAGACATAACAGTGGACGAGCTCGAGTTCGATTATCCTGAGATCAACCTCCCGGGCTACAATCCATCAACGAAGGTCCACCAGCTCCAGATAAGAAGGGCTGCAGAGGTGCTGATGGCTGCGGAGCGGCCTGTGATATATGCTGGGGGAGGTGTGAGGTATGCGGACGCGCATGAGGAGCTCTTCCAGCTAGCAACGCGGCTGAACGCTCCTGTGACGACCACGCTGATGGGGATGGGATGCTTCCCGACGGACCACCCACTCTCCCTTGGAATGCTCGGGATGCATGGCACAAAGTACGCGAACCTAGCAGTCCAGGAGGCGGACGTGCTTCTGGCAGTTGGTGCCAGGTTTGATGATCGCGTCACAGGGAAGATCGCGAGCTTCGCACCAAAGGCCAGGATAATTCACATCGATGTGGATGCTGCTGAGATAGGAAAGAACGTGAGGGTGGATATCCCCATCGTCGGCGATGCCAAGATCGCGCTCACGGAGCTGCTGAAGCATGTTCAGCAGAGGCCCTGGACGGAATGGAACGAAAAGATACTCATGTGGAAGAAAGAGTACCCGCTGCGGTACACCAGGGATGAGAACGTGATAAAGCCGCAGTTTGTCATCGAGAAGATATGCGAGCTCTGCCCGGATGCGATAATAGTCACAGAGGTCGGACAGAACCAGATGTGGGCGGCGCAGTTCTTCAAACACAAACATCCCAGGAAGTTCATAACCTCCGGCGGCCTGGGCACGATGGGTTATGGATTCCCGGCAGCGATCGGCGCGAAGGTCGGTAGGCCTGAGTGCGAGGTGATCGACATCGCCGGAGATGGGAGCTTCCAGATGAACATCCAGGAGCTCGCGACCGCTGTTGTCAATGATATTCCTGTGAAGATCGCGATACTGAACAACGGGGTGCTGGGCATGGTCAGGCAGTGGCAGACCCTCTTCTTCGGAAGGAGGTACTCGCACACGACGCTCGGCGATGTTCCGGATTTCGTCAAGGTCGCTGAGGCATACGGCGCCCTCGGTCTCAGAGCCACGAAGCCCTCGGAGGTCGAGGATGTGCTCAAAGAGGGGCTTGCATCAGACAGGCCAACAGTCATGGACTTCATAGTTCACAGGGACGAGAAGGTATCGCCGATGGTGCCGGCGGGAGCATCACTTAGCGAGATACTGGAGCTGGATTCATGAAGCACACCATTGCAGTCATCGTCGAGAACAAGCCCGGGGTCCTCACCAGGATCTCCGGGCTGTTCAGCAGGAGGGGCTTCAATATAGAGAGCCTCTCTGTGGGAGCCACTGACAATCCCGCCTACTCCAGGATGACGATCTCAGTCGAGGGAGATGACGTCGTTCTGGAGCAGGTCGTGAAGCAGCTCAGCAAGCTGATCAATGTCATAAGGGTGAGCAGGCTCGATCCGGAGGAGTCGGTGGAGCGCGAGCTTGCGATCATAAAGGTCAGCGCGAACAAGGATACGCGATCTGAGATCATGCAGATCGTCTCCGTCTTCAGAGCCAGAATAATCGACGTCTCCCCGAGATCTCTCATAATAGAGGTCACGGGGGATGAGAAGAAGGTCGATGCGCTGCAGCAGATGCTCCGCCAGTTCGGGATCAAGGAGATGGCCAGGACAGGCAAGGTCTCCATGGTCAGAGGAAGCAAGGTGGTCCAGGCTGGACCGTAGGAGGAGTTGTTTTGGCAACAATATATCGTGATAAGGATGCGGATCTTAGGGTGTTGAAGGACAAGACGATAGCCATAATAGGCTACGGCAATCAGGGGCATGCGCAGGGTGCGAACCTCAAGGACTCCGGGCTCGATGTCATAGCCGCGGACCTGAAGGACTCGCCTGCATGGAAGAGGGCTGAGAAAGATGGCCTCAGGGTAATGACCGTGCCCGAGGCCTCGAAGGAGGCGGATTTCATACAGATACTGCTTCCCGACGAACTGCAGCCGAAGATCTATAGGGAGCAGATAGCGCCATATCTCGAGGAGGGAAACATACTGGGGTTCTCGCACGGGTTCAACATACACTTCAACCAGATCATACCCCCTGAGTATGTGGATGTCGTGATGGTCGCGCCCAAGGGCCCGGGCGATCTTGTGCGCCGTCAGTTCCTGGAGGGCAAGGGTGTTCCGTGTCTCGTCGCTGTGAAGCAGGATTACTCCAAGAGCGCGAAGAGGATCGCGCTGGCGTATGCGAAGGGCATCGGCGGGACACGCGCCGGCGTCCTTGAGACCACATTCGCAGAGGAGACAGAGACAGATCTCTTCGGGGAGCAGGTAGATCTCTGCGGCGGAGTCACAGCGATGATAAAGGCTGCGTTCGAGACCATGGTTCAGGCAGGGTACCAGCCTGAGATCGCGTACTTCGAGGCATGCCATGAGCTCAAGCTGATCACGGATCTCATTCATGAGGGCGGCCTGATGAAGATGTGGAACTCTGTATCGAACACAGCAGAGTACGGAGGCCTCACGAGGGGCGACAGGATAATCAACGAGCAGTCCAGGGAGGCGATGTGGGAGATACTCGAGGAGATTCAGTCCGGGAAGTTCGCCAGGGAGTGGATACTGGAGTCTCAGGCAGGACTGCCGGTGAAGAAGGCCCTGGAGCAGCAGGAGTCGGAGCATCTGATCGAGAAGGTCGGAGCAGAGCTCAGAGCGATGATGCCCTGGCTGGGCGAGAAGAAGTGATGCCACCAGTTCCGACAATTTTTATTGAGTTAATAAAACAGGTCGTGCCCGCGGGTTGTGCTTAAACACATGGCCGCTGCGGGCACTCAGACCTCAATCTGATCTTCCGGCAGTGAGCTTTTTGCCGATTATGTAGAGAAGCCCTGCGCAGATCGCAACGCCTATTATCGCGGATGCTATGTACGCCAGTGCGGACTCTGCGAACGTCTCGGCGCCCGGGAAGGAGTAGTCAGGTATTGGCGCAGACCAGAGAGAGCCCAGTGACTCTATACCATGCGGGACGTAGCCGAGCTTCTCCTTGACCTCCTCCGCCCCCCACTCGCCGAAGGTCTCGCCGGTCGCGAGCAGCCCCAGCGGCACCAGTACTGTGAGAACTGCAAGCGCTGCTAGCATCTTTTTTGTGGTTCTGTCCATATCATCTCCCCCTATGCCCTTGAGGGCCTGCCATACGAGAGCAGGGATGGGTCTGCCCTCTGGATGTAAGCAAAGATCAGTGCGGTCACGATCGCCTCGAGGAAGCTGAAACCGAGTGCGTGCTCAATGATCATTGCAGGAAGCGTCACACTGAGCCCGTACGGCATGTAGAGCGGATAGCCTGCAGCGTCCCTGTGCAGGAGCGGCTGTATCCCGAACATGAATCCGGTCATCGCAGCTGCAAGCGTCAAAGAGACGTACCCCGCGACTGCCGCAGCTATAGTCCTTCTTCCGGATGTCACTTCAGAGTTGCCGCTTATTATCTTATAAACATAATACGCTGAGAATGGCATCAGCACAGCCATGTTGAAGCAGTTCGCAGCTATCGCTGTTATCCCACCATCCCCGAACATCAGGGCCTGGAGCACAAGTGCGACAGATATTGATATCACAGCAGCCCACGGGCCGAGGACTATGCCGATTATCGCACCGCCAACAGCATGTCCGGTGCTGCCCCCGGGTATGGGGACATTGAACATCATTATCACAAATGAGAACGCAGCTGAAAGCGCCAGCAACGGGACCTGTCTGGATCTCAGCTCCCTGCCAAGCCGCCTTGCAGAGTAGACCCAGATGGGGATCATTATGAGCCATGTGGCCACGATCGTGTATGGCCCGAGGTATCCATCCGGTATGTGCATATAATCACCAGATGCCCATATCGCCTTTGGTTATAAATTGATTTCGCATGGATATACTAACTAATATGAAAATATTTTATAATATTACTAAGATCCTCGTGCGCTTAAGAGGATCCTGCGTATCCTTGATTCGAGGAGGTCGATCTCAGCCGTACCTGACCTTGACCTGAGCAGAGCGAGATCGCGGCGCAGAGGGCCGGCGAGGAGTTCTCTGTCCCCAGGAGCATTCTCCGCTGCATCTATGAGCTCATGTATCCTTTTGATGCGTTTCTTCACATCTGCAGCATCCTCTACCGCCTCCCTGAGCATCCTGAGCGCCTCAGCGGCCCTTCTTCCAGGGCCGGTCAGCTCCACATACCTCACCCTGCCCTCAGTTCGCGTCGAGACGAGCCCCGCCTGCTCGAGCTGCGAGAGTATCCGCAGCGTGTGGGCGAATGTCGAGTCGATTTTCTTGGAGATGAGAGAGGCATAGGCGTGATCGAGCTCGAGGATCGCGAGTAGAGCCTGGCAGGGCTTCTCCTTGAGGAGAAGCCTCTCCATCTCATCCATTCGAGACACCGGAGATGTTGACAACGGGGATAAGCATCACCGCGCTCCTCGCCTCGTCCGGCAGTTCTATCTCAATGGGTCTGTCGTAATCGAAGAACCTCATGCTCTCCTCCACATTGACGTTTATCAGGAACCTGATACCTGGAGATGAGATGCCCAGAACCTCAGGGGTGATGCTGACCTTCACAGCGCCCTCTCTTTTCACAAGACGTTTGTCCTCCTTTGAGACCCATGCGGTCCAGTCTATGCTGCTGTTCCTCTCCAGCTCAGTGGTGTTGAACATCGCAAGAAGGATCTGCGCAGGAAGCCCCAGGACCTCGCTGACCTCAAGAGCGATCACAGCAGCACGGATCGTGCTGTTCTCAGGTGAGACCTTCAGCTTCCAGCAGTCTGTGCCGTCCACCATCTCAGAGCCGATCACCTCAGATGTTGATCTGTTGAGTATATCCAGCTGGAGGTACAGCCTGTTCTCCCGCAGCAGCTCGTACTCCGGATACGGCATGAACAGGCGCGTCCAGTTGCCGTTGTTCTTCTCGTATCGCGTGCTGTTTATTATGTAGTACTCCCTGGATGCAGACATGCTCAGGTTCCTGTACTTCTCAGAGCTCATCGAACTCTTCTGCGATACTCTGAGCATGCTCTGTGAGACGTTCCTCGCGATCGATATCTCTCCGCTCTCTCTTAGATTATACGATAGCCTGTCCTCAAGAGCGTATCCCTCTGTCAGGTTCAGAAACTCCGCGGTGGTCATCTTCGACGACTCGAACCTGTACGAGGTGATGTTTCCAGACGCCTTGAGGAGATCTTCCATCAGTGCGGTCGAGTTCGGAGCTGCTCCAGGCCCACCAGATGGGCCGATGCAGCCCGAAAGAGCCACAAGCGTGAAAGCCATAAGTATCTTGGTGGTGATCTTCATGCGTACACCCTTTTATTTTAACAGCGTCCGGGTCGCATGCTGTAAATGTGATGGCACAGCTCTGCATGCCCTGCAAATGCCATCGATCTCCAGCGCTCTTCAGCGCAGTTGATCAATGACCCGCGCTGCTGGAGCCAATCTGAAACGTCTGAAGATAAACACATTGTGATCGATGGTCTGCGATCATGACCCTGAGCGGACATATGAATCTGCTGACGCTCTTATGTGTTTGGCAACTTGCAGGTCGTCCAATGCGGCTGCTGAACGCACTTATTCATTCACCAAGAATGCATGGCATGACCAGCGCTTCTATGGGCAAGTTATCATATGGATAAGAGCGTCTGCTGACACTGATGGGATCTTCCATGAGATCATGGAATGCAGATTTCGATGATTCGAGCAGACTCCTGCAAAGACTGAAAGATCTATCATCCATCTGATAACTTGCACGCAGAGACACCGGTCATGCCATGCGAGCGTTTCGATTTACCTTCGACTGTGTCGAAGGGTTTCGATGTAGTCGATGGCACGGCGAGCGAATGAGTGCATTCCGCAACCATCTGGCATGTCCTTTAAGTTGCTGAATACATGAGAGCGAAAGATCTCGCTGTTACGTGTTCGGCAAATCGGTCGTGCAATCTGGCTGCTGGGAGCACTCATTATCTGCCAGGAACCCGCAGCACCACTGTATCTACATCCAGGCATCTATGGATGAGATGGTTTTCCAGCTGTTAACGCTGCCGGAAACCACAAATAGTTTGCATGCGTTAAAATTGTTAAAATTCGTGGAGGTATTGTTTTGGACAGATACAAATGCACGATCTGCGGGTACATCTACGATCCGGAGAGGGGTGATCCGGATAACGGTGTGGAGCCTGGAACGCCTTTTGAGAAGCTGCCTGAGGACTGGGTCTGCCCGGAGTGCGGTGCTACAAAGGATGCGTTCGAGAGGGTGTGATCATGATAAACGAGAGACTGCTCGATGCGCTTAACAGGCAGGTCAACTGGGAGCTGTACTCATCTTACTTCTACCTCTCGATGTCAGGCTACTTCGAGTCCACAGGGCTGAAGGGGTTTGCGAGCTGGATGAGAGCACAGGCCCAGGAGGAGCTATTCCATGCGATGAAGTTCTACGACTACATAATCAGCAGGGGCGGCAGGGTGAGGCTGATGAGGATAGAGGAGCCGCCGAGCGAGTGGGAGTCTCCGCTGAACGTCTTTGAAGATGTCCATGCGCATGAGCAGAAGGTCACGGGTCTCATCCATGCGCTCCTGGACCTCGCGATCGAGGTGAAGGACTATCCGACACAGAGCATGCTCCAGTGGTTCGTGAACGAGCAGGTCGAGGAGGAGGCGAACGCTGAGGAGATCGTCCAGAAGCTGAGGCTCATCCAGGGCGAGAGGGGCGTGGGGCTGCTTTACATGCTAGATAAGGAGCTGGGCCAGAGGGTCTTCACACCACCTGCCGAGAAGGAGTAACCTGAGAATTGGCAAAACAGCATGAATGCCCCGTGGATCTCTGCATAAACAGAAAAAGCCACGACCCCGCGGAAGCGGGATCTTTTTTGTATATTTATATGCACGGGAGCCAGTCGACGCTTATCGCGCCACATGTCGAGTTGCCCCAGAGCTGGATGAACTTCTCTATTGAGAACACACCTGTGAGATCCTCAATGCTCCGGCCGTACTCTACGTGCCTCCCCTTGACTATATTCTGTGCCTCAGGCTCTCTCGACATCCATCCGATGTGAGCGACACCGATCACGTTGCTGTTGATGTTGGCCTCTAGCACTCCTGTGCAGCAGCTGTTCACATTATCAGCGTATCCGTTCGCGAATCCGTATGCTCTGGTCTTGACCTCAGTGCTCTTCTGCAGATGCTCCGCGTGTGTGTACATCTCCGTCACAACTGCACCGATCCTGTAGTTCTGGACGCATAGCTTGTCTATCCACTTCTGATCGTATGTGCCTGTCTGGTAGCTCACCGGCATGTACTCGAGATCCTGCTCCGATGTGAAGTTGATGTAGTCCATCGGGTAATCGCTGCCGGTCGGGTAGTCACAGGAAGTGTAAAGCGGATCGTAGCTGCTGCTCAGCTGCCTCTCTGCCTCGAGCTCTATCCTCGAGTTCACGTTGCCGCTTCCCGACTGTTTCTCGACGAGCTTTGCTCCGCTGTACCCGTACTGCGTGGATATCACGATCTCCAGGTTCCTGTATCCCACGCCCTTCACCACGGACTTCTCGTACATGTAGTTTGCAGCGCCGCAGAGCCCGGTGAAGATCACAAGGAGCAGCAACAGGGATACCAGCTTTTCTCTCATCTCTATACCGATCCTTTTGCTTTTAGGCCTGATCACACGACCTCCTACATCCTGAATCTCCCAACAGGCCAGGCCAAGCCATCCTTTCCCCCATCATCCACGATGCCTGGTAGAACTGATCCTTATTTTAAGCTTGTGCCCGGCTGGACCTTGTGCTCATTCCCGAAATCGCAGCTCTCTACGGTCTGCGGTGCTCACCGTTCGCAGGCTTCTTATCCACAGGGCCGTGTGCATAACAGGGCCATCGTCTGAACTCGATGATTGCCCCTGGTTATGCGTAATCCTTTTATTCTTTGATCGTGAGTCAACTTCGCTGTCAGGGCAGGGATGCAGCCGAGGACATGCCATCTGGTCTGATGCTCCCGAGGCGGAGGAGAGGGGTCAGAGCGGTCTGCACTGCATCTCCTTTCAGATGGGCCATCCGCACAGCGGATGATGACGCCTGACAGAAATGAATGTGAGATCCGCGCTTCGTGTGCGGGATGCGCTCGCATACATCGTGATGCGGGGGTTGCCAAGTCAGGTCAAAGGCGCTGGATTCAGGGTCCAGTCTCGCAGGAGTTCGTGGGTTCGAATCCCATCCCCCGCATTTATTTACCGGTAACAAATATAATACCATGAAGTTTACTTTTTTCTTGTGGTTTCGTATGGTCAAGCCGTATTTGCTCAATATCGTGAGAGTGCTTGAGTTACTGATCAAGTGAAGCACGCTCG
>JAKPCO010000015.1 GCA_029553285.1 Methanobacteriota archaeon
CGCCGCCAACCACCGCTGTCCAATCGCTGCCCAAATACCTGCAAGCCCCCGGCAAACTCAAAGACGAATACCTCAACCCTGATGGTACGTTCCGCGAGCGCAGCCAAGCGGAACTGGAAAAGATGAGCAAATCACAACTGCAGGAATACGAAAAAGCCAAAAAGTGGTGGGAGCGCGAAGGCAAAGCGCTGGCTGAACAACCATCCGCACCTGCAGAAACACAAACACCCGCCGATGAAGCCCATCAGCCAACCTGGTTGAAGCGCGAGTTTACTTCGTTCGCCCAGTTGGTCGAAGAAGTGAAGAAATTGCAACCCAAGGAGGCCAGCCATGAGTAGCGTGCCGTCTCTCAAACCCCTCGCCGACAACCGCGACGCTCTGCTCTTGGCCGAAGCCATTGGCTGGCTGCACGACTACCGCAAATGTTCCGAAGAACATTTGAAAACGCAGTCGCCAGGCAGCAAGGCACAAGCGCTACCTCGAGCAGAGCTGGCAAAAAAGCAACCGAACCTGCAGAGTATCTCTCTGACACTGCAATCAATTCAACAAAACTCGTGCAGTGTGACAGATTTACTTAACGACCAAACGTGGAGTCAATCCACATTGGGGCAGTTTCTCTCTCGCTGCCACAATACGTCGCACTTTGACAAGCAAGAACCAGTTGGCGGGGAGCAAACTTACCCTCGTACACAAATGAGTTCCCCCTTTGGTTTTGAGCAACCGGTTGGCACCAACTTGACGCAAAATCTATGGAGCTTGCCCTGGAACGATTTAGCTCAGGTTGCTCAAAAAAGACAGAATTTAAGGGAGCATATCAGTTCATTATTTTCTCAAACGGTCGCGGATAGCCGACGCCCCATCAACGAAGTGGATTTATGGAGCTGGGGCGCTTTCGTAGGCGCACTGTATAAGACATCGCTGGCTGGGGCGTTGCTGAAAGGCACAACGCCTGAGCCCCAAAAGTTACAATGGCGTTTGCTCAGCGTTCGAGTGGATGGTCTGGCTTACATTTCTAATGTTGCGCGCATTCCAGATTTGCTGGCCCGCCAACAGTTACTGGACAAGGCACTTGATGCTGTGTGCGATTTACTTGAAGTCACCTATCCGTTGGGGAGCGAAGTGTATCGGGATGAGAATGGCAGCGTTCTTATCGTGCCTGATGTACCTGACCTGCTCGATGCCAGTGATGGACAAGGGGTGACTCTTCGCGAGGGAATCGTACGAGCCTTTAGCCAGATAACGGATGGCGAACTATTACCTGAGGTAACTTTGGAGCAGAATCCCTGGTGGGGGCAAGATCCAAAGTGGTCGAGGAATTCGCCAAATGCAACCAACGATAGGTTGCCTGATGTCAAGGAAATGCTGACCATCCCATTTATTGCATCTGTGGATGTGTCGGCTATTGAGTCGCTGTGGAGGGGTAAGGCAGGAAACTGGGAACTCTGTCCCGTCTGCCGCCTGCGCCCGATGGAAGAGGGCCGGGAAGCCTGTACGCACTGTGAGAAGCGCCGTGGCTCCCGGATCGCTGACTGGAAGAGGGACCCGCGCCGCACCATCTGGATGGACGAAATCGCCGACGCCAACGGCCGCGTAGCGCTCATCGTCGGCAAATTCGGCCTGGATGATTGGCTCTCTGGAGACCTGGTACAGACGATGCTGGTCAGGGCCGAGCCGAACAATCCTGCCGGTTGTACGCCCAAGAACCCCTCCCCGGCCCGCCTGCGCCGCGTCTGGGAGACTTGCCGGAGATTCTGGACGGAGACGGTTCAGTCCATTCTGGACGATCTGCCCGGCCGCCAGCGCTGGCTGTTGGAGGTGCAAGAAACGAACAACTTACCGCCTCAAGGCATTGTCTGCGATGGCACACTTAATGACCAGCCGATCAGCGTTTGGCGCTTGAATGACGCATTGCTCACCGTTTCGTTTGTGCCGGAGCAGCCCAGCACCGGGCGATTGCACATCACTTGGGAAGACCAGGGGCAAAAAGGGCGGGCGACTTATCAGGTGATAGATGTGCAGGAGCCTTCTGAAGATTATCTCTGCTACCACCCCGCTTTAACCTTGCTTGCCTCGCCTGATCAGTTCCTGGCCCTCGTCCCCGCCGCCGACGCATTGGAGATCGCCGATAAGATTCGCGCCGAATACGAAACGCAGTTCGGCAAAGTGCGCAACCGCCTGCCGCTTTTCCTGGGCATCGTCTTCTTCCCGCGCAAAACCCCGCTACTGGCGGTGATGGACACCGCGCGACGCATGCTGGAGACGCCGCTGGAAGAAGAAAAGTGGGAGATTGCGCAGGATGTGGTCAACGGGCAGGTGCAGTTCAAAAACGGAATTCAATGGAATGTGCCCACCCTGATGGGCGATGGGCAAACATCGGACGAGTGGTATCCCTATTTCTTCATTATTGAGGGGACAACTGCCCCTCAACATCCTCGCCGTTTCCAACTTCGCAGACAGAGCGACAACGATCCGCAGAAGGTGGGTTCAGTCAGCGACCACTATGCCAACCGCTGGCTGGTGCATGTCAACGACCTGGGGGGGAATGACGCTGTATCCGTGACCCCCTCCCGCTTCGCCTACCTCTGGCTGGACCACACCGCGCGGCGCTTCGCCTTTGATCCGGCGCAGGAGGTGCTCCTGCTGGAAGAATTGCCCCGCCTGATGCACATGTGGACGGCGTTGAAAAAGAGCGACATCACCGATACCGGCTTGCGTAATGTACAGGCGCTCCTGGAGGCCAAAGCGGCAACATGGGGAAAGGACAGCGTGGAATTCGCCCATCTGGTGGATACGACGCTCAAAGAAGCC
>JAKPCO010000021.1 GCA_029553285.1 Methanobacteriota archaeon
AAATGGGATGCCCCCACATAGACATGGTTTCCCAAGGACTTACCTATCCAGTATGTTGGTTTACTTGATGATATTTAATTGTTTCCTGGGCTCTTATAGTATTCCGCATAAGTTGCTATAATATAGAATGCCACATAAAATCATCTTACCGCCAGCAACAGAGGAGGCAACCTGATGCCGCTTGGCAGCGAACGTCACGCCGTCCAAGAGCCCCTCATCCGCTACGCCACCGAGGCCGGCGGGTGGAGACCGCCGAAGCAGATGCCTCGCTACGAGGGGCGGGGTTCGGACGCTGTGCTCGTAGCAGACGAGCATGGCGTCAGAGCTGCCCGCTAATTTATTCTAAACAAAGAAAACTATATATACTATCAGGAAACACATTGTTGCTGGGTGGTTCTCATGAGGAGAGCTCAGGTGTATGAGCTGGTGCCGGTCGGCAGGAAGAACGCAGTCCGCGCAAGGGATCTGCAGAGCATCGCTGAACAGATGGGTCTGGATGGAGACGTATCGCCGCACCTGTCAGGGCTCGTGAAGAGCGGGTTGATCAAGGCGGAAGCTGTAGATGGCGCGACAGGAGGGGTTCCGGCGAGGGTGTACTGGCGCGAGGATGGTGCAGATGGAGCACAGATGCAGCTAGACGAGCCTGGATGGAGGAGGAACGACTTCGGTTGGAGGGATATCGTGCAGTTCCTGCCGGACAGAGCGGAGATGGCGAGATCTCCGGCCAGCGTTGCTGAAGCGGCTGCGCGGAAGTTCCGGGTCAGAAACACGAGATCGTTCCGGAAGGACATATCGAAGAGGCTCCAGTATGCGTACAAGGCAGGCGAGGTTGAGCGAGTAGTTGGAGGAAGACGGTACCTGTACTGGAGGAAGAGCGTGAATGTCGAGAAGCTGGCAGACGCGGAGGCTCTGAAGCAGGAGGTCATCCGCGAGATCGTTGACGCTGTCACAAAGGCTATATCGAAGCTTGTCGGTCAGGCTTCATAACGAAAAGTTTTCGGGATGGTACGATGAAGATTGTATCTATGATCGACGACAAGAGTGCAGTAATCAGGATGGCTGTTACGCTGATGCCAGCGGTTCTGTGGGTGGAGTACGATGGCCGGGTCGAGTTTTGTATCGAGGACATGTGAGCGGTGCAGACCGCACACGCGAAGCGATATGGCGTTCGTGGTGCCGTCAGAGTCCGGGGACGGCACCTATTTCGTCTGTCGTGGTCTGAGCGGCTTGGTCTGGACATGCACATGTCCTGACTTCGAGTTCCGGAGGCTCGCAAGGGGAGACGACTGCAAGCACATCCGGCGCGTGAAGGAGCAGCATCCTGAGCTGGTGGAGCCGGACGAGACAGAGCCTGTGAGGGTGTGTGTGCTTTCGGAGGTGGTAATGTGATAGAGGTGTTCACGACGCCGTACTGTCCGAAGTGTGAGAGGGTGAAGGCGCTGCTTCGGAGCGATGGCATAGAGTATGTTGAGTACAATGCGACGACGCCGTCAGTCGTGGCAGATCTGCTTGCGATGCAGATCTTCGACAGAGCGATGCCGGTGATCGTGTACAGCAGAGACCCGGTCAGGTACGTAAGCGCGCGGGACCTGCCTGAGACAGATCGCGAGCTGCTGGCCATCCTGAGGTACGCATCTAGCGCAGAGCAGGTGGTAGCGTGAAGAACGAGCGGTTCATGACGATGGTGGACGAGCTGCTGAAGGAGGTTGTGGACACGCTCGACAGGAAATCGATGGAGTACTCCACGCCTGACGAGCGGTTCATGACGATGGTGGACGAGCTGCTGAAGGAGGTTGTGGACACGCTCGACAGGAAATCGATGGAGTACTCCACGCCTGACGAGCGGTTCCACAACTTCGATCTGGTGGCCGGGCTGCTCGGATGCAACCGAGAGCAGGCGATATACATGCTGTCGACGAAGCACATTGTATCGATCCGGGACGCAGTGATGCAGTGTGTACCGCTCACCATGGACGAGGTCAGGGAGAAGGTCACGGACACGATAGCTTACATGCTGCTGCTTTACGCGGCGATGTACGAGGCCAGGAAGGGCTAGAAATAGAAATCAATTTCTGTTGCTTCTTTGCAGAAATGGTAGCAAAAACCGTGCGGTCAAGGAAGTCCAAGGGTCGAGCGTTCCAGGACGAGATACGGGCAGAGCTGATATCAGCGCTTGGAGTTTCAGAGAACGACATAGTCTCGACGCCTGCGAGCGTGAACGGCTGCGACCTGAAGCTAGCTGAGTCGGTACGCGCCAGGTTCCCGTTTGCGATAGAGGCGAAGAGACAGGAGCGGCTGAACGTCTGGGAGGCACTGAGGCAGTGCGAGGAGAACGCTGCCAGGGAGGGGTTGAAGCCGCTGCTCGTGTTCCGCAGGAACCGCAGCGACCCGTATGTGGTGTTGAGACTGGCAGACTTTCTCGCGATGTGGAGGCGTGCGGATGGCGAAGAGGAAGATTGAGATGGGGGCAAGCACAGCGGTGACGAGTAATCCTGTGATAGAGCTGACAGACGATGAGTACAGCAAGCTCGTCAGCGAGGACTGGCTTGGGAAGGACGGCATATGCCGGTTCCCGGAAGACGTGAAGGCGACCGTGGCCGGGATCAGGTCTGTTCTGCCGCTGTCGTGGTTCAAGGCAGCGACAGATGCCGAGATCGAGGATGCAGTCAACCGTGGCTGGATAATGTTCGTGGACGGAGACGGAGTGGCCAGGACGAGGACAGCGTACAGGGCGAAGTATCCGAGGTATCCTGACCCGCTCCTGATGGCGAAGCTGCTCGGAAGGATTCCAGGGCGCGGAAAGAAGTTCTTCGAGCTGTCCCGGATCGGCAGGTGATAGCGGTGGAGCTGTTCACTGCTGCGATACTCCTCGCTCTAGCAGTCTGTGCTGGGCTGTCAGCGCTGATGGCATGCAGGTACAACGTGCTGGCTAGACAGTACGACGTGCTCCTGACGAGACACGTGCAGGTGGAGAAGGTGGTATCGCTTGCGATGGAGGACAACATGCGCCTGCTGCTGCTTTTGGAGAAGAAGTCAGAGCTCCAGAACGTAGCAGACATGGTCGCAAAGCTGATGAAGCTCTCGAAGGAGGAGGCAGAGACGGAGCTCAGGTCGGTAGGGCTGGATGCACTGATAGCGAAGAAGGCAGCATGTATCAGAGCGTCGCTTGCAACTGTGGTAGATCCTGAGATAATCAGGAGACTTGAGCGCGAAATTCGCTGACGGGGGCGGCAATGCAGAGCATCGTTGCAGCCAGGAAGGAGTGCAGGATCTACAAGCACGTGGCGATAGCCATCACGGTGCTGCAGGTGTGCCTGATGCTGCTGATACTCCTGACAGATGGCAACGTGATCGAGTTCCGAGCGTCCGGCGATGGGATGCTGTACAGCACGCACAGCTCCTCGAACGCTGGAGAGACAGCAGGAGTGGACGCTGGCGAGTTCGCGTACACGTACAAGGTAGAGTGGGCAGAGGGCTACTCGAAGGTGACGTCGGTGTTCGTCGCCAGAGCTGCTGGCGGGTACGGTGACCAGTACGTGGTGACGGCCAGGGGCGCAGGCCACACGATCGACTACGAGGCGAGGCAGATAGCTGGGAACTTCAGCGGAAATCGAGATTTCACGCTGCATATTCGCCCGGACGACCAGAGCGAGGACTTGGACCAGCACATACTCGTGCAGGGCAACATGACGCTGATTGCAAAGATCCGGTCGACAGACCGGTTCGGAAGGCCGCTCGACAACGAGACTGTGTTCCTGCGCGGGAAGGCGATGGTCGACTCGTATGTGAACCTGTCGAAGCCTGTCACCAGGCCGGAGGACTGGCTTGGGTTCTGCGAGGAGATCGAGAGGAGGTGGGAGTCGTGATGCCATGTGGGCTTATGGATCAGAGGATATCGACTCTGGCGGAATGCTTCCCGGACAGCGTGATCCGGGTAGACGAGAACATGGTGACGCTGTACACGGAGATGCCTCCTGTGGACGCTCAGAGGGAGCTCGACAGGCTCTGCGACGAGTGGGTCAAGTGCAGCGCGGGGAGCGAGCTGTACATCCGCCTGCTCTGCGTGAAGGTGGCGAAGCTGGTGAGGGTGTGAGCATGGTCAGGTTCACTGATCTCGACTGGCGTGAGATCCTGAACGACTGGAGCGAGGATGAGATCGAGTACCTGATGGCGATCTGCGGAGAGAAGCTTGAGCAGATCCGGACGGCCTTGCCGAGGGCTGCCGGTGAAGCAGGCAGGTCGGAAAGTTTTTGTTGTGAAACAGAACAGAGGTTTGAGAGGAGGGGTGGAGTGTGGTAGTACTTGAGAAGGCGCCGGCCACAGCACAGCGTGTGAACAAGATCGTTCTTGCGAGCGGACTGATCGACCAGCTCCAGCAGGCGATAGCAGCAGCTCAGAGCAGTCTGGCGGCGCTGCAGAGCACAGTCACTGCGCTGCAGGGAGAGCTAGGAGATATCGAGGACCTGATAGGTGACATCCCTGAGGGCGAGACGATCGGCGAGACGATCGGCGAGATCCTTGCAGACCACGAGGCTCGCATCACCACGCTGGAGGTAGCAGGAGGCGGCTGAGAGTGAGAGATGAAGTCATATCGAGATGAGGTTTGCGACAGGCTCGCTGACATCTTCTGCGAGCTTGATCTCTTTTATGCCAATGTGTCCGGACGGTACGATCTCCCTGAGCTCTCGAGGGTCGAGGGCGCGAAAGATGCGCTGATCAAGCTCATCAATGACCTGGACCGAGCGGGCATCTTCGCTGATGAGCGGCACGTGTGGAAGGCGTGCAGATGCGGCAGACCCATTCTATACGGGACTGGGAAGGTCTGCCACTGGTGCGACGCCGAGCGCAGGTCTAAGAACCGATCCCTCAGCATGTTGACGGTGCTGACGGAGGGCAAAGCGTGACAGAGCTGGTTCTCGATATCGAAACGATCCCGGCCGAGCAGGAGGTCCTGGACCAGTACTGCTCTTTTTTCCCCAGGAAGAAGAAGCCCAAGGAGACCCCAGCACTGCATCCATGCACGGCCCGGGTGGTGGCAGTCGGTCTCAAGCCCGTTGGTGGGGAGCCGGTGGTGTTCATGAGCACAGAGCGGGAAATCCTCGAGAGCACCAAATCCTACCTG
>JAKPCO010000025.1 GCA_029553285.1 Methanobacteriota archaeon
GTAATCGCCGAGGCTAGGGGCCTGGTGCAGTCCGTTGACAACACTGTCCTTGCTGGCCGCGGTGTTCGCGTCCTGACCAGCCAGGAAAGGGAGTATTACCAGCGGATCATCGACGCGATGAAGAGCAACAACCCGAAGCAGGCTCTTACCGGCTTCAATGACGTGTTACCTGAAACCGTCATCGACGCCATCTTCGAGGACATCACCGAAGAACATCCGCTGCTGTCGGTGATCAACTTCCAGAACACCGCAGCGCTGATCAAGTACCTCTACAGCACCATGGATGGAGGTCATCTCGCCTGGTGGGGCAAGCTTTGCAGTGATATCGAGAAGGAGCTGAACGCAGAGTTCAAGATGCTCAACTTGGAACAGACCAAGCTTTCGGCATACGTGCCGGTCTGCAAGGCGATGCTCGACCTCGGCCCTGTCTGGTTGGATCGCTATGTACGCACCATTCTTGGTGAGGCCATCGCCAACGGCCTTGAGGACGGCATCATCAACGGGCGAGGTATTGCCGAGCAGGGTGACATCTTCGAGCCTATCGGCATGATTCGCGACCTGAGCCAGTTCGACCCGGCTAACGGGTACGCTGCCAAGGTGCCTGTGCCGATTGCGGATCTTCTGCCGGAGACCTATTTGCCCCTCATAGCCGACCTGTCCATTGGTCCGAATGGTCTGAACCGTAGGATTACTGAGGTCTTGCTGGTGGTCAACCCGCAGGACTACCTGCGTAAGATCGTGCCTGCTACTATTTACAGGCAGCCCGATGGCCGCTATGTGCTCGACATCTTCCCCTTCCCGACCCGTGTTGTGCAGAGCGCATACATGGATGAGGGCACTGCCGTTCTCGGACTGGCCAAGCGGTACTTGATGGCGATGGGTATCGGCGATAAGGGTGGCCGTATCGAGTACAGCGATGAGTATCACTTCCTCGAAGACGAGCGCGTCTACCTGACCAAGTTCTACGGTACTGGCCGACCGCTGGACAATAATAGCTTCATCCTGCTCGACATCGAGAACGTGAAGCCCATCGTACCCGCCATCCGCGTGGTCTCCTGGCCAGATGCAACGCTGAGCGTGGCTGGTAACGTCGCGGTCACCAACGACCCGCTGACCGTGTACCCTGTCTACGACGCACGGCTGGCGAGCCTGAAGATCGGTAGTCTAACCCTGTCTCCTCCGTTCAACAAGAGCGTGATGGTCTACACAGCCGCCACCACTGGTGCAACCAACACCATCACCGCGGTTGCCAAGGACGGCGAGGCCGAGATCGAAATCCTCGTCAACGGAAACCCGCACACCAACGGCACGGCTGCGACATGGGACGTTGGAGAGAACACCGTCGAGATCACTGTGACCAGCGGTACCGAGAGCGAGACCTACACTGTCACTGTGACCAAGTCCTGACCTGACGAACCACTAACACACGCAGGGCGGCGGCACCATTCGCCGCCCTGCGCATTTCCAGAGGGAGGTGATGCACCGTGCTCCAGGCCGTGAAGGACTACCTCAAGATCACCTGGGACGACGAGGACGC
>JAKPCO010000028.1 GCA_029553285.1 Methanobacteriota archaeon
GCACCCGCTCTTATCGGAAATCAAGTTCGAGAACGCGTCGGCCCTGATCAAGTGGCTGTACAGCACAATGGACGGTCGTTTTCTGGCCTGGTGGGGGCCGCTGTGCAGTGAAATTAAAAAGCAGCTTGCCGCCCAGTTCAACTTCCTGAACTTTGAACAGACCAAGCTGTCGGCGTATGTACCTGTCTGCAAGGCGATGCTTGACCTCGGCCCCGCGTGGCTTGACCGCTACGTACGGACGATCCTGGCTGAAGCTCTCGCCAACGGACTGGAGCAGGGCATAATCAGCGGGCGCGGCATTGCAGATCAAGCCCCCAACCCGGATGATCGGATCTTTGAGCCTATCGGCATGGACCGTGATTTGACGGTGTTTGACAACATACTGGGCTACGCTCCAAAGGTACCCATCCCGGTCACTCAGTTCACCCCGGCGGCTTATGGTGCCCTGGCATCGCAGCTCGCGGTGGGCCCAAATCTGCTCAACCGCCCCGTGACGTCGCTACTGATGATAGTCAACCCCGTTGATTATCTCAATAGGGTCATGCCGGCAACCGCCTATCAGCGTCCTGACGGATCGTGGGTACGTGACATCCTACCGTTGCCGACCAAGATCGTGCAGAGTGCCTATGTGGAGCAAGGCAAGGCCATCCTCGGCCTAGCCAAGCGCTACATCATGGCTATGGGCACCGGCAAGGGCGGGCGCATCGAGTATAGCGACGAGTATCGCTTCCTCGAGGATGAGCGGATATACCTCATCAAACTCTACGGCACCGGCCGCCCGATGGATAACACGAGCTTCCTTGTGCTCGACATCCAGAACCTAGTGCCGGCGGTGCCTGACGTGTATATCACCAACGACCCGTTGAGCGTGGCTGGTAACGTCGCGGTCACCAACGACCCGCTGACCGTGTACCCTGTCGACGCACGGCTGGCGAGCCTGAAGATCGGTAGTCTAACCCTGTCTCCTCCGTTCAACAAGAGCGTGATGGTCTACACAGCCGCCACCAATGATGCAACCAACACTATCACCGCGGTTGCCAAGGACAGCGAGGCCGAGATCGAAATCCTCGTCAACGGAGACCCGCACACCAACGGCACGGCTGCGACATGGGACACTGGAAAGAACACCGTCGAGATCACTGTGACCAGCGGCACCGAGAGCGAGACCTACACTGTCAGTGTGACTAAGTCCTGACATAACGAGCCACTAACACACGCAGGGCGGCGGCACCATTCGCCGCCCTGCGCATTTCCAGAGGGAGGTGATGCACCGTGCTCCAGGCCGTGAAGGACTACCTCAAGATCACCTGGGACGACGAGGACGCCTTGCTGCAGGCAATAATCGAGCGCGGGAAGGCATACCTCAATGATCTCGTGGGCAAGGAACTCGATTATAGCTGTCTGCTGCCTGCTGACGAGTGGTACAAGACGGAGCTGGCCGCGATCCTCACCCAACTAATGAAGGAGCCTGAGGAACCCGAAGAGGGGGAGGAACCTGAAGCTCCGATGACCATTGCGGAGGCAATCGACCTGATTCTAGCGGCAGAGAAACAGCGCGACAAGCAGGTCGTCATGCCTACGCCAGCGGCCTCCCTGCTCCTCGACTACTGCCGCTACGTCTATAACAACGCCAGCGAGTATTTTGAGCAGAACTTCGCCCGAGAAATTCTCCGCCTTCAGCTGCAGGTGGCCGTAGAAGAGGTGAGCGCCGATGGAGGGGCTTAGGAAGCAGGCGTACCGCGATAAGATGCGGGAGCTGGGCAAGACTCTGCGGCACCGGATAGTGATCCAAAAGCGGAGTGTGACGAAAGACCCATGGGGCAATCAGGTCGAAGAGTGGCAAGACTGGCAGGCGGTCTGGGCTAATTTACAGACGCTGTGGGGTGAACGGTACTACGCTGCCAAAGCCGTTGGTGAAGAGAACACCGTGACATTTGAGTTACGGAGAGCTCCGTTTTTAGATAATCTCATTTTTAACCTTACCGATTATCGTATTGTGGAAACCCACACCACGCGTGGTGAAAGGGGAATCGGGTTTGTGAGTATCAACCAGCCGGTGGTGGTGGACACTCCGACCACGCACTTTGGCCGAGTATACACGATCAAGCGTGTTGACCAACTGCCCGGAGGCACATGGGTCAAGCTAACGTGCGAGGAGAGTGGCAGCAATGGCTGACGTGGTCAAAGTAGATGACTTGGCCGGCGAAATAGTCCTTGCTGTGAAAACCTACACGGAAGAGGTAGGGGCAGCTATCGAAGAAGCGGTGAAGGAGACCGCACAGGCTCTGGCCGCCGACCTCCGGGAGACATCACCCAAGAAAACGGGTGAGTATGCCAAGGGCTGGACAGCTAGAAAGGAGGGCCCAGGGAGATATGTAGTCTACAATAAGAAAAAGCCTCAGCTCACTCACCTCCTGGAACATGGCCATGCCAAACGCGGAGGTGGGAGGGTGGAGGGCAGGCCGCACATCAAGCCTGCTGAAGAACGTCACGCTCCGCAGCTGGAGAGGAAAATCGTGCAGATTCTTGAGAGAGGTGGTTAGCCGTGACCTACTTGGATATCA
>JAKPCO010000030.1 GCA_029553285.1 Methanobacteriota archaeon
TTATTCACAAAGTCAGTGCTAAGGTAAAACCATCCTCGCCTAACCAATTTCTCATTGTATTCGCGCCAATTGCGGTTATCCTCATAGGCCATGAAATATATTATATATTTTCCTAGTTTAAATAGTTATCCAACACAGCACCTCCAGTCGATGATTCAGCCTGGACGAAAACGACTTGAGTTGCCCGATACGAATGCGTCAGCTGCCTAAGGCATCCGCTGAGAGAAGATTCCATAACCTTTTGCCTCCTTATGTATATCCCCATTCAGAGCTCTCATGCAGGAAATCGCAGATTCGCGATCCAGCCTGGAGCAGAGTATCTTTTGTAATTTTTTGTGGATAAACGAGTACGAATCTCAGATACGTAATGGGAATAATTATAATAAATAAGGTACCATGTTATTCATGTGAAGTCTCTTCGCTCTTATCCATGATGAGTTGCCCGAAGGAGCAGGGGTCATGCTGCGCCTTCGTTTCGACTTACCTTCGACGCAATCGATGGCGTTTCGACTTCGTCGAAACCTTTCGATGTAGTCGAAAGCGTGGCAATGAATGCTTTCAGCGAGCACATTGCATGCTCTGCAAGTTGCTACACATAAGAGCGAGCCTCTTTTCGAGTTCACCATAAAATAACCAGCCGCCCTCGCTGGTCGCATGGTGTACTGGCAGAGGCACTGAACCTGTCGCAGTCGGTTGCTGATGCAGTTTTGAGCTGTCCTCACAGCCAGTCTCTTTGGGCGCGCTCAGAGATCCAGCCACACGTCTCCCATCTGCGCCTCGCATCTCGTGCGAGACGCTTTTATCTTCATCCCTATCAGCCCCATTCATGAGATGCTTAATCGCATGCGCCATGATACTGCTGGTCGCACAGGCAGTCGCGCATCCGCTTGAAGCCAGCGGAAGGGTGAGCAGCATATCGAGCGGTGATACGTTCATGGTAGACGGCTTCGGCCTGGTTCATCTCGCCGATGTGCGGGCCCCAGATGTCCATACACCAGATGGCGTCCATTCGAAGGCGTTCACCATGGAGAGGCTTCTGAACGTGCAGGTCTTTCTCGATATCGATAACGTGACAGGATACCAGCCCGGTGGAACGACAGAGTGTCTCGTCTACCTGTCCAACCCGGATGGTACGCCAGACCTGCGAAGGCTGTTCAACAGAATTATCGTGGAGGCAGGCTTCGCGAATTTACACGATGACGAGAACGAGTTCGATCCAGCCTCGTGGTGATGGGCACAGTTGTAAATGGTATCATGTACGCACACCCTTCACATGCTCCCGGATCAGCCCCTCCAGAAAACCGGCTATGCCGCCCGGATAGCACACCTCGATCGCGTCGAGCTCGGCCATCATCCTGCCATCGAGGCCGGCGTTTCTGAGGAGCTCTCTGTAGTGTTTATCTGAAGCTTGCTTATCAGCCCTGACCATGGGGATATGCAGCCTCGCGACCTGCTCTGGGGTCAGAGCTATGTGCATCATCCCCAAATCAGAGACAGCATCGCCGAGAGCACGAACGAAGGAGAGACCCGATGGGCTCAGATCTGCCATGCACAGAACGAGCGCTTCCTCACCTCCTGCCCTGATGCGGAGATCCTTCAGGGCATCGTCTATGCGTGCTCCGCTTACTGATACAAGAGTGATTCCATACCGGTTGCAGACCGGCCAGATCAGGGGGTTTAGTGCAGATCGGTCGATCCACAGCTCGGCATGTGCTCCCGATGAAATGCGATCCGGGGTGAGCACATGGATGCCTGGCACCTCCACCAGAATTGCATCCCGTGGAATATACCCCAGTTCGGATGCGAGCGTGGCCCACTTGACCAGGCGGCTGGCATCGCTCTCATCAAACCGCCTTGTCACCCGTATCTCGCCCACAAACCCTCCGCATATCGGATAATCAGCCTCGCCTCTGCGAAGAGCATAATAGAAGAGAGACCTCACAGTCGTCCTGGGCCGGTTGAACTCCGTGAATACCTTTGCCACCCACCTGCACTTTGTCCTGCAAGTCTCGGTCTCGACAAAGGGCTCTGCCATCGGCATCAACCTCTGCGGCAGAGACCTATAAACCTGACTCTCTGCAGATAACTTCGAATAATCCCTCTGGTGAAGGTGCATTCCCGACATGAGAGTGCCTGCTAAGCCGCTCTTGAGCACCAATCAAATAATTTTGACTTAAATAATCTACCGTTGATTTAATATAGCCCCTCACAGACTGTAGATTATGCCCAGATGGATATACCCGGATTTCGATCTCAGGCCCTCACGGCCTCTGTTCATGTGCATAATCTCAAACACGCATGTAGGGAAGATCCCGGGAGCGAGCGCTGCTGGCGTCACGCCTGAGCTCACGTTTTACACACCGGGCGCGGATGCAGAGCTGGTCGAGTTCAACAGGATCGTCACAATGCCAGGGCTTCCGGAGACGCCCGGAGGGTGCCCGACGCCAGGCATAATCACAAGGGCGGCGCTGAGCCTGACTGGTGTGCCTGCGCTCTTCGTTGCCAGCGGATTGGAGAAGAAGCCAGCTGTTCCGTATGTTGAGCTTGGTGGCGCAGCAGGCGGAGATATAAGGTACGCGCCGGGCGTGCCTGAGGCACCTGCGATAATGGAGCGGGCCGAGCTTCTCGGAAGAAAGGTATCAACTCTCTCGGACTGCATATTCATCGGAGAATCCATTGCAGGAGGCACAACCACAGCGCTCGCAGTGCTGCACGCCATCGGATATAATGGGAGTGTAAGCAGCAGCTTTGATGCAAACCCGATCGAGCTCAAGCTGGAGATCGTCAGGCAGGCTCTGAAGAGGTGCGATGCAGAGCCCGGGGAGTTCAGGAATGATATCATGCGGGCGATCGTGGAGTTCGGAGATCCGATGATCCCCTGCGCTTTGGGCCTTCTCAAAGGCATCGGCTCATCCACGCGGGTCGTTCTCTCGGGGGGAACCCAGCTCGCTGCGGTGCTCCTTCTGGCCAGACGGCTTGGGATCGATGGTGATTTCTCGATAGCCACAACGAAGTATGTGGCCGAGGATCGCAGCGCCAGCTTCAGGAACATCGTCGAGGATTCCGGATGGCCATATCATGTCGTGGATCCCGGCCTCGAGAGATCGAGGATTCCCGTGATCCAGGCGTTCACCAGGGGTTTCGTGAAGGAAGGGGTCGGTGCTGGCGGGGCGGCGCTCCTCGCGGGAATCCTAGGTGTAACGCAGGAGAGGCTGGTCGAGGAGACCGACAGGGTGCTGATGACTGTGGAGCTTCCAGGATGCAGATCCAGAGCATGAGCTTCATTGAGAGATGACAAGAAGGCAGTCGTCGCATTTATCTCATAAACAGGTGTACACCAGAACAGCATCTTTTATTGAATATTATTTTTATAAATCTATCTTTTATTAACTTCGATCCAAGGGCTTTTGCGCAGATGGATTATCGCACAGCTGCAACCCGGCATATACGCGATCAGGCCGTTAAATCATGTGGCGATCAATCCGCTGCGTTCACAGATGACCCAAAGGGATTTATCCGGACATCATTCGAATCACTGCTCAGAGGGCTTTGACATGCAAGATAGATGCGATATGGCCTGCGACGGATGTGATGCGCGGGGTTCCTGCACAGATGAAGTGAAGCGCATGAGAAGGATAAAAAGAAAGATGCTTGTGGGAAGTGGAAAGGGGGGTGTGGGCAAAAGCACGGTGGCAGCATATCTCGCGATCTGGCTGGCTAAGAGGGGGTACAGCGTCGGCTTGCTTGATGCGGATATAACGGGACCGAACATACCAAAGCTGCTGGGAATAGAGAATGAGCGCCTCACAGTGGGACCTGATGGCATACATCCTGCGACTGTTGGCAACATCAGGGTCGTGTCGATGGCCCTCATACTTCCAACATCAGGGACCTCGGTTGTGTGGCGCGGCCCGATGAAGATGGCAGCCATAAAGCAGTTCATCTCTGATGTATGCTGGGGAGATCTTGATTACCTGATTGTGGATCTTCCGCCCGGAACGAGCGACGAGCCCATAAGCCTGGTCCAGCTGATACCTGACCTGGATGGCGTTGTGGTCGTCACAACACCCCAGGATGTCGCCATTCTCGACACGCGGAAATCGGTCGACATGTTCAGGAAGATGAACGTGCGTGTAATCGGTATGGTCGAGAACATGAGCGGTCTTGTATGCCCTCACTGCGGAGAGATGATAGATTTCGGATCGGGAAATGGTGAGGTCTCTGCCAGGGATATGGGTGTGGACTTCCTGGGCTCGGTTCCCGTTGATCCTGAGCTGAGCAGGCCATACAGATATCTTGATGGGGCAGAGAGGAGTTCACCCGGGCTCAGATCGATGGAGATGATAGCCTCCAGGATAGCCGGTGCGATTGACTGAGATGATACTGAGAGTATTCTTCAGGGGTGACGATCTGGAGAGGGAGGCGCTCCGCTCTCTCTTCGAGAACTCCTTTCGCGGTCTTGGAATCTCAATGGAGTTCTCAGATCCACTGGAGAATCTGGAGGGCAGGAATGACGCCGCTGATATCCTTAGCACGCTCTTAAGAAAAACGGGAGCGCATCCGTCCATCTGGGTGGTCGATGTCGACATACAACTTCCAGGCGCAGGCTCGATATTCGGATGTGCTGCCGGGCGATGCGCCATAACCACAACATCTGGCTTGGGGAGAAACGCCTGGATGAACGTGGCCATGCATGAGATCGGCCACATCCTAGGGCTGGATCACTGCACCGCGGAGTGCCTCATGCAGCCCGCAGGGAACGAGGAAGAGGTCGATAGACGCCCATTCGCACTGTGCGAGTAGTGCTTCCTGATCGCAAGGGAGAACATGCGGCGTGGGCCGGCCTATGAAGATGATCTGCATCCTGTACATTAGGTTTCATGGACCGCTGGCCGCCCTCAAAGTACATCTTTGCCAATTGCCGGAGGACCTGTTGAAACCTGCTTTTTCGTGATCAGAACGATCCCATCTCATTCAGGTTTCTGAGAAACACTGTGCTCCCCCTCTAAAAATCTGCAGTCCTCACCTGCGCCGCTGCCTGAGCCTTTCAAGCATCGCATCGTATCTCTGTTTGATCCGCTCGATTATATCGACTTGGCTCTCCTGATGTGTGGGTATTATGATATCAGCTTCCACCCCTGTGTAATCAGCTGCTGCAGTCACACCGTTCTCTCCAATATCCAGATGCATGTCCAGGGCGATCTCTCTCGCGATCGGCGTCAGCGGCCTCACCGGACCCAGGCCCCTTGCCATCGCCCTGTACTCCATCAGGGCAGAATCGATCTCTCCGATCAGAGCCTCTGCACCGGCCACATCTTTCAGCTGGAGTGCCAGCCTCTCCACACCCTCCTTCAGTTTTGAGAATGTTGAAGTGCCGATCTCCACGAGCTCCCCCGAGTAGTGCTCTCTTATCCTCTCCGCATACCCTGGGGATGCTACAAGCAGCCGGATCTCCCTGAGCCTGGCAGCATCACCATCGCCGGGCCTGTAAGGGTTCACCACCACGTAATCGATGCCAAGACGCCTGGCCAGGCTCTCATATATCGGGGTGATCCCGATCATATCACGCTTCCTGGCGATCATCTCCCTCAAGAACTCAGGGCTCTCTGACTGCAGGCCGAAGTACTCAGCGAATCCTCTTGTTGTCCTGAGCTCCCTGGTTCTGCCCTTCTTGCTCGCGCTTATCAGTCCCATCCTCTCCAGGATCCTGACGTGCTCGTAGCACTTGTTCCCGCGGATCCGCGCAAGCTCGCTCTGCGTTATCGGCTGCCTGTATGCGATGACAGCGAGCGTGCGTATCACTGAGGAGTCGAGCTCCCTCGGCGCGATCATCGTCACAGCCTGAGCAAGATCCCCTCTCACCTGCATCACAAAGGATCCCTCAATGGCTCTCACCTCGATGCCGCCGCCGCGAGATGCGTACTCCCTTAAAAGGGATTCCGCGGCATCAAGCACATCCCTGGCATCGAGCCCCGAGATGCCTGACATCTCCTCCACCGAGATGGGACGGCCTGCTGCAAACAGCATCGCCTCCACAAGAGCTTTGGCATCCACCTTCGTCATTCTGGGACCTCCTGTGAGCAGTGATGTTCTGATCTCCATCCGGTGTGCTTTAAGATCTGATGGCAGCATCTCTCTGGGTGTGAGATATATTTAAATTCGCTCCGGGTCTCATGGGGTTTTGAATGAACGAGTCGGTTCAGAAGTCGAAGGAATCCGTGCACGATGCTGACGAGCTCATGTTCATGGTCAAGGGACTGCAGAGCTCAAACAGCTCCAGCGCCCAGATCATCGATATGCTCGAGATACTCGAAGGTCTGGCGCCGTTTCTGGACAAGACCAAGGTGATAGAGCTCAAATGCAAAAACTGCGACAGCTACGCGCCATGCTTCTTCCCGCTGGAGGATGATTACGATGTCATCGATACGCATGCGTACTGCCATAAGAAAGGCCAGCCGCTGCACCACCTGACGTTTCTCTCCATAGCGAAATGCCGGGAATTCTCGAGAAAAGCCCAGGTGGAGCTGGCCGATCTGGCGAAGAGGATCATGGAAGAGTTGAGATCCGCTTTGCGAGAGAGGAAGATATACGATCACAATGAGTTCGCGAATTATCCCATAGCGTTCGAGCTGTCACAGGATTCAGACAGAGTTACGATCCAGCTCGGTCATCTCTCAGAGGACGGCACGTTCGTGATGGGTGATGCGCGCATTCTTCTGGTGAGAAGGCCGGATCCGAGGCTGGGAACCAAGGCCTCACAGATCGGCAGGGCCCTTCACGATAGCGATCTAGTTATCCTGGTCGAGGCGAGCAGGAGCGCCATGAAGCATCTCGGACTGAAGGATGCGGTCGGTAAGATCGCTGCCTCGCATGGCATACCTGTCATCTATGATCCGTAATCGCCTGTGTCTAACGGGAAGCAAAACGACAGCGATCGCATTCGTCCATCAAATTTTGAGGCGAGATGCATTTCTCTCAAGCAATCGCTCTTATGCATTCAGCAGCTTGTGGGACACAGGCCGGTTGCCGAATGGGCTCATTCGACCGTCATGCTCGCATGGCATGACTGGTGCCTCTTCGGGCAGGTTATCAGATGGATGAGAGCGACTCGTGTTATTTACGTCACTGATCGCATCTCAGCCGCCGCTCAAACTGGCGATCCGATGAGAGAGGTTCGCTCTTACGTGTAGCAACTTGCAGAGCATGCAATGTGCTCGCTGAAAGCATTCATTGCCACACTTTCGACTACATCGAAAGGTTTCGACG
>JAKPCO010000038.1 GCA_029553285.1 Methanobacteriota archaeon
ATAAACTGCACTCCAACGGAAATCGTCACAGAAGACGCGTGGAGATCGTTCGTCCTCTGGGATGACCCAGTCGTCCTGGAAAGAGATGGTGTAATGAGAGAGTTTTATCCTAGAAAACTTTGTACACACATATGCCTTAAAAATTGTAATCGAAAGTTATATATATGAATGCATTATACAAAAACACACGGGGATTGCAAAAAAAGAAGAACAGCGAATCATGATTGCAGTGATACGATTGGCTGGTGCTCACTGGCCAATCGCAACACGATGACACATGATAACAGCAAGTGCGGGTGGGTGGGTTGCAATCAATTTTTTAACTCTGGGGAGCGGAGAGGGCGCAGCGGGAAGTCCCCGGCCTTCAGGCCGTGGGATGAGAGCGAAGCCCTCCCTGTTCTTACAGAAAAGCAGGCAGAAGACCCCTCCCTTTCAAGGGAGGGGATGAATGCCGTACAGTTTTCAGCCTGCCGATAGCTATATATACTTTGGGTTACATCTAATCTCTGATAGTCACCCTCGGACTGAGGGGTAGAGCCTGTTGAGAGATCGGAGCACCGACTCAGTGAAGCAGGAAGCCCTTCCCCTTTAGGGGCAAGGGAGGAAGTCACTTTCCGTTGCTGGACTGGCCGCGCGTTGCAAACCAGAACGACGCGATCGCACCAATTACGCCGCCAAGCGTATTGATAGAAAAGCAGGCAGAAGACCCCTCCCTTTCAAGGGAGGGGATGAATGCCGTACGGTTTTTCAGCCTGCCGATAGCTATATATCCTTTGGGTTACATCTAATCTCTGATAGTCACCCTCGGACTGAGGGGTAGAGCCTGTCGAGATACCGGATAACCGGATCTATGAAGCAGGAAGCCCTGCCCCTTTAGGGGCAAGGGAGGAAGTCACAGATATACGTATCGCAGATCATTGTTCGAACAAATAAATATTTAAAGTAAAAATGTACAGGAGATTAATATGATGCGAGTAAGGACCAGAGATGGATTTATTGAAAAGTTTGACCCTGAAAAGATACAGAAGTCTCTTGAAAGAGATGTTGAGTTTGCGAAACAAATTGGATACGATGTTACAATTGATTTGAAAACAATTAAGAAGATAGTCAAGCGGGTCACAAACAAGCTGATCAAGCTTGGAGAAGATCCGGACTTCGTTATTCCGTCGGACATGATCCGCGGCCTGACTGTTTCTGAGCTGCTCGCCAGGGGAGAGAAGTCAATGTCAAAGGTGGTACAGCTCATCGGCCTGCGGCCGCGGGACATGGAGAACATACTTTTCGGAGGAGAGGATAAGGATAATGCGAACCTCCAGCCAGGTCCGGAAACAACTCATAAGCGTATCGCTGACGAGATCTCGAAGGAATACTACCTGAGCAGGATGCCGTTCAGGATTTCAAAGAGGCATCTGGAGGGAGATCTGCATATTCACGATCTGGAGTACTTCGGCACGCGGCCGTTCTGCTGCGATCACGATCTGCGGTACTTCTTCTACTACGGCCTGATGCCGGATGGGAACGGGAACAAAGCGTCTGTGAGCGGCCCCGCCATGCATCCCGAGGTGGCGATACTTCACGCTGTCAAGGCGCTGTCTGCCGCGCAGACGAACTTCGCAGGAGGGCAGGGCTTCTACAACTTCCTGACGTTTATAGCGCCTTATCTGGAGGGGCTGAGCTACGGTGAGATCAAGCAGCTCATGCAGATGTTCGTCTACGAGATGACCCAGATGATGGTCGCGCGCGGCGGGCAGGTCGTGTTCTCCTCGGTCCAGCTCACGCCCGGGGTGCCGAAGATCTGGAAGGATCGGCCTGCGGTATATAAGGGTAAAGTGTGGAACGGGGAGCAGGCGCCTCGCAGGGTATATGGCGAGTTCGAGAGGGAGGTGAGGCTCGCGTTTGAGGCGCTGATGGAGGTCATGATCGATGGAGACTACTGGGGGAAGCCGTTCTATTTCCCAAAGCCAGAGATCGCAATCGAGCCGGACTTTGTGGACGAGGCCACGTGGGAGATGCCGGGACCGGAGGGGACGAAGAGCTACAGAGAGCTGTACAGGATGGCGTGCGAGCTGGCTGCGAAGTTCGGGGCGCCGTATTTCGATAACATGCTTCCGGCGTATCGCGGGCATTCCAAGGGAGGTATTGCATGCTATCAGTGTTTGCCGAAGGATGAGCTCGTGCCAGTGATCAACTCGTATGGCGCGGT
>JAKPCO010000068.1 GCA_029553285.1 Methanobacteriota archaeon
GGTACCTTATTTCTGCTGAAGAGAGGTAAGCTGGATAACGTAGAAATCAGAGTGCTTGATATCATCCAGCATCACCCTCTCTAAATTTCAGTGAACCAATTTTATGCTCAGTTCTGGTTTTTATCTTATTCGGACAGGTCCGAACATCCTGGATGTACACTTTTGTGGCCTGATGTGATCACGGAATAGGGGCATCGACAGATATAGATGTATGGATTGCCTCATGGGCTTGAGAGGTACATGAATGAAGGTGGCATCTGTTGTCGGGGCGAGGCCGAACTTCATAAAGCTCGCGCCGGTCTCCAGGGCTTTGCGGGAGAGGTTTCATGAGGTGATAGTTCACACAGGCCAGCACTACGACTACGAGATGGACAGGATATTCTTCGACGAGATCGGGATCCCTGAGCCTGATCACCATCTCGGGGTGGGATCCGGCAGCCACGGCAGGCAGACGGGAGAGATGCTGGCTCGCATCGAGGACGTCCTGATCAGGGAGGAGCCAGATGCGGTCGTGGTTTTTGGGGATACAAATACAACACTTGCTGGAGCGCTGGCTGCGGCGAAGCTCCACATCATACTGGTCCATGTGGAGGCTGGGCTGCGCTCATACGATCGGAGAATGCCTGAAGAGATCAACCGGGTGCTTGTCGATCACTGCTCCGACATCCTCAGCTGTCCCACAGAGACTGCTGTGGATAACCTCCGGCGCGAGGGGATTGTGGATGGCGTGTACCTGACAGGAGATGTGATGGTTGATGCGATGAACATCTGCATGGATATATCAAAGCGCTCGACGATTCTGGAGAGGCTGGAGCTCAGGCCGAAGGAGTACATTCTGGCGACTCTTCACCGTGCGGAGAACACTGACGATGATGAAAGGCTCCGGGAGATCATCGGCGCGTTCCAGGATATCGGAAGCAGCCTGGTGTTTCCCTGTCATCCCAGAACGGAGAGACGGCTCAAAGATCTCGGCCTCTGGAATTCCCTGAGGGAGAGCATAAAGGTGATAAAACCTGTGGGGTACCTGGATATGCTCCAGCTTGAGAGTAACGCCTTGAGGATACTCACAGACTCGGGAGGCGTGCAGAAGGAGGCGTACATACTCAGGGTACCATGTGTCACGCTCAGGGAGCGCACCGAGTGGGTGGAGACTGTGATGGATGGATGGAACGTCCTCGCCGGGGCCTCCAGGGAGAGCATAGTGAGGCATGCGAGATGCTTTGTGCCGCCACGATCACAGACACACGTCTTCGGGGACGGAGAGGCGAGCCGCAGGATCGCGGATGTGATGGAGAGCTTTATGAGCTCAAGCCGCAATACTGCTCAGGAGAGCATCAATACCTCTTAATGAAGATTCATGGAGCTGGCAAGCCTTGATGAGACTGCTCATCCTGATTCTGGCGATACTGGTTTTGTCTCTCACAGCATGTGCGAGACCGGATCTCACTGTTGAGAGCGTGAGCTCAGAGCTGGACGCCGGAAGGATGGGCAGCATGGTTCTGAGCATCAGGAACGCCCAGACGAATGCCACAGAGGGGAATTATCCATACACATTCAACAGCTCTGATGCTTTATCTCTGGTCCTGAGGGCTGTGAGCCATGATGACAGGCTGAGGATCTTGAGTGAGTCGCTGCATCTCGGCTCGCTCCGTTCCGGGTCTGAGATCAGAGTGGAGGTCGCCGCGCTCGCAGGCGAAGATGTTGGCATCTATCCGGTGGACATCGTACTGAGCTACATGTGGCTCTCCGGAATCGAGAGATCCGGAGGTGCATCTCCTGAGGTCTATTTCCTCTATGAGAACTCCACAGACGTGTTTCCTGTTGAGGTTAAGGTGGTCACAGGCCCAGTTCTTGCCCTGTCATCCAGCGAATCCTCTCTCGAGATCAGGAATCTGGGCGACAGGACAGCTAAGAATGTGAGTGTACAAATCACCGCTCCCTTGATTCTCAGGAGATCCGGGATCGAGCTCGGTGAGATCCCTCCCGGGAAATCGAAGAGCATTGAGATCCCAGAACTTGAGGAGGAAGAGCTCCCTGTGGTGTGCAGGGTGAACTACACATCTGGATTCACAGAGGTCAGCACAGAGCTGGCGGCCGTGGTCCAGGTGCGCCATCATCCGGGGGTTTCGATGCTGCTGGTGCCGGCGATCGCTTTGGCGCTTTACGTGGTGTTGAGGAGAGATGAGCTGCGGAGGATTATAAGGCGGTAGATGACTGAAAAACATCGCCGTGGGAACTATCGCTCAGCGGTTCCCTCCAAGATTCAGGCATGCATGCGCATCATGAAACATGTACTTCGAGCACTGCACAGGGGCAACAGATATAAACCATCAGATCTCTCAGCTGAAGTCGTGCCGGGGTGGCAGAGCGGACAAGCTCTGGGCCGTGCTCCAGCGGCAGAGGTCCATACGCGGCAGGCTCGAGACCTGTTGTCCCTTCCAGGGACGCTTGGGTTCAAAATGGCGCGGACGCCGAGTCCACCATGAAAATCCCAACCCCGGCGCCAAATGACATCCTTCATCGGGGAGAGTAACTATCATGGCCAGATTTCCAGAGGCAGAAAATAGAGTTCTGAACGTCAAGATATGCATGCGCTGCAATGCGCGCAACCCGGTCAGGGCGACACGCTGTCGTAAATGCAGATACAAGGGCCTCAGGATGAAGTCCAAGGAGAGCAGAGGATAAACGGGTCTATGCTCAGAAAGCGTGTCGAGATCGGTCCTGTGGAGTCGGAGCTCTGGGATGCAGTGGAGTCGCACGGCGCGGCACACCTGACCCTCGTAGATCCGGCGTCGCAGGAGCCGGAGCGGGCTGCGCAGATGGCAAGATCAGCAGCGGACGCTGGCACCACGGCCGTCATGGTTGGCGGATCTGTCGGTGCAACAGGCTCCACGCTGGACATGACGGTGCGCGCCATAAAGGAATCTGTGGAACTGCCGGTGATTCTCTTTCCGAGCAGCGCTGCGGGCCTTTGCGATAGCGCTGATGCTGTCTTCTTCATGAGCCTCCTGAACTCGAGATCCACCGGCTACCTCATAGAGAACCAGGCACTTGGTGCGCCGGTCGTCTCCAGATACAGACTCGAGGCGATACCCATGGGCTACATAGTGGTGGAACCTGGGGGTACAGTCGGGTGGGTTGGTGACGCGAAGCTCGTGCCGCGGAGAAAGCCGGAGATCGCGGCTGCGTATGCCCTCGCCGGGCGCTACCTCGGGATGCGGCTGATATATCTGGAGGCAGGTTCCGGCGCAGAGTCGCCTGTACCCGCTGGTATGGTATCTGCGGTCAGGGATGCGATAGGAGATACCCTTTTGGTTGTGGGCGGCGGGATACGCGACGCAGAGACTGCCAGAAAGCTGGTGGCTGCGGGCGCGGATCTGATAGTCACCGGCACAGGCATTGAGCAGTCCGGCGACGTTTTCGGATTTGTAAGGAATATCGTAACCGCGATACATGTCTAGAGATGCTCTCTTTGGCGCTGTCAGAGCTCTCGGGGTCGATGGGCTGCTCCTCGTGGGCGACAGCGTCTGCAGTCCTGATATCTACTACGCATCGAGGTTTCTCTCCAGCGATAGATTCGCTGTGCTGGTCACAGACAGGGTTCATCTCCTGGTATCCAGCATGGAGAGATCGAGGGCCTCAGCGGAATCAAAGGCGGATGCTGTGGAGACGACTGGCGATTACTCCCTGAAATCCAGGATCGAAGAGCTCGGAAGTGTTGAGAAGGCATACATGAAGGTCCTCGAGGAGTTCGTCGCTGCGCGTGGGATATCGCGGTTGGGTATGCCTTCAAATGCTCCGGCTGGCATTTACAGAGGCCTGTCTGAGCGATTCGATCTCGTCCTCCTGGACAGACCATTTGAGCACATACGCGCTGTCAAAACGCCTGAGGAGATCTCAGCGATTGCAGAAGTCCAGAGGGCATGCGAATCTGCAATGAATGTTGCAGTGAATCTCATAAAAAAATCAAAGCCTTCCCGTGGCATTCTCGTCTTTGATGGCGAGCCGCTCACTTCTGAGAGGGTGAGGAGCGCTGTTGAGCTCAGGCTTGCGGAGCTGGGATGCGAGACTCTGGATACAATAGTCTGCGGCGGTCTCATGAGCTCCAGTCCGCATTCAAGGGGAAGCGGACCGCTTCCCGCGGACATGCCCATCGTCATAGACATATTCCCTCGATCGAAGATCAGCAGGTACTTCGCGGACATGACCCGCACGGTCGTCCGCGGGGAGCCATCATCGGAGATCGTGGAGATGTATCAGGCTGTGAAAACAGCTCAGGAGGCGGGTCTTGAACTCATAAAGGATGGCGTGAGCGGGGCTGATGTGCACGAGGCTGTGTGCAGGACATTCGATGATTTTGGATACAAAGAGCGCGAGGAGAAGGGCTTCATCCACTCAACAGGCCATGGCGTCGGGCTGTCGATACACGAGAGTCCCTCTCTGAGCGAGCACGGGGAGATGCTCAGGTCGGGCAACGTGGTCACAGTTGAGCCCGGGCTTTACTACCCCGATACTGGCGGCGTCAGGCTTGAGGATCTCGTTGTTGTCAGGGGGAATGGCTGCAAGAACCTGACGGCATTCGAGAAAGAGCTCGTGATCCGGTAGGCATGCTCTTTGAAAGAGATGCAGTTGGTGAAGAGTTCGTCACATATGCACAAGCCATCCATGGTATGCCGGGTCTTCAGAGCATCGATCTGAATACCTGAACCGGTCAATCAATAGGTATACCATGATCGAGCGTCTGGGTTACCACAGGAGCTTGTCCGCAAATGGAGCTTCGTCTGATCGAGGTGGTCCTTCCAGAAAGGAATCTTGAGGCTTTGGAGAAGCTGCTCGACGGCAGGGGCGAGGTTCTCGATGTTATGCTGCTGAGATCCCTTGGCTCCTACAGGTATCCTGTTCTGGGCGTATGGAGGGAGCGCTTCTCCACAGAGGAGATAATCGTAAGAATACTTGCATCCGCCGAGAAGACCGAGGCTCTGACAGACCTAATATCAGATCGTTTTTCTAATGAGGATGGCTTCAGGATAAATATACTCCCCGTTATGGCCACAATACCGGGCATGCCGGAGAGGGCAGAGCCATGTCACACAGAGGTATCTCCAGAGGATAACAAGGTCTCGAAAGAGCGGATCAGCCGGGAAGAGCTTTACGCGTCCCTGGAGACTGCAGCGAAGCTGACCAAGGTGTACATCGCCATGATAGTTCTGTCATCCGTCATAGCAGCAGCCGGCCTGCTCAGCAACAATGTTGTGTTGATAATCGGTGCAATGGTGGTGGCTCCGCTGATGGGCCCGAATGTCGCCCTGGCGCTTGCCACCACGCTGGGAGATCTGACACTGGCAAGAAATGCACTGAGGACCAATCTCGCCGGGATCTCGCTTGCCATACTCCTGTCGGTTCTTCTTGGATTTGTTCTCCCGGTCGATCCATCGATGCCTGAGATCAGATCAAGGACAAGCGTCGGGCTCGCAGAGGTCATTGTCGCGTTCGCATCAGGATGTGCAGGTGTTCTGGCGTTCACCACTGCAGCGCCGGCCGTGATCATCGGCGTGGCTGTCGCAGTCTCCCTTCTACCTCCACTTGTTGCTTTTGGTCTGCTCCTGGGCGCAGGGTATGTCTCACATGCAACCGGCGCACTCCTGCTCTTTCTTGTTAACCTGATATCCGTGAACCTTGCTGGCGTTGCAACGTTCATAGCGCAGGGGATACTTCCCAGAAACTGGTGGGAGGCTGACAGAGCCAGAAGGGCAACATCCATAGCGATTGTGCTGTGGGTGTTGCTGCTTGCGGCTCTGCTGATGATACTTGCCACCAGGATCTGAGTGAATCTGCCCTGCCTGGGACTCTCGGGCTGGATAAGCCAGTGTATGCGAAGATGACAAACAGAAGAGTGGGAAAGAGTTCCAATCTAAAACCCTTCATGAATTCGATCTCTCGGCCATTCTCCTCGAGTTTTCGCTGAGCACTAGATAGACTTATATCTGCATAGCGTATTTGCCATCAAAACCATAATGGTGATTCGATTGAGCCTCTTAGATCATGTCGACCCGGAGATATCAGCGGTGATACGCAAGGAGCTGGACCGGCAGAGAAACACCTTGGTTCTTGTCGCCGCGGAGAACTTCACGAGCCCTGCGGTGATGGAGGCACAGGGCTGCGTGATGACCAACAAGTACGCTGAGGGCTATCCGGGAAAGAGGTACTACCGCGGCTGCACATTCATGGATGAGGCCGAGAATCTCGCAAGAGACAGATGCAGGGAGCTCTTCGGAGCTGAGCACGTCAATGTACAGCCGCACAGCGGCTCTCAGGCGAACATGGCCGCGTACTTCGCCACGCTCAGGCCCGGGGACACCATAATGGGCATGAACCTCGATCATGGTGGTCACCTTTCTCACGGATCCCCCGTCAACTTCTCAGGAAAGCTCTATCGTGTTGTTCCATATGGGGTGAGCAGGAAGACGGAGATGTTGGACTACAGCGAGATCCTTGACATCGCCAGAGAATGCAAACCGAGGATGATAGTATGTGGTGCCTCTGCGTATCCGAGGATCATAGATTTTAAAGCGATGCGTGAGATCGCCGATGAGGTCGGAGCTCTTCTGATGGCTGACATCGCCCACATCGCTGGTCTGGTTGCTGCTGGTGTCCACCCAAGCCCGGTCCCGTATGCAGATATCGTGACGACCACGACACACAAGACCCTCCGTGGGCCGAGAGGCGGCGTGATAATGTGCAGGGAGGAGCTCGCCCAGGCGATAGACAGAGCGGTCTTTCCGGGAATACAGGGCGGCCCGATGATGCACACGATAGCCGCAAAGGCGGTCGCATTCAGGGAGGCGATGACCCCAGAGTTCAGGAGGTATCAGGAGCAGATAGTGAGAAACGCAGCAGCTCTCGCGGGCAGACTCATCGAGAACGGATTCGATCTCGTATCAGGAGGCACAGATAACCACCTGATGCTGGTCAAGCTTCTTAAGGAGGGCATAACCGGAAAGGAGGCGGACGAGGCCCTGGAGAGCGCTGGCATCGCTCTGAACAAGAACATGATACCATTTGATCCGAGGACACCATTCGTGACAAGCGGGATCAGGATAGGCACGCCTGCTGTCACAACCAGAGGCATGAGGGAGAACGAGATGAGGGAGATAGCGGATCTCATAACAGAGGTCATTCGGGACATAAGAAACCCTGCCACCATAGAGTCGGTCCGCTCCAGAGTCAGGGCTCTGTGCGAGAGGTTCCCGCTTTATCCTGAGCTCTGATGAGGTGTCTTATCTTGATAATAGATGGAAAGGCGCTCGCCTCAGATATCGAGGTCGAGGTCAGGGAGAGGGTTGAGAGGCTCGGCTTCAATCCGGGCCTGGCCACGATACTCGTCGGGGAGAACCCTGCATCTCAGATGTACCTGAGGATCAAGCATGCTGCATGCGAGCGTGTTGGCATAAGATCTGAGAACATCATGCTTCCCGGGGATACGGATGAGGGCACCCTCATTAAGACTATCATGGAGCTGAACGGCAGAGAGGATGTGCATGCTATACTCCTCCAGCTGCCTCTGCCCGGACACCTCGACCCGAGAAGGGCGATGATGGCGATAGCTCCTGAGAAGGATGCAGATGGGTTCCATCCGGAGAACATGGGCGCGCTGCTCCTCGGCGCGGAGCGGCTTGTTCCATGCACTCCCAGGGGGATAATATATGCGCTCGAGCGTCTGGGAGTGAAGATCGAGGGTGCAGAGGCTGTCATAGTTGGACACAGCAACGTTGTGGGAAAGCCGCTTGCAGCCATGCTCCTGAACAGAAATGCCACGGTCCAGGTCTGCCACGTATACACAAAAGATCTGAGAGAGCACACCAGAGATGCTGAGATACTTGTGGTCGCTGCAGGCGTCCCCAGGCTCATAAAGGCGGATATGGTTAGGGATGGAGCATACGTATTCGATGTGGGAATAAATAAAGTGGACGGCAAGACTGTGGGAGATGTTGATTTCGATGCTGTCAAGGAGAAGGCGGCTGGGATAACACCGGTGCCAGGCGGTGTTGGGCCGCTCACCGTTGCAATGCTCATGAGTCAGACTGTGATGGCTGCGGAGCTCTCGCTCGAGAGGCGGAGATCATGAGTCTGGTTATCGCGTTCTCCGGCAGGGAGGCTGTGATCGCAGGCGACAGGAGGAGCATAGCATTCGCCGGTGATTGCAGGTCGCTTGAGGAGGAGCTGTACTCAGGCAGGATACATGATGATGAGGAGCTGCTTAGGAGGGCCGGAGAGCTCTCTGCGACGATATACATCTCTGACGGCAGGGAGAAGGTCTGGCGTGATGGGGATGTGCTTGTTGGAGAGGTGACGGAGGTCTCAGCCTCCAGCAGCAAACGGAGAAGGGTGTATGTCACATCAGGCGCGTATCTCATCGTGGACGTGATCGACGGGAACGCCAGGATCTCCGGAAGGGGCGGTGCCTCGCTCATCGTTCTGGGGAACAGGCACACAAGAGATGCTGCTGGAAGGGCGCTGCAGGGACTCGGGAGGATCACCGCTGATGCGATAGCGAGAGTGATGAAAGAGGTCAGCGCAGGAACCGCGACCATGAGCAGGGAGCACACGCTTTTGAGGGTGACCGCGTCTCATAAAGATCCCGCATCTGTTCTCATGCAGACATTCTCGAGGGACTGCGAGAAGATGGGCTGGAGGTTATGAGGTCTGCTGTTATACTTGCAGGAGGAGAAGGAAGACGGATGGGCGCGGAGAAGGCGTCCGTCATGCTCTGCAACAGACCCCTTATCGAGCATGTGATCGAGAGAATATCTGATGCTGTCGATGAGGTTATTGTTGTTCTGAGAGACCATGCGCAGGCTGAGCGGCTTGAATGCGTGACCTCCTGCTGCAGAGTGGCGATCGATCGCGCGCCTGGCGTGGGGCCGCTCGCAGGCCTACAGGCCGGGATGGACGCTGCCCGCGGGCGCTACGCATTCGCAACAGGCTGCGACATGCCCTTCATCAATCCGTATGTGATCGACAGCCTGTTCTCAATCGCTGACGGTCACGACGGCGCAGTTCCCCTCCTGAATGGTCTTCTCGAGAGGCTCCATGCGGTTTACCTCGCGAGGCGTCTCGAGGAGGCATGCAGAATCGCAATCGCGAGAGGTGAGCGCAGGATATCAGCGCCGCTGGCATGGCTTGACATCAGATTTGTGGATGCCGGAGTCTTCAGAGGTGTGGATCCTGAGCTCCTGAGCTTCTTCAACGTCAATACTCTCGATGATCTCAGGAGGGCGGAGGGCATCATAAGAGGGAGGAGTGCTGAGAGGCGCATCAACCTGCTGTGACGGAGACACCGGGAGGATGTTCAAATGGCAGTGCCTCTCATTTTCTCAGTGATTGGTACGAAATTCCCGGGACCAGAGCAGCATCTTTTTAATGCTCGTGTGCTTGAATAAACTGATGTGCTCTCAGCGTTCACTGGCACAGTGCTGCATGGATGATATGTGACATCCAAAAATATATGTAGCTATATCTCCAAAGAGATAGCCTGGGAGCCCTGTCCCCTCAAGGAAGTTACAGCACATACACCATAGGGCTGGGGACGGCTGTGGCTCTGAACTGCCGGGCCAGGGCGGGAAGGAAGGATCTTATCTGTTTGACCTTTCGAATCCTGCTGCTCCCTAAGGGAGGACCTCACATGAGATACGCTCTTCTCCATATGGCCGTCATGGCGGCTCTTATCGTGTCCGCATCTGGACAGATCTCTGGCACAACATCATGCTGGGTGTGCCCTGTATGCGGCAGTGTTTATTCGCTCGAAGTCAGCGTGCCGGCCGGGGCTCAGTACTACCAGACAGCTCTGGGAAGCATAATGAGCTTAGATCCGAATAACCCTGACTGGTACTGTCCTACATGCTATTACACTCTCGGAACGCTCACCTTCGCTGGAAACTTCGTGCTCGTTCCATGCGAGGGTCTCACAGAACAGACTGGATATGTCACCGAGGATACCGGCGAGGAGATGGCTCCTGTTCAGACGCTCGATACATCCCAGCTGGGCTCGCATGCGCAGAGCGATGCGGCAGGTCTCTACAATCTCAGTGGCAGCGTCCTGATGGTCGTTGCTCCCAGAAACTACCAGGAAATTGAGCTGAACATCCCGAAGGAGGCATTTGAGAGGCGCGGGCTGGATGTGGATGTGGGCTCGAAGGGCATCACCACCGCCATCTCCATGGGCGGTGAGAATGTGTCTGTGGATGTCGACATCAGAAATGTGAATCTATCAAAGTACAGAGCGGTCGTCTTCGTCGGGGGAATCGGCATAGAGGAGCTGAAGCTCCACCAGGACAGCGATTATGTGAACCTGGCCAGGAGCGCATATGACAGAGGGATGATCGTGGCCGCGATCTGCCTGGCTCCGAACATACTCGCGAGCGCAGGATTGCTGACGAACAGAAATGCGACATGTGCGGACAGCACGTATCTGATCCAGAAGAACGTGAACTACACAGACGCGCCTGTTGTCAGAGACGGCGCGATAATAACAGGCAGGGACCCCGGGGCGTCATCGGAGTTCGCAGAGACCATCATATCAGCCCTCTCTGAGGATTCCCGGTACACGACAGGAAGGGTGGAGGAACAGAGCGGCGCGCTGACGCTTGTGGGTATAGGCGCATCAGCATCTCTAAAATACAGATGCACGGTCTGCGGCTACGAGTACGATCCAGCGGTTGGAGATCCCAGCCAGGGGATCCGGCCAGGGACGCCCTTCGATGAGCTGCCGGCAGACTGGAGGTGCCCGCAGTGTGGCGCTGCGAAGGATAGGTTCGTGCGTGCGTGATGCTCTCAGAGAGGATAAGGCACAGGGGTCTACAGCAGATCTCCACCCTGGCTGTCCCTGCGCCGGAGCAGCTTCAAGATCTCGGAGGCTGCATGCTCTGCAACCTCCGGGATCCCCCTTTCCGCATCTATCACCACGAACCTCTCAGGCTCCCTCGAGGCCATGATATCGAAGTTCCTGCTCACCTCTCTCAGGAGCGTCTCCATCTCGAAGACCGAGGTCGCGCCGCGCTTCGTGCACCTCTCCAAAGCAACTGACGGATCTATCCGGAAGAGCAGAGTCATATCAGGCATCAGCGACCAGGGCCTGTGAAGATCGTATATCCAATCGATCGGGATCATCTCCCTGAGAAGAGCGCCCTGGTACGCGGCGCGCGAGTCTATGTATCTGTCTGATACCACCACCTTCCCGCTGCTTATGGACGGGAGTATGCATGAGCGTAGGTGATTCGCATGGTCCGCCATGAATAAAAAGAGCTGCTCGAGCGGCTCCTCTGTTCCCCTGGCCATTTTCCCAATAGGGCCATCAGTCGGCTCTCTGGTGAATACGAAATCCGGAAACCTCCTTTTCAGCATCCCTGCGACTGTCGTCTTTCCAGCGCCATCAATCCCCTCGAGGGTGATCAGAAGACCTCTGTCAGCCCGCATTATCCGCATCCCTGTGGATCTGCTGATAGGTTTTATTTTCGGTGCGATATCATTCGAGGCGCGAAAAGAGGCATCACAGAATCCATGATTCCGCAACGCCTCTTCCGATCCATCATTCGAGCCTGATCACCATCCGGGCTCAAGGTGTACGGGTGTAGCTCATACAGGTCATTGCTCCGGCAGTGCAGATCCAATCATGCCATCATCTGCCTCTGTCCCTATCAGCCCTGTGCACAGACACTGCCCGTTGACCCAGCGGCACATGGGGTTGCGCTCGCACTGCTGCTTCTCCGGATCATCTGGAATCAGTCCTGTGCACAGGCACTGCCCGTTGACCCACTGGCACATCGGGTTCTGCTCGCATCGCTGCTTCTCCGGATCATCTGGAGGAATCAGGCCGCGACAGTAGCACTTCCCGTTGACCCAGCTGCACTGGGGGTTGCTTTCGCAGACCTCCTTTGGAGAGGGGCCGGGTGACGGCTCCGGCGGAATCCATTGATAGACAACATCAACAACCACGCGGTTGCTGAACATCCCTCCTGAGTAGAGGAGACATTCATGCCTTCCAGGGGTATCTGCATAGTACCAGATGCGATAGAAGCCGGGGTCCACATATCCAAAATCGTACCTCCACACGAACCCCTGTGGGTATATCTCATAGATGTAAACAGGCGATGCGTCCGGGATGAACATCAGCATCTCTGTCCACGCGCCGAGGGGCATTGTGGCGTACCACGACCATCCGTTGTGCCGCCTGATCCACATCAGGGGCACATCCTCTGGAAAGATCGCGCTGAACCTGCCCCAGGGCATGTAGCTGCCGCTGTAGTAGACGTAGGATGAGGGACTTGTATCATCGAACGGCAGCAGCTCACCCACATCAGTCTCCGGCGGGGCCTGGGTTGTGTAAACCGCGCTCTCCACCGCCGAAGAGCCGGCAGCCTGCGGGACCTCTGGAGATGTCTCTGCTGCCACAGACGATTGCAGAAGAGACGTGAAATTCTGCAGGCTCATATTCACAGTGCCTGCGCCGAGGTTGTGGTCGTATCCACCAAGAGCCAGACCGCTGGTCAGGAATACAGCAACCAGCACCCAGATACATAAATGCTTGATCACGGACATCACTCCTGTATTCAGTCTCACAGCCGCACTCCGCATGGACAATTCAGCCTGCGCCAGACAGTCACGCCATAGAGGCGTTCTCTGCAGCGTTTTTGTTGGGCGCATCGCCCCGTGGCGGCAGGGTGTTCCACGTGAGCCAGTACGTGCACACAGTTCTCGCGAGCTCCTGGAACTTGTTGAATCCAAGCGGCTTTATGAGATAGCTGTTAGCATGGTTCATATACGCGTTTCTGATATCGTGCCTGTTCTTCGATGTGGTCAGGATCACCACCGGTATGCTCCTCAGATCCTCCGAACGCTTGATCTCTTTGAGGAGGTCCAGGCCATCCATTCTCGGAAGCCTCAGATCAAGAAGGATGAGGTCAGGCCTGGGGCTGATGCTGCTGTCCACATATCTGCCGCGATGGAGCAGGAAATCGAGCGCCTGCTCTCCATCACTCACCCAGTAGATCCTTCCCATGTTCATGTCTTCAAAGGATCTTATAAAGAGTGACGCATGGTTCTCGTCGTCCTCCACAAGCAATACCGACGACATACTACATCCACTTCAACACTTCTGGTGACTTCCTGCATGTCCTATAGCCTGCACCCTCTGCTGCTCTCTCGCATTTCATGATCTCAATCGCACGATGAGTATATCACACGACAATTTCGTTTATGCAGTTCCCGGCTGAAACAGACTTTGCAGCATATTTATTTGATTCTCCCGGAATATGCGACGCCGCCAGCCGATCTCCTGAACTGCTCGAATATCCTGTCTCCCGTCATGCTGTCTGGCTCGAACCTCTCCCTAGGATGGGACATGCATCGTGAGGCCTCTCTGATACTGTGATAATCACCAGATCCGTATGCTGCTATCATCGCAGCGCCCAGCATCTCCCCCTCCAGCACCCTTTGAGTGATCACCGGCAGGCCTGTTACATCAGCTTTCATCTGGTTCCAGAGCCGCGAGATCGACTGTGTTCCTGTCGTCCTTATCTCCTTAATGTATGCGCCCATTTCCTTAAACCTGTCGATCACCAGCCGCATCGCGCATGCGCATCCCTCCATGATCGCCCTGGATACCTCAGGCAGCCCATGATTTAATGAGATGTTGACCATCGCGCCCATCGCGGAGATTCTGTGGCGTTCGCTGGAGAGATACGGCAGAAAGGTCAGGCCGCCTGATCCTGGAGGCGAGATCTCGGCCTCTTCTGCCAGCTCCCAGGGATGCTTTGAGACAAGGGATGCCATCCACTCCATGCTCAGACCCGTCGTCGAGAGCGACGCTCCTGTGTGCCAGAGAGCTCCATCCAGAGGATGGGGCGCTGTGTAGAACCCCTCGATAGGGGCATCCCAGCAGAGCTCGATGCCCTCAGAGGTGCCGGCCTTATCGCACACAATCCCTCTCTCAAAAGATGCGGTCGCGAGAATAGCCTCCACGAAGTCTGGAGCACCTGCGAATACCGGAATGCCGCCTGGCAGTCCGGCCCTGCGCGAGAGATCCGGTCGTGTGCACCCTATCAGCTCTCCCATGATCTGCTGCTCCGGGAAGATCCCGGGATCCAGGCCCGCTGCATCGATCTCCTCATCGCTCCAGGGAAGCATCTCCTTCGAGGCGATGGATGCTGTTAAAGAGCCGGTGAGCTTCCATGCGACATAGTCCATCGGCTGGAGCACTTTTCTCAACCTTGTAAATATCTCTGGCCTGTGGTTCCTGAGCCACATCGTCTGCGGGACATACCACGCCGGATGTACAGGTCTTCCGAGAAGCTCTGAGAGCAGGGATGCCTCTCTCTCAGCCCTTACGTCCAGCCAGAGTATCGAGGGCGCGATCGGCTCCATTGATGCGTCGAGGAATACCGGGGATGGGCCGTGGCCGCCGATCGATATTCCTGATATCTCAGGCGGTGGTTTCAGCTCACGGAGAGCCTCGCACAGCGCATTCCAGAACACATCCGGGTTTATCTCAACAAAACTCTCACAGCTCCTGAACTGTCTGTACCGGTTTACAGCGCCCCTCACCAGATCCCCCTCGTGCGTGAACAGCCCCGCCTTGACTGAGGTGGTGCCGATATCGATGCCGAGATACATATTCACACCGCAATCTTAACCTGTTTGTAACGAATTTGTCCGGACCTGCGCGAGCGAAATGAGTGCTTCTGGACCGGCCTGCATGAGGTTGCTGTGCCGGGATCGACTCATCTTCGACATAGTCAAAGAGTTTCGACGGAGTCGAAACACACAAAATCCGCGAGGCCGGTCTGCTTCACTTTATCCGATCTGAATAAAGATTCTATCTCCATCCTGATCAGCTCCAGCCGCTGGCGTGTGTAGCTCGAAACGCCGTACTCCTCTGCGACCTTCATCGAGACCTCGAGGTACTTTCTGACGCTCCCCTCATGGACTGTGAGCACCAGCCTCCCCCCGCACTTCGGGCAGAGCTCGCTTAGCGGAGGTCTCCTGTACTTCGCGTTGCATTTCACACATCGGACGCTCTGGCGCGAGAACGCCCTCAGGTTTCCCATTAAGTCTGGGAGGAAGTGCGAGTTTATCACACGCTCTGCCACATCGGTAGCATCAACCGCCCTTATCAGCCTTGCGAGTTCCAGCTGAGATTTCATCTTGTCGATCATCGTCTCAAGGGTCTTGTAGGAGCTGTTCTTCGGTCCCCCAGCGATATCCTCTGTGTCATGAGTGAATCCGAAGCCAGAGTACTGCCCCTCGCCTCCAAGCCGCTTCGAGACAAGATCGATAAGCCCCTCCACATCCTTTGGGTTCGCGTTTCTCAGGCTCGCCTCGTAGAGCTCGAGGGGATACCTGAAGGATAGATCGAGGTTGTGGGCCTCCTTGTCTACCTCTGCCGGATTGATTCTTGTTGTGAGGACGAGAGGCGCATCCATCTTCCCGCCCCTCTTCTCCGGCAGGTAGGACCTGGAGAAGTTCAGCAGCGCGTCCATGAGCAGCATCACGCAATCCTCATCGCCATCACAGTTTCTCCTCTTGGCTGCGTGGAAATAGGGATGAGCGTATCCGGCGCTCGCCCTCGTGAACCCGATCAGCCTGCAGAGAACTCCTGCGGAGGTATGCGGGGCCAGACCGATCATGAGCCTCCCGATCAGGTCCTCAGGCCTCTCCGCCTTGTAGTAGGGTTCCAGTCCATAGAATTGGACGAGAAGATCATCTACAAACTTCGAGACTCTGAGAAGCCAGTCGCCGGCATCCCTGCAGAGCACTACATCCTGAACCTTGAGCTCCAGGATCTGATCGTCCCTTTCGAGAGGTCTTCCGTGGATGTCATGCGTGTACCCCAGATCGAGAAGAACAGCCACGCTGGTGCCGATCTCCCTGGGCCGGAAGTGCGTGAGCGGAAGGTCTGTTAGATCGTACCTCGAGGTCCCATCCTTGAATATGAGCACGCCGTGCTTTGCTCTCAGCACACCCTTCTCGAGCGGCTCCGGCGTGGAGTCCCTGGACGTGAGCCCCATGACGCCCCTGATGTTATCAACACGCTCCCCGAGGGACTCCAGCGCTCTTGCGAGGGAGGTCTTCACGTCTATTCTCATCCGCGTGGCTGCGCTCGTCTCCGTGCCGCACCTCGGGCATTTCTCCTCGGCGCGCACACCACACGATGGGCATGCGCGCACGCGCTCCGTATGAGCTCCACACTCACACCTGAACGCAAAACCCTCCCTCCCGCAGGATGGGCATCTCCTTCTTTCCACAACCGCCTCTATGAATCCATGCTCTGCAGCCTCGTTCACAAGACGGCTCTTTCCCCCTTCAGGGCCTGTGGGGAAGAGGACATGCGGTGGAGGTCGCATCTCCCTCCTGTCAGATTTCTCCGGCCTCCCCATCCTGCATCCGATCCTGGTGGGCGCCCTCGCTCTGATCGCGAGACCGGAGAGCTGGTTGACAGCGCTCAGCGCATCCTCTGCATTCAGATCCTCTCTTCTCCACCGCCTGCCGCTCTCGTCCACGCCCAGGCATAGCAGCAGGGGGCGCGCATCCTCCACCACGATTCTCCCATCCCTGACTTTATGCTGGACGAGCAGCTTCTCCAGGATCTCCTTTATCTCCTCGCGCAGATCCATGAGAAGCGCATCACCATCGATAGCCCCTGCAGAAGCTGCATCCGCAAGCAGATCCAGCTCATCCAGGGTTATATCGTGCCAGAGGTATGTGTGATCGGGATGGAGCGGCACTCCGAGATCTCTGGAGAGCTGTATCGCTGTTCTTCCATCTGTGTGCTCCATGCCCTCAGGATCACCGCCAGCCCTTCTGAACTCCTCCGCCCACCACTCGAACGTGTAGGATGCAGGCGCAAGCGGCCTGTTGTTCTCCATGAAGTCCCCGAAGCTGATCAGGATCTCCCCCAGATCTATGATCCTGGAGATGTTTCTCTTAAGCGCTTCAGGGCTTGATATCCAGGGAAACGATGACGGGTCGTCTATGCGCACGACATCGCCGTTCACCAGCCTGACAGTGGGCCCTTCGATGCTGCTCACCGGGGCTACGGCAGCAGCCTTGCCGGGCTGCTCGACCTTGATCTGGGTTCCGGGCGCCAGGAAGTGATTCAGCACCATCATTGTGGCCGGATTTATGCCAGCAGCTGCGAGACCTGTGTTTCTGGATCTCCCGTAGCGCAGCCTGAAACCACCTGGCCTGGATGGGTGGGAGAACACAGGCCTGCCCGCTATCAGATCTCTCAGAAACTTCTCGCTCGATCCCCCACCATCCTTCTTCTCACCGCCGAGCGCATCGAGCCACTCCCACCCATCTATTCCGAGTTTTGAGACATGCTTCTTGATCTTCGGGCGCTTCAGCGCGATGCCCTCTGCGGAGACCAGGGCGATGCCGCCCCGAACCCTGTTTGTCTCAACTCTGGGAAGATCACGGTAGCCGGAGACCTCTTCCTCCTCGGTGGGCTCGCCATCTATGCACACGGGGCAGTTCCTGATTATCGTCCTGATCTCATCATCGGATGGCGTGTACTGGAGGTGCTGAAGCCGCTTGTAGAGTCCGATCTCCTCGACGTACCTCTCTATCTCCTCCTCTGTGGGTCTGTACGGGGCGATGCCCATGCTCCTCCTGACATAATCTGCGACAAGCACTGAGAGCGCCTGGGCGGTTCCGCCCGCTGATCTTATGGGGCCTGCATAGTACACCTTCAGGTACTCGCTGCCATCGTCATTTTTTCCCAGCCCGACCCTGGCTATGCCCTCAATCGGCGCCGCAACCACCCCTTCGGTGAGGAGCGCCACAGAGGTCCTTATGGCCATATCTATCGCATCGAGCCTGCTTGCGCCCCTACCCAGGCGCCCCTCCGCGAAGTCCCTGCCGATGGCGAGCGCGGCCTCCTCCCTGCTGAGCCCTTGCGCCTCAAGCTCTCTTATCCTGGTTGCGACTCCTGGTATGCCGACGAGCTTCTCGACCCGCTCAGCCAGGTCAACAGCTATGGGTATCTCGACATCCAACTCCGGGTCGAGGCCCTTTGATCTCGCCCTCCGGGCGATCTCCATCTCCTCTCTCAGGTCACGCTCGAGATGCTCGAAGTACTCAGCGCTCAACTCATCCTCCATAGAAACAGACCTGTCACGGGATCGTATTCCCTGACAGGGGGCTCTTCCTCAAGACCTGTGATGTGAAGCTCAGCAGCAAAGACCCTGCCGCCGAGCAGATGCCCTCCGATCAGATTGTGATTCTCATCTGCGAGGGCGATGTGTGCATGGACGAATCTCTGCCCATCCCTTAAAGAGATGTTGCCGGTGCAGGATGCGATCTCGAATGCCCCCTCAAAGCTGCGCTGCCTGTACGCCTTCTCCTTCTGATCGTAGTAGGCGAGCTCAACCGACGATAGCGCTCCTATGACGCTGAAAAAGCCTGCATCTATGGATAGAGCAGCAGCCGCCTCTCCTATCGCCTTTATTATATCAGAGCCGTGCTGCAGCCCCACCATCTTCGACTGCGTCGAAGAGTTTCGACGAGGTCGAAACATCACCATCTTCGGCATGTACCACCCC
>JAKPCO010000071.1 GCA_029553285.1 Methanobacteriota archaeon
TTGCTTCCTCAATGACAGATTTGGCTCTATCATAATCGCTGGACGGAAGGTCTGCGCACCTTCATCGTTCAGCGCATTGGCACCACTTCGATCTTCTCAAGGAAGAGCTCAAAAGCCCCGTTGACTTCGTTCTTATCCACGATGCTCACCATCGAGTAGATTCCGGAACTCCAGAAATCCACGGCTGCCAAAGTAGTGGATGATCCGCTCTGCTTCCTTCCCAGCGGTGGGATTCCGCAATGCCACTTCGAGGATTCTTCGGATATGATCCCTGCTTGTGTAGAGCTCCCAGCTTTCACGGTCCCCTTCGGCAATTATCATCAGACATTGAACTGATTCCGCAGGATGGCTTTCCACAGTCCTTGCAAGATGTTCCAGCACCATATGTTCGGGGTCCGTCTGGTGCACGAGTTGGAGCGATTCGGAAAGCTGCGCAATGGCCCAGCTCACGTCGAACTTATCCGACACAAGCCACCAGCCAAAGGCTGCCATTTCTTTCTCGAAATCGGAGGACTCTTGTGCCTTCTTGGCGATGGCAAGACGCCGTTCCCACAACTGCTTGAACCGATCCAGGATTTCTGCTGGAATATACCCTTCCGTTTGTTTTAAAGCCCGTCCTACGAACTTTATGGCGTAACCCCGAAGGCTGTCTGGCGCCTTTTCCCAGAATGCCGTAATCAACGGGTCATTAAGTGAAAGCTTGCCACACCAGTAAAACGCCATGAGGTGCTCCGCAAGCCTCTCGTCCGGGTTGGCTTGCCACCGGGTATCGTCGCGACGGCAACCTATCCGTTCCACTGCATGGCGGTATTGCTCGCAGAGAATATCCAAAACGTTGTCATAAGGGTTGCAGAATGTTACGTAAGTGTTCCACGCGGCCTCGAGAAGCGCCTCTTGCCCTTGGCCAATTGGGAAGATTTTCTTTGCATTGTCACGTGCCCACTTGGAATCCAAAAGGACGAGCCACGAGAACCACTGGCCGTAGACCGCGCGGATGGCGGGCGATGGCTCTTGCGCCACGTTGAGATGGGCGTCCAGCACTTCCCGGACCTCTGGCATCTCATCAAAGCCCCTGCGAGGCTGATCCTCGGCGTCTGCTTGGCTATCAATGTGCCGCCGCACCCAAAGGGCATAGCTAACGACGGCGTGCATAGCCTCGCCCCGTGTGGTGTTGATCGACAGAGTGGCGGGGTCCATGTTGGAGCCG
>JAKPCO010000082.1 GCA_029553285.1 Methanobacteriota archaeon
AGCGAGGAGAAGCTCTCGCTTATCAGGCTCTTATCTGTCTTTGACCACATCCCCTCATACCACTTGCTGGTGTAGTTCGCCGCCATGCCCTGTGAGTACGTGTAGTTCGCCGGAGCATGCGTCAGGCTGATCTCTTTGTGCATGGAGCTGCTCAGGGTATCCATGAGCTGGGAGCTCTCGTATATGCCTGTACCAGACTCGTAGGAGCGCTGTGCTGACCCAAGACGTTTATCCACGGCTGCGAAGCCTGTGCCGCTTGCCTCGCTCTCGGAGCGCAGGTGCTCGCCGTACTCGTCGACCTTCTGGTACAACCTGAAGCTTCCGACGTAGTCCTCCCTGCTCTCGTAAACAGCCCCGCCCCAGTACATCGCGTTCTTGGTCATGTTGCTCTCCCTTGCTTTGAGTATTCCAACATGACCCATGCCCGTGAACTCTGTGTCGATCATGAGCCTGGAGCCGTTCTCGTCCATCTGGAGTGAGCTGTCCCGCTTTATGTCCCTGGCATACGCGTACTCCTCACTGAATGATGCGTCTGTCGCGTAATTCTTCGCCTTCTGCTTCTCGACCCAGAGCGTCGTGTAGTTCAGGCTTCTGTTTCTCGGGAGGGAGAACGAAGTCGGGTAATGTGTCGCTGACAGGCTCTTGTTCCATGTTATCGTGCGGTTCCCGCGCTCGTATCTCACGAGATCATCAGTCTCGTACGATCCGCTCCCGTGCTCCTTGATCTTGGCACAGGTGGCGGGCGGTCCGAGCTGGACCTCCGCGGCTGCAGTGGCCTTTGTGCTCTCTCCGTTCTCTGTGAGCCTGTATACCATCTCGGCCCTGTTCACTATCTTCGGCGGGGTGGTGCAGAGGTTGTTGTAGACGTTGACGTAACCCGAGCCGCTCACGCTCTGGTCCATCCTGAAGCTCATGTTGCCCAGTTCCTGGGCAACGCCCACGAGTATCACTATCTCGCCAGATTCGCCACTAGCGAGATCCCCTATGTACCATACATTGTTCCCGCTCGTCGGCGCAGGGGTCGCGCTTATGAAATAAACCTCATTCGGGTAGTGATCAACGATGTAGACGTCGTGCAGCGCACCTCCAGTGTTCTGATACCTTATGGTGTACGTTATCGTGTCTCCCGGCTCGACCACCTTCGGCTCGGCGGTCTTGTTGAAGAGTACCTCGCCGGCGATCACGACCTCAGCCTCAGCCGGGTCCGAGACCACATCGCCATTCGGATCCTCGCCTTTGGCTATGGCGACGTTCTTTATCGGGGACTCGTCTGTAGCTTTTACAACATACGTCGCAGTGATCTCAGCTGTGTCTCCCGGGCCGAGGGTTATCGGATCTGTGTTGATCCTGCCGAGCATATCGTCTTCTACATAGATGTTGCTGATCGTTGTCCCTCCGCCGTTTGTGATCGTGTATGTGTATGTTATCGTCTGGCCTACAGATGCGACCTCGACGGAGGGTCTTTTAGCCAGCGTGAGCTTTCCCTGTGGCGGCACCGGGCAGATCACAGTGACTGTGGCGCAGGATCTGTCGCTCACCTCGGTATCGCCGATCATGCCCGTAACCGTGGCGCAGTTCTCGAGCTCCAGGGGCACAGGAGGCACTCCTGGCAGCTTCTTGTACTCCTTGCTGATCACATTCCCGTAGAGATCCCTGACGACGACGAGAGTATCGCCCGTTGGATAGTAAGTGACCGTGAGGTTCGTGTACCCTGGATACGGCTTGTCGTATTCGACGAGCAGCCCCTCCCACGGCTCTCGTGTGACGTAGTTCTCGGAAGCCACCCTGCCGTTGACGTACTCTGTGCGCAGTGAGTCGTATTTATGAGGCCTCACGAGGAGAGACCATGCAAGAGCGCCCGAGGAATTGTATGCCTCTGTGAGGACGTCGCCTGTGGTTGTGTTGGTGTAGTTCATCAGTCTGTACACAGAGCCGTTCAGAGTGACGTTGCTGATGACCAGAGAGGCGTTCGCCTTATCGAACGTGTCCCTGTACTTCCTGACGTAGTTCAGCTTCGCCTCCAGTCTGGTCATGTTTCTATATAGAGAATCGATCAGCTCCTGGTCAACGGGAGATGCTGCCATTATGGTGAGCCGCTCCTCCTGGGTGCTGGGCTGTGTTGCAGATGTTGCAACGCGCTTCTGGTTCTGCTCATCTGATGGCGTGAAGCTCTGGCGCGTGCAGACATCGCTCTCGACCGTGGCGTTCAGTTTGATGACCACAGATGCGCCCCCCTCGAGTTCACCCAGGTTCCACGTGACGACACTGCCGCTCACGCCAGAAGGCAGCGGATATGCGGATTTGTACAGCGTGCCAGGTGGGAGCGTGTCGACCACTGTGGCGTCATTTATCGTCGCGCTGCCGGTATTTTTCACTGTGAGAGTGTATGTTATGGTGTCACCAGGCTCCACCGTCTGCCTGTCAGCAGTCTTCTCGATATCGATGGCGCAGTTCACCCAGGTTATTTCCACGGTCGCGGTCGTCCCGATCGATCCTATGAAATTGCCCTGGGAGTCCTTCGGCACTGCATAAGCGCTCAGTGTTGTACCCGCCGACTGGCCCGGCACCGTCGCGGTCCATTTGCCGTTCGAGCCCTTCGTCATCTCCACTGAGGACGAATCGTAGTACAGAGTCATGCTGGCGATGCTGCCGCAGAGATCGCCCTGGAGGTTCTCACAGCTCACTGTGACTACCACAGGCGTATTGCTGCACGGATCCTGAGGAGTAGAGGTTATCACAAGTTTGGCCTGCGGCTGTACAGTCTGAGCGTTCCCGAAGTTCAGGTCCGAT
>JAKPCO010000039.1 GCA_029553285.1 Methanobacteriota archaeon
GGAAGGGTACCGGTATGGGATTTGTCAGGAGTTTCAGAGCGGTCTCGTGGTCATTCCTGCTCGAAGCTGTGAGTCCTAAACCCCAGGGATCTGCTGTTCTCGTTCACGATTCGCACTGTGCTCTCGGGGAAGCCCTCAGCGGATTTGGCCTGGATCTCAAGCGTCACCGTCACATCCGCCCCGTTAAGGAGATGCACTATAACCTCCTCTGCGATTCTGGATGCCTCAAAACCCACTCGTTCAGGGGTCAGGTCCACGGCCGCGTAGAAGCGTTGCGGTGGCTTTGGTGCCGTATCGGTTCCATGTTCGATAACGGTTCTATCGCCATCGTGCGCTGTCGCTCCAATGCTCGATCCTGCAGCCTCTGGGGTGGGGATCTGGGTCTGGCTGATCGCAGCATCCGGTTTCACGATGATGCCCCTGCTATCGGGAGTGATCCTTATCTTCTGCCCATACCGGAGGCCTTTGTACCGGCCGTCCTCGTAACTGTCAGCAAATGCGAACGTCTCCGACACCCAATTGGTCAGCGATATTCCCTCACTGATGGCCTCAGCGAGCACCTCTGGAGAGCGTAGGCGTGGGAGGTAGATGTAACTCGCGAAGTCCTCGATGAGCTGCTTCACAGAGACATGAGCGCGCTTCACAGAGACATGATCGTCCCTCCAGAGAGGGATTTCGTCCAGATATTTGCGGAGCACTGTCGGGCCGAGCTTCTCTATCAACATCTCCTCATGTTTGAGCTTCCTGATCGCGCGTGTTATCAGATCCTCATCTCCGGCGAGGCGGAACTCCTTCCATTCCACAGAGTCAGAGGGGCTCTTCTGCTCTGGGACCAGAAGCCACTGGTACGTTTCCGGAATGCGCGCACTTACCGACCTCTCTGCATCCTCTGTCTGCTCATTAGCATGTCTTGTCTGACGCGGATCGAGGTTCAGCTCCTCCTTATCATCCAGAATCGATTTCCATGCGAGGTACCTGCTGATAGCTTCCTCGAGATCGTTGAGGCGCACGCTGTCTGCTGCGAGAAATACCAGCGTGTTTTGATACATGCGCGGGGTGCCCCCGCGTCTCTCCAGCATCTCTTTTGCGGCCCTCAGCGCCGGGCTATCCCCCCTGGTGTACGGCTGGCCTGCAGGTAGAACAACAAGCCTCGCATCGAGATCATCTGGAACATCCGCGCTTGAGCTTGGGAGCATGTGGACACGTATCTCGCTTTGCCTTCTTATCTCCGAGCGTAGCCTCCGCTCGAGCTCCAGCATCACCCTGTCGCGATCGCGTCTGATCATCTCATCCCTGTCCTCTGCAAGCTTTGTCACGGTTGGTTGTGTGGAGTACCAGTAGCTTGACCCATCCTGGTAAAGGTAGGTAGCAGAGCTCGCAAGATGCCTGAGAGCATCGCCGAATACCGCAGGAGGTTCTCCAGGCATTACACAGCCGAGCTTGATCCTCCGGTCCTCGATGCCGCGGTGCGCTGCTGCCGCCATTGGCGCAGAGCCGAGATAGATTGTGCGGGCGACACGCCTTGTGGCATGAAGCTTGCCAAGGTTCGGGTTCTCCGCGTCTAGCCTTCTCGGAAGCGAGTCCGGGCCGTCAACGTCTCTCTCTATGATCGGTATCCAATTGTCCGGGAGGTATCGTGTGAGCTCAAACCGCACTCTGTCATCATCTATCGGCACAGAGGCAGGAAGAATCAGAGGGCTCCTGTCGCCGTCCCTCCAGAGGCAGTGGATCACAGCTGCCATGAGCCTGAGCACGCCCCTAGTCCTCTGGAAGTTCGCAAGGGATGACCAGTCTGAGTAGAGCCTGTCGAAGAGCTCTGGATGTATCGGGTACGCTGCCCTGATCCTCTTCTCGTAATCTGCCTCAGAGCATTCCGATGGAAATTCATTGCGCTGGGATCGGTAGAGATCCGCAAATGCCCTGGCGATGACGTCCCTCTGCTTGAACTGTTCAGGGTCTGTGAACGGCTGGAACAGCCTGCGCCTGACGATCTCAAAGCTCTCCTCGGCAGTCGCGGGCCGCCATGGGGACTCGATCCTGCCGATCACGTTGCGCAGACGCTCAAGTGCATCACGTCCCCTGATTCCACCCACCTCCGTGTCATCAGCACGTGCTCCGGCTGCATCTGATGCGGGGAGCGATACTACCAGGAGCGTGCGATCTGCAAGCTTTGCGGACTCTGTCAGGGTCTGGGCGAATGTGAACTGGGTCTCAAAGCTGCCTGCGGGGAGATCGCTGAGATCGTGAAGCTGCCTGGCATATGCAACCCACTCGTCTATCAGTATGAGGCACGGACCATACTCCTCGAAGAGCTTTCTTATATTGTCGCCAGGGTTCGTAGCGAGCTCATCGTCTCTACGGACGCGCTCGAATGCCTCGCGACCGCCAAGCTGCCATGCTATCTCTCCCCAGAGCGTGCAGACACGCGTGCCGTCCGGCTTTATCGATGGATTCCCTGGGGAGATGCGGTTCCCCACGATCACGACCCTCTTCACCCTCGGAACAGTGCTCACCCCTGCATCTTTCATGACCTCTTCCATGCCGGGGAGCTCTGATGGTGGGATGCCGGAGAAGAGATGGTAGAGTGCAAGCATCGAGTGCGTCTTGCCGCCCCCGAAGCTCGTCTGGAGTTGGACCACAGGCTCTCCACCTGTACCGCTCAGACGGTGCAGGGCGTTGATCAGGAGCCGCTTCAGGCTCTCTGTGAGGTACGTCCGCCTGAAGAACTCAACCGGATCCCTGTACTCGTCACTCCCTTCATTAAGGTAGACCTGCCAGAGATCGGCCGCGAACTCTGCCTGCTGGAACCTGCCCGCTGCGACGTCCGGGTGTGGTGTTATGACCTCACGCCATGGCTTCAGGCCACCAGCTGCAGCAGCCTCTATGAGAGAGCCACCAGCCTTGCGCTTCTCGTTCCGGATCTGCTCATCGAATCTCAGGCGCAGCAGCTCCATCTTCATGCGCTCCAGATCCTCCACCTGTGGAGCAGAGATCGCTTGCAGGAGACGCGATGCTGAATCGATCGCCCTGTATGCATCATCGCTGGAGAATGCGTACTGGTGCGCCCATTTGTTCCTCCAATCGCGGAGCTCTGAGATCAGGCTTCTCTCGGAGAAACCAAGTGTGGACTTGAAGCAATCGTTCCAGGTCTCCCACATCAGCTTGAGCAGACCTGCAGCATCCCACTGGGAGATGTGCCGATCAGCGAGCTTCTCCTCCTCAGAGAAGCTCTGAAGGCGATCTATTGTGATTGCACCCGATTGGAGAGAGAGCTTGATCTCCCGCTCAACGAATGGCGCGAGCCCCTGGCGGAGCAGCTCAAGCGCCTTGCCAACACGCTCATGGTTTGTGATCGACATCTTACCACATTCCCGTCCATCCGCTGAATCCCAAGCGGTGATCCTTCAGGCAGGTCCATGCAGAACCGTACACGTCGCAGAACGTTGATCACTGCTGTTTGTTGGCATTACGGGAAATAAATTTGTCGGATGCCGGAAAACCATGTCTGGTATGGAGAAATCTCTCTTTACCATAAAGGCCCAAAGAGCTGGGTTTCTGGTAAAAAGGGTAAAAGAGAGTGATCCCTGACAAGGTTTATTTATAGTCCTTTGCGTCACTCCATGTAAATCCATTTAAAAGCTAATGGATATGTCATACTTCATAGACAATTTTATGTGGCATTCTATATTATAGCAACTTATGCGGAATACTATAAGAGCCCAGGAAACAATTAAATATCATCAAGTAAACCAACATACTGGATAGGTAAGTCCTTGGGAAACCATGTCTATGTGGGGGCATCCCATTT
>JAKPCO010000050.1 GCA_029553285.1 Methanobacteriota archaeon
AAAAACCGCAGCGGGGGAGGTGGGTACCGGGCCCGATGTTCACGAAGTTCCAGTCGTACTTGCTTGAGAAGAGCAAAAGTGCTGGAACAATGGTAGATCAGAAACGTTTTTAATGGACGACGTTTATTGCAGCTTGGAGTGAACATGATGATGGGATGTGGAGATAATGGATGTCGTGTTGAGCTCTCAGAAGACGTACAAGATGATGACAAGTGCGAAGATCACTGCCGGATGAGGCGGCTCGTAAACGCGCTGTGTGACGTTCTGGTAGCAAGAGGTATGATTACCAACGCAGATGTGCTGACGGCATTCGAGCTGGTAGGCAGAGGAATATGTGTGGAGGAGCGGATAGAGGTTCTGAGAGATCTGTTCGCAAATAATAAATAACATCAGGAACTCTTTTTTCTAGCATGTACAGGAAGTGGTAGTATGGAAAAAGTAGTGTGCGAAACGCGCCCCCGCGAATCGCATCCGCCAGCAATAGATAGTGGTGTCGTTAGCAGATATAATGCTTTCGGTCAGCAGACCGCAGATTTTCGAGAGCTACAGATGCGTGTTTCTGCTCTCGAAGAGCAGACCCGGGAGATCCTGGGAGAGCTTGAGATTAACACTGACGCGCACTGCAAAATGAGGGAGCAGATCTACGCGCTGATGGGCCAGCGAGTCACAGATCTCGGACGCAGAGAGCAGATGGTTCTGGAGATGCTAGACGACGCAGGAGGGCAGATGTCGCTTGGAGCGCTTGCTGCGGAGCTGCACCTGTCCAGGTATGCGCTGTACAGGGTGCTGAAGAACCTGAAGGGGTACGTGGAGGTTAGAAGGGACCCGAAGAACATGCGCAGGAAGTACGTGAGGCTGGTGGCCCCGATCTAGACGAAAACATTTCGAGTTGATTACACTATTTTCATAATTTTTTGTATATTGAATAGTACAGCAGGAGGCATCCTGAGGCCCGTCTGTACATTGTGGACATCGTAGGGTACGACACGAGGAAGGTTCCTGAAGACGCCCCGAACGTGTTCACGATAGCAGGATGGAGTGACCGCGTGCTTGAGATGATCCCGATGCTTGAGCGCGGGTCTGATGTGGTGAGCGAGATCAAGAGGTACGCCAGCTGGGAGAGGCACACATAATCCAAGCTGGCTACAGATATCCTTTTTCTGCCAGTAACACCGATTTCGGCATACTTTTTTCCTTAAAATTATTACCGAGCGAATTCTTCATGACAAATCCCTTTCTGGGCTGTCGCGAATATAAAAGCAATTAAACAATTAACATCAATAACAATGATATAAGGTAAAACTACGATTTTGAACTTCCTAAACCGATGGTACAAAAAGGAAAACCAGCAAGAAATCGGAGGGCTATTATGGCCCCATTTGATGTGCGTGTCACTTTAAGGTAAATATGTGCGCACATATCGCACATATTCCCAGCACAGGTACATGCCAACAACAAATACATACGACACAATTTATAAAACCCTATTATACAGAAAAATACTTATACCTATACTAACTTCCTATACTATACTTAGTGATAACTAGGAATCGGCTGCATCTCTCTCTATCTCTCTATCTCTCTCTCATCTCTCTCTCTAATATGTGCGTTAGGTGCGCACATATCACTACTATTAACAATCAAAATAACACAAACTGGATACACTCACGAAAACATCGTATCACAAACGACATACAAAAATAAAAATCGCCATCTATAGACGCATCGACAAAAATCGCCATCTATAGCCACATGTAGCACATGTACCAACAAAATCGATAGCAATAGCCCCATTAACTCTCTAAATCGACCGCACATATCACTACAAAACTACAAAAAAGTAACACTGCCACAGACAGATCAAAAACGCTATCTATCGATCTATCACGGTCAAAAAACTTGCGGAGGTCATGCCCAAGAAATGTTCACATGATGATCTGTGGCCTATACACATTTCTTTTTTGAAACCGGGCATTTTAAAGGCTTATATAACAGCGTTAACTCAACCGTCAACATAACAAAAAACATTACAATCAGCGAAAACCGCATCTATCGACTGCATGAGTAATCACTATCTATAGACATCACACACAAAAATCGACATCTATAGATGCCGCACATATGCATACATTTATCTCAAAATTTCATACCGGCTAAAGTCAATAATTGTCAATAAATCCGTATATACTAAAACTATATATACTATTAAGACAGATGAGATTACATGCAAGAAGGACAGGCGGAGATACTGCTTGACAGGTACAGGGGCCGGCTGATAGAGTCAGCAGGCAGAGGAGCACCGCTGGTCTTCGATATCACAGAGCTTGAGCGGTTCGATATAGAGGTAGCTGATTTTGCGATAGAGCATCCTGACGAGTTCCTTCAGATGATGAATAGGGCTGTGAACGGATACGACTTTCCGATCGAAGTTGACGGTCAGATACGTGTCCGGATCAGGAACGCCAGGGATGTCAGGAGGATCGGCAGTCTTCGCAGCACGGATGTCGGCAGGCTGATCACGGTGGAGGGAATAGTGAGGTCGGCCAGCGTGGTGTACACGTCGCTGACTGAGGTGTACCTGGTCTGCAGGAGATGCCAGACCGGAATGTATGCTCCGGCTGGACAGGTCAAGCGGAACGACGGGCTTCTGTGCGTGCAGTGTGAGAGGTCCGGGCCGTTCAAGATCGACAGGGAAAGGTCGAAGAAGGACGACAGCAGGTTCGTGGTGCTGCAGGAGTTCCCGGAGGGTCTGAGGGCCGGAAACCTGCCGAGGTCGATACTGGTGATCCTCAGCGGAGACCTGGTCGAGAACATCGGAGCCGGGAACAGGGTCAGGATTACGGGCGTACTGAAGCTGATGGAGGGTCCGAAGAGCAAGGCAAGCGAGACGATAGACTACGACCATTACATCGAGGCCGTCTACGTGGAGCAGATCGAGCGAGATTTCGAGGACCTGGTGATCACTGACGATGATGTAGAGCAGATCAAGAGGCTGTCACAGGAGCCGGACCTGATAGAGAAGATCCGCAGGTCGATCGCGCCGTCGATCTACGGGCTCGATGACATCAAGCTGGCGATAGCGCTGCAGCTGGCATCGGCGCCTGAAACGGTGTACGCGGACGGGACGACCAGCCGTGGAGACATACACGTGCTGCTGGTGGGAGATCCAGGGGTGGCGAAGTCGCAGCTGCTCAGGTACGTTGCACAGATAGCTCCGAGGGCGGTGTTCACGTCCGGGAAGGGTGTGACAGTGGCTGGGTTGACAGCGGCAGCAGTGAAGGACGAGACCGGAGACGGCAAGTGGACGATCGAGGCAGGAGCGCTACCGCTCGCAGACAAGGGCGTCTGCTGCATAGACGAGCTGGACAAGATGAACGAGAGGGACAGGGAGGCGCTGCATGAGGGGCTTGAGCAGCAGATCATAGCGATTGCAAAGGCAGGGATCACAGCAACGCTCAGGTGCAGGTGCGCGGTGCTGGCAGCGGCGAACCCGAAGTACGGCAGGTTCGACCCGAACGAGACTGTGGCCGCGCAGATCAACCTGCCGCCGACGCTTCTGAGCCGGTTCGACCTGATATTCGTGATACACGATCGTCCTGACCAGGCCAGGGATGGTGAGCTGGTCGAGCACATCCTGAACGGAGACGCGGCAGCGCCCGCAATAGAGCCGGACCTGCTCAGGAAGTACATAGCGTATGTAAGACAGAGCGTGAATCCGGTGTTGACGGACGATGCGAAGGCAGTGCTGAAGAAGTGCTTCCTGGACGTGAGGGGTATGTGTGCGTCTGCGAACCACCCGGTACCGATAACAGCTAGACAGCTCCAGGCGCTGATGAGGCTGTCGAAGGCGGTTGCCAGGCTAAGAATGTCGAAGACAGTGTCGGAGGGCGACGCGAGGCTGGCGGCGAACCTGTTGATGAAATGCCTCGGAGAGGTCGGGATAGACCCAGAGTCCGGGATGCTGGATGTCGGGACGGTGGACGTCGGCATGACGAAGACAGCAGCGGACAGGACGATCAAGCTGCAGAGGATCATAGCAGACCTGGCGAAGAGGTCGCCGGACAGGCTGGCATCGCACACGGACGTGATAGCGGAGGCGGAGAGGGCAGGAATAGATATATATAAAGCGGAAAATCTTCTTCGGAAGATGGTGTCCATGGGAAGCGTGATGGAAGTGAGAGCCGGGAAGTACAGGCCGGTGTGAGGTGGCCGGGATGAGCAAAGAGGTAGCGGCGGAGATCCTGAGGAAGATCCTGCGTGATGATTACACGCGCGGGAACCGGTCGAGGATAGCAGTGCTCAGGTATATGATAGAGAACCGCCAGCCGAGGTCGCTAGCAGAGATCAGGTCGAGCACGAAGGTGAAGCATCACGATCTGATACGCATGATGCTCGGAGCGATAAGACAGCACATGCGTGTGGATACCGAGGGACGCAGGGTGAAGTACGCGATCGCAGATGACGTCAGCATCGACGACGTGGTTGGTGCGCTGACCGAAGCGATCCGGGAGGGGAGGTGCGGGTCTCTGACCAGAACGCACGCTCTCTCTGCGATCGGTCTGAAGTCGACAGAGGCGATGATAGTCGACCTGCTCTGGAACGACAGAGAGCTCAACGCTGCGGAGATCTCGATGGCGATAATGCACTGCTACCCGAACGTCCTGACCACGCTGAGGCGCATGATCTCGACAGGGTGGCTCCGTAAGGTCGGGACGAAGTATAGACTGTCAGAAGATGCAAAAAGCAGGGTTGAGGAGCTGATAAAGAATGTCACAGCTTAGGTACTACCTGTACGCTGGGTTTGGGCTTGCGTTCCTGGTCGCAGCCTTCGCGCTGTTCGTGACCGGGATGTGGGTGCTTGGAATAGTGGCAGGAATCTTCGGTCTGGTGAAGCTAGCACACGCGAACGATGTATCGCGCGGAGACTACAAGCCGCCAGGATCGTTGACGAACCTGCCGGCGAACAAGCTGTCTGCCAGGATGTGGGCGTGCGCCCTCGTCGGCGGGCTGTTCATGCTGACAGCAGCAATGACGCTGGCAGGCGGAGATGTGGGGACAGCGGCGATGGCGTTCGTGTTCGGCGGCGCGATACTGCTGTACGGCGCAGAGTGCTGGTTTGTGCTCGCAGATCGCAGTGGTGTTGCCACAGCGACAGGAGCAAAGCCAACGTATGCGCTGCAGATGGATTTGAGCGGGCCGTCGAAGCCATCGCTGAGCAAGGATATGCGGAGCAATCCAGAGCCAGTTCAGAGCGACGAATCGGGGAAATGAGCGATGGCAAGTCACCTGAGGTTCGTCAAGCTGGGATACAGACAGCGCCCGAACCGTGTACCGATCGGGTGGAGGGACGTGCTCGACTGTCTGCCTGACAGCGAAGACAGGGCGCTGACCCCTGCAGAGATCACCGAGATAGTGGCGAAGAAGCACCGGCTGAAGAGAGATGAGAAGCTGTCTGTGGCGGTCTGCAACCGCCTGGCGTACCTGTGCCTGCACGGGCACGCCGGGAAGAAGCCGTGTGGAAACGCTAACAGCTACTGGCGCAGAGGCGGAACATGAGATTCGCTGACGTGATAGAGAATAGCAGGGCGCAAACTCCGGTCTTCAGGC
>JAKPCO010000074.1 GCA_029553285.1 Methanobacteriota archaeon
TGTCGCAAAGCGAATCCCGAGGAAAAGGGAACTGAAAGCTGTTTCGCGGAATCTGCGGGTCGGGTCGAAGGCAGGGTCGCAAAGCGAATCCCGAGGAAAAGGGAACTGAAAGCATTATTATCAATCCGCTCGGCACACCACTCCCGATCAGTCGCAAAGCGAATCCCGAGGAAAAGGGAACTGAAAGTAGAAGAAGTGGTGCGGACAGTTGAAAAATCTTTGGTCGCAAAGCGAATCCCGAGGAAAAGGGAACTGAAAGCCAGGTACCTCCAGACCACCTCCTCCCTCATTTTAGTCGCAAAGCGAATCCCGAGGAAAAGGGAACTGAAAGTGATGATCTTGTAGTCGGTGACGTTTGCGTAGAAGTTGAGTCGCAAAGCGAATCCCGAGGAAAAGGGAACTGAAAGCACACACCGACATTACAACCTTTTTCACGTTACCACGTCGCAAAGCGAATCCCGAGGAAAAGGGAACTGAAAGAGTACCGCCCTCCACCGGCGGGGGCCCTCGGAGCTTGTCGCAAAGCGAATCCCGAGGAAAAGGGAACTGAAAGTATGTTTTTGAGCGTGTTGTCGGTGTAGTAAGAAGGTCGCAAAGCGAATCCCGAGGAAAAGGGAACTGAAAGAAGACATCTCACGATTCGTATGGTGCATGGCGAGAAGGGTCGCAAAGCGAATCCCGAGGAAAAGGGAACTGAAAGTGCGGCTTCTGGCTCCGCGCCTTGCGGCTCCGGGCTCCGGGTCGCAAAGCGAATCCCGAGGAAAAGGGAACTGAAAGAGGATCTGATTTTTTGCCAGGATCGTAGCCAGCAACAAGTCGCAAAGCGAATCCCGAGGAAAAGGGAACTGAAAGTGATATATCTTTGACTGTGTATAGTAATACGTAGCCGCTGGTCGCAAAGCGAATCCCGAGGAAAAGGGAACTGAAAGATCTCGGCGGAGGGCATATCAAGCGATTTCTCGCTTGTCGCAAAGCGAATCCCGAGGAAAAGGGAACTGAAAGAGAACTAAAAGACCGAAGGAGATACAGCGCGATCTCCTGTCGCAAAGCGAATCCCGAGGAAAAGGGAACTGAAAGAGCCATCCGATTTGCTAAAACTTTGAACTGTTGTGTCGCAAAGCGAATCCCGAGGAAAAGGGAACTGAAAGAGAACTCGCCGTAGTACTCCTGGAGGAACCAATTTTTGTCGCAAAGCGAATCCCGAGGAAAAGGGAACTGAAAGTCTTGGGCTCGCTGGTAATTCGGATACAGTTCCTGGAAGGTCGCAAAGCGAATCCCGAGGAAAAGGGAACTGAAAGAATATGTTTAAGAAGTGTTCTGAAGGCGCGATGTTTAGTCGCAAAGCGAATCCCGAGGAGAAGGAATTTGAAAGTTGGAGGCAGAGGATGGGTGGGATCGCAGCTGGTGTCTGCGAGCATATCGGCATGAGGGAGGCGATGGAGGATGCACATGCAGTTCGTGACCGCCCGGGTTGCTTCAGTGCCGAGGTCTTCGACGGCCATTACGGCCCACTCGCCGCCCGGACTGCAGCCGCATTTTTGATCCCATGCTTCTGGTCACTCCATTCTAGGGAGGCGAAGAAGCCCGATGATACGCGCCGGTCGGATATGGAGCTCCTGAGAGATGCATACATGAGAACGGATGAGGCCATACTCGCCCGCGGGATCATGGGAGGTACCACGGCTGCCACACTCCTCCTGCTTGGGACGAGGTTCCTCGCTGCCAATGTGGGCGATGCGCGAATAGTTATCGGCACTGCCGGCGGTAGCAAGCTCCTTACCATGGACCACAGGCCGGAACTGCCGGAGGAGATGGCCAGGATCGAGTCGCTTGGCGGCCGGGTTATGCACCTCGACATTCCCAGGGTTCAGGGGGAACTGGCCATCAGCCGCGCACTGGGCGATGCCCACCTCAAGCCGTATGTGAGCGCAGAGCCGAGGATCGTCGAAGGCTGGCTCGGAAGGGAGAACGACTGGGCTGTCCTAGCCACCGACGGGATCTGGGATGTTATCACACCTGCTGAGGCGATACTCGCATCAAGAGAGAGCAGTGACCCGCAGGAGGCCGCAGAGCTGATCGTCTCAATCGCATGCTGGCGGGGAGCGCATGACAATATGACAGTTATAGTCCTCGATCTCCGAGGCTGCACCAGAGAACTGACTCGGAGCTCCATGGAGATCTCTGCTATTCACGAGGGGTAGGTGGCACAGATGAGGCATCAGAACGCAAGTATTAAGAGTTTGAGGGATAGAAAAAGTTTGAGGGATAGAAAGAGCTTGCAGGATATAACCGGCCTGAAGCTGGGGCCCGGCGATGCTCTGGACGGGTTGGTGAATTTGCTCCACAAATCGCTACATTCTCGCTACGAGAAGAATAACTGGAACATGGGGGTGAAACTGTAGCTAAAAAATTCAGCAGCAAGTTGTATAAAGCAGCTAGAATCTTGAACGATATCGAGACAGTTGCCTCAGGTGATCCAAAGAAGATAACGCGCCGTGCGAAGAACAAGCTGCTCGGCAGGTTGCTGCGAAAGATCTGGTAAGCTGGCTCTGAATGAGCAAAACATTTTTAGTCACTCTCTCGTAGGCTCATCCGATGGGTGATATCGTCCTTTCACACTTCGACGTCAGGGTGAGTTTCGAGTCTGATGCGGATCTTGCGCGCTGGCCAGGGGATGTGCTCCGCAGCGGATTCGGGGCGCATCTGAGGGCGCTCGTATGTGCAGCCCGCCCGGGCTCCGGCGCGCCCAGGGACTGCACCGACTGCCAGCTCGCAGGCGTCTGCATCTACGATTTCTTCTATAACAGCCGCCCTCCAGATGGTGCGAAGGTTTTAAGAAAACAGCGTGACATCCCCAGACCATTCGTTTTTGACCCCCCGCTGCCGGGCAGGTACTCTGCAGGATCCACGGCAGGGTTTGGGTTCACACTCATCGGTCGTGGCATCGATCACATGCCGTACTTCCTGGTGGCTCTCAGGAACCTGGGAGAGAGCGGGATGAGCCGTGGCTACCGGCGAGGCTATGGCAGGTTCACCATGGAATCGGTCGACTCTATCGGATATGGCACACGGGCTAACATATTCTCCGGCGGCAGGGTCTTCAACAGGGCCATACGCCTGAGCTACCGGGATATGCTCAGAGGATCGGTGGATCACAGAGGAGAGCTCACCATCCGCTTCCTCACACCAGTCCAGATAAAGGAGAACGAGCAGTTCGCCGCGATCCCGACATTCCGCGGCCTCATCTCCAGGCTGCTCTTCAGGGCAAACGCGCTGGCAGAGTTCTACGGCTCAGGGATGCTCTATGATAACGAGAGCGTTCTATCCCTCTTGGGAGAGTGCAGATCTGTCACCGTCACCGGCGCCCGCATTCAGGATGTGAGAGCGAAGAGGTACTTCCACAGGCAGAGGATAAAGATGCACACACTACCGCCCTTCTTCAAGGGAGAGGTAACATACACGGGCGAGTTCTCCCGCGAGATCATGGCACTCCTCGAGCTCGGCAGGTTCATCCATGTGGGGAAGCTGGCCACGTTCGGGAACGGGCTGTACGAGGTGGTGGTGAGATGATGAAATGTGAAGCGGGTTCGCTCAGGGAAATCCGAAGTATCTTGGCATCACACGTTGCAGAGAGCGGAATAAGAGCGCCCTGCTGGTACCATTTGCCATCCATTTTAGCTGCAAGTTGCGGTTGATCACATTTAGACAACCCACTCCTCAGATACAGGTCAGACATCGCTATATCCTCTCGTAATAGCTGAAACCTTTGCTGGCGCGGACCAGGCGGTAAGGCAGCACCAGATGTTTTTGCACACGATCTTCGCCCAATCTGATTTTCTCATCAGAATATATATTGACCTTGGCAAAGTTCATGCTATCTCCCCAGTCATCCATAACCTGGATGATGCTGCCAAGAACAAACGTTGATTCCACTTCGTCCAGCCGCATAAAATCCTCCGGCAACGCATCCATCAATTCAGGTGACCTGAGCAGCTGGAAGAAGGATCCACGTTTCCCAAAGTAATTCACCTGCGCTAGCAGAAGCCTCAGATCCCCAGCTCTCTCTTTAGTAGTCTCAAAAGCCAGCGCCAAATTTCCATCCAGGTAAGCATACTCCCGGAAGGCGATGCTGCGGTCCATAGGTTCTTCCGGTTCCTCTTTCTTTTTCCTGGTCGGCTTCAGGACTTTGGCGAAGAGATTGGTGACAACCACCCGTTCCGGCAGGCGGAGGGCGATACGAATATTCTTTATATATTCGAATGCTGCCCGCCCATCCTCTACGCCGCGGGTGCGGATGGCAGCATCCAGAAGTGCAGTCCGGATGGCAAAAGGTGTGGGCGAGAACAGGGTCTTCGCCCCTGAAGAGGTAGAAGTCCCTGAACGGAACGAGAATAACGTCACCGGCTGGTATTCAGCGACGAGCCACATGGATGTTCCCTCCAGGCCAGCTTGTATGGCTTTGAATTCACAAGGAGATCCTTCATCACATCGGCAAACTGGCTCATGGAGTCGAATTGATGGACCACGACCGCCCCTCCATTCAACTCATTGAGCGCTGCAGCAACCCTTTCTATTTCCATCCGATAGCCTTCGTTCAACGGGCTGAGAGCCGGAGCAGGCATCACTTCTCTCGTCACAGTCACTACGCCCTCAAATCCTGCAATATGCGGATTCTGCGTGCCTCGCATTGCTCCATTGGGCTCGATGAATGTGTATAGTATGCTCCTCATGAGGGCTTGATACCGCTTCTCTCGCTCTTCATCAGATATGGGATACTGCTGGGAGATATCGTTGAAGCCTATGCGGGAGATCTCGAAATTGGCGACGATGGCATAGACGCCAGAGCTGGCCGGGCGGTGGAAGATGGCCTGCTGCTGAGCCTCCTCGGACCGCTCACCACGTTCTGCAGCGTATCTGACATGGAAGTAGCTTTCTGTGGTGGTGTATTCCGGAACGCCAACAACCCATCCAAATTCGGCCACCGATTTGCGAGGCACCGAACGGGCCCCCTTGGCGATCAGGTTGCCCTCCATGTCATCCAGAACACAATGTTTCAAAAGCTTGTCGATGACATCGCTATCTTTAGCTGGCAGCTCATCCATAAACTTCTTGTCGTCCAGGATTCGACTGGCGCTGAACTTCTGGCACCCTGCACATAGGGGGAGCTTCGGGAGATTCCCTTTCGCAATCAGGTAAAGATGCTCGGCCTGGATGTGCTTGAACATATCTCCAGATATAGCATTGACTGTGGCAAGTTTGTACTCCCCACTTGCTTTATCCTTGTACACGAGGTTAACCATGCGGGTTGCAATCTGGTTCCCCTCGCCACCCTCGTTGTTCAGGGAGTGCATATCCAGGATGGCCCGCCCACAGATGGAAATTGAGTAAACAGCCTGTTTTTCGCTCATTTCTGCTCCTCCTGCTCCTCCTTCGGCTCTCTTGCGTAGCCGAAGGCTATCAAAAGACTGCCGACGGTGGCAGCTCCGTATTTGTCCACAAGACGCACAACCTCTTCTATATCAGTGGTTCTGACATCCTTCCTCATCTGCTGCCCTTTGTGCTCCAGCACTCTCGCATTTTCTGCATTGTAGTTGTGCACGAACTCACTCAGGGCAGTTATGAATTCATCATTGTAAAGAGACTTCCGCTTGAGCTCTTGGCCCAGGCCGTAGCGTATCTCGTAGAGATACTCCATATTTTTTGCTTTCCTTCTTTGTGGAATAACTGTGCTGTGTCGGATCGCATCAGCAATATTGCGGAAGCCCTGGTTTTCCAGGATGGCCGACAACGGCTCATTGCTTTTCATCATCAATGCCTCCAGATTTTTTGTGGAGAACTGTCTGACATAATAGTTTCCTCGGCTCAGTTCCTGCATCAGAAACTGGCTGTAGGCGGCGGTGAAGTCGAAGAACGCGTTCCACTTCCCGCCTGACAGGAAATCACGGTAACTGACCAGCATGTCGTATTCTCTTTTTTCATCAATATCCCTGATGATGGTTTCGTGCTCATCTATCACCTCCATGTAAGCATTCACATCCTCCAGTGATTCAACCCGCATCCAGCGGGGAAGCTCTATGAATGAGATGTTCATAACCGCAGCGGCCTGTCCGAGGTTCTTGTAGTATGCCACATGCATGCCTGCCACGAAGTCCTCTGGACCATGTCCAATCAATTCTGCCTGAAGATCTGCTTCTTTTGATGCCCTGCAGTAGTTCAGGAAGCATTTTGTGTAACGGAGCGCAGCCAGTATGTCCATCTTCACCGCAGTATCATTCCACATAGCTTCCTGGAATGCAGCCAAAATTTTGTTATTTGCCATCAAACTCATGTTCACAGGCGCCAGGGCGTAGGTCTTGCGATCGTCCGTGCCCTGCACCACACGGGGAACAGCGGAGTGGTACATACCCACTGCCTTCAGATACTCAAGCAACCAAAATGACTTGATGTTATTCATCTTCAGGCAACTGGCCTTCGGTTCGTTCTGCCCTTTACCCTGGCACGGGTTGAGCAACTGCAGGCAGGTGGCATCGCTCTTGGCGCTCTTGGCACCAGCACCTATCTCTTTCATTCGTTTGCTCCAGAGCTTCTCCACCCTGTCTGTATCTTCATGTGGCGTTGCAAAGAGCATCAGGATGTGCCGCAGGTTCTCTGCGAAATATGATGCCGCGTTTTGCCAGCGAATGACCAGGTTATTGTAAGAATTTAAAGCCTGCATCCGACGCTCGCCAACCCATGCGAATACAGGAAACTGAGGATGCGGTTTTACCTGAGATATCTGCTCTTGAGATATTTTTTCTCTCATTTCCTGGGGGATCTGGATGAAGCTTCGGAATTTCTCCCATTCCTGCTGGTAGTCCACGATTATGGTGTCAGCCAGAGCAGTCATTTCATCTGCATTATTCGTGCCAGTCTGGATATACGGGGCCAGTGCCTGAAATGGCATTCTCTCCACCCATTCTTTCTGGATCGGATGGCTGAGCTCGATCGTATAGTACGGCCCGAGGTCACGGATGCGCACCCATCGGTTATCTTCCACAAAATGGGATAGCACGCTATCCAGCAGCACCGCCAGTCCGTATGCCAGAAAGACATCTGCAAAGGTGCCTGTGCGTTTGTTCACATAGTAGGCTTGCTGATACATCTGTCACACCTTTCTGGTCACAGATTCCTGGTCTGATAATCTGAGAGCTCGGACTATAAGAAAATATGCCAGGAGCTCCTGCCTATCGCTGGAGTTCACGAGAAGGTTATCTATCGGCTGTGGATCTCTCTGCATCTCCAGCCACTGGACGGCCTGACTGGCATCCAGCTCTTCCAAAACTCTGGCAAGTGTTCGTCTGGCCGCAGGATGCAGCTCAAAACTTCTGTAATGGTCTGCTCTTGGCGAGTGATGTCTGGCGATTGCAGTAAATATGGATCTCATCAGCTTAAATCTGGGATCATCCGGCAGCTTCGGCGCCCCAACTAACTGGTAAAGTATTTTGAACACTGCCACTGCTCCCTCGGCAGCATGTGGTGGGCGGCGACCAGAGGTCTTGCCTTCAACACTCCTGTGGAGTGGATCAGCCGGATTGTAGTCTGTATGGGCGAGCATGTACTCCTCCTCCACTCCAGCTCCAATCTGTCTCTGCCACTCATGAGCCCATCTCTGCCATTGCTGGTTCATCTTGCCCACATCATGCAGCGCTATGGCAAGACGAACAGCCCACTGGAGTGATCCTGCGGAGAGCCCCATCAGCTTTTCCAGACGTGCTGCTGCGTAGGCCATCTCGTCTGACAATTTATCATGGTATATATTCAGCATCTTATGAATATGTTCGTCGTAGCTCTCGCGCACGTGGCCCACCCATTGTTCTTTTCTTATCCTCTGCTGTCTCTGGAGGGGAGATTGGAAGCTCCCGCCAGGGGCGAAACGGAAACCCACATCGGAGTCGTATCGTGCCAGCAGCGGATTTACCACATAAATGGGAGAGAAGTTCAGCTCCTGAGAGGCTCCCACCTGCAACCATTCGTACCGACTTGTATATTCATCATCCTTCTCCCTGGGGTACATGAGTGTCCATGGAATGTCTTCGTTGGGCAACCCGGCACCCTGCCATTCTCTGAGCTTTCCATGCAGAGTCCCGATGTATATGGAGAAGCCCTCCATCTCGTAGGGATCTTCGATCTCAATCGGGTTTGGGTGCACCAGTACTGTTGTGACTGAGTCAGCATTTCTAATCAACCGTCTGGCAAGCCCTAATTCCTGGAGATCGATGGCATTTTCCATCTGCTTGCGATGGATGTATCTGGTTTGCTCAAGACTGTTCAGCATCTTCCCATCGGCTTCGGCGTGGACGATGTTTATCAAATGCTGCTCGGCCCCGAAATCCATATTCTTTCCTGCAAAAGAGGGCAACGCATCCCAGGTATTCCTTGACAGAGCTGCCTGCTCGCGAAGATACGGCGCGTAATTCTGTTTGCCGTTTTCATCCACAGGTACCTGATAGACATAGACCTTCCCCATCTCGTCCTTGAAGCGAGCACACCTGCCAGCGCGTTGAAGTATCGAGCTCGCCGGAGCCACTTCGGTGTGCATGACCTCGCAGGTGATATCCAGACCAACCTCGATGACCTGAGTGGCTACAAGGATGACGCTTCCAGCCCTCTCTCTAGTCTTGCCAAACAGGTTTCGTATCTCGTCCTCTTTTCTACGCCGGTCTTCCCTGAGATATCTGGAATGAAGCAGAATGATTTGTATACCAGGATCTGCCTTAGCGCTGAGCTCATCAAAGAGCCTTTGTGCCCGCTCCACAGTGTTGCAGATGGCAATGGAGCGTGTGCGGTGATGCTGCAACACTGCCTCTGCGGTGAGTTGCGCATCTATACGATAAAACCGCCGGTCCTTATTCCTTTGTGTGGGGATCCTTTGAAGTTCATCATCGCTTACTGTGACCACCTCAGCATCCAGTAGAGATGCCAGCCGGTTTAGCATCTCCTTGGAGAAAGTGGCTGTCATCAAGAGGAAAGGCGTGATCCCTTTAAGCATGCGTAGGATCTCCAATGTCGTCGGCAGGGTCGATCCCGGATCAAGTAAATGGAACTCGTCGAATACCAGGTATGAGGATACCACCGCCCCTGCATTCATATTTCCCTGGCGCAGGCTCAGAGCATATGGTATGTTCAGAAAGCTTGAAAGGACCTGGTCGATTGTGGCGAAGGTGATCTCCCCTTCAAAACGCCGGTCGTCCTGCTGCTCTCCAGTTTGCAGGCGAAGATCGAGGTTGTGCCCTTCCATTTTCAGCTCGTCCCAGAAGCTTCGGGCCAGAACCCGCATGGGTACGCAGTAAATCAGCTTGCGAGGGAAATCCAAACATTCTTCCCGGGCCAGAAGATAAGGAAAGAGCGCAGCCTTTGTTTTGCCTGAGCCGGTGGGAGCCTGAAGTATCACATTCCGGCCAGCCAGCAGATGCTCTGCAGGCTTTGTTTGGAAATGGCCATATGGAGCATCCACCTGGAAGATGTCGGCAAACGCCTGATCCATGTTATGTCTCGTCTACACAAATCCATTCGAAATCTCTGAAACACAGATTGAACGGGTGATTTTGCGAGTGCAAATCACTGTAACACTCCTGGCATATCCGATAATTATGAGGTCTTCTTCCTCCACATCCCCTCACGCCCGATCTCGAACCGCTCCGTATCCTCCACCAGCGTGCCAGGCGCCCAGCAGACTGTGGCTCTGGTCAGCTTGCGCCCAAACGCATCGCTTTTGGTGTCCGTCTGTCTTCCCACCAGAGGCTCTATCATACCTCTTCCTCTTAAATCATTTGCGGGCGTGTGGGCCAGAATGGGCTCAGCCTTCCCGACCCTAACCAGTGGGCGTTCGCCCTCGAGGTTGTATCTCTCCTGACCAGTCTCGATCTTTTGGAACTTCAGGCAGCAGAGCCGTCCAAACCCGTAACGCCGTTCGCCGCCGATCTGCAGATCGTTCAGCCACTTGCACCATTTCTCTTCATCGCCCAGAACCGCCTGCGCGCTTCCATCCAGAAAGACCATACCTCCAAAGATAGTCCGCATGCCATCCTGACGATACGGAGCGATGAACTCGACTTCGTGCAAGCTCCCATTTTCCGCAGATGTGGTCGCTGCATCCAGGGCGGTGGTGACGTGGGCACTCAGGTAGCGGCGCTCGAATTCAGCAACGTTGTAAGGTCCGTATTTCAGTTCCCCGGCATAGGCGGGCGAGAGCATTATGCCTTTCTCCTCGATGAACCAGTAGCTGAAGGCAAAGTGCTCTTCAACCCACTTGCCAACTCCGGCATAGTCTCCCTCTGGGACGTCATCTGTATGAAAACCGCGACGTGTGAGCGTCTCGGTGACCGCACCCCACAGGTTGCGGGCAGGGATGTAATAGCGGGTGCGCTGCACGTTGCCTACCTTGTGGTAGCCGATGTGCAAGGGGCTGCGCAACTCATACGTGACGCGAAACATCTGCCAGGCCATACTACCCTCCCTCATCCCAGCGTTTTGGCATGATAGCGCGCGTAGATCAATGCCTGCTCCAGCAGCCGCTTGGCGAGGAGGAGTTGGTCCAGATCGCCGGCCAGATGGTCGCGCACCGCCGCCAACGGATCGCCAGCGTTCTGGAAGGCCTGAATTCCTGCCTCCTTGAGAAAGGACGTGGCCTGCTCGGTGAGTTTGTCGGCGCCGGGCTTCTCACGCGATCCGCGCGACACCTGGTACAGGAAGAAGGCATAGACGCCGTCTTCCTGCAAGACGCCCAGGGACTTGGTGATGTGGTTTTCGGCGTTCTTGCCGATGGCCTTATGGACTTCGTCGGCGATTTGCCAGCCGTATTTGGCGCACAGCTGATCAAGATTCACCCCGCTCACCTGTCTCACCTCCTGCATTCAGGTTGAGAACCTTGAGGCGCCCCATGCCGCGCGTGTTCATCCCCCCGATGCCGAGGCACTCGAACAGGGCGAAGCCATTATTCAGGGTTTCTTTCACTTTTTCCTTGCCGCCGTTCTCCTTTAGCGGCTCCTGCCCTGCGATTTGGTAGAACTTCGGATCGCTTACCACAACCTCGAAGTACAGCACGCTGGCGCGGGGGATGGCCTCGTAAGTGTAGAGCGCGCCTTCGGCGGCGGCGCCGGTGGACGGGTCAATGCTCACCGACGTGCGCACCTCCAGGTTGTCGTTGACTATGTGGCCGAACATCTTGTCCGAGACCAGGACGGCGCGAGATTTGATCTCGCCAGGCACATGCGGCAATTTGTCACCAAGGGAGAAGTCTGTCTTAGCATCCAGCATCAGCCAGCCCAGGTTGAGGCGGCCGCTCGCTCTGACGCCGCCGGACACGCGCACATGACCATCTGCTGGCTCTGATTCAGTAATCCCCAGATCGCGCAGGACGCCGGGGCAGGTCACCCAGACCGGCCCGGCCAACGAGTGCACAGGGAAGAGCACCAGCCGCGCATCCGAGAACTGCGCCAGGCCCTGGAAGCTGGCCCCGCTGCCTTTGGCAAAGCCAAAGGTGACGCAGATGGGGCAATCGGGCTGGCCGCAGTGGCCCTGATAGCCACGGGCTGTGTCGGGCTGCCCCTGGCCGGCACAGTGCGAGAACTTGCCGTTTTCCTGCATCGCGGCGTAGGTGCGGCAGGCGCCGGCGAGGCTTGTGCCGGGAATTTTGGGGAGATTGGTCCCCGGCTCGCGCACGATGGTCATATCCACGCGTCCTAAGCGTATCCCGCCCGTGCCCACGTGAATCGGGTCGAGGGCCAAAGCAAAGTATTTGAGCATATCTGGTTGGTAAGCCATGTCAGTCCTCCTTCTTGATCTTCTTGATCTTTTGCTTGAGAATATGCAGATAGAGTTCCAGGCAACGGAAGAACCGTCCGCTGAGGACATCCTCCGGCTTGACGATATCAGATAAGGCATGACCGTCCTTATCCTTACGGGCATAGAGGCCGGCTTCTTTGAGCGTCGTATCCACCAGATGGGCGAATTCCACGCTGTCCTTTCCCCATGTTGCCGCTTTGGCCTCCAGGAGCGCCTGTACATTACGCAAGCCGGTATCGGTGATGTCGCTCTTTTTCAACGCCGTCCACAT
>JAKPCO010000083.1 GCA_029553285.1 Methanobacteriota archaeon
GTGCCGCCGCAGCTACTGAAAGGGAACGTGGCTGACACCCACGAGGCCATGAAGAATTTCCTGACGTTCTGCATCAACCCGCTGGCCGACATGATCAGCGATGAAATTAATCGCAAGATGTACGGAAAGAAGGATTTCAGGAAGCGCAGCTACGTCAAAGTGGACACTACGCACATCCGGGCAGTGGACATCAAAGACGTTGCTGGTGCTTTGGATATCCTCTTCCGGATTGGTGCTTACACCATCGATGATTGTCTCAAGTATCTGGGCATGGAGCCTCTTGGTGGTGAGGTCGGCCAACAGAGATTTATCACTAAGAACTACCAGCCCATTGAGACTGTTATCGATGGCGAAGGGGGTGAGCAGAATTGAACCGTTAGCCATAGATAGAACGCTTAACGAAAGGGGTGAGTCAATGAACCGATATTGGCAGCTGGCCGTCCAAGACAAAGAGGCGGCTCTTTATATCTACGGAGACATAGTGACTGAGGATTGGAAGTGGCTTGAGTCCGACGTGAGTGGCCATGAACTCGTGCAGCAGCTGGACCAGCTGGATGTTAACCTAATTAACATCTACATCAACAGCTACGGCGGATTTGTCAGCGAAGCCTGGGCTATCCATAACGCCCTAAAACGCCATAAGGCCAAAATCAGAACCGTCTGCGAAGGCTTTGCCTGCTCTGCAGCGAGCTTGATTTTTATGGCCGGAGACGAGCGCATTATGTTGGACACTTCGGCGCTTTGGATTCACAACGTCCAAGCCTTCGCCGCTGGTGACTACAAAAAGCTCCAGAGTGAGGCCGAGGGTGCCAAGAAACTCAACGAGCTCGGTATGCAGATTTACTTGGAGCATGTGAACCTCTCTGAGGAAGAACTGGCAGCGATGATGGACAAGGAGACATGGATTTCCCCGACCGAAGCCCTGGAGTGGGGGTTCGCTACCGCTATCCAGTCGGGAGGTGAGAGCAAGAAACCCACACAAAGTGCAAGAAAACACATCTTCGACATGATCTTCAAAGAAGCGAACCGGCCGCTCACGGCGCATGTAAACGTGCAGGTGCCATCCGAAGAGCAGCTGGAAGAGTTCGCAAAACAGTTCCTGGCTAAGCTCTGGGCA
>JAKPCO010000101.1 GCA_029553285.1 Methanobacteriota archaeon
TACCTTATTTCTGCTGAAGAGAGGCAAGCTGGATAACGTAGAAATCAGAGTGCTTGATATCATCCAGCATCACCCTCTCTAAATTTCAGTGAACCAATTTTATGCTCAGTTCTGGTTTTTATCTTATTCGGACAGGTCCCCTCACACATGCAAAAAGACTAAATACCTTTTTGTACATAAGTACAATAACCTATTGGAGGTTTGTGATAAAATGAAAAATGTCTTTCCGTACTGTATAGGTGTTCTCGCAGTAGCATGCGCGGCCATGTTTGTATCAGGTCTGCTGTGATGCAATCCGGTGCAGCTGAGAGATCAAACAATTTTTATTAAACCCCCATAACAGCCTGGTATTCCCATCATCTGACGGAAAGACTATAATCAGGCGAGCACTCTGTTTTCCATAGGTTTGCCTGCTGCCGGCCACCGACCGCCACCCAATACCCAAATGGTCCAGGAGAAGAGATCATGAATCATACGATAGGCATGTGTCGTATCATGAAACCAGCAGCGCTGAATCCTTCCAGACACATGGTCTCGCCCGAGGCTGCCGATTCCGGCAAAATAATCAGTGATCAGAGCCAGAGACCCCTTATTTTTGGCGTGGGAGGTGAGCTTAACAGTCTCGCTATGGAGGTGCCCGAATAAGGAAGATGCGCTCGTAATAATCGGCATCTCAAACCTTGATATCTGGATAAGAACTCTTATTCGGATAGGTCCCTGCAACCGAAAGATTTATATTCGACTATAGACGTAAGCAAATGTGGCAAAAGTCGTACCATTTTCCTCCCTCCTACATCCCAGACGACTTTTGCTCCCTCCTTTCATTTTCGCCATATCAACATGGATTTAGCGGTTCAGCATCATCTCGCGCCCAGGCACCTGAGAGCGGTATCCAGCTCCCTGACGCTCATCTGTCCTGGTGCAGTGGGCTCTGTCACATAGCCGTAGGTCAGCACAGACCCATAGAGGGGGGCCACAACCCTCAGATGTCTACCAACAGCGCCCATACCGATCACGCACAACGGATGTGATTCATCAAGAAGAAGTCTCAGGAGATCCAGCGCCTCCCGCATGGAGTGCGGGGTGACAGCTATCTTCACCACATCAGCGCCCGCGCTCCTGGCGTCCTCTATTATGGCCTGCACATCCTCCGGGATGCCGCTGAAGTCGTGGTATGATATAAGAGCAGGGCATGAGATGTTCTCCAGAAGCTGATCTCTCCCTGGCGCCATCAGCTCGATGTCGATGATATCGGAAAAGCGCGAGGCATCCATGAGAACACCTATCCGTCGCTCCTCAGACCCCCTGAAGGAGCCGCCCTCTGATGAGATGCGATTTGTGGCCATAAGCGGCAGCGATACTGACGCCCTTATGTCCCTGATCACACCGGGATCATCGAGAAGATCGAGACGCACCTCTATGATGTCCGCCCCCTCTGACTCGGCGCTCCTCGCTGCGCGCTCCGCATCTGCCCCGAGCGAGGCGACGATCGCGGGGGTTCTGATTCTCAGGCTTCCAAGATCAAGCGTTCTGCGGCACACCTATCATGCATCTCCGCTGTTGCTTCTAAATCATCTCTCGATTATCGTCTCATCGATGCTCATGCCGAAGTGCCTCGCGCTGCCCTCAACATGCACCAGAACCTTATCACCGGGTTTCAGCTCTGCCACCGATACCGGGGTTCCATCATGGGAAACGAGCTTTATCGTCTCGGCATTCTGCAAGAGCGTGCTCACCCTGTCGCCATCGACCTCTGCCTCGACCAGGATCATAGGCCTCCTCTCGATCTTGACCCTGCCGACGACTGCGCTTCTCGTCATCCCGTCCCTGTCCACTATCGTGACCTCATCACCGCTCTTCAGCTCTGACAGGTACCGGGTTTTATCCCCCACCCTTATGTAGGCATGGACCGCCCCGGCGTTCACGCGGAACGGCCTTGCCGCGACATACGGACTCTCCTCGGCCTCGCTCTGTACCAGGAAGAACGCCCTCGACTGTGAGCCGACGAGCATCCCCTCGCCCCTCCGCATCAGGCTGCAGGTGTCGACGCATACCCTGTCGCCCATGCCGACCGGCCTGACAGAGACCACGGTCGCGGCCTTCAGGTCTATTCTGCTCATCCCAAGGCGCTCTGCGGCTGCCTGAACCCGCTTGATCTCAGAGGGGTCTCGGGTATCAAGGAGCACGCCATCAGCGCCGTGCTCGAGCGTGGAGAGGGCGACCTCTGCCTCCTCTGAGGAACGAACGCAGCTGATTATCCTGCAGTCATATCCCTGGAGCGCTGCGATCATGTTCTCCAGCGGTATCACCTTCCAGTCGGTTCCGACGACAAGGAGATAATCAACATGTTTGCCGAGCTCTGTGGCGAAGATCTCATCCTCCTTGGAGCGTATCTCGACATACCCCCCGATGGGCCGGCCCATCTTCTCGGCGGCCTCGATCTGTTTCTCCCCTGGCAGTGATGCGTCCAGTATCAGAATATCCTCGGAGCCGCGCTCGCGGCCGAAGCATGCGATCTTAATGCTTCCGAGCTCCCTCACAAGATCGATGTGATCTCTGCTCACAACCACACAGTCGAAGCCGGACTCGAGCGCCGTGGTTATCAGCGGCTTTACATCATCCCATTCAGGTGCAAGCGCCATGAGCCAATTCTCTTTCATAATACCTCCCCGTGTGCAGGGATGGACTCAGAGCCTCGAGCCAGACTGGCTGGCATGAGGTTTCCTCAACGGTATGCTACTCAGACTCATGCCTGTATATTAACCCTCGGGCCGGGTGGAAGAGCACCGGATATCACCGCCTTCGGGAGAGGCTTACACATTATCTTAACGCTCTTATCCATCTGATGACTTGCCCAAAAGGGCACTGGTCCTGCTATGCATCCTTGGTGAATGAATGCTTACAGCAGCCGCACCACACAGTCTCCAAGTTCCCAACACATAAGAGCGTATCTTGATTGCGCTGAGGGCCCTTGAAATAGCTAGGCGTGCCGGAGCGCAGAAAGCCGCATCCTCAGATATCACAAGGCTTATAATGATTCAGGAGTTATTTTTACATGGAAATCTGAGGCATCCTGGTCTCTGCGGATGCCAGAACGCCTTTAAAATTACGGGTATGCATGATGGGGAGATGGGGCAGATATGATGATGCCGGTTATGTGTCCTTGTCGAGGGGTCGGATAAAGCATGATCTCCAGGGTTTACATCTCTTACAGCCAGCCTGACGCTGATCTTGCAGGAGAGCTCAGCTCTGCGCTCTATCGCATCTGTATCGATACGCTCACGTCTCAATTCGTATACCATCGCGGCATCTCCAGGGGAGGGTGGGCATCCTTCGGCATAAGATCATCGGAATGCTTTGTGCCCATCCTGACGTCAAACTCGATATTCTCCAGGACGGTCAACATGGAGATCGGATTTGCCAAGGCCACAGACCACCTCATAATTCCGATCGCAGAGGATGGGGTGGAGATGCCATTCTTCATCGAGGATGTTGTCCCAATCACATTTTCGTCCGGCGCATTCGCGAATGCAGTGGCAGATCTGATAAGGATCGTCAGATCCCTCACCAGGCTGGAGTGGCTCAGGGTCAGGTGCCCTATATGCAGAGAGGAGATGACGCAGTACCTCACACCCCAGGAGAACGTGGACCGCGCAATAAGCGAGAACAGATACCTTGAGACTGCATGCTCTTTCTGTGAGGCTGCGATCTCGCTCGACCCGAGGACCTTCTCGCCAGTCACAGATTGAAGATCCTGATGCAGGGGAGATGAAGAGAGCTGCAATCTTCCGATCGCGTTGAACACCACGCTGCGAAGATATGATCTCCACCCCTGCATACATGCACTCTCTGAGATCCACGCTCATCAGAGAAGCTCATTGCCTTGGATGGAGCGCTCCGCCTCCATCACTGCCTGAAGACGGTGGCCCTCTCCACTCCTGCAGATTAAAAATCTACATGAGGTTTGCCAGGTAACCTGCGGCCACTGCTGTTGTGAATATGGTGAGCACGAATGCCGCAAGCAGCCGCTTCTCGAACATTGCCGACAGCAGGGAGAGCTCGGGAATGCTTGCGCCAGCACCACCTATGACGAGCGCGAGCACAGCCCCGACGCTCATGCCCTTCCCGATGAGAGCCAGGCCGATTGGGAGGATCGTCTCAGCCCTGATGTAGAGGGGGATGCCGATGAGGGCAGCCGCAGGGATGGCGAGAGGGTTGTCCCGCCCAGCAATCTGGACGACAAGATCTGACGGCACAAAACCGTAAATGAACGCCCCAATACCTGCGCCAAACAGAAGGTACGGCATGAGCTGACGGAAGAGGTCGAGAGCAAAATCAGCTGATCTCCGTATCCTCGATCCTGCATCCTGCGCTGGCTGATCATCTCTCACAAAAGCCACAGCTTTCACCTGCGATTCGAAGCCGAGGGCATCCAGTACCAGACCGGCCGAAACCGCCACCACAAAGGTCACGATGAGGTACAGCAGAGCAACCCTCCATCCAAGCAGCACAAGGAAGAGCGATAATATGACGGGATTCAGCAGTGGGGAAGAGAACAGAAACGCCATGCAGGCTGCAAATGGGACTCCGGCATTTAGCATCCCAAGAAGCAGCGGTATTGTGGAGCAGGAGCAGAACGGCGTAAGCGCACCAAAGGCAGCACCTAAAACGCTGCCTGCAACGATGTGTCTGCCGCCAAGAGCTCTCTTTACGATCTCATCCGGCACATACTCGTGAATGAGTCCCACGAGAAAGGTCACACCTATGAACAGAACGGTCAGTTCTAATGCGATCTTCACAAAGAAATCGATGGCTACCACCAAATTGTCATGAAACACTCCGACCACCCCCAGAGCCTGATGCAGGCAAGAGATCAGGTATCCTGCATCCAAAAATATGTAAATGACCGGCTCTACTTCGTTCTGGCCTCGTAGTACCGCCTGTACTCCCTCAAGAAGGCCTCTTTGTACAGCTGTTCCGCACCCTCAGCGATGTAGTTGAATTTCCTGAGGTCTTTTACAAGCTCGTCGCCGATCGACTCATCAGGCGTTTTTCCCTTTCTGAAATACTCCTGGAAGACCTCGTTCATTCCCATGATACCTATGAGGCGACCTCCGACGTTTATCTGCTGGAGGCTGATAACACGCCCGCAGCAACCGCCACTCATCCTGCCAAAGATCTTGTCCAGCAAGCCATCACCCAGAACGTATCGATACTAATTGATATATAAACATTGTGAACGGCAATTTTGTTGATTTTGTAAAGCTGAATGGAGAATACATATCTATAAATGTTGATGCAAAGTGATCACATTAAAGCCCGGATCAACGAGGACTGACGGCATCCACCACACGATCTCATCATCTGCCACCGGTTAATGCTGTTTGACGCAAGAATATATCAATAATTTCGCTCTTGTCCATTTGATGACTTGTCTGAAGGGGCAGGGGTCATGCTGTGCGTTCGTTTCGACGAATGATGCTTTCAGCGACCACATTGCATGCTCTGCAAGTTGCTACGCACATAAGAGCGAATAATTTTACACGCTCTTATCCATGTGATAACTTGCTCGTAGAAGCACTGGTCCTGCCATGCATTCTTGGTGAATGAATAAGTGCGTTCAGCAACCACACTGCACGACCTGCAAGTTGCCAAACACATAAGAGCGAAGAGTGTTTCAAGATAATGCTCTTGTAAAATCGCTCTTAGGTATTCAGCAACTTGAAAGACATGCAAGCTTGTTGCTGAATGCAATCATTCTCTCACCACGAGCGCATAGCATGACTTGTGCCTCTTCGGGCAAGTTATCTGATGGATAAGAGCGCATTGTATTATGTTGCATAGGAATCCTCAACCCATGTAATCGCATCAGCGGTCGTGTGCTCGCATCTTATAGAGGCATGCTACCCATAATCGCAACGTGCCCGCGATCAGCGGTCTCAATTCCTCCGTCCGAGATACACCCACTGATCGTATACGGCTATGGAGCTGCTGTTGTCGATCAGACTGCCCTTCCAGCCGAGACCCCCGAGAAGATCTGCGATCCTCTCAGCCTCCCTCTTAGAGTACACCGTGTAGAGGAGCGTGCTCCTGGCGAGAGATGATGATTTGACTATTATATCCCTCCAGATATGCCAGTTCGAGTCATCTATCAACCCAACCATGAATCCGATCACAGCATCGAAGCTCTCCCTCCTGAAGAACCTCGGCAGGAGCCTGGCATCCAGCACGAACGTCCTGAGGGGGTCCAGAGCGCCAGCCCTCAGACCCTGGCACACCTCGCACCGGTCTATGTCCATTGCCCATGGATCTGTTCCGAGCTTCCTGAGAACACATGTCCCAATTCCGCTTCCGCATCCAACCTCAAGCACCCGGGAGCCATCATCCAGCACATCCTCGAGGAGCTCTTTCAGCATGCTCTCAAGTCTCGATTTCCTGTCCTCTGGATGATGGACAGCTCCGCTCTCAGCACACCCCTCGCAGAATATGCCCTCCATCAGCGATACCGAGAGGCACTCCACTATGGCCTGGAAGAGCTCATCCGCATCTGCATCGACCCTCTCGCAATCCATGCTTTTGATGAGATCCATCACCGGTCTGCTCTCTGAGTAGAGATCTGTCATGAGGATCCAGAGATCCTGAGGCTCAGAGTACAGCGCAAGAGCCCTGTCATTTACAGCAATGGCGCGATCGAAATCACCGGCCTCAGCCACAATATTTCTTGTGACCGGGAGCCATATGAGGTCCTCGAGGGATTCCTCCGCAAGGAAGACGCACTCGTCCTCTCCGAGATGAAGCATACTGTTGATAAGCACAGAATTATGCTGTGAGCCCGCGAATATGAACCTTCGCATCAGAGCCGCTTGGGAGGCACCATCCATGCGCACGGCGGGAGACTATATCAGAGGGCTCGGCTGGCGATCCGCATGCAGATATGGCAGGCCTGATCTGTGGATCAAAAGTGTGCCTTTGAAATGCAGCGCCCTGTTCAGGACGAGCCGCTTCCCCTCCTGGGTCATGGCGAAGACTGGTATCGATACACCCATCTGGAGCATGGCCCTCTCCCCTGCGACCTCCCTGACAGCCCTGGACGCGCAGGACCATATTATATCACAGGTATCCGCCAGAGCAGCAGCCTCATCCCTCCCTATGCCGGTTGTGTGCACCGCCAGGATGAGAGGTCTTCTCCCAGACCTTGCACCTATCGCACGGAGATCCCTGGCATCAGAGGACATGCTCCCGGCCAGGGTCACAGCAACCCGCTCAAAGCCTGCATCGAGTGCAGCCACGAAACCTCTGATCTGATCTATGGTAGCATGCCGATCGATGAGGATGCATCCACGCTGCTCGAGGCCATCCTGGATCGCCTTTACCGGCTCTGTCTTGATGAGACCTGTCATGTGTGCTCCGACAGCCTGCAGCACATCCGGTCTGGTTATGACAGCTGTGCCGGCGCCATCGCAGACAACGACAGCAGCGTCCACCAGGCCCTCGGCCATCCCGTCCATGAGGATCTCCGATGCGCCGAAGCTCACCAGATCCTCTTCAAGCTCGAGAACCCGATTCGGGCTGTACATGCCGAGATCTGTGATGTGGCTGCGAATCACCTTCTCCACGGTTTCACGGCTCTCCTCATGGATCCCGTACAGATCCCTTCTGAGAGGGCAGAACCTGATCTGGGGATCGGTCAGGACCTCAGGTACCCCATCCCTGATCCTCACCAGAGCCCCGGCCATCTCAGCAAGATGCTCTGCCATGAGGATGCATTGATCCTGAATGCAGATATAGCTATGGCCGCATCGTTCGTCGCACGAAATCCTGAATGATGTGCATCCAGCTCGCAGGAGAAGATGTGCTCTGACCGCCTGTCGCTCCACGCAGTCGAGGGCTAATCAACGCCTGGGAATTTCCCTGCTCTCAGCCAGGAATGAGAGCTGGAGGCATGGCCGCGTCAAATGCGAAATTTATGGGCGCCTCCCGAGCGTGGATGCATGAGTTTATATCGTTGAAGATCGAAGATGCTACCATGAGTGAATCGTCAGCTATGACGGATCAGGAAAGCCTGATCGAGTCGTTCACCAAGAGGATCGCAGCGCTCGAGAGGGAGAACAGGGCACTGGCTGAGGAGGCCGAGGCCCTCCGCATGGAGCGCGAGGAGGCCAGAGCGAAGCTCTTCGAGTCTCTTATATCCAACAAGAAGTATCTGCGCGAGCTTGAGCGCCTCAAGAAGGAGAACGCTCTGCTGAGACGCATGCCGCTGTTTCTGGCCACAGTGATAGAGGTGGGCGACGACTACGTCATGCTCAGACAGCATGGGAACAACCAGGAGTTCATAACCACAGCTCCTCCGGAGATAATGGAGAAGCTGCAGCCGAACAGCAGGGTTGCAATAAACAACTCCCTGACGATAGTGAGACTCCTGGAGAGATCTGTGGATGTCAGGGCGAAGACAATGGAGCTGATCGAGGCTCCGAATGTGACGTATGATGATGTTGGAGGTCTCGACGCTCAGATACAGGAGATACGCGAGACCGTTGAGCTTCCGCTGACAAGGCCGGAGCTCTTCAGCAACATAGGGATAGAGCCGCCCAGGGGGGTGCTCCTCTACGGGCTCCCGGGCACCGGCAAGACGCTCCTCGCCAAGGCTGTTGCGCACCATGCCAGGGCAACGTTCATACACATGTCGGGGAGCGAGCTGGTCCACAAGTTCATCGGAGAGGGTGCGCAGCTGGTGCGGGACATATTCCAGATGGCGAGGGAGAAGGCACCATCAATAGTCTTCATCGATGAGATAGACGCTGTGGGGAGCATCAGGACGCACGACGGCACAACAGGCAGCGCAGAGGTCAACAGAACCATGATGCAGCTCCTGGCCGAGATGGACGGCTTCCGGGAGAGAGGGGATGTCAAGATAATCGCCGCAACAAACAGGATAGACATCCTGGACCCTGCTCTCCTGCGGCCTGGCAGGTTCGACAGGATCATAGAGATACCAATGCCCAACGAGGTCGCGAGGCTGAAGATACTTGAGATCCATACGAGAAGGATGAAGAAGGCCGATGATGTCGATCTCTCAGCCATAGCGAAGCAGACTGATGGAGCAAGCGGCGCTGAGCTGAAGTCCATCGCCGTCGAGGCTGGAATGAACGCGATACGGCGAGAGGCGACTGTGGTCAACATGGATGACTTCAGACAGGCCGTGAAGAAGGTTATGGGTGAGGAGGAGAAGACCGACGAGTCTCTCAGGATGTTCTACTGATCCTGAGAGCTCAGCAACCTATTTTCAGAGGATCCCCATCAACCTCCTGTTCGGGTATCTGCGAATGCTGCCGCATGCGTTTATCAAACAGGCTTTATACCAAAGAGCTGGATTTTGAGGATCCTATTCAGGATGCTCCCAGTGCATGCCCTGATTGTGTGCTTACAGAAGTGAGAGATCTCATGCAGGGCTGCGATCTCTCCCTGAAGCTCGGAACGATGTGGATCGCCCGAATTTCTGGATGCATCCAATTCAGAGCCGGCATGCACTCTGTCTTCAGATAACCCACCGCATGAGGTCGGATGGTGTCTGTAACCTGAAACAGATAAGCTCTTATTGATAAATTGCCTGTGAACCCCGCATGCGATGGTAAAGGCATCGGCTTTGGCATGCGCTTCTGTAGAACGAATGAGTGCTTCCAGCAGCCGGATTGCGCAATCTGCACCTGCCAAACAATGAGAGCGAACAAATAAAAAAAGCGGGGAGATCCTCACTCGATGTGTATTGCCTCAGATGGGCAGGCCTCTACGCATGTGCCGCACTCTGTGCACTTCTCCGGGTCGACTACTGCTATCTCCTCGTCATCGAGCTTGATAGCCTCCTCCGGGCACTCCTCCACGCAGGTTCCACAGCTCACACATTCCTCTCTGTTAACTACTGCAGGCATTACGAAATCCTCCAATTTGCCTTTTATCGGCCAGTAATCGTGGAGTAGGCAGATATGATATATACCTTTCGTCAGCGGTTCTTGCAATAAATGCGAATGCAGCATGCTGCACCGAGAATGATATGAGAGCAGGAGGTCGGATCAGCTGAGGTCCCTGTACCTCTTCCTGTCCCTGAGCTCTTGCTGCTTTGCGGCGTTCCAGCCGCTGACAGCCTGGAGATACCCAGTTATCCTGCTTATGTGATCCACCTCAGCAGAACCGCAGCGCGGGCACATCTCCTGTAGACCTGGAGAGATTGCGCAGCAGCTCAGACACACTGTCATATCCCTGGTGAACGCGAAGTACCCAATCTGAGTGCTCTTCGCGAGGTTCATCCCGAAGCTCATCAGCGACTCTGGATCCGGATCGTTCTCTCCCAGAAAGATGTGAAAGATGTTGCCCCCATCCACTATCGGGAAGAAGACATGCTCCAGCATGGCCCGCTCCATGATTGGGATGTCTGCGTTCACGCACACATGGGTGCCGTTTGTGTAGTAGACCGGCAGATCTCTGGTCTTGTAAAGGTTCTCCAGCGCTGTTTTAAGATCACCTTTCACAACACGCCTTGCGCACTCCCTGTACTCGTCATGCAGCAGATCCGAGACCGCAAAGCGCTGCGCTGTGGTCTCGGCCGGAGTCCTCGCAAGCGCAATGGTCATCCCGTGATCCCTGCTCAGCTTTTTAACATAAAGCTGCATCTCGGTCATCGCCCTTACAGCAAACCGCCATGCATCCCTCGATTCATGCATCTGTTTGCCTGTGTGGAACTGGACCATCTCGTTTATTCCCACAACGCCTATTGTGTAGACGAGTTTCTCAAGATCCACAGCCATCGCGCCCCTCTCTCCGGTGACCGGATCCCTGGGCCGCTGGGTGGCAAACGGCATCCGTCCGTTTGCTATGATCTTGTTCATCCATTCTCTTTTCACTTTGAAGATCTCCACTGAGACATCCATCAGCTCTTTGAGATACTCAAAGAGCAGCTCGTCCTCTCCGCGTGCCCTGTAGGCAGCCCTCGGGCAGTTCAGAGAGACGACCTGCCACGATCCCATCGAGAAGTGCTTTCCGTTTTTGAAGTACAATTTGTCTTCAAATTCGCTATCATTCTGAAATGTCGAAGAAAACTGATATGCGCAACACTGATAACACGATATCCCCTTCCCAGCGCCTCTGTACTCAGGTAGCTGGTTGTCGAAGTATGGCGCGCCATATTTCGCGGCCAGCTTGAACGCCATCAGGTACAGATCCCTGTACGTCGGCAGGTCAGGATGTGCTGTATTGAACTCCTCATCCTCCTTCATGAAATCAGGCTCGATGCTTATCTCTGGCTTCGGGAAATTGAACGGCTTTCCCCAGTAATCGCCCTCCAGCATGACCTCCATCAGCGCCTTGAACGCGAGCCTGACCTCCCTCTCGAACTCACCGTATGTTCTGAGGGGCGCCTGCTCTCCATTCCATATCCTTCCTTTATAAACTACAGGCTTGTCCCTCCAGATCGTGGGCACGCCAGGCGTGAGCTGAACTGATGAGAAGACGAGCTGCCCGCCGCGCGCGACCATCATCTGGGTCATCTCGTAAACGAACATCTGCATGAGCTGCTTGATATCCGTGTAGCTCAACCCCTCCAGATACGGTGCCACAAATGTCAGGAAGTTGTAGAAGCCCTGCCCTCCTGCGAAGTTCGTCTGTGCGCTGCCAAGCGCCTTTACGGCATGGAGTATCGCTACCTCTGGTTTCTTCGCCGGACCCGCTACAGACGCCTTCGTCCCTCTCCCGTCAGGCATGAGCCCGTAGTAGAAGAAGTACCTGAGATCGTGATCCTGGCAGAACGGTCTTGTTCCAAAATACTCGAGATCGTGGATGTGGAGGTCCCCGGAGATGTGGTGATCCGAGAGGTGCGGGGGAAGAAGCAGGAGGTACTGCTCCTTGCTGATCTTGTCTGCCTTCTTCTTGTGCGACGTCTCCGCGTTGTCCTGAAGGTTCGCGTTCTCCCTCGACTCGAACCCTGTGCCTATATCGATGAGGTGAGCATCGTACACGGGCGTGCCTATTCTTGTGCATATGTTGCGCCACTCGGGATGATGCCTCTCGAGAAGAACCACGTTTACGATCTCCCTGACGAGGGGCCCTGAGAGGTAGCGGACGTTCATCCACCGTATCCTGCGCTCCACCTCCTTCGCGATCTCTTTTGCCTCATCCTCGGTTATGGCAGGCATTTTATAAAAATTCTCAGATAGCTTGGTCTCCTTGAGAAGCTGCTTCACTATCGCGTTCCTGTCCCAGTCGAGCAGATGCCCATCTGTGGTGCGCACCTTGGGCATCGCGGAGACAACAACACCCGTAAGGGTCAGCTGTTTGTTTTTCCCGTTCAACATCCCCACCCACGATATGTTTCGACAACAAAATCAGCGTATTCACAAGACACGCTTTAACTGTTTCGCTCATAGTGTTTATATAAAAATATTGTTTTACATATAGCGTTCTCATGAAACGACGCTCGATATCACAAAATCGTCTGATGCGCAGGCCTCCACCACCCCGATCCCGTCGCCTCACATGTATCTGCTCCACACAGCATCATGAGTATGCATCCTGTCTCTGTTCTCGTCTGCGCCTGATGCTCATGATAGTATACCACACCTTCTGAGTCTGTTTATCGCGAACTGTGACCCCTCTCCACCCTTCTGTAGGCTTCCAGGAATGCATCATTCTGCTCCGGCGTTCCCATGGTGACCCGTATGTGGTGGTTGTCAGAGCCAGGTATTCCCGAGCAGTCCTTTACAGATATACCTTCTTTCAGAAGATCCTCAACCAGCGCGCCTGACTCCCTCACGGTCTCCACATACAGGAAATTTGCATGCGATGGGGACGCCCTCAAATATCGAGCGACCCTTTCCCTCTCAGCCACGATCTTCTCGACGATCCTCCGCATGTGGTCTGTATCTCTCAGAGCTGCCACGCCGCCGGCCATCGCAGGAGCGCTTATGCCAAAAACCGGCGCAGCCCTGGTGTACTGCTCCACTACCCATTCAGGCGCAACCGCATACCCTATCCTGAGCCCTGCGAGGCCGAATGCCTTTGAGAGAGTCCTTCCGACGATGAGGTTCTCGTACCTCTCGACCCACTCCGCATGGCTCACCCCAGCGAACTCAGCGTAAGCCTCATCCAGGAAGACCATTGAGTTTGTGTTCTCGAGAACCTCCCTGAGCAGCTCATCATCTACGAGCTCCCCTGTGGGGTTGTTCGGTGAGCATATGAACGTGAGGGACGTATTCTCTGGTAACGCCCTCAGATCGCGGCTGAGCACGGGCGTTGCCCCGCAGAGCCTCGCTGCAAGCTCATAGTAAGTGTATGTCGGCACGGGTATGAACGCCGACCTGCCCCTCTCCAGGAAGAGCCTCGACACGGAGTCGATTATGCCATCAAGCCCTGCCCCTGCGATTATGAGCTCCTCTGAAACTCCCAGATACTCCGCAGCAGCGCTCAGAAACTCATCCTGCGACGGATACCTTCTCAGATCCGCGGAGCTCACTGCCCTTACAACCTCAGGAGACGGACCGTACGGGTTCTCGTTCCTGCTGAGGAAGACTATCCTCTCCGTGGGTATGCCGTAAATGCGCTCGATCTCCATCATGCTGATCCCAGGATCGTCGGGAGTCACGCCATGCAGTGCATCCACAAGGAGGTGTCTGTAGTCCATCACAACATACCTCTGTTAATGTGCATGCTGTTTATTGCTGATTCTGTTATCGCCCAGAACAGATCATCGATCCGTCATGCATTATGCCGTCCAACAGGCCTCGTATCATCAGGCCGGAGAACTCATGCCCCGATCTCCCAGCCGAGCCACTCCTTTATTATTATGTAGCTCATCTCGGGCGGTATGGCTCCGACCTCGGTGCATATCACATCTATGTACTGATGTGGTGTCACATCAAAGGCAGGATTTCTCACCCGGAGATGTTTGTACCTCATGTAGTCATCCAGAACCTCCTCAGGCCCCCGCTCCTCGATCTCGACGAGCTCCCCCATGAGCGTGCCCGGGCTGAACTTGTAAGTCTCTGCTGCCACCATGAACGGCTTCCTGGCCTCATGTGCGCAGAGAGCGATCTGTGATGTCCCTATCTTGTTGACGAGCGAGCCGTTGGCAGTTATCACATCAGCGCCGACAACAACGAGATCCACATCCTCGATAACGCTTCTGACCGCGGAATCCACAATAAGCTCTGTTGGGATCCCGACCTCATCAAGCCTTTTTATGGTCAGATGCCCCTGATACCTTGGCCTGGACTCGGTGGCTATGACTCTTATGCTCTTTCCATCCATGTGAGCGCGCTCGATAACTGCCAGAGCAGCACTTGAGTTGCAGTGGGTCATTATCACATCCCCATCCCTCACCCTCCTGCTCCCGATCTCACCGATCCTCCCCACGGCCTTCAGGGATCTCTCTATGAAGCGCTCGGCATTCGCCACAACCTCTCTCCTGGCAGACTCAAGATCATCCGAGCGGTATCTCACAACCATCCTCACGGCATTTGACAGAGAGACGGCAGTTGGCCTGGTCCTGAGAAGCGTGTCCGCAGCACTCTTCAGCGCCCTGTCGAACTCATCCAGGCTTGAGACGTCGAGGGTTAGAACGAAATCCCTCAATGCAGCTGCCGCGGCACGTGCGATGAGCCCTGCGCCCCGTATCTCCATGCTCCTGATCTTCTCTGCGGTATCCTCTATCATGATTCCATGCAGAGCATCCTCTGGAGATCTATGTTGCGATGTATCAGAGGGGCATGTCCGAATAAAGAGCTGAAGCCAGAAATTGTGCCTCACTGCTTTTGGTGTCGAAGACACGCGATCCTTAACCGGACACGTCCCTATCAGGGATCGGAGTCAGGGGGATCATCGCATTTCTCATCTCCATATTTTCTCAGCCAGCCTCGCGATCCTCTCGCCAAGCTTTCTGCATGTGTTCAGAGAGCTATCATCGGGAGAACCGATGGCTATGGCGCCGTAATGTCCGCCGGTCTCCATCGGATCCCCTGCAACTATCATCCCGTGTATCATCATCGCCTGAATTATGGAGAGGATCGTCGTCTGATTTCCCCCCTCGATGCTTGCAGACGAGGTGAAGGCAGCACCGATCTTGTTCTCCAGCTTCCCCCTGACCTTCGCGCTTCTGTCGAAGAGCTGCTTGACCTCTGCTGCCATCAGCCCGTAGTATGTGGGTGAGCCGATAACTATTCCATCAGCCGACTTGAGATCATCGAGCTGAACATCCTCGACCCTCTTGAGAGCAACCTCTGCTCCAGCATCCTTCGCCCCCTCAGCAACAGCTCTGGCCATCTTCTCCGTGTTGCCCGTGCGGGAGTAGTACGCGACCAGTACCCTAGCCATGATATTCCTCCGCATTGATTGTTTGCATTCATCATACTTAACTTTCTCCCATCGTACATGCATGTAAACGTTTGTGAAGGAATCTATACAGAATCAAAAGCAGAAATACATTATAATTTTTAATTAACATTGTGTATTTCATCAATCTGCAGGAGGAATTCCGAGAGGCTCGGCCGCAGAACAAATATGATTTGAGCACGAATTTCACGCAGGTAATTGGACGGAGATGGATTCTAAAACCATTGGCCGCGAAATACTGAAGATCTGGATTGAGCTGTGCCTTTGGGGATTGGTGATCCTTCCTCCATCAACCGGGTGTGCCAGGCTCATTTGATGGCTTTCGGCTCATCCGGGACCATATCCTCTCATCCCCGGGCTCCAGCCACATGCCCTCTTCAGGGTTCAGAAGCGAGTAGTGGACGCTCGAGTTGTACATCACTCCTCTGTAATAATCTCCATCGCTCCTGATCGATCCGAGATTCACAAAGTTCTGCGAGCTTTCCACAACTGCAGACTCTATCGCTATGTATCCGTGACCTCTCCTGACCACAACCCACATGTGCTCGCCGAGCGGATGATCCTTAGCCCCCACCATCAGATACGCATCGTAGCCCATCCCCTTCAAAAAAGACCAGCAGACCTGAGATGCGTTGGAGCAATCAAACCTGTCCTTACTGTATCTCTGCCGGTAGGTGTGCTCCTCGAGAACTCTCTCCAGATCGCCGCGATCTGTGCTGTTGTCCATCTCCAGTTGAACATACCTGGACGGCTCGCATCTCCTCACAATATAACCAACTGGCACAGTGAGATTGATCGTGTTGGCCGCTGCAAGCTCCTCAGGATCGCTGTACACAATTCCAGTGTAACATTCATCCTCGAAGACCTGAACCCCCACTGCCCTGTCTGGGTTCAGAGGGTTGAGCGAGATCGCCTGCCATTCATCATCATCCTTCACAGCGATCCATATGCTGCCATGTCTCTGCATGATCACAGGGGTGTAGCCAGCACCCCTCAGGAGATAAAAGACAGCAGCAGGTCTCATGAAGAGATCCTGAGGGGATGAAACATCGATGCCATCATATGATAGAAGCCCTCTCTCAGATACCATGTGATTCGTGTGTATCAGAAACTGACCGCCGGTCAGATGTGATGGCTCTGCGTACCTCCAGCTCGAAAGGAGATCTGAGAGGAGAAGCGACCATGTGTCGTTGCAGCTCTTTCTCTTAACGAGAGTCCTGGATCTGTTTGTCTCTGAGATCGTTCTGAGAATGCTGAGCAGCACCTCTCTGTCATCAGAGCAGGAATCCATTGAGGCGATGTATGTGCGATCTGTCGCATTTGAGTACCATACCGCGAAGGTCTTCCTCGTGCTGCATCCCGCGAAGCTGTAATTGACATCAAGAAAGCTCACGTTAATATCCCTGATGTGAGAGCTGAAGCGGCTCTTGGATTCGACCACAAGACCGTTGCCGGCGTACAGCTCCTGGATTGCATCGAGGTAGCTCTCAGGCCCGACACCAAGATCCCTCAGCCAGAAGAGGTTGAACCTCAAGCAGTGCGCCTCTGAGGTCAGCACACCCGAGTTCTCGTTTCCCTGAATGTTTGCATTCCCGATAACGATGGAGAAGCCGGGCGCCTGGAGCGCCAGGGAGGAATCGATGATGAAGCATAGGAGAAAGAGCATCTTCAAATGCATCTGGTATCCCTACCGCCTCTTTCTGTAGAGCTCCCTCATCACCTCTCTGTGCATCGTTGCCATCATATCCCCTTGAATGCCCATGAGGAAGAGCTGGAACCCGACTATGATCAGTATCGCAGTAAGTATCGTGAGAGGTATGTGCTCAATCCTCCCGTGGAGCCAGTCCCTCACGACGTACAGACCGAGCAGAAATCCGACAGATCCAAAGATAGCGCCCATCAGCCCGAAGTAGAAGAGTGGATTCTGTGTCTTGGCGAGCCTGTAGATCGTGAGCATGATCTTCGGGCCGTCGCGGAGCGGGCTGAGCTTGGTCCTGGTTCCTCCCGCCCTCGGCAGATACGTTATCGGTACCTCCACGATCCGGAGGCCCTTCTTCAGGCTCTCTATCGTTATCTCCGACTCTATCTCGAAGCCTGTCACTGAGAGATCCAGGCTGGAGATGCCCGATCTGGTGAACGCCCTGTATCCGGAGAGTATGTCCCTGAGCCTCACCCCGTAGATTATCCCGAAGAGCAGGTTGATGAGCCAGTTCCCCACCAGGTTCAAACGCTTCAGCGATCCACCCCTCAGATTGGAGAACCTGTTACCTATGACGTGATCAGCTCTGCCCCTAATAAGTGGATCCAGGAGCCTGTCGACCTCTGATGGAAGATATGTGCCGTCGCCATCTATGAGCACGATGTACTCTTTGTCTATAAGCCCAAAGGCCTCGAGGAGGGCCTGCCCCTTCCCGGATCCGCTCTGGACGATCACCCTTGCGCCGGCTTCCCTCGCCAGATCAGGGGTGCCATCTGTGCTGTGCCCGTCGATCACGAGGATATCCTGGAAGCCCATGCTGCGGAAGCCCTCTATGACTCCCCTGATGGACCCTGCCTCGTTGAGCGCGGGTATAAGCACACAGACATCGTCTCTCTTCAATTCCCGCTCCCCATTGCGCTCAGGATCATCTTCTCATACACGCCCGCTATCTCCTTCACATCATCCTTCACGCTCTCAACGTAGATCCTGATCAGCGGCTCGGTGTTCGATGGTCTTATTAGAACGCTCCAGCCCTCGCCCATCACCTTTATGCCATCGGTGGTGTCCGGCTCGAGATCCGAGAGCCTCTCCAGGAGTCTCCCCATCAGAATTGGTGCGTCAGCGATATCCTTCAGCCTTATGCTCCTCTGGATGTATGGATAATCAGGTATCTCGTCAGCCATATCAGAGAGCCGCTCCCCGGATACGATCTCGGCGAGCGCCAGGCTCATTGCGAATGGATCGTCAGAGTACTGGAATTCGGGGATGAAGAAATGACCGCTTCTCTCGACGCCGAGAACCGCCCCCGAGTTCCTGACCCTGTTGGCAACAAATACATCACCAACCCTCTCACGCTGCACCTTTATCCCGTCGCGCTCGAGCTCTCTCTCCAGTATCATGGAGCAATCGAAGCCTGCGATGACCAGGTCTCCCGGTTTGTAACGCCTTCTCGCAATTATTATCGCTATCTTTTCAGGGGGCAGGACTCTCCCTTTATCATCGATCACCATCCCGCGGTCTGCATCCGGATCAAACCCCACTCCGAAGTCCGCGCCTGTGCTGATGACCTTCTCCGCAGCCTCTCTGAGTGATTCTGCTGTTGGCGCGGGCCCTCTTCCCGGAAACCTTCCGTCCATGGTCGCATTCAGGAGCTCCACATCAATTCCGGCTCTTGTGTATACAGGAGAGATGCCGCATGCGGATCCGTTGCCCGTGTCGAGCACGACTCTGAGATCTCTGGTTATATCGACCCTATCTGCAGCATAATCCCCGTACTCGATAATGGCCCTGCCAGCGTCCTCCACCGTGAGGCTTCCGCTTCCAGACCTGAACTCACCTCCTGTGTATATATCCACAATTCCGGCCTCTCTGTAAAGCATGCCATAGCCATCGCCGGTTCTGAAGCGTATGCCGTTGTACTCGGGGGGATTGTGAGAAGCAGATATGTATGCTGCAGCTCTTCTCCCACTCCTCATGGTCACGTATCCCAGAATCGGTATTGGTATCACGCCGTAACTGTGAACATCCACGCCTGCCCCGAGAACGCCCCTGAGAAACGCGCCCTCCAGCGAGGGGCCGCTGGTCCTGGTGTCCCGGCCAAGGGATATCTCCCCTCCTGAGAGATAGGTGCCAAAAGCGGCACCGACGCGCATCGCAACGTCCTCTGTCAGCTCATCTCCGTAGATGCCCCTAACATCATATGCTCTGAAGATCACAAAAGGCTGTGATCGCCGAGATTAAAAATAGTTTTCGAGAGACGCCATCGATAAGCCCAGAAAGATACCGGGAGTGCTGAGGATCCAATCAGAAATCGCAGAAGAGTTTAAACGATGATGACAATGGTAGCCCGGCCAGGATTCGAACCTAGGTAAGGAGGTCCAGAGCCTCCCGTGATTGACCGCTACACCACCGGGCTGCCTGTTTCTTCTCGTTGCAGAGGTGCCATATTAATCTATCGATCGAGCTGCAGGATCTGTCCGAATAAGAGTTACGGAGCCAGATATTCGAGGCTTGAGGATGCTGATCGTTATGAGCACTTCTTCCTTATTCGGACACCTCTGAGCTGGAGGGACAGCATATCATGTTGCTCCAATCTGCATCTGCTCATGGCTGTCGCCTGTGCACGGGGAAGATCTTTACCCCCTGATCTCTGGCAGCATGCTCTTTCAGGCGGTCCACTGGATGTTTGCCCCCAATGTCATCCGGCTGCAATCGGTGATCCGTACCGCCGACCACCGGTGGATCCGGATGACCCGCAGAGAATCACAGTAGGTACTCCGCGATCCTCTCTGTCAGAGGCTGATCGCAGTAGAAGCACCGCAGAACGACCGGGTTCTTCCCCTTCACCAGCATCTTCGGCTTTATTGGCTCGCTGGTGTTTGATATGCAGCTGGGGTTCTGGCAGCGCACAACTCCCACTATCACATCCGGGAGATCGACAGCGTATTTCTCAACAACCGCATAATCTCTGACTATGTTTATCGTCGCGCCCGGCGCTATGAGGGCTATCTTGTTGACCTCATCCTCCCTCAGCTCTCTGTCCTCAACCTTCACGATATCCTTCTTGCCCAGCTTTCTGCTGCTGACATTCATCAACACGCTGACCGTCGCATCAGTTGTGCCGGAGATGCCGAGGATCTTGAGGACATTCAGCGCCTGGCCTGCCTGTATGTGGTCTATGACGGTTCCAGACCTGATGGGCCGGACCTTGAGCTCTCTCTCCACCATTGTTCAATCCTCCAGGATCATCTTGAGCAGGGCCATTCTTACAGGCACTCCGTAGAAGGACTGCCTGAAGTAGACTGCATGTTTCGTCTCATCTATCGACGGCGATATCTCATCAACTCTGGGGAGGGGATGCATTATCCTGAGCTCCGGCTTTGCGCCCTCCAGGTCCCTTGTGGTTATGCTGTAGCTCCTCGCCACCCTGTTGTACTCGACCGGGTCCGGGAAGCGCTCACGCTGGATTCTTGTGATGTAGAGCACGTCAACCTCTTTTATGACCTCTCTCAGATCAGAGACCTCTCTCACCCTCGTGCCCATTCTTGAGAGATCCCCGATTATCTGTTCAGGCATTCTCAGAGTCGGTGGTGATACCAGGTAAATGTCAGCTCCATAGAGGGAGAGCGCGTATGCGAGGGAGTGAACCGTCCTGCCGTACTTCAGATCCCCGACGAGCGCGATTGAGAGATCGTCGAGATGGCTCTCTTTTTTTATTGTATACAGATCGAGAAGCGTCTGCGTTGGATGGTGGCCTGCACCATCACCGGCGTTCAGAACCGGAACCGGCGAGAACTCGGCGGCGAGCCGCGCCGATCCCTCCTTCGGATGCCGTATAACTATTGCATCCGCATATCCGCCGACAACGCGTATTGTATCTGCGAGCGACTCGCCCTTGGCTATAGAGCTCGCCTCAGCCGAGCCCAGGTTTATTGTCCTGCCGCCGAGCCGCTTCATCGCAGTCTCGAACGACATTCGGGTGCGTGTTGACGGCTCGAAGAACATCAGCGCGAGGATCTTCCCATCGAGAATATCTGATCCCTTTCCGTGAGCGTACGGCTCGAGCGACTCCGCGGTCTCCAGGATCTCGTCGATCTCCTCCCTGGAGAAGTCCTTCATGGAGAGCACATGTCTCCTCTTCAGCATGCTCGCTTCTTCTCCAGGGAGGGATATAATGCTTCTCTAAGCCCTGTGGAGGTTCAGCAGCCTGCTGGATCGATACGAAAGCGCTCACCAGATGTTCATTTATCGGGCTTGCGCTTGAATTGTGCTGCCGGGAAATCAGCCGGCTCTGGCATAACGCCGGATGAACCCATGTTCGCATGCCTCTTGGGTTCACAATCAATGCGTTGACATATGACATAATCCCGGAACTGTGGCCTGCCTTCTGGGGCGGAGGCAAACTTTTAAGAAGCAATCTACCATATCTCCATGGGGGATTGGAGCTCGTCGGGGTCGGAAATCGGGAACGCGTACCGCATTCAGGGGATGGTTTTGGACTATGAGCGAATCTGTGCGGCTGAAGGTTGCAGAGGCAGATCAGAGGGATGTGGGAAAGGGCATAGCCAGGGTCAGCGATGATTATATGAAGAGAATGGGCGTGCGCCCGCTTGATGTCATCGAGATCACAGGCGACAGGAGAACCGCTGCGCTGGTCGTGAGCGCTTACAGCTCAGACCAGGGGCTGGACATCATACGGATGGACGGCCTGATCAGATCGAACGCCGGATCGAGCATAGGTCAGTATGTTGAGGTGAAGAAGGCGGAGTGGTCGGAGGCGAAGCATGTGACCCTCGCCCCTGTGACGAAGGGCATGCAGATCTTCGCTCCGAGCGAGGTGCTCACAAAGGTCTTCCAGGGGAGGCCGGTGTGCAAGGGTGACATAATCTCGACCACAAGTGTTCGAAGACCACCATCAGATACATTCGGCAGAGAGACGATGTTCGAGGAGATATTCCGTGGTTTCCTGGGAGCGCAGGCATTTGGCCTGGGAGAGATCAAGCTCAGAGTCGTCTCCACAAATCCCTCCGGGCTTGTCAAGATAACTGATGCGACCGAGATCGAGCTTCTGCCCCAGGCTGTTGAGATTTCAGAGCGCCCGGTGCCATCCGTCTGCTACGAGGATGTCGGAGGGTTGAAGAACGCCATAACCAAGGTCCGGGAGATGATCGAGCTCCCGCTGAAGCACCCGGAGCTCTTCGACCGGCTGGGCATAGATCCACCTAAGGGCATACTCCTCTACGGGCCTCCGGGCACCGGGAAGACCATGCTGGCCAAAGCTGTGGCAAACGAGAGCGATGCGTATTTCATATCCGTCAACGGGCCAGAGATAATGTCCAAGTACTACGGCGAGTCCGAGAAGGCCCTGAGAGACATATTCGAGGAGGCTGAGAAGAACGCTCCGGCGATAATATTCCTGGACGAGCTTGACTCGATAGCTCCGAAGCGCGGCGAAGTCACAGGAGAGGTGGAGAGGCGCGTTGTGGCACAGCTCCTCTCGCTCATGGACGGTCTGAAGGAGAGGAAGAACGTTCTCGTCATCGGCTCCACAAACAGGCCCGAGGCCCTGGATGTCGCCCTCAGGAGGCCTGGAAGGTTTGACAGGGAGATAGAGCTCGGGGTCCCGGATTATGAGGGGAGAAAAGAGATCTTCCAGATACACACCAGGGGGATGCCCCTTGCAGACGATGTCAACATCGAGGAGTTCGCGGAGCTGACCTATGGATTCGTGGGTGCGGACATAGCGGCGGTGTGCAGGGAGGCTGCCATGAATGCTCTGCGCAGGATCCTGCCGGAGATAGACCTGGATGAGCCGACGATACCCAAGGAGATCCTCGACAGGCTCGTCGTCCGGCGGGTCGACTTCGAGGCAGCTCTCAGAGAGATACAGCCCTCTGCGCTGAGGGAGATAATGGTCGAGGTCCCAAAGGTCAGCTGGGATGACATAGGCGGTCTTGAGGATGTGAAGCAGCTCCTCATAGAGGCTGTTGAATGGCCGCTCCGCTACGCGAGCAACTTCAAGAGGCTGGGGATCAATGCGCCAAAGGGAATACTACTGTACGGACCGCCAGGCACCGGAAAGACCATGCTGGCAAAGGCGGTTGCGAACGAGAGCGATGCCAACTTCATAACTGCGAAGGGGAGCGCGCTCCTCTCAAAATGGTACGGAGAGAGCGAGAAGCGGGTCGCGGAGATATTCAGAAAGGCCAGACAGGTCGCTCCAGCTGTGATATTCCTGGATGAGCTCGATGCGCTCGTACCGGTCCGCGGCGGTGCGGTTGGCGAGCCCCATGTCACGGAGAGGATCGTGAACCAGCTGCTCTCAGAGATGGACGGCCTGGAGGAGCTCCACGGTGTTGTGGTTATAGGAGCGACAAACCGCCCGGATATCGTGGATCCTGCGCTTCTGAGGCCAGGACGATTCGACGAGCTGATACTCGTGCCCGTGCCTGACAAACCCTCCAGAAGGAAGATATTCGAGGTTCACACGAAGAACATGCCTCTGGCTCCAGATGTCGATATAGATGCGCTTGTTGAGATGACAGAGCATTACACCGGCGCGGATATAGCGGCAATATGCAGAAAGGCAGGCCGCCTGGCGCTCAGAGAGAGCATGAGCTCAGAGCATGTTCAGCAGAGGCACTTCCTGGCAGCAGTTCGCGAGATAGGTCCATCTGTGACCCCTGACACCATGAAGTACTACCTGCGGCTTGCGGAGTCGCTGAGGAAGAAGGCATCCAGAGAGATAGAGCGCGGAGATATGTACGTGTGAGGACAGGATCGATGTGATTTATTCATGTGAATAAATTGTTAACATGTCATCTTTTTTATTACATAAAACTTAAATAGTATTACTGAGACTATGCATATGGGCGGCCGGTCTTACTAGCCGCGGGCTGAAGCTGTCCCTCCATCTTCTTTCTCAGCCCGCACCTCCTTGCTGAAAAACGCTCTTGTGTGCTTGGTGAAGGGCGTGCGATGGGAAGCACCCGTTCACCCACCAGGATCACATGGCATGCATTGCCTCTCATGATGTCTACGCTGCACGGGGCGCTGGGAGGGTCAGGAGACCATTGCCTGCATCGCCTCTCATGATGAGAGATCAGACGGACAAGAGCGTACACTGCAGTCCTCTGCGTCACTTAATCCATTAAAGAGAGGCATTAGCCCATTCATCACCACAACCATAATCTGCGGTTGATTCATCTGCATCCAGCCACGCAAAGGATTTTATCTGGGTCTGTGGCTACTTCACGCAGTATCAGTCTGAGGAGAGAAGATGGAGATCTCTGCACAGGAAAAGTACGAGTTCAAGCGTCTGCTGGATGAGCTCAGATCGAAATCTGGAAGGGGCACAGAGCTCATCTCACTGTATATCCCTCCGGACAAGCAGATATCGGATGTGATGGCCCAGCTCCGGGAGGAGCACGGCCAGGCAGCCAACATAAAGTCGAAGCTCACCAGGACCAATGTCCAGAGCGCCCTGGAGTCAGCGATGGCCAGGCTCAGGCTCATCCCGAGAGCCCCAGAGAACGGGGTCGTCCTCTTCATAGGCGCTGTTGACATCGGTGGCAACAGGACAGACATGTACACAAAGGTCATAGAGCCGCCTGAGCCGATCACCACATACCGCTACCACTGCGATTCTTCGTTCCTTCTGACGCCGCTTGAGGATATGCTCTCAGAGAAGAAGACATTTGGCCTGATAGTTCTTGACAGAAGGGAGGCGACCATAGGTATACTCAAGGGCAAGAGGATAGAGCCTCTCAAGCACCTCACATCCACAGTTCCTGGAAAGCAGAGAAAGGGGGGACAGTCTTCTCACAGGTTCCAGCAGCTGAGGCTCATAGCAATCCACGACTTCTACAAGAGGATAGGGGAGGCTGCGAACGATGCATTTCTGAGCATCGATCAGAAGGAGCTTCAGGGCATACTCATAGGCGGCCCATCCCCAACAAAGGAGGAGTTCATCGCAGGGAACTTCCTGCATCACGAGCTCCAGAAGAAGATACTGGACGCTTTCGATGTATCATACACTGATGAGGCTGGCCTCTCGGAGCTCGTCGAGGCTGCGCAGGACAGGCTTCTGGACCTTGAGCTCACCCAGGAGAAGCTGGCCATGCGCCGGTTCATGAAGGAGCTCGTGAGCGACAGAGGTCTCGCATCTTACGGAGAGAAGGAGGTGCGCCAGAACCTCGCCCTGGGCGCAGTGGATCTCCTCCTCCTCTCCGAGGAGCTCAGGAAGACTAGAGTCAAGGTCAGGTGTCAGAACCAGAGCTGCGACTACACAGATGAGAGGACGAGGACACCATCGTCCCCCGCGATAGGGACATGCCCCAAATGCGGCTCGCCACTCACGATAACAGAGGAGGTGGATCTGATAACAGAGCTCTCCCAGCTGGCTGAGCAGAGCGGAGCAGCTGTGAAGATAATATCCACAGACTTCGAGGAGGGGGCGCAGCTGCTCCATGCCTTCGGCGGGATCGCGGCTGTGCTGAGGTACAGGACAACACACCGCTGAATCTCCGTGCAACTTCTCATGAAACGAACATGAAAATCCTGCATGTAAACAGATGGATACGACCATGATCGAGATCACAGTTCGCGCCCTGGTGAAGCCCACTGAGAGGGTGGAGAGGGTTGTGATGGCCATAGAGCGGATATTCCCAGACCTCACGCTTGACATAAGGGATGATATGGTACAGGGTTACGGGGGAATATCCTCCCTCCGGATTTTCCGCAAGATATTAAGAGATGAGAGGATACTTGACACAGCGAGGTCTGTGATGCTTGCGGGCAGGGTGGGAGATTCGTATCAGTTCAGGATAAGCAAGCCCGGAGCATTCATGGGGCGCGTGGGCTTCCCGCCAGAGGAGGAGCCGCTCGGATCGATTCACGTCGAGATATCCGGCGACGAGAGGGTCCTGGACTGGCTTGCTCCCAGGACTGTCGATGGAAAGCCTGTGATGGAGATAGAGCTGGACGAGGTGGAGACATGATAAGTTTCTCCTCAAGCGCACTGGTAAACAGGCCTTTCGACTGGGCATACCAGCTTGAGGATTTAGGATACACAGGCTGGGAGATCGTCTGCGAGGGCATGCAGCGTCTCACCGAAGATAACGTGGACGAGGCGAGAAAGATAGCAGAGACGACAGATCTGGTGATAACACTTCATCTCCCCTATTCTGACCTGAACCTTGCATCTGTGAACCAGCCCATATGGGAGGAGAGCATCAGGCAGATGAAGAGCTGTTTGACTCTGGCAGCGGATTTCACAGAGCTCGCTGTGGTTCACCCTGGCCATCTCTCCCCTCTCGGAACCCAGGTGCCGGACCGCGCGTGGGAACAGAACATTCTCGGGATAAGGAGCATATGCGATCACGCCGCTGATCTGGGAATCACAATTGCTGTTGAGAACATGGTCAACATACCAACGCTGCTGGGCAGGGCGCCGTTCGAGATCGTTGGAATCATGGACACGGTCGACAGGGAGAACCTGGGCTTCACGCTCGATGTGGGGCATGCAAACACAAACGGAAACCTGAAGGAGTTCCTGGAGATCAGAGAGAGGATAACACACGTCCACATACATGACAACCACGGGGAGAGGGATGAGCATCTGCCTGTCGGCTCAGGGACCGTCGACTGGCAGCTTGTCTTTTCATCGCTCAATGGATACAGAGGCAGATACGTCACAGAGGCCAGATCCCTGGTACAGGGCCAGACGAGCCTGAACAGAATAAAAAGGTTGATGTAAGGAGGGTAAGGGGACGGATCGTTCCGCACTGGCTGGATCTGCGCACCCCAGAGCAAAGAGATGAGGCGAGAAGATAAGAGCGATCTGGACGATCTCATCGATGAGCTCCTGAAACACTTCGATGAGAAGGATGCTGCCAGGGAGGAGGCGCTGAGGCTTTCCAGAATTGTAATCAGATTGGCATCAACCGCCATACGCGCCACTCACAGAAGGGAGCGGAGCGAGGCGGAGAGGCTTCTCAAAGAGGCGCGTGAGCATCTCAGCGCGATAAAGAACCTCCTGATCACGCATCAGGACGTGAGATGCTCTGGATTTGTGGACGATGCAGAGCAGGAGTTCGTCGAGGCGAGCGTCCTCTTCTCCCTGATATTCGAGGGGAGAATGCCCACCCACGTGGATCTCGATGTCGATCCGGTGAGCTATCTCGGCGGCCTTGGCGATCTGACGGGCGAGCTCAGGCGGAGCATACTGGAATTAATAAGAAACGGCAGGCCTGAGGATGGAGAGGTCCTCCTCGAGATAATGGAGGAGATATACCACATGCTCATGAGGTTCGATTACCCTGAGGCCATCATGCGCGGGCTCCGCCGGAAGACAGATCTGGCGAGGTCGATGATAGAGAGGACGCGCGGCGACATAACAAACGCCATCCAGATACAGTCCCTCGAGAGGCATCTCGCCCTTCTGGAGGATAAGCTTAAAGGGTCGTACTCAGATCTCTAGAGCATGAAGTTCGACCCGGCCGAGATCAGAGAGGCTGCTGAAAAGGACTTTGATAGCGCCTGGAAACGTGGCGTTGACTATCTCGAGAGGCCCTCGCTGGAGAGGACCTATCCGAGAAGGAGCTATTCTCACGGAAGACCGCACCCTGTCTTCGAGACCATCCAGAGGCTCAGGGAGGCCTATCTGCGCATGGGGTTCACAGAGATGATGAATCCCGTTATAGTGGATGCACAGGAGGTCCACAGACAGTTCGGATCCGAGGCGCTTGCTGTTCTTGACAGATGCTTTTACCTCGCAGGCCTGCCGCGGCCGGATGTTGGCATCTCAGAGAGCAGGCTCTCGATGATCAGGTCGATAATGGGAAGGGATATCACCGCTGAGGAGATAGAGGCTCTCAGAGAGGTGCTGCACAGTTACAAGAAGGGCGCTGTGGAGGGAGACGACCTGGTTCCGGAGATCTCCAGGGCGATCAACGCCCCTGACTCCCAGGTATCGATGATGCTCGAGAGCGTGTTCCCGGAGTTCAGAGAGCTCAAACCGGAGCCCACAAGCAGGACCCTGAGGAGCCACATGACCTCCGGGTGGTTCATATCGCTCTCGAACCTATGGTACAGGACGCCCCTGCCTGTGCGCCTGTTCTCTGTGGACAGATGCTTCAGAAGGGAGCAGTCGGAGGATGCAGCCCGTCTCATGTCCTATCACTCTGCGAGCTGTGTTGTGATGGACGAGGAGATGTCTGTGGACGAGGGGAAGGCGATCTCAGAGGGGCTTCTGAGCCAGTTCGGGTTCGAGAACTTCAGGTTCAGGCCGGATGAGAAGCGCTCCAAGTACTACATTCCGGGGACGCAGATAGAGGTCTACGCCTACCATCCAGGCCTTGTGGGATCTGAGACGAAGTACGGGAGCGGCTGGGTCGAGATAGCAACCTTCGGTGTGTACTCGCCAACAGCCCTGGCCCAGTACGATATTCCATACCCCGTTCTGAACCTGGGGCTTGGCGTTGAGCGCCTGGCGATGATACTCTACGGATCGAAGGACCTCCGTGCTCTGTCCTATCCGCAGCTCCAGCCAGACTGGAGCCTGAAGCCGATCGAGATCGCCAGGATGATACATGTGGATAAGAGCCCTATGACCAGCGCAGGGAGAGATATAGCGAGGTCGATCGTGGAGACCTGTGTGAAGCATGGAAACACCCCCTCGCCGTGCGAGTTCGACGCGTGGGAGGGAGAGCTCTTCGGCCGGAGGATAAAGGTATCTGTGGTCGAGCCGGAGGAGAACACAAAGCTATGCGGCCCCGCTTATCTCAATGAGATCGTGGTCTACAGGAACGAGATACTTGGGATACCGAGAACCCCGAAGTGGGAGGCCGCCTTCGAGGAGGGCGTCCAGACCGGCATAAGGTTCATAGATGCGTTTGCGGAGCTGGCAGCGCATGAGATCGAGATCGCGACCATTGGGGGAAGGGATAGCGAGACCAGGGTGAGGATCGTGAGGACCGCGGGCGAGATCAATGTGAGGATCGATCCTGCTCTGGAGAGGTACATCACGAGCTACAAGAAACGCATAGATGTCCGCGGGCCGGTGTTCACAACAGTGCGCTCAAAGCTGCTGCAGGGGGATCAATACGGAGAGAAGACCTGATCTCAATATCGATGAAAAAAGGCTTGCCGGAGAGTCTGCCGCGTCACTGGTCAGGGACGGCATGGTCGTGGGCCTCGGCACAGGCTCCACTGTTGCATGGACGATAAGGGCGATCGGGAGAATGGTTGCTGACGGCTTCGATCTTCTCGGCGTTCCGACATCGTATCAGTCAGAGGCGCTGGCGATAGAGTGCGGGATTCCGCTGACAACACTATCGCAAAATCCAGTGCTGGACCTGGCCATAGATGGCGTCGATCAGATCGATACCAGGATGAATGCCATCAAGGGCGGAGGTGCTGCGCACACACGGGAGAAGGTGGTATCGATCGCTGCCAGGCGTTTCGTGGTTGTGGCAGATGGATCGAAATGGGTGGAGGTGTTGAACAGAACGGTTCCTGTAGAGGTCCTGCCGTTTGCGGCGAGGGTCGTCGAGCGCGAGCTCATCAGGATTGGCGGATCCCCTGTGATACGTCAGGCCCGTATGAAGGACGGTCCGGTGATAACAGACAACGGGAACTTTGTGATGGACGTATCTTTTGGAGAGATACGGGAGCCTGTCTCTCTATCCCAACAGATATCTCAGATACCGGGCGTGGTTGAGCACGGGATATTCACAAAAATACATGAGCTTCACATCGCCCGCAACGGGACTGTGGAGGTGATCAGGAGGGATGATCTCTGAGTCCAGAACAATCTGGTGGGAAGATGGGATAAAGACCATAGACCAGACCAGGCTCCCCGCGGAGTTCGTCGTGATCACGATCAGAAGCGTGAAGGAGCTCGTAAACGCGATCGTATCCCTCAAGATACGCGGTGCTCCGGCGCTCGGCGCCGCCGGAGGGTACGGCATCGCACTGGCCGCGATGCGTTCGAAGTTTCAGGACAGAGATGGTGTGCTGCAGGAGATGGAGATCGCTGCGGAGATGATCAAAAGCTCCAGGCCTACAGCGATCAACCTCTCATGGGGTGTGGACCGGGTTCTGAGAGCGGCTCAGGCCGAAGAGATCGCTGATGAGGTGAGGGAGATTGCGCTCCGCGAGGCTGAGAGGATCGCAGAGGAGGATCTGATCGTCAACAGGATGATCGGCAGAAACGGCGCGAAGCTCCTGAATGATGGCGACAGGGTTCTCACACACTGCAACGCTGGCAGGCTTGCCTGCGTCGGATGGGGCACAGCCCTCGGTGTGATACGCCAGGCTGTGATGGACGGGAAGGAGATTCATGTTTACGCCTGTGAGACCAGGCCCCTGAACCAGGGATCGAGGCTCACAGCCTGGGAGCTCATGGAGGACGGCATAGATGTGACCCTGGTTTGCGACAGCGTATCTGGCATGCTCATGCGCAGGGGCGTGATCGACAGGGTTATAGTGGGCGCGGACAGGATCACGAGGGACGTGGTCTTCAACAAGATAGGAACCTACACGCATGCAGTCCTTGCAAAAGCGCATGGAATCCCGTTCTATGTGGCAGCGCCGCTCTCGACGTTCGATGGAGCACACGATGAGAGCGGGATAATGATCGAGGAGAGGGATGGTGACGAGCTCAGACGTCTCGGGGACGCAAGGCTCGCGCCGGAGGGCGTGAAGGTTTACAATCCAGCATTCGACGCCACGCCGGTTGAGCTCGTCAGCGCGATAATAACGGAGAAGGGAGTGTTCAGGCCGCCGCTCATGCCTCCCGGCATCTAAGTCTGCTCACACCACTGAAGAGGCGATGACCTGCAGGCTTCATGATACTGCGATCTCCGTTTCAGCACACCCCATTCGGTGGTCAGGCCACGATCCAGGCATGCGAGATGCGAAAACCAACAGTTAGATATCCTGCCAGAGGTATATCCATGCAGCTTTGAGATAGGACATTCCAGAAGCTCTGTTTGGTGGTTGAAACATGAGGACGATATCGGTTATCTCTGTCCTGATCCTGCTTCTCGCATCCGGCTGTCTCGAGCGGGAGGGCTCCCAGACATCAGGCTCCTCTGAGCTGACCGCGAAGATCATCTCCCCGAAGGCGGGAGCTGTTCTCTCAAAGGGTCCTGTGGTCATGGAGGCCAGCGCGAGCGGCGGAAGAGGCCCGTACACATACGAATGGTGGTCGAGCATGAACAGATTTCTTGGGTCTGGTAGCAAGATAAAGGTCGACTCGAGCACTCTGAAGAAAGGCGAGCATCTCATAGTTGTCAAGGTCCGCGACTCCACAGGGAAGGAGGTTCAGGGAAGTGTCATCGTGGATGTGATCTGAAGCTTCACATCCTCAAAATCCATGCGCACATGTGATTTCCTTCAGAGGCCTCGTGGTGATGCGAAAGTGTAAATAAACTGAGATCTCAACAGAACTCAACCAACCCTGGAGGTGTTCGGGCTGCTCGAGATAGAGGATCTGCATGTCAGCATCGGCGGCAGGATGGTTCTGAAGGGCATAAACCTCAAGATCGATAGGGGAGAGAATCATGCCCTCTTCGGGCCGAACGGATGCGGCAAGACCACACTGCTGAATACGATAGCAGGTGTGCCCAGATATGTAGTTGAAAGAGGAAGGATACTGTTCAAAGGAAAAGATATAACCCATATGTCAATGGACGAGCGGGCCAGGATGGGGATAGGGATCGCGTTTCAGAGCCCGCCTGCGATAAGGGGGCTGAAGCTGAAGGATCTCATAAAGCTGTGCAACCCTGAGGCGAACCCGGAGAAGGTGCTGAAGGAGATGAACTTCCTGGAGTTCGCGGATCGTGAGGTCAACCGCGGCTTCTCCGGAGGGGAGATCAAGAGATCCGAGATGGCCCAGCTGCTTGCGCAGAGGCCGGAGCTTGTGATGCTGGACGAGCCAGATTCAGGAGTGGATCTGGAGAACATAAAGCTCATCGGCAGGGCGATAAACAAGCTCACTGAGAAGGACACGAAGCCGAGCAAGAGGATCCGCTCCGGCATCATAATCACACACTTCGGCCATATACTCGATTACATTTCAGTAGACAAAGCCCATGTGATGCTGGAGGGCACGATAGTCTGTACGGGCAGCCCGAGGGAGATACTGGAGCAGATCAAGACAAGAGGATACGAGGGGTGTGCCAGGTGCCTATGTCCGACATAGCTGAGAGGGCGAGGAAGGCTCTGGGCAAGAAGGCCACCTACGGCCCGGATGTGGATCTCGAAAAATACGATGTTGAGGCTAAGCCTCACGAAGAGATTCAGAGGCTTGAGGAGATACCGGAGGACGTCAGGAAGGCAGCGCTGGGGGTCGGCGTTACTCTTGAGAAGGAGGTCGGTGGTGCGTACATCCAGATGGACCAGACGCCGGTCGTTGCGAGATCCTCCACCGAGGGGATCGAGGTGCTGGATATAGCCACTGCCCTGAAGAAGTATGATGGCCTCAGAGACTACTGGTGGAAGCTCGTGCCTGTGGACCAGGACAAGTACACGGCAGATGTTGCCCTCCATCCGCCGGCCGGGTACTTCCTCAGGGCGAAGAGGGGCGCGAAGACGATATTCCCGCTGAAGAGCTGCTTGTATCTCGGACAGACGAATCTGAACCAGAGGGTGCACAACATAATAATAGCGGAGGAGGGGAGCGAGCTTCATGTCATCACAGGGTGCACGACGCCGAGCCACGTGCAGAGGGGTTTGCATCTTGGCGTGTCTGAGTTCTTCATAAAGAAGGGCGCACACGTCAGCTTCACAATGATTCACAACTGGGGGCGCGAGGTCGAGGTCAGGCCCAGGACAGCGATATACATGGAGGAGGGCGCCACGCTCTCGAACAACTACATCTGCCTGACGCCCGCCAAGACCCTTCAGACATACCCGAAGGCGATACTGGACGGGAAAGGAGCGGTGGCGAGCTTTAACACCGTGCTGTACGCTAAGGAGGGACATCTCGATACCGGAAGCGAGGTTGTGCTCAGGGCGCCCGGATGCAGCGCGGACTCCATAACAAGAGCGGTCTCGGTCGGCGGGGAGATAATAACCAGAGGAAAGATGGTCGGCGAGGTGCCCGACGTCAAGGCACATCTGGAATGCGTCGGGCTGATCCTCTCAGAGAAGGGGAGGATCGACTCCATACCGGAGCTCGATGGGAGATGCGGCGGTCTTGACATGTCTCACGAAGCAGCGGTCGGCAAGATCTCGGAGCTGGAGCTGGAGTACCTCATGGCTAGGGGCCTGACAAAGGATCAGGCGACCGGCGTCATAGTCAGGGGATTCCTGGATGTGGAGATAAAGGGCCTGCCAGAGTCCCTCAGGGAGGAGCTGAGGAGGATAACGCAGCTTCAGGAGCTGCATGGAGGAGCCTGAAGGCAAGCGCCTCACAGACGCCTGATCTCTGGGAAGACCATCACCTCCCCCTCCATCTCGACCACGGGATGGAGTTTTCCAGTGTCCACCCTTCTCAGCAGGGGCGACAGGAGATCGGGAGCTTCGAGATGGTTCACAGCCACACCCTGGCAGAGTGGATTGAATGCAGGCAGGACGATGATGTCCATGCCGTCCATGAGACCCATGCCGAAGAGGTAGCACGGTATGCGCATCATCTCGACATCGAGCACCGGATGCTCGTGGCCAATTATCAGATGGCCGTGCTCCCGCAGGTCCTCATCCCCATGGGATACCGTGTATCCTCCCTCATCATATCTCCTCTGAGCTTTGAATCCCATGTAGGGCAGCATTCCATCGTGTGTGCCTGAGACGAGAATCAGATCGCACCTTGGCCGGATTGCGCTCAATACAATTTCAAGCTTCCTCCGTATCCTCTGATCCGCCCGTCCGAATGAATGGACCACATCCCCGGCGAGGACGAGCTTTCTTGGATTGAATCTCTCGAGCAAGATCCCAATCCTTCGCAGGAGCTCCTCCATCTCTCTCAGCGGGAAGAGGAGCCCCTGGGCGAAGAGCTCCTCCTCAAGGCCGATGTGAATATCAGAGAGCACACACGTTCCCGTCTCTTTAATATAGAGAGATCCAAGAAGAAAATCGAACCTTTCAATCAGATGCTCTTGTAGATCCTTGATGTTCACGCTGCGCTCTCTCCCGCGATCCTCTCCATCACCCTTCTCTGGAACTCCTTCAGAAGCGCGAGCCTGTCCTGCGCCAGAACGACATCAGGAGCTCCAATGGACGCTATTCCGAATGCCATCGGGCCCGGAGACGGGCTTCTCTTTCTCACGATCTCTATATCCCCGGTGTTTATTGCCGCCACAACGCTCTTCATGTTATCAAGCTCGAACTTGTCCTCGACGATCTCGCGGTAGCTCTCCTTCAGGACCGCGAAGTCCTCGAGCCGCTTTGCGAGACCTATGAGCATGTCCGCGGATACCTGCTGCCTCCTGGCGCTCTTCCTGTGCCCCATGTAGTTCCTCAGGATCATGAAGAACCTGGTGGCGTTTATCCTGAAGACCCTCTTCAGGAGGTTTGTGTTCTCGACCGCTCTCCTGAGCAGATCCTCACACATCTCTGGTCTGATTGATCTGAGAGCTATGATGGGATCAGCCCTCGAACCCTCAGGGATCGAGAGCATGAAGCCTGTGTCCGCGATCGATACCAGAACATTGCTCCTGCCCTCTCTTGAAATGAGGTAAGCGACCATCCTGCTGAATCCATCGTTGAATTTCAGCCCGTAGTTGGTCATGAAGTAGTACACCCTTCTCCCTCGCGAGAAGGTCTCCTCCACAACGATACGTCTATCTGTTGAGACCGAGTCCTCTCCGAGGTACCTGATCTGCTGCTCGAATATCTGGTAGATGCTCCTGGCGCTGTTCTCGTCTATCGGGAGCATCTCGAGGAGGTGCTGAACGACCACTTCCTCATCAGCTCCCCTGATGAGATCAAGCATGTGCGCCCTGAACTGAAGAACCCTCAGGCCGAGATCAAATGAGAGTGGGAGTTTCTCAGAGAACCAGCTCGGTATCGTCGGACGCTCTCCGGTGGGATCGACGTAGATCTTTCCGCCGCGCCTGTATCTGAATGCATACGATCTGCCGCCGAGGACGAACACATCACCCTTTGACAGACGTTCCAGGTATTTCTCATCCAGGTTTCCGACCCATCTCCCATCCCTTGTGACGACATCGCAGGAGAACTCATCCGGTATCGTCCCCAGGTTGAGCATGTATATCATCCTGGAGTTCCTGCCACGTTTACCGAACTCACCTGTCTCAGGGTCGTACCAGATCTTCGCATAGATGTTTCTCTCCTCCAGATCGGCATAGGCGCCAGAGAGATAGCTCATGACAGACCTGAGATCATCCTCGCTGAGGTCTCTGTAACAGTATGATCTTCTTATGATCCTCAGCGCGTCCTCAATCCGCCATCGCCGCTCGAGGGCCATGCCGAGGATGTGCTGGCACAGAACATCAAGACAGTTGCCGGGTATGTGTATCCTGTCCACAAATCCCTCTCTTGCGCATCCGAGCATCACCGCACACTCTATGAGCTCGTCCCTGTCAAGAACAACGACCCTTCCTTTGACAACCTGATCCAGGCTGTGGCCTGCCCTCCCTATCCTCTGGAGCAGAGCAGCCACAGACTTTGGCGATCCTATCTGGAGGACGAGATCCAGATGTGGCATGTCTATCCCGAGCTCCAGTGATGTGGAAGAGGTCACAACCCTCAGATCCCCTGATTTCAGCCTCTCCTCGACATCCAGCCTGCTCGTCTTCCCCATTGAGCCGTGATGGCATCCTGAGTTGCTCTCGTTGTATCGATCCGGATACCTGGCCCTTAGGTTGTATAGTATCCTCTCTGCCCCGTTCCTGGTGTTCGTGAATACGAGCGTGTTTCTGTGCGACTGTATGAGCTCATCCAGAGTCTCGTACAGCGCCCGGCTGAGCTCTCCGGGGGTCGTGGAGATGAGATCAGGCACCGGGCATATCAGCCTGAGATCGAACTTTCTGGAGAACCTGGTATCGATGATCTCAACCTCTCTGCCAACACCACCGAGAAATGCCGCGACCTCTCTGAGCGGCTCGATGGTCGCGGAGCAGCCGATCCTCACGAAGCTCTCCCCGCCTGTCTCCCTTTTGAGCTCCTCCAGACGCTCCAGGCTGAGCGAGAGGTGAACCCCTCTCTTGGAGCCTGCAAGCGAGTGTATCTCATCGACAATGACCCACCGGACGGTCCTGAGCTTCTCCCTGAAGCGCGGTGAGTTCAGCAGCAACGCCAGGCTCTCAGGCGTCGTGTTCAGTATGTGCGGGGTCTTTCTGAGCATCTTCGCCCTGTCTGATGATGATACATCCCCATGCCTGATGGCGTGCCTGATCTCCACCGCCTCTATTCCACGCTCTGCAGCGATCTCCTGTATCTCAGCCAGTGGGCGCTCCAGGTTTCTGTGTATGTCATTGGCCAGCGATCTCAGCGGCGATATGTAGAGGCAGTACACGCTGTTCTCGAGGCCATCTGTTCGGGAGAGTATGAAGAGGCTGTTTATTATGGAGATGAAGGCGGACAGCGTCTTGCCCGATCCAGTTGGTGAGCTTATGAGCACGCTCTTTCCCGCGTGGATCATGGGCACTGCGAGCCTCTGGGGCGGCGTGAACATCCTCTCCCGGCCACCAAAACTTCTGATCCACCATTCCCTGACCGTATCATCGAACAGAGAGAGTATCTCATCGTCTGAGTGATCCATCCGCATGAGTTATCCTGGTCGTGGACATAGATCTTGTGGTCGGGATTTGGCCCCGAAGAGATGAACATGATGTCGGAGATCTGTGTGCATCGGCATAATGCTGCCCGAACACCACGGGGTTGCATGCCTCTGAATTCGGAGACGGGCCACGACCACCAATGAGGATCTCCTGGGATCAAGATCCTCAAAGCCCGCCTGGATGCGATTGCGCTGGATACATCGAAACGCTTATAAACAGCTTTGTCATATTACCGACGCGGGCCGGTAGCTTAGTCAGGTAGAGCGAAAGGCTCTTAACCTTTAGGTCGGGGGTTCAAATCCCTCTCGGCCCGCTAAGGGGCTGTGGCCTAGCCAGGTAGGGCGACGGGCTCCAGCGGTATGATTTGGATGATGAGCAACGGGTCTGCTGAGCCATCCCGACGGGGATGGTGTTGATGATCCGTTGGAGCACTGAGAAGATCATGTGTTCTCAGAATCGGAGAGACCCGTCGATCGTGCGTTCGAATCGCACCAGCCCCACCTTTCTGACGGCACCGTTAAATAGAATGCTCGACACCCTCTGAGTGGTGCTGAGATGTACTCGGATATTCTCACGATGTGCTGGTCGATAAAAGAGGTCAACAAGAACCTTTCAGACAGAGAGCCACTGATGGATTACACCGTGCGCTATCTGAAGAATGCATGCTCCCGTCTGGGCGATATGCTCCTTCATATCGACTCGCAGTCTCCGGGCGAGGAGATCACCGTCAGGGACAGGGACGGGAGGGAGAGGCGATTCTCGCTCAAGGAGATCGCAAAGATGCTGCTTGACGCGAAGAAGGTCGTTGAGTTCAACCTAATCGATAATATCGAGTCGTGGGCGAGATCAAAGGCGTGATAAACGCCTCATTTTTTACAGGCATAAGACCCCTTTCAGGGAGGTTTCGACTTACCTTCGACGTAGTTGAGTGATCCGAAACACATTCGACTGCGTCGAAAGGTTTCGACGAAGTCGAAACGCAGGAAGCCCTGCCCCTTCAGGGGAGAGGGAGTTGCCGCCAGGGTTCTCCCGCAGTGAGATCTGTGTGGGAAATGGTTTATCTACAATGCATCAAACCCAGGCAGCATGTTCACGATAATCACAGGTGCACAGTTTGGTGATGAGGGGAAAGGCAAGATTGTGGATCTGCTTGCTGAAAAGTATGATATCATTGCGCGCTTTCAGGGCGGGGATAACGCGGGGCACACAGTGAAGGTAGGGGATAAAACATACAAGCTCCATCTGGTGCCCAGCGGCGTTCTTTTCAACAAAAGACTTCTGATAGGTCCGGGCGTGGTGCTCAACCCGAAGATCCTCTGGGGAGAGCTCCAGGCCCTCTGGGGAGAGGGCATGAAGGTCGATCTCGGAATAGATCCCAAGACGAGCATAATAATGCCCTACCACATAGAGATGGACACGCTGAGGGAAAAGGCCAGGACAGCGAAGATCGGCACCACCAGGCGCGGCATAGGGTATGCGTATATCGACAAGATCGCGCGCGAGGAGGTGCAGATGGCTGATATCACGGATCCGGAGATGCTGAGAAAAAAGCTCGAGGAGATAGCGCCGGCGAAGGAAGCCGCGATAAAGGAGATGGGAGGGGATCCGTCTGTCGTGAGGGACGAGGCTCAGCTGAGCGAGTACCTGGAGATCGGCAGGGCTCTCAGGAACAACCTCACAGACGTCTCGCTTGAGATAAACAGGGCGCTCGATGATGAGAAAATGGTGCTTGCAGAGGGAGCGCAGGGATCGTTTCTGGATGTGATCCACGGCACACAGAAGTTCGTCACATCGAGCTTCACAACAGCAGGCAGCGCGTGCGCCAACCTCGGCGTTGGTCCGGTGCGCGTCGATAATGTTGTGGGCGTTGTGAAGGCGTATATCACACGCGTGGGTGAGGGGCCGCTGCCCACCGAACTCAGGGACGAGACGGGAGACAGGCTCAGGGAGGCTGGCGGAGAGTATGGAACAACGACCGGAAGGCCTAGGCGCTGCGGTTGGTTCGACGCGGTTCTGGGAAGAAAGGCGGTTTATCTGAACGGATACACCGAGCTTGCTCTGACAAAGCTGGATGTGCTCACTGGCCTCAGGAGGATAAAGATCTGTGTCGCATACGAGCTCGATGGTGAGATCCTGGAATACCCGCCGGAGAGCACCTCGGAGCTTGAGAGGTGTGTCCCTGTGTACGAGGAGATGGATGGCTGGTCTGAGAGCATAAGCGACGCCCTAGATTACAGCGACCTGCCACAGAACGCGAGGGCGTATGTGGAGAGGATCCAGGAGCTCATGGATGTGGATATAGCTGCGATATCAGTCGGGCCTGCGAGGGAGCAGACCATCTACATGGAGTGATCGCGCGGTGTGATCCCGAGGTCGTCTCTTGTGAAGAGCGACTCGAGCTCGAATCCCGCGTCCCTCAGAGCCTCCCTTCCTCCCTCCATCCTGTCCAGGACTGCAAGTACCTGCACTGGCCTGTAGCCCGCCTCCTCGATGCGCTCGATCGATCTGAGGAGCGATCCCCCTGTTGTCACGACGTCATCGACGACCGCAACTTTCGTCCCCGCCTCCAGCGCTGGCCCCTCGATGAACCTCCTCTTGCCGTGCTTCTTCGGCTCCTTTCTCACGATCAGGCCGCACAGATCCCTCCCCTCAATATGGCCGACCACAATCATGGAGGAGATGATCGGGTCTGCCCCCAGCGTCATCCCTCCGATGGCGCTGACCTCTGGTCTGACGAGATCTAGGAGAAGTTTTGCTGTCAGATACGCTCCGCGTGGGGTGAGGACCATTCTTCTCAGGTCTACGTAGTAGTCGCTGGTGCGGCCGGATGAGAGGACTACAGTGCCGATCTCAAGCGCCATCTCTTTTATCAGGCTTAGAAGCTGCTCCCTGAGCTCTGACATTCTGACCTCTGATCATTGCCGCCCGAAGCATTCTCACTTCCGGGCAGCGAGCTCAACATCCTCTCTGTATATCGGTGTGCCCTCTGACTCTGTGCATTCCCTGAAGAGCTTCATCAGGAGCTTTGTCACAGGTCCGGGCCTGCCGTTCCCTATCACCCTGCCGTCGATCCTGGAGACAGGAGCTATCTCAGCCGCGGTTCCCGTAACGAAGACCTCCTCCGCGGTGTAGAGATCGAAGAGCCCAAGCCTGGTCTCCTGAACCGGTATGCCGTTCCTGCTCGCGAGCTCCAACACGACCTCTCTGGTTATGCCCTTCAGGTTGTTCAGGGTCGGCGGGGTGTGGATTCTGCCGTCTCTCACAACAAATATGTTGTCGCCGCTACCCTCCGAGATCGTGCCCTCAGCGTCCAGGAATATCGCCTCATCCCCTCCTTTTATATTGGCCTCTATCTTCGCGAGGATGTTGTTCAGGTAGTTCAGAGACTTTATGTTCGGTGGGAGCGCGGCAGGCGAGTTCCTTCTCACGGTGACTGTGATCGCGTTCAGTCCGACCTCGTAGAGGTTGCCGTACATCGCGTCCCACCTGACCGCTATTATGATGACAGTGGGCTTTGAGCACTTTCTCGGATCGAGGCCCAGGTCGCCAACGCCCCTGGTGACCAGAGGCCTGATGTACGCGTCTCTCAGATTGTTTCTCCGCAGGGTCTCGAGTATCGCCTCGCACATCTCCTCCTGCGTCATCGGTATATCGAGCATTATGGCCTGCGCTGAATCATAGAGGCGCCTGACATGCGCCTCGAGCCTGAAGACCCTGCCTCCGTATGCGCGAATGCCCTCGAAGACCCCATCTCCATAAAGAAGACCGTGGTCGAAGACGGAGACCACAGCCTCCTCTTTCGGGACGAAGCTGCCGTTGACGTAAACGATGCTCATGGATGTCCTCCCCATTTGCTTAGGATAAATGGGTTTTGATGCATGGTATCGATGGATTTATTAAAGAATGCATGAACCTAGATGGTTACATCTTCATCGGATGTTGATGTTATGGTACGACTTGGTTTCGTGGTTTCAGAGTTCAATAGGGATATAACATACCAGATGGAGCTCCTCGGGAGGGAGCATGCGCGATTTCTCGGCGCTGAGGTTGTCCAGACGATAATGGTTCCCGGGGTCTACGACATGCCGCTGGCTGTCAGAAAGCTCCTGAAGAGCGACGAGATAGATGCTGTTGTGGCGATCGGATGCGTGATCCAGGGAGAGACCGCGCATGACGAGATCGTCGCACAGCATGCTGCAAGAAAGCTCATGGATCTCTCGCTGGAGTTCGACAAGCCCGTCACGCTCGGCATCAGCGGCCCGAGGATGTCAAGGCCGGATGCCCACAAGCGTGTGGATTACGGCAAGCGCGCGGTCGAGGCAGCCGTCAAGCTGGTCAGGCGCCTGAGGGGGGAGTGAACATGGTATCAAAGAGACTCGCATCAATAGAGGAGTCCGCCACCATGAGGATCTCTGCTGAGGCCAAGCGCCTGAACTCTGAGGGGTTTGATATCATAGATCTCGGGGTTGGAGAGCCGGATTTCGATACCCCCAGGCACATATGTGATGCGGCCTGCAGGTACATGATGGAGGGAAAAACAAGATACACGCCGACGAACGGGATACCTGAGCTCAGAAGGGCGATCGCCAAGAAGCTCCGGGAGGAGAACAGGATACCGGCGGTACCTGATGATGTTATAGTGACTCCAGGGGCGAAGATGGCTGTCTTCGCGGCAATCCAGGCGCTTCTCGATGAGGGAGATGAGATGGTGCTCATCGGCCCATCATGGGTGAGCTACGAGCCCTGCATAAAATTCGCTGGCGGCAGGCCTGTATGGGCCGATGTCGACCAGGATTTCATGCCGATAGATCTTCCTGATGCGATAACAGACAGGACAAAGGCGATACTCGTGAACTCCCCATGCAACCCGACCGGCGCTGTCTTCGGGCGCGATGTGATGAACGAGATCAGGGATCTCGCCATCGACCACGATATCTATGTCGTATCCGATGAGGTCTACGAGAAGATAATCTACGGGCATGAGCACATCAGCATCGCCTCGCTCCCCGATATGGCAGACAGGACTGTTACCATAAACGGCTTCTCGAAGTCATACGCAATGACCGGCTGGAGGCTGGGATACCTCACAGGTCCGAGGGATCTGCTGAAGTGGGTCAGCAGGCTTCTCTCCCACTCCGTCTCACATCCGACCACCTTCGTCCAGTGGGCTGGCATCGCAGCTCTCGAGGGGCCCCAGGATGATGTGAGGAGGATGACGGAGGAGTTCAGGGCAAGAAGGGATCTGCTGGTGGAGGGTCTGAGATCGCTGGGGATAAGATGCGCACTCCCCGGCGGGGCGTTCTACACATTCCCGGACGTCTCCCACCTCGGCGGAGGGGATGCCTTCGCTGAGCGGTTGCTCAGAGAGGCGAAGATCGCGGTCACACCGGGATCTGCATTCGGCCCTGGCGGAGAGGATTACGTGAGGATATCCTATGCGACATCGATAGATCGCCTCAGAGAGGCGCTGGAGCGCATTGAGAGCATGCTGAGCGGCTAGCAGCACTGCAGCTCTGTGAGCGCCAGGAGGGGTCCCAGGGGCGTTCGGGTTGAGGTGACATGGGGAGCTCGGTAGTGCGCCCCCTGCAGGCTATCTTTTTTCCGGATTCACAAATGCATCACAAAAAAATTATATAAGATTGCAATAACTGCTCCCTGCAGATGGTATACACATACTCAGTTTCAGAGCTCTGCACCAGGATCCAGGACAGGTTAGCCGGGGATGTGAGGCTTCACGATGTCTGGGCGCGTGGCGAGCTCTCGAATGTTGTGAACCACAGCTCAGGCCACAGGTACTTCACGCTGAAGGACTCTGAGGCCCAGATCTCATGCGTCATGTTCAGAGCCTACGCCTCTGACCTCGATTTCGTTCTCAGAGACGGAATGAACGTCAGGGTATTCGGTGATGTGGGATTCTACAAGGTAAAGGGTGACGTCCAGCTTCAGGTGCGGTTGATCTCTCCTGACACGGGCATCGGGAGAAGCGTGATGGAGCTTGAATTCATCAGGAGAAGACTGGCAGCAGAGGGCCTGTTCGCTCCTGAGAGAAAGAGGCAGCTTCCCAGATATCCGGAGAGGATAGGGATCGTCACATCCATGGATGGGGCCGCGCTTCGCGATGTTGTTCGCTCTCTTGGGAAGTATCCTGCAAGGATCATACTCTCTCCGGCGACCGTACAGGGGGATGCAGCAGCCCAGAGCATGATCTCTGCGCTTAGAGCGCTGCGCGGGAGGGCGGACGTCATAATACTCTGCAGGGGTGGTGGCTCCGCTGAGGACCTCTCCCCCTTCAACGACGAACACCTCGCCCGGGCGATAGCTGAGTGCGATGCTCCTGTCATCTCAGCGGTAGGTCATGAGGTGGATGTCACAATCGCCGATCTGGTCGCAGATGCGAGGGCGTCGACACCAACAGCTGCCGCGAAGCTTGCAGTGCCTGATGCGGAGGAGATCAGGCTGCGCCTGCGAAACCTGGAGGATCGCATGACGTGGGCGATCGATTCGCATCTGGAACGGGTGAGATCGAGACTGGATTACCTCGGCAGGGGCATCGGAGCCCGCCAGATGTATGCTTTCCTGGAGAGAAGAAGAATCAGGCTGCGGGACCTCTCCAGGAGGCTCCCAGAGGCTGCGAGATCGATCGTTGATTCGAGGGTGAGACGGCTCGAGATCGCCAGGGCAAGACTGGATTCCGCAAGTCCTCTCGCGGTGCTCTCGAGGGGTTACACCATGGTCGTGGGCCCGGCCGGGGTCGTGTGCCGCGCAGCCGATCTCGGCAGGGGAGAGAACATCACGCTTGTGTTCTCAGACGGCGAGGCTTACTGCAGGGTGAGCGGAATCAAGCTCAGGGAATCCGGGCGAGAAGGGCCGGATTGAGGCTGGATATCCGCACGGCATCGCACCGCTGAGTGATCACGGGCAGCGCAGTGAGTGTGGTGAGCATGAGGTGGCGTTCTCGCTTGACCCGAGACTGAGATCGTCAGGGCAGTGCCAGATGGCTGCGCATCCGCCCCGGCCACCTGCGCTATGGTGCTCGTATCAATTTCATGATGACTTCTTTGGCTCAGAAGAGCCTCATAAGCTCCTCCGCTATTATCCTGTATCCATCCTCATTGGGGTGATCGAGGCCGGGCAGCACAAGCGAGTCGAGCGGCGTGCCGGATCTCACGCGCTCCATCCAGGCAGCATAAACATCAACAAATCCCACGCCCATTGCGGCTGCGATCTCCCCCATGGCACGATAGTAATCGAGCACGAGTTTGTCGTAGTAGGGAGTGAGTAGAGGCTGTGAGCTCAGAAGGATTATCTCGCTGCCGCACTCTGAGAGTATGATATCCACCATCTTCGAGATATTGGATCTGAACTCATCCAGGCTGATTCCGTAGGCGGCATCGTTGATGCCGAAGTTTATCGTGACGAGATCAGGCCTGTGGTAGAGGACCGAGAGCGTCAGACGCGCCAGGCCATCCCTGCTCGTATCCCCTGAGACGCCCTCGTTGTGCATCTCTATCCTGGCATCAGGGTATTTCTCCTGAAGCGCCCGCTTCCAGAAGTGCGGAAAGCCGTGCCTCACCGCATACCCTGCTGTGATCGAATCGCCGAATGCGACTATCACAACATGATTTCCAGCCTGCAGCGCCTCAACTGTCCTTCTGGTAAAAAGACTCATGATTGCTGGATGGATGCTGCGGACTTAACACTTACCTCAGTCATCGCCAATTTCATGCGTCTGATCAGATCCTCGAGCCGATCGAGCTCGTTTCTCCCGATGAGATCAACACATGCAGAGCCGACTATGACGCCGTCCGCGCCGGCACGGAGAAGCTCAGCAGCATGCTCCGGCCTGGAGACCCCGAAGCCAACAGCTCTTGGAATGACGGGAGGCACCCTCTCTATCAGATGCTTCGTAGACTCCAGGAGATCCGCGCTTGCGCCCGTGACCCCGGCTCTGGCGACGAGGTAGACAAAACCGGAGCTCAGGGCGATGATCTCACGGATGCGTTTATCAGGAGTGTTCGGGGCTATCATGTTTATGAGATCTATGCCATGCCGGCTCGCCGCCTCCCTGAGGGGGCGCGATTCCTCCATTGGCAGATCTGGCACAATCATCCCGCATATCCCAGATGCTCTGCAGTCAGATGCAAACCTTTCCAGCCCGCGCCGGTAAACCATGTTGTAGTATCCCATGAAGACCTTTGGCACGCCCTCTATTCTGGATGCTATATCGAAGTAAAGGTCTGTGTTCATGCCAGCAGCTATCGCCCTCTGGGATGCGGCCTGTATAACGGGACCGTCCGCGATCGGGTCCGAGTGAGGAAGGCCGAGCTCAAGCACGTCAGCACCTGCACGTGCTATCCGCTCTGCGATCTCCACAGTCTCATCCGGCGATGGGTCACCTGCACAGATGTAGACGATGAGGGGTTTGCATCTCCCGAACACCTCAGACAGACTCATAGGCCATCACCGTGTGAAGATCCTTGTCCCCTCTGCCCGAGATGTTTATCACGCTCAGTTCACCCAGCATCTCCGGGTGCTCCATCGCATATCCAACCGCATGAGCGGACTCGAGCGCTGGTATTATGCCCTCCAGTTTTGACAGGGCCTTGAACCCCATGATCGCGGTTCTGTCGCTCGCCGTCGCCGTCTCGACCCTTCCTGTCTCCACGAGGTGGGCGAGCTCTGGCCCCACCCCCGGATAGTCCAGGCCGGCAGCTATCGAGTAAGACTCCAGTATCTGGCCGTATGGGTCCTGCAGTATCTTTGTCATGGCTCCGTGAAGCACCCCTGGATCCCCGAATGCGAGCGATGCCCCGTGCTCCGCGCTCCGATCTCCCCCGCCAGGACCCCTGCCTCCAGCCTCGACCGCTATGAGCCTGACGTCATCATCTATGAACGGGGTGAATATGCCCATCGCATTCGATCCGCCGCCGACACATGCGACGATCGAGTCTGGAAGCCTCTTCTCCTCTGCGAGGATCTGCGATCTCGTCTCATCTCCTATGACCCTCTGGAACTCCCTGACCATTGATGGATACGGATGAGGCCCTGCGACGGTTCCGAGCAAATAGTGGGTGCTCTCGTAACTGGCAGCCCAGTCCCTGAGAGCCTCGTTTATCGCATCCTTCAGTGTTCTGGAGCCAGATCTGACAGGTATCACCCTGGCGCCCAGAAGTTCCATTCTGAAGACGTTCATGCGCTGCCGCTCGATATCCACCTCGCCCATGTATATCTCCGTCTCAAATCCCAGCAGGGCGCCCACGATCGCCGTGGCGACACCATGCTGGCCGGCGCCGGTCTCTGCTATCAGTCTTTTCTTCTTCATGTATTTGGCTAGAAGGCCCTGTCCCAGCGTGTTGTTGATCTTGTGCGCGCCGCCGTGGAGCAGGTCCTCCCTCTTGAGGTACACATCCCTTCCGAGAGCTCTGCTGAGATTCTCAGCTCTGTAGAGCGGCGTCGGCCTGCCGGCGAAATCTCTCATGAGAGTTGAGAGCTCCCTCAAAAACTCAGGATCTACCCGCAGCCTCTCAAACGCCTCAGCAAGCTCGAGAAGCGGCTGCACCAGCGTCTCGGGAACAAACCTGCCACCGTATCTGCCGAACCTGACCTCGCAGGATATCTCATCCATAGATCACGCCACCAGTTTGATGTATAACAAAGTACATTGTTGGACTTAATAGTACATTATATTTAAAACTGCCGGATGGTGTGGAGACGAGTGGAGAGGATCATTAATAAACGCATCCGCTTTTATGACTGGTGCCCATCCGGGCAAGTCATCAGATGGATAAGAGCGAATGCGTCTCAGCGTCCCTCTGTGATTGGTGCGAAAACAGCGCTGTGAGGGGCAGCAAACCCTTCCCGGACGCACGCTTATCTATCAGCCGGGCGGCTCTTATTATTATATTTTAAATATAAAGCGATTCCACATAAAAAGCTTGCCAGCGACACCGCATTTGATACTATGAGGATTGTGTTGTTCAGGTATATGCCATAGAGGAGCCAGAGGAAGATACCTGTGGTGTACTGAAGAAGCATCGGGAGGCTCAGATCTCCGACAAGCTTGGTCCTGTACATCTTGATGATCTGGGGATAAAATCCGAACATCGTGAGGGATCCCGCTGCGATGCCAACCAGATCCCATGCCTCCATCGAACCAGCCTCTGATATCAGAATGGAGGGATCCAGCTGCTTTCGTTGTACGCCATCGTGTATAGACTGTCTGATGTGCTTCCCAGCCAGTCGGAGCCGATCTGTGTTTGAGTCGAGTTTGTATCCCTCACGAGCACGCCATTGACGAGCCTCCATCCTCTCGGCACACCACCCCAGCTCCAGAGGTCGTTGCTGAGGGTCACATTGCTTGTTGTGTTTATGTTGCTCATCAGCCATGCCCTTCCAAAATCCCCGCTGACGCTCTGGAATCCAACCCCTGAGCTCGCATTTCCCTTGACCTCTGCCATGGCACACTGGAGCGACAGAATGAGAAGCAGTGCAGCCGTAAATATCTTGCAGGCATTCATGTGCCTGAGGAGGTAACGTGTGGGATAAAAGGATGTTGGCAGAGATGCGAATGATATATAAAAAGATGTTTTTTTAAAGTGTGAACAGGATGTGCTCTGTTGAATAATTGAGGTCGCTCTTATGCGTTAAACAACTTGTGGGTCATGCTTGGAGGTTGCTGAACGCAATCATTCCCCCGGAAGGAGGGCAGAGCAGGAGCGGTGTCTCTTTGGGCAAGTCATCAGATGGATAAGAGCGATTGAGGTATATAAAATCGAATGCCATCGATTTTTACTGCAACTACAATTTGTATGAATTGGCCCTATGATATCGGATTCTCGAACATTATTCGACACAGCATCACCTGCAGAAGGCTTTAAATGTTATAATCGTATAGGAGCTGTGAGAGTAGGCTCTGACGAGGGGCTGCAATCTGGATATATGAATCATAACGGCCGGGTGGGCATCTGCCTGTTGGCATGGGGGTTAACTGATTGAGAAGATTGCTGTGTCTCATAGTGCTTGTGTTTGCAGTCGCATCATCTCGTGGGATAGACGCGTCGATATACTTCTCGCAGGAGGGCACACCAAGAGAGCCCCTTGATGTCGGCAAGAGTCTAGTCTACATCGTGGAGCTCTCGGGCGCGAAGAACTCGATGATGTACACCGTGGAGCTCACAATCGGCCCGGATTCATCTGATACCTCGATCTCGAAGAGCTTCACGGAAAAGCTGAACCTGAACCCTGGCGCAACAGGTGTGCTCAGATTTGATGTCAACTTCCAGTCCCCGGATCTCAGAAAGGGCGATTTCGGGAGATGGCTATCCGACAAAAACGACACGACCATATGGGACAGGGCATGGTACAGGGCAACGATAACATCGCTCGACCCCTTTGAGAAGCCGGTGGTCAGGGAGGACTACACCGGCCACCCAACACTGGTGAAGGTCTTCGAGGAGTTCAGAGATGCATCTGTGACCCCGAGAAAGGGGACCAGGGATGATCTCTATACTTACGAGGTGAGCGTCTTCTCCACAGCTCCTGACAACATAACGCTTGAGGTCGCTCCATCAAAGAACGGCCCGTGGACGCCTGTGGGAACACAGGATTACACAGCTCCAGGAAGCTGGAAGGTGCTGAGATGGCAGAACGTATCCCTCGACTTCGACTTCAGCTCGGCCTACTACAGATTTGTGGGGAGAAAGGAGAAGACCTTTGACGGCCCCTTCTGGCCGGTCTCGGTCGAGTTCAGAAACGCGACCCTCTCTCCGGAGAGGGGTCTCTCTGACACACCGTTCCAGTACGCCCTCGAGGTCAACGCATCCAAGGAGATAGAGGTCTCGCTTAATGTTTGGGATGTCGGATCGAAGAGCTTTGTCACAGCGGGAAGGCGCACATACAGAAACACCTCCACCTGGGAGAGGCTCGAGTGGAATGATGTACGTGTGACTGCCACGCCTGAAGCATACGGATCGTCCCAGTACTACTATGGCTTCCACTACATAGATGCAGAGTCGCCATTCGCCACAACAAAGGATATGATCGGAAGGTACTATGCCGGCCCAGATGTGGTGGTCGTGTGGGTGAAGAACGCGACCGTATCACCGGAGAAGGGCAGCGCCTACACATCATACACGTACACAGCCGAGATCGAGACCACAAAGCCAAGGTGTGATGTGGAGCTGCAGATAAGGCCACCGGAATCTGACCTCTGGGTTTCCAGGGGAATGTTGACTTACACAGGCTCCAGCAGCACACTTGTTTGGAGGAACGTGACCTTCGATATCAAGGATGCTGATCTCCTCGGAATGGCCTGGTACAGATTCGTTCTCGATAACAACGTGCTCGGCGAGTTCCCCGGGCCGGAGTTCGATGTGAGCTTCAGGGACGCGACGTACAGCAGGATAGGCAACACAGACAGATTCAACTACAGGGTCTCGGTCAGAGCTCTGAGGCCGATTGATGTTGAGCTCATCTACACAGACGACGGGAAGAGCTGGATACGCTCAGGTCTCCTTCAGAATTACAGCACCCCTGGCAACTGGACCGAGCTATCATGGAACAACCAGCCCTGGCACCAGACGGTGCAGTTCGATGTGAAGAGGTAATAGCATGCGATACAGGCTTCTCGCTCTCCTGCTGCTCATGCTTGTCCTCTCAGCATATGCAGAGGGGCCGAGCGTGAGCCCCGCGCCACCCACGCCCTCTGAGGGCGGAGGAGGTGGGAGCAGCCACAGGCAGACCGATATGGAGAAGATAATAAAGGCGCTCGAGCAGGGGAAGAAACAGAACCCGAAGAGGTTTGAGTATCTGCAGACTCTCCTATGGAAGGAGTACACCCCTCCCGGGGAGTACAGGCTGCCTGCGGTCCTGATATATTACAGGGGAAACACAACGGTTCGCAGAAGCGATCCCCTGGAGATACAGGCGTATGTGACAAATGAGAACGAGCTTGAGATAAGACGGCCTCTTTACATCGACCTTGAGATGGCGGAGCCAGGGGGGGATTTCAGGCGGGTCAACAGCCAGACCCAGATCGTGCAGGTCAATGAATACTTCTCCACTGACGGCATCAACTACACATACAGGAGCTTCCCTGAGATCACCGATCTGCGGAGCCTGAAAGAGACGGGAAGGGTTCGTTTCAGGATAAAATACACTGACAGCCTGTACAAGATGTACTCATCTAACTGGTCGGTATCATCCCCGCAGCTCTTTCCCGTGCTGGAGCTTAATGTGATCAACAATCCGCCCGTGGTAAATTACACAAATGTCACATACAGACCGAGATACAGCGATCCGATAGAGTATGTAGCTGATATCATGGATCCCGATGGTGATACTCTGAATGTGACGCTCCACATCTTGAATGAGGATAACAGCACTGAGCGGACGAATGTCACCCAGGAGCTTCGCGGCAGCGGGACAGTGAGGTTCAGAAACAGCGAGTACGGTTTCTTCGGAAAGGAAGATGCAGGTAAGACATTCCACTACTACTACACTGTGGGTGATGGGATCAATGTGACCTCAACGAATATCGCAGAGGGCCCTGAGATAAGGCCCACACCAAAGCTGCTCGTAGAGAGCCCGAGGATGGTTGCAGAGGATGAAAACTACTACTGGTGGGGCAGGTACAACTTCAGCATAGACGTGAAGAGCCAGGACGAGAACTCGTTCCCGCTGACTGTGTACCTCTACACCAGCACACCATCAAATCCATGGAAGCTCCGCGGATCGAGGACGGTCACGGTGACGCCCGAGAGGCAGACTGTATCATTCGAGACGAGCTTCGATGTATCTGACAGCAACCAGACGTTTGCATACAGGTTCTCCTACTCAGAGCCGGATCAGAACGGCAGGACGAGCATGGATCTCGCAGCGGACAAACCGATAAATCCGAAGATCGTGAAGTATTCGATACTCTCACCATTGGGCATAGCAAATGTGATCCTCACTCTGATAATATTCCTCTCTGCCGGTGTGATCGTGGAACGCGTGAGCAACAACAGGGGAAGGAAAAAAGAGATTAAAGGCAACCAGGAGGGAGGCAGATGATCTGGGCTGCGATGCTGCTCGCCCTGCTGCTCGTAGGGCTGGTGGTTCACCGGATGAACTTCGAGCGCGTATACAGGAGGCTCTCCGAGCTCTCATCTGGCGTCTCCAGGGATAAGCTGTATGAGCTGCTGTCCGTAGATCACGGAGCCAACTTCTCTGCCATGGTCTTTTCCTCATGGGTCGCGTTCTTCGTAGCGTTCATGTATTACCTTCTCCCACCATTGATCCCGTGGCTGCTCAGATCAGGGTTTCCAATTGCCAGCAACTACGGATTGGTCCTTTTCGCTGTGATAGTTGCATCACTGGCATCGTTCCTGCTATGGGCCAGCAGAAGCTTTCCCGTATGGCTGAGGCTCTCTGAGATCTACAGAATATACCCACTATCGAGGAATGAGATGTCTCTGTGCGCAGCCACGGTGTTTGTGCTTGTGGTCTCGGCAGGACTATCATTCTGCAATTTTGTCAATTATCCCTTCGTGAACAGGACACTTGAAACTGCAGCCTGGCTGCTGCTTCTTGTGGCCCTGATTTTGCTTTTCATCCCTGTGTTTAATGAGTTCGTGGAGGCCGGTCGATGAGATCATGCTGTGTTGGCATAGGCGGATGTGGCGGCAATCTGCTAATGGTCTTTCTCAGTTCCCTTGATGTGATAAAGCTCCTATCAAAACTGACAAATGCCGAGCATGTTGCATTCGGCGGAATCGAGGGAGTATGGCTGGAGGCAGATGTCAACGCCGCTGTTAATAAGCAGAGATTTTTCAAGAAGAATGTGTACCCGGGATACGTAATACCACACGACTCCATAGAGGTCAACTCAAATACTCACTCCCTCGTCAAGCGCAAGTACGGATACGATATCAAGAAGCAGGGGTTCTTCAGGGAGGCTCAGTACCTAAAGGCGATATTCGAGATATTCGATGAGGATGATGAGGTCAGAGATGTTGCCAGAGAGGAGGTCGGAGAGGATAACCCCATACTCGAGAACGCCTGGGATGCCATAAAGGGATTCACAACCCTCAGCGGGGGCAGATGTGACAACATACTGTTCATAGTATCCCTCGGCGGAGGCACAGGAACGGGATTCATAAATCCGATCCTTCGCTACATAAGAGCCGGAGGGATCCAGGACTACCCCGTCTTCGTTCTTGGCGTTCTCACAGAGCAGGGGGATGAGGCAGACAGGGAGCAGCAGTCGAAGGAGGCGCGGAGAGATCTCGGAGCGACGATATCCATGTATGATCTCCTCACCAAAAGCGCAAAAGAGGGTGTGGACGCTCTGATCCTTGTGGATAATCAGATCCTCGTTGAGAGGTTCAAGCAGGACTACACAAGTATAAACAATTATATATTTCAGGTCATGAAGCCCTTCCTGGCAGACCGCGCGTTTCCACAGGAGGACCCGCCGTCTCTGGCCCTGGCGCAGAACTTCACAGAGGGTCTGAACAGGCCGCCTGTTATGGTTCCATGCTATGCATCGTTGAACAGCAAGAAATCCGTTGAAGAGGAGCTGGTCTCAAAAGCCCTCACGGGAAGCGTGCAAAGGGATGGATGCGGCCCGCTGTTCCCATGCGATCCGGCAATGGCAGACAGAGCGTTCGTCTTCTCGAGAGGTTATCTCTCCGCTGAGAAACTGGAATCGTCTGTAAAGAGCATCACCGGACTCGATACGAACCATATATTCACATGGAGGAAGCTCGGAGAAAACAGGGGGAGCGAGGTTCTGATACTGCTTAGGAACCCATATGGATCAGGCTGTGAGGGGCCATTCGAAAAAAGGATGTACAGGGTGATATCATTCGCCCTGAAGTACATAGAGGAGAACCGGCGCGAGCTTCTTCACATTGAGCAAAGCGATGATCAGAGCCTGACATCTCTGACGACAGAGGCCCTGAGCAGGTACTTCGATCGTCTGGTCAAAGAGCTGGAGGCAGCGAAGTCACGCCTCAGGAGGGGGGAGAAGCCGTTCTTCATAAATGAGTTGAGGATATTCGAGAAATCGACGAACAACATGAATCAGCAGGATAACAATATTCAGAACAACCTCGACCTCTCAGAGGAGACGATCAGAAGAATCGTGCGGGATGAGCTCAGGAAGCTGCTTCCAGCAGCAGCATGACGCCCTCTTTCTCCTTCTGATTGAGGGCAGGCGGCCGCAGCTCTCGTATCAGATCCACCGGAAAACTAAATATATAGTTACAATATATCTCAGAAGTAATTCACATCATCCGTGGTGGCTGAGATGATACGAACTGCAGCCCTGGGGTTCATGCTCATACTGATGCTCTCTGTGATGGAGTCTGCGTGTGGACTGCCTGTTACAGGTGGCAATGGAGAGCTCTGCTGCATAGTCTTCGACATGTTCAAGGGGCCCCTCTATCAGGGAGGCTCTTACGATGCGGACAGGATGGTTCTATACCTTGATGCAGGCCTGAGATGGAGCAATGGAAGCTGCGCGGAGCTTCCCAGAGTCAGATATGTTCTGATCGACGGAAACGAGAGGAGCTACACCAGAGATCCAGCATCGAGCAGGCCCGTCTCTCCAGGAAGGGAGCTTCTCGCATTCGTGGTTCCCAGAGAGGCGATCCCGAAGAGCCTCGTGGTGGACTCCGGAATCGGGGAGGTTTTCAAGGTGGATTTCGGAGAGCCGCTGAACTACACAGACAAGAACGTCACCATCACATATTACGGCATCCTGGGGTCTAGGCTTGATTACAGCCGGAAGGTGCTCGATATAGATGTCTCTGTCAGGAACAACTCAACATCTCCACTGAAAGTATCCCCTGAGAACTATACCCTCGTCGACCAGTGGGGTTGGGGCTACAGGGCGACTGGGGGGTTCGAGCCCAGAACGCTGAACGTCAACGAGAGCATCCGGGGGGTGGTGCGGTTCAGTTACCTGGCGCCATCCAGCATCCCATCAATGCTGCTCTACAACCTCTCTTACGGGGATGGAATAATAGTGATAAGCGAGGGGATGTGTGAGAACACCACAGAGGCCGCCCCAGAGCAGGAATCATCCGGAGAGTGCAACAGGTGTGCTGTTAATGAGAACAGCGTCAAGGGACGGGTCGCAGCAGCAAAGGAACGCCTCGCCAGAATACGTGCCTCGCATGATACCGAATCCTAGGGCGCTCCTCGGTAGCTGCATGACACGGCCCGATCATGCGCCCATGATGATCAGGTACCGGCTTTCATGAAACTGCTGAAAGGACAGCATGCGTCATCGGTTAAGATCGACATGTGTAGAATTGAACTTAATAGTCTTATCTCGCCTCAGTACTGCTATCACGTATCAAGTCCACAGGGCGGTCGATTTGAATCAAACTCTCCACTATGGTGCGATCTCAATTTGTCAAATTTCATGGCCAATATATTTGCAGAAAATCTTTAACCGATGACCAATGGAAAGGACAGGGGCGTTTCAGGAGCCCTTCCCGCCCTTCTCGAACTCCTGCTGTATGTCGCACCCCAGCCTGCCGATCGCATCAGACCTGCACTGCCTGCAGTGGCGCATCTGCTTTATTATCTTGTTCAACTCATCCTGTATCGCTCTCTTCTCCTCCGGAGTTGGAGGCTTTATGTGCGCGAACTTGTACTGAGGTATGAGCGGCATCACGTTGTGAATGAAGACTCCCATCGACTTTATCTTCCTCGCGATATCAAAGACGTGCCTGTCGTTTATTCCAGGGATCAGAACGGTGTTCACCTTCACGATCTTCTTCCGCCGCACAGCCTCCTCGATCCCCCTGAGCTGGTTCTCGAGCAGGATCTGTGCAGCCTCCAGCCCCTCATACCTCTTTCCCTTATAGATGACATAATCGTATATCTGCTCGCCTATGGCTGGATCGACAGCATTGAGCGTCACGGTGATGTTGGTCACCCCGATACGGTCGAGATCCTCGATCCTGTCCGGGAGAAGCAGACCGTTCGTGCTTATGCAGAGTATGAGGTGCGGATACTTCTCCCCGACGAGCCTGAGCGTCTCGAACGTCTCCTCGTTTGCGAGAGGCTCCCCAGGTCCAGCAACAGCCACGACCTTGATGTAATGGTGCTTCGAGAGAACCTCATCGACACGCTCAAGCGCTTCCTGCGGGGTCAGAACCCTGCTCGTCACCCCTGGCCTCGACTCATTAACGCAATCAAAATCTCTTATGCAGTACCTGCACTGTATGTTGCACTTCGGAGCAACAGGGAGATGCATCCTGCCGAAGGCGTGACATGCCTTCTCGCTGAAGCACGGATGCTCCTGGATCCTCCTGAGCTGTTCCGGATCATAGGGGACCTCCCTGTCAGCCACGACGGCCGTCGGGTATTGTTCCATCTGGATTCACCTGTACTTCCTTCGCATGCTTCGGCTAAAAGCCTATCCTTGGGTCGTCTGGATGCAAATACTTCAACGTCCCCCGCGACGGGTGAGCCGATTTCACCATACGCACTCTACCCCTGAGAGAACGCCTGGCATCTCCTAATATACATGTAGCGAGCATGATATATTCATGCGTGCTGCCTGCGTACAGCTCTCTGTGAGAGAGTGTGATGCATGCGATAACAATCGGCGAGCTCTTCAGTTATCTGCGGATGCGGCTGACAGTGGCGCGGACATCATAGTCCTCCCCGAGCTCTTCCTCACAGGTTTCTGCTATGATCTCGAGCCGGAGAGATACCCATATCCATCGCTGATATCATTCAGAGCTCTCTCCCTTGATTCAGGCGCGATCCTTGCTGGCTCCATCATGGCATCATCTGAGAGGGGGGTGCTCAACATGGGATTCTGCATGGCCGGGGCTGAGATGGGGTTTTACTGCAAGACACATCCATTTGGTGATGAAAAGAGGCATTTCGTTCCAGGAGAGAGGATCTCCCCTGTGAGGATCGCGGATCTCTCGATCGGGCTCGAGATCTGCTACGACATCAGGTTTCCTGAGGTCGCCCGGAAGCTCTGCGCATCTGGTGCCGATATCCTCATCACAGTCGCTCAGTTTCCTGCTGAGAGGATACACCACTGGAGGGCTCTTGTGATAGCACGAGCGATAGAGAACCAGATACATCATATTGCATGTAACGCCTCCGGATCAGCCGGTGGATCGAGCATGATTGTTGGGCCTGCGGGTGAGGTGCTCGCAGAGGCAGGCGGCGAGGAGTGCGTCGTAATCGCCGACCTCGACCTGGACGAGAGGGATCAGGTAAGGAGATCCGTCACATGCTGGGAGGACAGAAGGCCAGAGCTCTACTGACAGAGCTGGGGTGGTGATGTGGAGAGCAGGACCGCGAGCTACCTCCGAGCCAGGTTCAGGGAGTACTATCTCACGGCGTCGATGGATGCCCCACCTGGAATTGAGTCCAGGGAATGGGGGTTCATATTCTACGACGCCCCTGGCATGAGGAGGCACAGGTCTTTCAGCAGCAGGAAGGAGCTGGTCGATTACATCAGGAACACTGTGCCGGCGCATGTCTATCACTCCGCTGCATACTACCTCAAGCCGGATGCCCCCACGATGAAGGAGAAGATCTGGAGGGGAGCGGATCTGATCTTCGATCTGGACGCCGACCACCTCTCAGAGTACAGGGATTCTGGAAGAAGGGATTACGGGGAGATGCTGGAGCGCGTTAAAAGAGAGACCATGAAGCTCCTGGAGTTCCTGCTCAACGATTTCGGTTTTGATGAAGAGAGAATAAGCGTCGTCTTCTCTGGAGGCAGGGGCTACCACATACATGTCCGCGATCCTTCAATCATGAAGCTCAGGAGCGATGCCAGGCGCGAGATCGTGGATTACCTCACGGGAAGAGGGCTGGATCCGGAGAGGTTCATACACAAGATCGATGTCGATGGGGATGCTGGTGTTGAGAGGGCGAGATCCCTGCGGGGGCCTGCATCTGGCGCAGCTGGCTGGGGCGGAAGGATCAACAAAGCGATCGAGTCCATGGTAATGCACCTGAGAGAGCTCGATGATGAAGAGGCGCTGAGCTTGTTGAAAAACGTGAAGGGGATAGGCTCTCAGAAGGCCAGGCTCTTTCTGTCACAGATCAGAGAGGAGAATGCGATAAAGAGCATCCGCGCCGGAAACCTGGACTTCTTCAAGTACGCCTCCGGCATATGGAAGCTGATAATCCCGTACATAATGGAGGAGTCTGTCCGCGCTCTGAGCGGCGAGACTGATGAGCCTGTGACCGCGGATGTGCATCGCCTCATACGCTTCCCGGAGAGCCTGCATGGCGGCACTGGCCTCAGGGTCACGAAGCTGAGCATCGATTCGCTCCGCGCATTTGATCCGCTGAGGGATGCGGTCGTCTTCGGCGAGGATCCTGTTTCTGTGGAGATCCTCCGTCCGACGAGCATCGAACTGGTGGGGGAACGCTTTGATCTGAACGAGGGCAGGGCGGAGCTGCCGGCATACGCTGCCATATTCCTGATGGCAAGGGGCTTCGCTGAGATGGGTGCTGCTCCCCGCTGAGATAAAGATTAAGTCCCTGCTGGGAGAACTATGGCGGGGTATCATGGAGCTTGACCTGGCAAACGTTCTTAGAGGAGAGAGACGGTCAGCAGAGCTCCAGCATCTCGAGGGCGATTTCTACAGGCTTGCGGGGAAGCACATAGCATCTCTCGAGAGGGATCTGGAAAAGCTCGAGGACCACTTCAGCGTGGAGGCTCAGATAATAGAGGATGAGCTGAAGTCCAGCAGAAAGAGCATCAGCAAGCTCATGGATCTCAGGATAAAGAAGATAGCCAAGAAGGCGATGATGCAGGCAAGCTCCTCGACGCCTGCAAAGCCCCCGGACGGCATGACCGAGGAAGAGGTTGTTCTATACCAAACCATACTGGAGGCGCTGACCAGATGCAGGGAGAACATACTCTCTCATCTCTCCCGTCCCAGCACCGAAAGACCTTTAACGGGCAAAAAAGATATAGCCAAGGAATACATCGCTGTGAGGTTGCTGGAGACAGTCCCGATGTTTGTAGGGGTCGACGGGAAGCGGTATGCTCTGAGGAAAGATGATGTTGTTATGCTCCCGAAGATCCATGCGAGGAATCTGTGTAGCAAAAACATAGCTGTGGAAGTGAGGATGAATCATGAAGATGCCAAAGGAGATTGAGGCTCACTGTCCTTTCTGCAACAAGCACACAACCCATACGGTGGAGAGGGTCAGAAGGGGACAGGCGCGCTCCATGACGCGCATCGTGAGACAGAAGGCCAGGGCAAACGGTACGGGCAACCAGGGCAAGTTCTCAAAGGTACCGGGCGGCGACAAGCCGACGAAGAGGGTCAACCTCAGATACAGGTGCAGCCTGTGCAAGAAGGCTCATAACAGAAAGGGAATACGCCTCGGAAGATTCGAGCTTGTGGAGGGATGAGTCTGTCGAAGTTTCTCAGGGTCAAGTGCAATGATTGCGAGAATGTGCAGGTGATATTCAGCAGGGCGGCCACTGTGGTGAAGTGCCTCGTCTGCGGCAGGACGCTTGCTGAGCCGAGAGGCGGCAAGGCTGACATCAAGACAGAGGTTCTCGAGGTACTAGAGTGATCTGAATGCAACGCGAAGGTTGGCCGGTGCCTGGGGATCTGGTTGTATGCACAGTCGATCAGGTCCTGGATTTTGGTGCGTTCGTCACACTGGATGAGTATGCGGACAAGAAGGGTTTCATTCACATCTCAGAGGTGGCGAGCGGCTGGATCAAGTACATCCGCGACCACGTCCGCGAGGGACAGAAGATCGTCTGCAAGGTTCTGAATGTCGATAAATCGAAGCACCACATCGATCTCTCCCTGAAGGACGTCAACGAGCACCAGCGGAGGGAGAAGATCCAGGCGTGGAAGGCCGACCTGAAGGCCTGGAAGTGGCTTCAGATGGCCTATGAGGGGCGAGAGGAGGATCTGAAGCGCGTCAAGGATACACTGATGAAAAACTACAGCGGCCTTTATGGAGCGCTGGAGGAGGCTGCGATAAGCGGCGAGGAGAGCCTCTCCGACAGTGGGCTCACAGAGGAGGACATAAAGATAATCTCCCGCCTGGCAAAGGAGAATGTCAAGATACCGACGGTCGAGATCTCTGGCTATGTGGATCTGAGATCCTTCGCGCCAGATGGTGTTGAGGTCATCAAAAAGGCTCTGAAGCAGGCCAAGCGGATACGTGACAAGGATGCGACACTCGAGATAAAGTACGTCGGCGCGCCAAGGTACAGGATAAAGGTGATCGCCCCCGATTACAAGCATGCTGAGGCTGCCCTGAAAAAGTCGGCACAGGCTGCGATAAAGTACATCGAGCAGCACGGTGGAGAGGGCGCATTCGTGAGAGAGGCCTAGCATTGGTAAGATCCAAGATACTGAGATGTGAGCGGTGCAGGATCTACACGCTGAAGGAGACCTGCCCGAGATGTGGATCCCGCACAAGCGGCACGAAGCCGGCCAGGTTCTCCCCCGAGGATCGGTATGGCAGGTACCGGCGTGCTCTGTTCTCTGAAAGCGGGCGGGAAGAGGGAAAGTCATGAAAAAGACGCTTGTTCGAAGGCTCAAGGAGGTATCTCTCGAGAGCCCCATTCTGGTTGAGGGCCTGCCCGGGGTTGGGCATGTCGGAAAGCTCGTCGCTGAGCATCTCATAGAAGAGCTCAAAGCAGAGAAGATCATCGAGATATACTCGCCGCACTTCCCCCCGCAGGTACTGGTACAGGCAGATGGCACTGTCAGGCAGGTCAGGAATGAGATCTACGCATACAGGGGAAAGGATGGAGAGCCGGATCTGCTGATCCTGGTGGGCGATTACCAGAGCGCCACGAATGAAGGGCACTACGAGCTCACAGGCATATTTCTTGATATTGCAGAGGAGTTCGGCGTCCGGAGGATTTATACCCTTGGAGGCTACGGAACGGGCCAGTTCGTGGAGCCGCAGGTGATCGGCGCAACGAACAGGCCAGAGCTCGTTGAGGAGATGAAGGGGCTGGGGGTGGTCTTCCACGAGAACGAGCCCGGAGGAGGGATCATCGGGGTCAGCGGCCTCCTGGTGGGGCTTGGCGGCCTGAGGGGCATCGATGCTGTGTGCCTCATGGGCACTACAAGCGGGTATCTGGTCGACCCGAAGTCTGCGCATGCTGTTCTCAAGGTCCTCTGCAAGGCGCTCGGGATCGAGGTCAGGACACAGGCTCTTGAGGAGAGAGCGGGCGAGATGGAGCGGATAGTGAGCAAGCTCCAGGAGATGGAGAGGGCACAGGTACCTTACGAGAGCGGGGGCGAGGAGGATCTCAGGTACATCGGATGATCTGAGGATAGCTGCGGAGAGGCTGCTTGATAGGGCTCTTCGCCTGGGAGCTGATGAGGCGGAGGTATTCGGGGTTCAGAGCAGGAACCTGACGCTCGAACTCAGAAGGAGGAATGTCGAGAGCATCAGCGAGGGCGTTCTCAGGGGGCTTGGGCTGCGCGCTGTTCTCAGGGGCGGTGTTGGTTTTTCAAGCACATCAGATCTCAGCAGGCTTGATGATGTCGCAGAGGCTGCGGTGAGCGCGGCCCGTATCTTTGGCCCGGACAGCCTCTGGAAGGGTCTCCCGGGAAGATCGCAGATGACCTCTGTCGATGGCCTCTTCGACAGGAGGATAGCGGACGTCCAGACAGACACGCTCCTGGAGATCTCGGATGATCTCCTAAGCGGATGCAGCTCTGTTGAGGGTGTCGAGCCGGTATCAGGCGGCGTATCATGCACACACAGCCTGGAGATCCTGATCAACTCCAGCGGCGTGGACCTCTCGGAGGAGGGCACATCGATTCATCTCGCTCTTGAGGCGATCGCCAGAGGGAGCTCAGGGGTTGCGACAGGAAGCGAGTTCGATAATTCCCGGAGCTTCACCGTTAACGCCAGAGCGGTGGGTGAGAGGGCCGCGGATCTCGCAGGGCGCTCTCTCGACGGCGTATCCCTGGAGACAGATACTTACGATGTCGTGCTCTCGCCGGTCGCATTTGCGGAGCTTCTTGAGAGCACTCTTGTCCCAGCTCTCTCCGCAGAGAACGTACAGAAGGGGAGGTCTGCGCTCGCTGGCATGCTGGGCAGGAGCATAGCTGACCCGCGGCTCCAGATGATCGACGATGGAGCGCTTCCTGCAGGCATGGGAAGCTCTGCTTTCGACGGAGAGGGCGTCCCCTCACAGAGAAATGTGCTCCTGGAGGACGGCACCCTCAGAAGCTACCTCTATGACACCTACACAGCCGGTAAGGATGGAAGATCGAGCACCGGAAACTCTGTCAGATCCGGCTACTCGGATATGCCCAGGATCGGCATCCGCAACCTGATCATCTCCTCAAAAGAGCCTGTGGATGTGTTGGGAGATGTGCGCGAGGGTGTCCTGGTCAACAGCGTGATAGGGGCGCACACCGCAAACCCCATATCCGGAGACTTCTCAGTTGAGGCAAGAAATGCATTTCGCATCCGCGCCGGCGAGGTCAGAGAGCCTGTGCGATCTGCCATGATCGCCGGGAACATATTCGATCTCCTGAAGCATATGGATGTCGGGAGAGACTCTAGGGCGGTCGGGCCGATCGTGACTCCAAGCGTCAGGGTGCGGATGAGAGTGGTGTGCTGATACCGGCCGGGTGAGCATCCCCCTTTCACCGGGGTTTGCTGTACCTGTGCCGTGGGAGGTTATCATGATCATAGGAGGTCCATCGTCGCAGCTGCTCGCCGGGCGGGTCGCCTCGATCCTCGGGGAGAGGGTGGCGCTCTGCGAGTACAGGACGTTCCCGGATGGTGAGGCATACACGCAGCTCCAGTCCGAGATCGATGAGGATGTTGTTGTGATACAGAGCACGCCGTCTGACAGGGATATTGTTTACCTTCTGCAGCTCCTCGATATAGTCCGCGGAAGGAATGTGACACTTGTCATACCCTACTTCGGATATGCCAGACAGGACAAGATATTCAAGCCGGGGGAGCCGCTCACCGCGAGGGCGATAGCTAGCGCCCTGAACCCGTTCCTGAATGACAACTCCAGGGTCTTCACGGTGAACATCCACGCGCATTCAGTGCTCACGCACTTCAGATGCAGAGCAGAGAGCCTGGATGCGACTCCTCTTCTCGCAGAGGAGATCCGCAGGCTCGATCTCAGAGATCCTGTTGTGGTATCTCCTGACAAGGGCGCAGTAGCGATGGCATCCAGGGCATCAGAGATCATTGGATGTGAGTTCGATCATCTGGAGAAGACCAGATACAGCGGCACAGAGGTCTCGATCGCGCCGAAGGAGGTCGATGTCAGAGGCAGGGATGTCGTGATTGTGGATGATATGATAGCGACAGGTGGCACGATGGCAACTGCGATATCGATGCTCCGGAAGCAGGGCGCCCAGAGCGTTCATCTGGCAGCGGTCCATCCAGTGCTCACCGGAAACGCTCTCCTGAAGCTGTATCATGCAGGCGTTGACAGGATCGTGGCCACGGACACGCTTGACCGCGGGGTGAGCACAGTCTCCGTAGCGCCGCTGATCGCCGGATCAAAATAAGCATGGGGCTGAAATGAAAAGCAGAGCAGAGGTGAAGGGGAGGGCTGCAAGACTCTCGGTGATCGCCTGTTCATTTCTCGTGGCCCTCAAGCTGGCCATCGGGCTTATGATCGGCTCGGTCTCGATCATCTCAGAGGCTGCGCATTCCGCAGTCGATCTCATCGCAGCCCTCATGGCATTTCTCTCCGTCAGGATCGCAGGCAGGCCTGCGGACGATGACCATCCCTTCGGCCACGGGAAGATCGAGAACATCTCAGGAACTGTGGAGGCGCTGCTGATCCTCCTCGCTGCCTACTGGATACTCTCTGAAGCATGGTCGAAGATACTGAACCCCACGGAGATCGAGACGGTATGGCTCGGCGCTGGTGTAATGCTCATCTCTGCGATTGTGAACACACTCGTCTCCCAGAGACTCTTCGCCGTCGGACGTGAGACTGAGTCGGTCGCCCTCCAGGCGGACGCATGGCATCTACGAACAGATGTATACACATCCCTGGGCGTGATGCTGGGGCTCACGGCGATCTGGATCGGCGACAGAATGTCCATGGATCTCAGGATCCTGGATCCGCTTGCTGCAATCTTCGTATCCATTCTGATCCTGAAGGCTGCGCTCCATCTCACAATCGATTCTGCGCACGATCTCCTCGATTCAAGCCTGCCGGATGAGGAGAAGGCCCTCATAAAGGAGAAGATAGTCTCCATGAAGCCGGATGTCCGTGGATTTCACGCTTTCAGAACCAGGCGCTCCGGCTCATACAGGTTTGCTGAGTTTCACATCCTGGTTGACTCGGATATGACAGTCGAGGAATCTCATCAGCTCACAGATATACTTAAAGAGGCCATACGTGAGCACTACCCGTGCTCGTTTGTCACGATACATGTGGAGCCCTGCAGGCTCTGCTGCGATCCGGGATGTGTTGAGGGATGCATCCTGAGCGAAGAGGAGAGGAGAGCAATCGAGGGACATGCGAGAAGCATGCGTGCGGCCAGCACTGACTGAAACGCGCTCATCCAATGCTCAGAAGCGCCAGGAGGAATATGGCGCGCACCAAGACGCTCAGGCCTGTGGATATCGCGACGATCATGAGACCGACCCGCGGGCCGAATATGGCGGTGTAGTTAGGCACCATGCTCTTCATGGCGAATATCGGGAGCATGAACATGCTGCCCAGCATGAGCACGGTCGCTGCCTGTATCTCCGTTAACGAGCCGCTCTGGATCATCGGGCTGAGCAGGGATATACCGATGAGCGGACTCGCGACGTATGTTGTCAGGGGCACTATCACCTCAGGGGAGATGCCGAAGGTCTGAGCGATCGGAAGCACGCTCAGCCTCTCGAAGAAGCCGTGATCGTTCAGCGAGAGGACCAGCAGCGTCATCGCAATGTATGTGATGGATATCCTGGCGAACGGTCTCATCTGTGTGCGAAGGATATTCAGTGTGGCATCAAGCGGGTTTCTGTTTCTTCTGGGCGGCTGCCACGGCATCTCCGCACCATTCCTTCCTCTGAGCAGCAGCCTGCCGAGTACTATCACTATGAGTATCTTGACGATGGCCGTGGCTATGAACACACCCGCATAGAACAGACCGACCACCGGTCCCAGAAGTGGAACAACCACCGGTATCTGGTATGTGAGTATCTCCCTGATATACACCGGTATGCTGTTCATCATGGCGCAGAGCACGGTCTCGCGGTCGTCGAGAGCGCCACGCATCTTGAACTCCGCGATCATCGAGTTTGCTGCGACTGCAGAGCCGAGGGAGACCAGGAATGAGGATGCAGATATCGATGGCAGGTTCGCCATGTAGACGAGCGGTTTTGAGAGAACCGAGAGGCGATCGAGGATGCCGAGCTCCATGAGCATGCCCGCTAGAAACAGCCCGAGGAATATCGTCACCAGCACAGGTATCGCGGTGTCCATGGCTCTGAGCAGCAGGTCGAGCATCCCGGATCTCTTTTAAAGCGATCGTAGATTAAATTGCTGGTCGAGCTGAAGAGCCATTTCCCAGGTTGTTTGCTCGTAATGCGAACCGTGAGATCAAATGCATGCAGGTTTGGGGAAAGCATCAGGGTTCCAGACTGTCTACGGCGAATGGGAGCACGGGCCCTGAGATGGTCAAAATCAACAGCAATATTTATCTCAAATGCACCCAGATGCCCAGCGATGTCGATTCAGGATGATGCTCTCAGGTACCACAGGATGGGCAAGATAGCCATCTGCAGCAGAGTCGTTTTAAGGGATGCCAACGACCTCAGCCTGGCCTACACACCCGGTGTGGCAGAGCCGTCCCTCGCGATAAGCAGGAACCCGGATGATGTTTACCTTTACACATCGAAGGGGAACATGGTGGCTGTCGTCACAGACGGCACCGCGGTTCTGGGCCTCGGTGACATAGGTCCACTGGCGGCGATACCCGTAATGGAGGGCAAGGCGCTTCTCTTCAAGAAGTTTGCGGGGGTGGATGCCTTTCCGATAGCTCTGAGCACAAAAGAGCCATCAGAGATTGTGGAGACCGTTGTCAGGATATCACCGGTCTTCGGCGGCATAAACCTCGAGGATATCAGTGCGCCGAGGTGCTTTGAGATAGAGGAGGAGCTCAAGAAGAGGCTGGACATCCCTGTATTTCACGATGACCAGCATGGGACCGCGGTTGTTGCGGTCGCTGCTCTGATAAACGCATTGAAGCTCGTCGGCAAGAGCTTCGAGGATATCTCGATAGCTGTATCTGGCGCCGGTGCCGCAGGGGTCGCTGTGACGAGATTTCTGCTCGACTTCGGCGTGAGGGATATCAGGGTATGCGACCGGAAAGGGATAATCCATCGGGGGCGAGATGATCTCAGCCCAACCAAGCGGACGCTGGCTGAACTCACGAACCCTCAGGGGATGAAAGGCTCCCTGAGAGATGCGATGAGAGGCGCGGATGTCTTCATAGGGCTCTCTGTCGGGGGAATAGTCAGCAGGGATATGGTCGAGGGGATGGCAGAGGATCCGATAGTGTTTGCGATGGCAAATCCTGTCCCTGAGATAATGCCAGATGAGGCGAGGAGGGCGGGCGCGAGGATCGTTGCCACCGGAAGGTCTGACTATCCCAACCAGGTGAACAACGCTCTTGGCTTCCCGGGCATATTCCGTGGCGCGCTCGATGTCAGAGCCACTGATATAAACGAGAGCATGAAGAGAGCAGCTGCTGAGGCGATAGCATCTCTGGTTGATCAGGTCAGGGAGGACCGCATAATTCCATCCCCGCTGGACAGAAGGGTTGTTCCTGCGGTGGCAGAGGCAGTGGCTGCAGCCGCAATAGAGAGCGGTGTGGCGCGCAGGCCTCTCGATCCCTCTGATGTGAGAGCGCATGCGATAGAGCTTGTATCTGAGGAGTGGGGCGAAGAGCCATGGGGGAGAGGATTCAGACAGGGTTAAGCAGAATGAGGGGTTGATCCTTAGAGGTATGTTCGAGCTGAAGGGAGGTGGATATGGATCCTGCAGTGCTTGAGCGACAGGGGTACCATCTTGTGGGAGAGGGCGCTGTGAAGCCATGTCTGTGGCTTAAGAGGAGCCTGAGAGGGGGGGAGCAGTGCTACAAGCATCACTTCTACGGCATTGAGAGCCACAGATGCGTGCAGATGACCCCGACGCTCCACTGCAACCACCTCTGCCTCCACTGCTGGCGGCCTGTGGATGAGGCGTTCCAGCTGCCTGAGAGATGGACTGAACCGGAGGATCTCATGGAGCTTGTGCTCAGAGAGCAGCGGAGGATCCTGTCTGGTTACTGGGGCTCTGATGTCGTCGACCGTGCGAGGCTTCATGAGGCCTCGAGGCCAGCACATGTGGCGATATCGCTCATGGGCGAGCCCACGTTCTACCCGCATCTCCAGGGACTTATTGAGGCGATAGGTGCCAGGGGGATGACATCATTCCTGGTGACGAATGGCACAAATCCAGAGATACTGAATGATGTGAAGCCAACACAGCTTTACATCAGCCTGAACGCCCCGGATGAGGACACCTACAGAAAGGTCTCGGGTGGGAGAGAGTGGGATCGCATACTGGAGAGCCTGGGAATGATGCGCGATCTGAGGTGCAGGACCGTTGTCAGAATCACGCTCGTCAGGGGCGTGAACATGTTTGCCCCTGAGTCGTACGCCAGAATTCTAGATAATGCAGAGCCGGACTTCATAGAGGTCAAGGCATACATGCATCTCGGCAGATCAAGATACAGGCTATCCAGAGATGCGATGCCATCACATGAGGAGGTCATGAGCTTCGCCTCAGCGCTCTCCGAATCCACTGGATACACGCTGGAGGACCAGGTGAGCCTCAGCAGGGTGGCTCTTCTCAGCCGTGGAAATGTCCAGAGAAAACTAGATAAACCCTGAGGTGAAGGACCAACGGCCTGCTAAAAAGATTATGAAAGCTCAGGTGCAGTATGGGTTCAAGAAGTGCTTGCATTATGGTTGAAGATACAAGAAAGCTCAGGATACTCCTTGTGGAGGACAACCCGGAGGATGTTTTTCTCACGATAAAGGTTCTGAGAAGGAGCGGCCTGGATGGAGACATGCAGATCACCGGTGACGGCGGGGAGGCGCTGCGGATTCTGGAGGATATGTTCAGGGCAGGAGAGCACCTGCCGGATCTCATTCTTCTCGACATCAACCTGCCGGACATGGGAGGCATGGCGGTGCTGAAGAGCATCAAGGCCGACGCGCGTTTCTCCAGAATACCTGTGGTGATGCTGACATGCTCCAACGCGGATTCTGACATACAGAAGAGCTACGACCTTGGAGCGAGCACCTACCTTGTGAAGCCGGTCTCAAGGGACGCGATGATGCTGGTCATGAGGGCCCTCTTCGGCTGAGTCCACGGACAACCTCCAGGTTTCCGCGGTCGTCCCTCCTCTCATCAACAGGCGTCTCCATTATCATGGGCAGCTCTCTGAGACGCCGATCGTTTATCACCGCTCTGAACCCCTCAAGTCCTATCCTGCCCATGCCGATATGCTCGTGCCTGTCCAGGCCTGAGCCGAGATCGCCCACAGAATCGTTGAGATGGATGAGCATGAGGTTTCCCAGCCCGACGGTGCTATCGAATGCCTTCAGGGTCTCAGCCAGGCTCGTCTCATCTCTGAGATCGTATCCGGCAGCGAATACATGACAGGTATCCAGACAGACGCCGAGCAGATCCGAGCCGACTCTCTCCCTGACATCTGCAAGATCCTCAAACCTCCCGCCGATGCTGTTCCTCGATCCGGATGTGGTCTCCAGCAGGATCTTCGTGCCATCTGAATGAGGGAGCGCAGCCTCGATCGCGCCGACTGTGCGGGATATGCCATTATCTCTGCCGGATCCCAGGTGGCTTCCCATGTGCGTTACCAGATACGGAATGCCCAGGGCGCTGCACCTCATCAGCTCATCCTTCAGCGCCTGTACAGATCTGGAGTAAACGTTCTCCCTGGGAGAGGCCAGGTTTGGGAGATACGGCATGTGGCCCACCACCGGCCATATCCCTGAGCTGCTGAGTTTGCTTTTAAAGGACTCTATAACATCATCTGAGAGATGCTTTGATCTCCATCCTCTCGGATTCGATGTGAATATCTGATATGTATCACATCCGAGCTCGATCGCCCTTCCCACAGAGAGATGCAGACCACCAGCAATCGAGATATGCACGCCAAACCTCGCCAAGCTAACACCCCCGGAGCATTTGAGACCCCTTCAGATTACAGATGATCCCTCTGTACTTCGTCATGCTCATGACGACCTTGATCTTCCTGCCGGATGCACACAATGTTTCAGCTCATGGCGATATGAACCCATTCATCTCCGCTATCCTGCGACCCTGCGGTCCCAGAACGAAGTCTATGAATGCTTTGGCTCCTGCGCTCGGCTCGCCGAATGTGTAGAAGTAAAGCTTTCTCGCGAGCGTGTAGTTTCCGCTCCTTATGTTATCTATCGTCGGATCGACACCATTCAGCGCGACCGGCATCACGCCTCCAGCCCTCACATAGCTGTATCCCAGGTAGCCTATGGCCCTGTCGCTCCCGAGTATCGCGGTCTTGACCTCTGAGCTGTCCATAGCCTCGATGCTCACGCCCGGGGTCTCAGCAGCCGCGGATCCCATGATGATCTCATTGAATGTATCTCTGGTGCCTGATCCCGCCTTCCTTCCCACCACCATGATCTCTCTATCAGGCCCTCCGACGGACTTCCAGTTTCTTATCTCCCCGGCATATATCATTCTGACCTCTCTCGCTGTGAGACTCCCCACGCCGCTGTCATATATCTGCGGGCTCACGACTATCACTATCGCATCGTAGCCGACCAGTATCTCCCTGAATCTGCGATCAGGCCTCTCATAGAGCGCCTTTTCTGATGGCTTTATCTCCCTGGAGCACATGGCTATATCCGCTCTGCCCTCGGCAGCGTCGATTATCCCCACGCCGGATCCGCCGGCTGTGACCGTAACCATGTACTCCCTGCACATGAAATTGAACTCCTCTGCGCATAGCTCTGCGAGGGGCATGACAGTGGTGGATCCGGAGACGCGAACCCGCTCCACACCATTTGATGGCACGAAAAGCAGGATGAGCACTATCATCAGAAAGAGGACCAGAGGCAGTGTTTTAGGCGTTGCCATCACAGTCAAACTCTCATCAGCATCATATATAACTGCCACGTCCAGCAGGATCGTACGGCAGCGTTACCATGGCGGGCCGCAGACAGATCGCATCATGCTTCAACGCTGGCTGAGAGCTCACTGGACTGGTTGCGATGCCGGGTGATGCGCAGGCATGAAGTGTTCCGGAACCGGTCGCATCTCCCCTGGCATATCAGAACGCCCACAGCTGAGGTTTGCTTCCATGTTAAGCAGACAGAAGACCCCATTCAGAGTAGGTTTCGACTTACCTTCGACGAAGTCGAAACGCAGGAAGCCCTGCCCTTTTAGGGGCGGAAGTCATGTATCCATGAGCACACTCAAATTCATTCTGGAGGGGCTGAGCATATGTTGTTTACTATTAATATCATGTACCAAAGTAAAAAGATTGATTAGAATTATTTAACGGACCTGTCCGAATAACATTATTACCTCCTCGCGACGTTGTAGTAGAACATAAACATTTTACAGAAGTTGTTCCAGCATTCTATAGCTCTTGTCCATCGCAGGCTACCAGGTTTCTTATCCTTGCGTTTGAAGTTCACG
>JAKPCO010000104.1 GCA_029553285.1 Methanobacteriota archaeon
GAGGTTTGCCAGGATCGAGGGGGAGATCGCTGAGATCAAGAGGGCGATAAGGGAGCTTGGGGGCAGCTGCGCCTGAGCGCGAATGTTGCAGAACCGGCGCGGATAGGCATCGGACCTTGCGGGCGTGTTAATCACGGGTCGGGAGGAGACTGGCTGCAGGGGCAGAGACACATCTGAGAGACCCGAGGCGTATACCAGCGTGGGGAAAGGATTTTCAGGCACATGTTGAAATTTGCTGGATTGTGATGATGGCACGAACGAAATGCACATCAGTGTCAGGGCGGGGTACGACATGCGCATCCTGATCTTCGGCGCTGAGGGTCAGCTCGGCACAGAGCTGTGCAGGGTTCTGGGGCATCATGATTTAGCTCCCTTCTCTCACATAGAGGCGGACGTTGCAGATCTGGGTGCTGTTTTAAGGCAGACGGAGCGCATCAGGCCTGACGTCATCATAAACTCTGCTGCATACACAGATGTCGATGGATGCGAGTCTGCCCGGGATAAAGCGGTTCTTGTGAACGCAATTGGCGCCAGAAATGCTGCAATCGCAGCCCGCAGGGCTGGGGCGAAGTTTGTGCACATCAGCACGGATTACGTCTTCGACGGGAAAAAGGATGTGCCTTACGTTGAGTACGACCCGCCGAATCCGCTAAACGTCTACGGCTGGTCGAAGCTTCTTGGAGAGAGAATGGTGATGGAACAGAATCCAGACAGCTTCATACTCAGAGTGGCCTGGCTTTACGGTCCTGCGGGCAGAAACTTCGTGAAGACGATGCTCTCGCTCGCAGGAGCCAGAGATGAGATCAGGGTTGTGGACGACCAGCGCGGCACCCCGACGTTCGCGGGCGATGTCGCGAACCAGATCGATCTGCTCATTGAGACAGAAAGCTATGGTTTATACCACTGCACATCCCAGGGGGAATGCACCTGGTACGAGTTCGCAGTTGAGATATTCCGGCTTCTCGGCATGGATCTCAGGGTGGTGCCTGTGAGCACATCTGAGTTCCCGCGGCCTGCAAGACGTCCCGCGAACTCGGTGCTGGACAACCTCCTCCTGCGAGTTCAGGGCATGGATATGATGCCGCACTGGAGGGATTCGCTGAGCGATCACATAGGTGAGGTGGCTGGTAGGGTATGAAGGCGCTTGTCCTCTCAGGAGGGAAGGGCACGCGGCTGCGCCCTCTGACGTACACGATGACGAAGCAGCTCGTGCCGGTGGCAAACAGGCCGATACTCCATTACGCGATGGATCAGATCAGGAGCGCGGGCATAGAGGACGTCGGGGTGATCATAGCCCCCGAGACGGGTGAGCAGGTGAAGGAGTCACTGGCTTCAAACCCCTGGAACTTCAACCTCGAGTTCATACCGCAGGACGCGCCCAGAGGGCTTGCGCACGCGGTGAAGGTCGCCCAGGACTTCCTGGAGGACGACCCGTTCCTCATGTACCTGGGCGACAACCTGATCGGGGAGAGCATCGTCCCGTTCGTCAGGGATTTTGAGAGTGGCGGATCAGATGCGATGATACTCCTGAAGGAGGTCGAGGATCCCAGGATGTTCGGGGTCGCGGAGGTCGATGAGTCAGGGAACGTGCGGCGGCTCGTGGAGAAGCCGAAGGATCCGCCATCAAACCTTGCCCTCGTCGGCGTTTACCTCTTCTCCCCGGCGATTCATGATGCAGTATCTGAGATCAAACCGTCCTGGAGGGGGGAGCTCGAGATCACGGATGCGATCCAGAGGCTCCTCGACAAGGGATTGAGGGTGAAAAGCTACATACTGAGGAGATGGTGGCTTGATACAGGCAAGAAGGACGACCTGCTCGAGGCTAACCGCGTGGTCCTGGACGAGCTCGTTGATGAGGACATCCGGGGGGAGATCGACGGCAGGAGCAGGGTCGTGGGCAGGGTGTCTCTCGCCAAAGGCGCATGTGTGATCGAGAGCACGGTCCGGGGGCCAGCTGTCATAGGCGAGGGATCTGTTATAAAAGGATCGTTCATAGGCCCGTACACAAGCATCGGTCGGGGGTGTGTTGTGGAGAGCTCGGCGATCGAGCACTCGGTGGTTCTGGATGGTGTGGTGATAAGAAACATAGACAGGCTCGAGGACAGTGTTATAGGGAGAAACACCGTCGTCTCCAGGGAGAGGATGAACAGCCAGGCGCTGAGGCTGATGATAGGAGACGATGCAGAGGTGAGGTTCTGATGCCGTTCAGCTTCATGAGGCTTGAGATTGCTGATGTGATACTGATCGAGCCCAGGGTATTCAGGGACGAGCGCGGGTTCTTCATGGAGAGCTACAAGCACTCGGAGTTCGCCGCGTTCGGAATAAATGAGAGGTTTGTCCAGGACAACCACTCGCGCTCAAGAAGGGGTGTTCTGAGAGGGCTTCACTACCAGAACCCGCCGAGGGCTCAGGGGAAGCTGGTTCGCGCTGTGAGTGGCGAGATATTCGATGTCGCTGTGGATATCAGGAGGGGCTCGCCGACGTACGGGAGATGGGTAGGCGTCAATCTCTCTGAAGAGAACATGAGGATGCTCTACATACCCCCGGGATTCGCGCACGGTTTTATGACTCTCAGCGATGTGGCTGATGTCATTTACAAGACCACAGCTGAGTACTCGCCGGATCACGAGGCCGGGATCATATGGAACGATCCCGATATCGGGATTGAGTGGCCGATGCCTGAACCGGTGCTCTCGCCCAGGGATGCGGGGTGGCCCGGTCTGGGTGACGCGGTGAACGCTTTTGTTTATGAGGAGAGATGATGAGGCTTCTGGTCACAGGCGGCTGTGGGTTCATAGGGAGCAACTTCATACATCACGCGCTCAGAGAGCATGACGGCTGGGAGGTGATCAACCTCGACAGGCTGACGTACGCCGGGAACCCTGCGAACCTGAGGGATATCGAGGGAGATGAGAGATACAGGTTTGTCAGGGGCGATATCGCGGACAGGGAGCTTGTGGATGGTCTCTTCAGGGATGGCCTGGATGCTGTGGTGAACTTCGCGGCTGAGACGCATGTTGACAGGAGCATTCTCGACCCATCGCCGTTCATAGAGACTAACGTGAGGGGCACGCAGGTTCTCCTCGAGGCCGCGAGGAATCACGATGTGAAAAGGTTCGTTCACATATCCACGGACGAGGTCTACGGCTCCATAACGGATGGGAGGTTCACGGAGGACTCGCCTCTGAGGCCTAACAGCCCATATGCGGCGAGCAAGGCTGCTGCAGATCTGCTCTGCAGGGCGTATTACATCTCCTACGGCGTGCCTGTCATCGTGACTCGCAGCTCGAACAACTACGGGCCGTACCAGTTCCCTGAGAAGCTCATACCGCTGATGATAAGAAACGCCCTCGCCGGGATGGATCTTCCTCTCTATGGAGAGGGCGCGCAGGTCCGGGACTGGCTGTACGTGGAGGACAACTGCAGGGGGATAGAGGTGGTGCTCATGAAGGGCAGGCCCGGGGAGATCTACAACATCGGCGGCGGATCTGAGAGGAGGAACATCGAGGTTGTGGAGATGATCTGCAGGGCGCTTGGAGAAAGGTTAAATAGAGATCCTGAGGATTTTGCGAGACTGATAAAACACATTCGCGATCCGAGGGGTGCAGCCCATGATTTCAGGTACGCGCTCGACTGCTCGAAGGTGAGAGAGCTCGGCTGGATGCCGGTGGTGAGCTTTGAGGAGGGGCTGGCCCGGACTGTGGACTGGTATCTTGCGAACCAGGACTGGGTTCAGGGTGTGATAACAGGGGAGTACCTGGAGTACTGCCGGAGGGTGTACGGGAAAGGCTGAGCATAAGATCCTTTTCAGCCTGGGTTGCGCAGCCACAGGCGAAGGGCGAGATGGTGTATTGTCGACTGTGATCTATCGTATGCTTGTTCAGAACCGTTAAGCTGGGCGGAAGAGATACTGACAAGTGGTGCTCATGATGAGGTGTACTGAGAAGCCATGAAGCGGGTGGAGATAAATGGCAGCCTGATCGCAAGGAACGCGCTGCTTAACCTGATAGGACAGGCGGTGCCTCTGCTGGTCGGGGTGGTGACGATACCGTTCGTCGTGCGCGGGCTTGGTACGGATCGATTCGGGCTGCTATCCTTAGCGTGGGTGGTTCTGGGATACTTCACGATCTTCGACCTGGGCCTAGGGAGGGCGACAACCAAGTACGTTGCAGAGGCGTTGGGCAGGGGCGAGGATGATCAGGTACCCAGAATTGTGTGGACCTCTGTCACTGTTCAGGTGGTTATAGGCGCGGTCGGCGCTCTTGCTCTTATGGGCATCACGGACCTTCTTGTGGAACGGATCCTGAATATCCCTCCTGAGCTCGTTGGAGAGGCCAGGGATACATTCCACATACTCGCGCTCTCCATTCCTGTGGCACTCGTGTCAGGCTCATTCAGGGGTGTTCTCGAGGCATCTCAGAGGTTCGATCTTTTAAATGCGATAAAGATACCCACCAGCTCGATGACGTTTCTTCTTCCACTGCTCGGGGTGTATCTCGGACTGAGCCTGCCGGGCATCGTCACCCTGATTCTGGTTGCAAGCATGACGACGCTTATGGTCTATGTGGCGCTGGATGTTCGGATCTTTCCAGAGCTCAGGCGATACTCCAGTTCATTTGCTCTGTTCAGTAGCCTGTTTGCCTTTGGTGGGTGGGTGACTGTAAGCGGGGTCATCGGGCCCATTCTGGTTTATCTGGACAGGTTTCTGATAGGCTCGATGCTCACAATGTCTGCAGTTGCATACTACACAGCGCCTTACGAGGCGGTCACACGCATGTGGGTCATACCATCCAGTATGACGATGGCTCTTTTCCCGGCGTTCAGCACGCTTGAGGGGATAAAGGAGAGGACGAAGCTTGGCATGCTATTTGCCAGATCAATCAAGTACGTTCTATTGATATTAGGACCGATGATAGTATTAATAGCGCTTTTCGCAAGAAATATCCTGCAGATATGGCTCGGTTCTGACTTTGCGATGGAGAGCACGCTGGCGATGCAGATACTTGCGATCGGTGTGCTGGTAAATTCACTTGCTCACACGCCGTTTGCACTTTTACAGGGGACTGGAAGGCCGGATATCCCAGCCAAGTTCCACATGATAGAGCTTCCAATCTATCTGTGCGTGGCCTGGATACTGGTAGGGAGCTTTGGTATTGCAGGAGCAGCAGCTGCGTGGACGCTGCGTATAGGCCTTGATGCGCTACTGCTGTTCTGGGCAGCCTTCAAGGCATTTGGATTTTCTATCAGACTGATGTCAGCAAACGGGACGGTCATTGCAGGAGCATCGCTCGCAGCTCTTACAGTGCTTGGGTTTATGCTGAAGGCGGCAACAGATACACTTCCTCTCCATACTCAGATCACTCTCACAGGAGGACTTATCCTCATGTTCGCCTGGGCTGCATGGAAGCGCGTTCTGGATGCGCCAGATCGCTCGGCAATCCTCGCCATTGCAAGGCTGAAGAAAGGCGCGGAGGCGCTTTGATGATCGATAATGAGGGTGTTCGGGCTGTGAAGGCTGACCGCTGCATGCTTTGTGGCAGCGAGGGCACGGTGCTTTACAGTAACCTCCATGACCGCCTATTTGGCGCACCTGGTGTCTGGTCGCTGATGGAGTGCCCGGCATGCCAGCTGGTCTGGCTCAATCCGCGCCCCATCTCCGAGGACATAGGCAAGCTTTACTGCCAGTACTTCACCCATCAGGTAGTAGAAGCTCCCAGTGGGGCGCTTTCAGGCCTCAAAAAGAGCGTGAAGGAGAGCGTTCTCAGATCCAGCTTTGGCTACCCAATAGATAGATCGCACACGATTATGGGGCAGGTTTTAGGTCGAATTGGCCCTCTGAGAGAGATTGTGTGCGGTGGTGTGATGTGGCTCAGGGGAGAAGAGAGAGGGCGTCTTCTCGACGTAGGCTGCGGAAACGGAATGTTCCTGGACAGGATGAGGCAGCTTGGATGGGAGGTTGCAGGCGTCGAGCCAGACGCGGCAGCTGTGGCGGTCGCACGCGAGAAGCTGGGGCTGGAGGTCTTCCAGGGATCGCTTGAGGATGCGAAGTTTCCGGATGGGCACTTCGATGCGATCACCATGAACCACGTCATAGAGCATGTGCCTGACCCGATCGGCACGCTTAAAGAGTGCCACAGGGTGCTGAGGCCAGGCGGCAAGCTGGTGGTGGTAACGCCCAACATCAAGAGCATGGGGTATCAGGTATTTGGCGAGCACTGGAGAGGGCTTGAGGTCCCGCGCCACCTGCATCTCTTCTCCCCCCAGTCGCTGCGTGAGGCTGCAGAGCGCGCGGGTCTGCGGGTGCAAGAGATGCGCACGACTGCGAGGAGCGCGCGCTGGATCTACGCCGCCAGCTCGTGCATCCGCCGCGACGGCGCGCTCCCCGGCTGCTCACCCACGCGCGCAGGGGTGCGCATGCGCCTGCAGGGGCTCGCGTTCCAGGCGATCGAGCACGCGCGCGGCGGGGGCGAGGAGCTCGTGATGGTCGCGGGGAGGCGAGGGTGATGGCAGGAGAGGAGTGGCCGAAGGTGGCCATAATCGTGGTGAAGCGGAACTAACGGGAGTGGTAGGAAATAATATGCAACTACTTGCATCTAAATTTGAGATGGCTAAGTTCAGCTTGCAGTTGCCGCAGATCTTATATAGTTTGTTCTTAGCTGCAATTATTATAGATGTTGGAGGATCATTTGGTCTGAAATATGCATCTTTCTTTATTATAGTTGGTTATCTGCTATTTAGCATTGCTATACAAAAAAAAGAAATTAAGATACCATTCAGCTTCCTTATATTAGAGGGCGGATTGTTTTTTATTGCCCCGTTGGTTTTTCTGACTTTAGCAATTGCTGTTTTTTCTGTGAAACCATCTGCAGCATTAATGGAAATAACTCCTTTTGGAATATGGTTGCTTTATCCACTCTTTCTATTGATTCGGCCAAAAGAGAAGATTATTTCTTTATTCACGAACGCTCTATTTTTTGGGGCAATATTAATAATAATAATTTTTTGTACAATCTGCGTATTTCATTTCTTTGGTCAAAATGAAATGATACAAAAAATATATATTTTTAGTTATGAACATAACCTAGGTTACTTTGGAATAAAGCCTTTTAATGAAACGAATTCTTTGTTTTTCCCAAATGTCTATCCGAGATGGACATTATTGCTAATTCCAGCAGCAGTTCTTTTAATGAAGGATAATGGAAAGAAGTTTATTATAGTTGCTTTAGCAACACTTTTAACTACTTCAACGGCTGCGATCTTATTTATGATATGTGGAATTTTCTGGGTGTGTTTTAATAGAATCTGGGCAGGCAAAATTTCTAAGCAATATGCAATTAAATTTATATTAGTTATATCAATAATTTTCGTCTTCATTTCTGTCGTATATTTCTTAAAATATACATATATTTTAGAACACATTATAACTAAATTTGAGGCAGATTCTCCATCAACATCAGTAAAGATTGGCCATATACACTCGATACTTAACTATATATTATCAGATCCAGTTATACTTTTAGTAGGTATGGGGGTTGGCTCTACTTTTTGGAGTATTGGAACCTCTAGCTATGTTTCTAACGTAGAGGTTAGTCATTTTAATTTAATCAGACAATTTGGGTTGCCTTATGCCATGGTTTTCTTTTTGTATGTATTCGTTCTTTTTAGCAGATTATACAAGCTAAATGATGAAATTGGAAGACCCCTGGCGATTGGACTTATGACTTTATTTGTTGCGGCGGGGACCAATCCATTGCTTCTCTCACCTATATTTTTCTTAGTTATGGTTATTTCAAGAGCTTATATAACGTTAATAGCACGAGAGCAACGACAAAGTAGAATAGCTCACACGAAATCTATAGGAGGTAAACACATATGAATTTGTCAAAAAAAGTGACCCGGGAAAAGGTTCAAGTTTTATTATCTACCTACAATGGTTCTATGTACTTAGAGCCGCTTATTAACAGCATTTTAGATCAAGATTATCCGAATATTGAGATTATTATACGTGACGATGGGTCAATCGATAATACGCTCAACATTCTTAGGAGGTACACTTCATACGAAAATATATCAGTAATTAAAGGATCGAATGTCGGCCTTCCTCATAGTTTCTTTGTGTTACTTCAAATGTCCTCACCAAATGCAGATTATTTTTCTTTTTGTGATCAAGATGATGTCTGGCAAAAGGATAAATTGAGTCGAGCAATAAATTTGTTAAAAAAACTGCCAAATTCAATCCCGGCTATGTATTGTGGCAGAGTTCTAGTAGTTGATAAGCATTTAAACGTAATTGGGCATTCTCCGATTTTAAAGCGTAAACCTTCTTTTAAAAATGCTTTAGTTGAGAATATCGCAACAGGGTGTACAATTGTTATAAATCGTGCAGCAAGAAACATTATAGTTAAGAAGATACCAAAGCATGCACTAATGCATGATTGGTGGATTTATCTTGTAGTATCCGCATTTGGTGTGGTAGTATATGACCCGGAGCCAAAAATCTTGTACAGGCAACACTCGTCCAATGCTGTAGGAATTCGAAATAGGTTTTTTGATCATTGGAAGGCAAGAACCCTAAGATTTCTAAAATATCGCAGGGGACGTCTGCTAGTAAAACAAGCTGAAGAGTTTAATGATATATATGGCAATGAACTTTCTACAGGCAATAAACGTCTTTTGGAGAGATTTATCAACATTGAAAATCGTAGAGGACTTATAAGTCGCATACAATATGCCTTCTGTGGTGAATTATATCGGCAATCGATAGTTGATAATGTTCTTTTAAAATCACTAATATTATTAGGTTATATTTAATCGGAGGCAGTGGGTTTCGAGACGACTTCGGTGTAAAATTGTGTGTTATAAGCACGAAAGCGAGGGGATATAAAATGGATCTATTTTGTAATGTAAGCTCATGCTTTCGAGTCTGCCTCATCGGCAACCAGGCCTTCTCGCTTGTGAACTTCCGCGGCCCGCTGATCGCTGATATGGTGGCAGCGGGCCACAGGGTCATAGCCCTGGCGCCCGATTATGATGAAGGCACGCGATCAGCCGTCAGAGCACTGGGCGCGGAGCCTGTTGACTTCTCGCTATCGAGGACGGGCATGAACCCGATGAGGGATCTTCTCGACATGCTGCGCCTGGCATTCCTTCTTCGCAGGTTGAGGCCAGATCTGACGCTGGGCTATGGCATAAAGCCCGTGATCTACGGGACGATCGCTGCCTGGCTTGCAGGGGTGCCTATGAGATTTTCGATGATCGAGGGCCTCGGCTATGTCTTCACCCCACCGGAGGGCAGGGAGCCGCTGAAGCGCAGGGTGCTCAGAGGCATTGTCGAGAACCTCTACAGAACAGCGCTAGGCCGTGCGACCAGGGCGATCTTCCTGAATAAGGATGACGTTCAGGAGTTCGTCAGCCGCGGGCTGGTCTCCTCTGATAAGGCGTTTCTCCTCGGCGGCATCGGTGTCGATCTTGATGAATGGAAACCAGCACCTCCTGTAAAGCATCCCATTACATTCCTCCTGGCAGCCCGCCTCCTCCGCGAAAAGGGCATCGTCGAGTACGCGGAGGCCGCAAGGCTTGTCAGGTCCAGGTACCCTGATGTGCGATTCATCCTGCTCGGCGGACTCGACACAAACCCGGGCGGCCTCAGGAGGGACGAGATCGAGGCCTGGGTCTCGGAGGGAATACTCGAATGGAAAGGCCACGTCCCCGATGTGCGTCCATGGCTTGCTCAGGCGAGCGTTTACGTGCTGCCGTCCTACAGGGAGGGCGTGCCCCGCAGCACCCAGGAGGCAATGGCGATGGCCCGGCCCGTGATCACCACAGACGCCCCTGGCTGCCGCGAGACTGTGGTCGATGGCGTAAACGGCTTCCTGGTGCCGCCCCGCGACGTCGGAGCGCTCGCAGATGCGATGGAGAGGTTCGTTCTTGAGCCTGAGCTGATCGGGCGGATGGGCGCGGCGAGCCGTCGAATCGCTGAGGAGCGGTTCGATGTGCGGATCATAAACAAAAGAATGATGGAGGCGATGGGGCTGCTCGAGATCGGATCGAAGATCTATAGTATTCCGCATAAGTTGATATAATATCACATGTCACATAAAATCATCTATGAAGTATGACATATCCAGTAGCTTTTAAATGGATTTACATGAAGTGGCGCAAAGAACTATAATCTGCTGTCAGCTCAGCTGACGCCGAGCTCCCTCAGTGCCCTTCTGATCTCAGCGATCTCGTTCTCCAGCCTGGCGAACCTCTGCTCCATGTGATCGCTCAGATCAGATCTCACCCCACGGAGCTCCTCGACCGTCTCCTCCTGTCTCTCAAGCATCATATCCTGTTTTTCGATCATCACGTCCTGTTTTTGCAGCATCTGATCCTGCTTCTGAAGCATCATATCCTGCTTCTTCAGCATCTCCCTTCCGATTGCGACGCTCTCCTCGCTCAGCGCAACCGCTCTCTCACCAAGCGCAACCGCTCTCTCACCCAGCTCCACACTTCTGTAAAGCAGCGCTCCTGCGGTATCGATCCTCTCGAAGAGCTCCTCGGTCCACTTCCCGTATATGATCCTGAAGTACTCGAACTCCCCTGTCGCATCCTCCCATCTCACAGAGAGCGATCTCACATTGATGGGGTACCTCTGAATCCGGATGGCCTCGATGAACCTCTTCAGATCCTCCTCTTCGCCCTCGGCCACTATCTCCACATCATACGGCTGGATGTTCTTAACATAGCCTGAGATGCCAAGATCGCGGGCTGCCCTGAGGACAGCGTCCCGGTATCCGACACGCTGCACATCACCAGAGGCGATCACAACAGCTCTGCGCATACACAACGAAGTTCTCCCTCAATCTATAAATAAGTTCGAGTTCTCTGAGCTCCCGGTTCGGCAGCTGCAGCATAATTCGAGATGCTCTCCCTTCTAACATCTCTCACCCGCGTGACGCAAAGGCGCTCGCAGATGCGATGTAGCATTTCATGAGCCTGAGCTGATCGAGGACGGGAGAAACAAGCTGCAGGATGCTGAGAGCGGTTCGATGTCTGGGTCA